>JANMYO010000006.1:0-76483 GCA_031382175.1 Bacteroidia bacterium | reverse complement strand
TTTCCAACGCCGCCTTTGCCCGATATCACAGCAATAATATTTTTAACTCCGGGAAGAAGGGGGGTATTATCTCTGGTCGAAGTAACAGAGGAGGTCATCTTAATATTTAGCGCTACACTCTTTCCTGTTACGGCTTCAACGGCCTCGATACAGTCACCTTTTATTTTTTCTTTTAGCGGACAAGCCGGGGTGGTGAGCACTACGGTAAAGCTCACATTGTTTTCAAACACATCAACGTCTTTGATCATATTGAGCGTCACCAGGTCACGCTTTAGGTCTGGGTCGTTGACGGTCGAGAGCGCCTTGAGTATATCTGATTTTGAAAAGGCCATACGTTAGTTAAAAGTGACGCAATTTAAATGAAAGAGAGAATAGATACTATTTTGATTATCACTTAAGTGTGTTACAATTTACTACAAGTCTCAGGCCTCAAGCTAGCAGCTAATAGCTTGAAGCCTTTTGAAAATACAGGGCTATCCACCATACGCCAAAAAAGGTATCTTTGGGGTTCAATTTTTGGAATGATTTCAAGGGATACAATAGAGGAAGTAAAGAGCCACGTTGACATCGTGGATGTGATCAGCGATTTTGTCACGCTAAAGAAGTCCGGTCAGAATTTCAAAGCCTTAAGTCCGTTTAATAATGAGAAGACGCCCTCTTTTTATGTAGTTCCAGCCAAAGGAATTTTTAAGGATTTCAGTAGCGGCAAAGGCGGAGATGCCTTCACCTTTATCATGGAGCATGAGAAGGCAACGTATGTGGAGGCTATTCGCTACCTCGCCAAAAAATACGGTGTTGAAATAAAGGAAGATCAGGTATCGGATGAGGTAGCCGCGCAGCAAAGCGAACGTGAGGGCCTCTACATTCTCATGAACTTTGCCAAAGATTATTATAAGGATATTCTTATCAATAACGAGGAGGGAAGGAGTATTGGTCTTAGCTATTTTAAAGAGCGGGGCTTCAACGATAAGATCATTCAGAAATTTGAATTGGGTTTTGCATTAGAAGGATGGGAGCATTTCAGCAACGAAGCCATAGCGAAAGGATATAATAAAGAGCTGCTAGAGAAAACGGGACTAGTCGTTAAGAAGGAAGATGGAAGTACCTATGATCGCTTCAGGGGAAGAGTCATATTTCCGGTTCACAATATTTCAGGCAAGGTCATAGCTTTTGGCGCGCGCATGCTGGGCAAAGATAAGAACCAGCCTAAATACATCAACTCACCGGAGACCGATATCTACCATAAGAGTGATGTGCTCTACGGGTTATACCAGGCCAAGAATGCGATCCGTCAGCATGACAATTGTTTTTTGGTGGAGGGATATACGGATGTCATTTCACTTCATCAGTCCGATGTAGAAAATGTAGTTGCTTCGTCAGGTACAGCCCTGACAGAAGAACAAATCAAACTTATCCGAAGGTTTACCGAAAACGTTACGGTGCTTTTTGACGGAGATGCAGCCGGCATCAAAGCAGCCTTGCGTGGCATCGATCTGATTTTGAAAGGTGGACTTAATGTGAGAGTCGCTTTATTTCCGGATGGTGAGGATCCAGATAGTTATTCACGAAAAGTAGGCAGTACGGCATTCGCCAAATTCATAAAGGAGAATGCAAAAGATTTTATTTCTTTCAAGGCTGACTTGTTTGCCACGGAAGCCGCAGGCGACCCTATTCGAAAGGCAGAATCCATCAAGGAGATTGTCAATAGTATTGCTTTAATACCAGATCCGGTAAAACGCTCAGTCTATATTCAGGAGACGAGCAACTTGCTTCGGATTTCGGAAGGAGTCCTTCTTACCGAGTTGAATAAAATTTTAATTCAGGAGCGTAGAAAGAGAGAAAAAGAGAAACTGCGTGAAGGAGATGAACCACCTTCTCCTGAGGAACTGATAGAAGAAATTATTGCGCCAACGAAGATCAACTCACAAAGCATGGTGCAGTATCAGGAGAGAGAGACCATCCGTTTGCTGTTAAACTATGCCGATAAAAATTTAGTAAACAATCAAGCGGAGGGAGAAAGCCAGAACCTTTCTGATTTTCTTGTTCACGAATTGGAGGACGTTGAGTTTACAAATGCCGTCTTCCGCGAAATCTATGAGAAGTTCAAAGAGGGGTTATCAAAAGGAGAGCTCGTGAATAGCGATTACTTCATTTCCAAAGGGACGGCTGCCATTAAGAATATGGTTAGCGATTTGGTCACCAGCCGGTATGAAACCAGCAAACATTGGAATGATAAATACCAAATTTATTTTCCGAAGGAGCCTGAGATACTAAATGAACTGGCGTACTCCAATGTGCTGCGCCTGAAGTTCAGGGTAGTTCAGAAAATGATGGAGGACAATCTTCAGGAATTGAAAAGGGTAGAAGCAGGTGGTGACTTAGACAAATTAGGAGATTGCCTTAAAACGCAGGCCGGGCTGAAGCAAGCAGAGCTGGAACTTGCCGGCTTGTTGGGCATTGTAGTTTCTAAGTAATGCTTTTTGGAACTCAAGTGATGAGAAGTTGTTTTGTACTAGAGATAAGAGTAGCCCCGCCCTTTAGGGCGGGGCTAAAGATTGTAAAATTAATGTGTAGGGCTTCAGCCCTTGAATACAAAATAAGTAGTCATGCCCTTTGTAAGAATATTGATTCACGCGGTTTGGGCCACGAAGGATAGAAAACCTCTCTTGGATAAAAAAAATAAGGATGCCTTGTGTCTGCACATCAGGGAATATGCAGTCCTGAAAAATATTCATTTGATTAATGTGAATGGATGGCTTGATCATCTGCACTGCTTGATTTCTTTGTCTGCTGATCAAAATATTGCCACAGTAATGAATTTATTAAAGGGTGAATCTTCCTTTTGGGGTAATAGAAACCTGACCTGGGGTGAGAAATTTGGATGGCAGGATGAGTACTTTGCTGTTTCGGTCAGTCAATCGCAGAGGGAGGCTGTAAATCGTTATATTGATAATCAGGAAGAACATCATCAAAAAAAGACTTTTCAGCAGGAGTATGATGAGTTTATAAGGAGCTATAATTTTGAAGACTAGTGGAAAGGGCTAAAGCCCTGTGCCAGTTGAAACGGAAACCCTGCCCTGAAGGGCAGGGCAATAATTGAAATAAACATGAGTAATAAGATAAAATTGGATACGATAGCCGAAGCTATTGAAGATATTAAGAATGGGAAAGTGATCGTTGTTGTAGACGATGAGGATCGGGAAAACGAAGGCGATTTTGTCTGCGCAGCTGAAAGTGTAACGCCTGAGATCATCAATTTCATGGCCACACACGGCAGAGGCTTAATCTGTGCACCCCTGAATGAAGACCGTTGTGTAGAGTTAGGGCTTGAATTAATGGTTGGAAAAAATACTGCGGCCTTTGAAACCCCGTTTACGGTATCAGTGGATTTGATTGGCCATGGCTGTACCACAGGAATTTCTGCTCATGATCGGTTTAAAACCATCAAAGCACTAGTCGATCCTGAAATTAAACCGGAAGAGCTTGGTAAACCAGGGCACATTTTTCCACTCAGAGCAAAAAAGGAAGGAGTGTTGAGAAGAGCCGGTCACACGGAAGCCGCCATCGACTTCGCGCAACTGGCAGGGTTTCGTCCGGCAGGAGTGCTGGTAGAAATCATGAATGAAGATGGCACCATGGCACGACTTCCTGATTTACGAAAAGTAGCGGATCGGTTTGGGTTGAAGTTGGTCAGTATAAAAGATTTGATTGCCTTTCGCATGGATGCAGAAAAGCAGGTCAAGCGGCACGTTGACGTAAATATGCCGACAGCTTATGGTGACTTTAAGCTTGCTGCTTTTGAACAAATTAATACAGGCGAAGTACACATGGCATTGATCAAAGGTACCTGGAAGAAAAACGAACCTGTGCTAGTCCGTGTACATTCATCTTGCGTTACCGGTGATATATTCGGCTCATGCCGCTGCGACTGTGGTTCGCAATTGCATAGCGCCATGCAGATGGTAGAGGAGAACGGGTCAGGCGTTGTGCTGTATATGAAACAGGAAGGTAGGGGAATCGGATTGCTGAATAAACTAAAGGCATATAAATTGCAAGAAGAGGGACTGGATACGGTTGAAGCCAATATCCAGCTGGGATTTGATATGGACAACCGTGACTATGGAATTGGTGCACAGATTCTCCATGATCTGGGGATAAGCAAAATCCGATTGATTACAAATAATCCTAAGAAAAGAGTAGGGCTGATGGGATATGGATTGGAGATTGTGGAAAATGTTACGATTGAAATTAAACCCAACCAACATAATGAGAAGTATTTGATGACAAAACGAGATAAACTCGGACACAATATCTTAAAGCATTGATTCTATAAGTGACCAACCATTTATCATATCGGCAAACTGTGAATTTTCGGAGTTGAATAGTCTAATGCGTATAATCCTCTTACTATTTGTGATAGATTTTCTGGGGAGTTCTGCCGCAAGAGCTCAGGAATTTGCCTACGAATATTGGCATGATGGGAAAATGGTGCTGGAGTCTGGAGATACGCTGAAGGGGAAGTTAAAATACAATATGCAAACAGACCTTCTGCAGCTTGAGGCTGATAAACGAATCGAAACGTTCACATCACGCAAAGTCGTCTTCTTTGAAATTTTTGATGGCACTGTCAAGCGCTATCGGCAATTTTATTCCCTTCCCTACACAACCTCAGCGCAATACAAGGCACCTATATTTTTTGAACTTTTAGAAGAGGGAAAGATTACATTACTTAGCCGCGAGTCAATGGAATACCGAACCTATTCATCCTTCTATTATGGATCCTATTCAAAGCTGGTGATGGCGGATAAGTTTTTCTTCTTGAAGGAGAATGGAACAATTCAGGAATTGGGAAATAAGAAGAGTGGTTTAGTGGATCTGTTGGAAAACAGAAGGGAAGAAATTGAAAAATTCATTAAATCCAACAAACTGAAGACCGACAATAAATACGATGCTGCAAAAGTAGTAGGCTACTATAATTCGCTTTTTAATAATTAATTGATGTTACTCAAAACAGTCAAAGTCATTTCGAGCGTGAGCGAGAAATCTACCAATTTATTTTCCATAATTAGATTTCGGGACTTCCTTCGAAATGACATGCCTATTTATTGTTTTGTGTAACATAACTAACTAAGTAATGACAAAGCCTTTGATTTTGATTTCTAATGATGATGGAATTACCTCCAAAGGAATAAAAACCCTGGTGGAGGTGATGAAGGAGTTGGGTGATGTCATCGTTGTCGCCCCGGATAGTCCGCAATCGGGAATGGGTCATGCTATAACAGTAGGGGACACCCTGCGATTGGAAGAGACTTCCATATTTGATGGCGTGCGGGCTTTTGAATGTTCCGGTACACCTGCAGATTGTGTGAAGATGGCGAGGCACTTTGTTTTAAAAGAGGAACGCGAACCCGATGTCATTGTCAGTGGCATCAACCATGGGAGTAATACGTCCATCAGCGTTTTATATTCCGGAACGATGTCCGCGGCTATTGAAGGGGCTATCGAAGGAACACCCGCTATTGGTTTTTCACTTTGTGATTATGGATCGGATCCGGATTTTTCACATACCCGGGAGTATATAAAAAAAATTGTAAAGCAGGTCTTAGATAAAGGCTTGCCCAAAGGAGTTGCGTTAAATGTAAATTTTCCCCGAAAAAAAAGTGAAACAATCAAAGGCATACGAATCTGCCGTCAGGCCAATGCGAAATGGGTAGAAGAATTTGATCAACGATTTGATCCCAACCGGAGAAGGTATTTTTGGATGACCGGCAACTTTGTGAATTTTGATAAAGGAGAGGATAACGATGAATGGGCGATCGCCAATAATTATATCTCTGTTGTACCCTGTCAGTTTGATCTTACGGCTCACCATGCTATCCCCTTGCTCAACGATGATTGGGATATTTTAAATTGAGATTGCCGTTCAAATGGATTAACCACCACTTTTCAGATTAACATCTTATTAACTCACTGCGCACCAACTTACTGACTCATTTTCCGTAAAGGTTGGGATGAAAAACCGTTTTCTGGGAATTTTAGTATCGTTAGTATTTTTTGATATCGCTCCCTTAGAGAGTTTTGGTCAGACGGAAGATGACGTGCCAATACTGCACATTCAACGTAGCAAAACTGCCATCCGGCTGGACGGAATTCTGGACGAGGAAGCCTGGTACCTAGCGGATTCGGCCATTAATTTTCATCAACAGTTTCCGTTTGACTCTTCCTATGCGAAAGCAAAAACAGTAGTTCGTGCTACGTACGATGATGAGTTCATTTACTTTGCTGCAATCTGTTATAGCGATAACCCTGAAAAATTTGTTGTCCCGTCTTTACGCAGAGACTTTCGTGGACAGGGATTAGATTTATTTGCTATCATTATTGATACATTTCAGGATTTGACGAATGCATTTACCTTCGGCACTAATCCGGTAGGAGTGCAGCGAGAAGGATTGGTGTCCGCAGGGGGAGCAGATTTTGATCGGGCTGTGGATTTCAGTTGGGATAATAAATGGTATAATGCGGTGAAGATTCATCACAATGCATGGATCGCTGAGTTTGCTATTCCCTTTAAGACGATTCGCTTTAAGGCAGGAGCACGGGAGTGGAATATCAATTTTTTTCGACAAGACAGCCAAACGAATGAACGCGCACCGTGGGCCAGGGTACCGAGAATATTTCCTGTCTTCGCCCTTAACTATCATGGAAAGTTGATTTGGGACGAACCATTAAAACATCCGGGTCCTAATATTTCAGTTATCCCTTATGTAGCACAGCGCGCGTCCAAAGATTTTTCAGCCTCAACGGATACGGATTCGAAATTTACATTTGGAGGAGATGCGAAAATAGCGGTGTCTTCTTCACTTAATCTTGATGTTACTGTAAATCCTGATTTTTCTAATGTGGAAGTAGATCAACAACAAACCAACCTCAACCGCTTTGAATTGTTTTTTCCGGAGCGAAGACAATTCTTCCTGGAAAATCAGGACTTATTCGCAGACTATGGTAGTCAGGTAGTACGTCCCTTTTTCTCCCGAAGGATTGGACTGGCTCAGGATACTTCGACAGGCCTGTACGTTCAGAACAAAATTCTTTTTGGTGCACGACTAAGTGGCAATATCAACAGGAAATGGAGAGTAGGGGTGCTGAATATGCAAGGAGCAAAAGATGACAATATCAACTTACCGAGTTATAATTTCGGTGTTGCTACGGTTCAGCGAAGAGTGGGTACCAATTCAAACCTTCGGGGTATTGTAGTCAACAAGCAGGATTTTGGTAATACCCAGGATTATGATCGCACGGCTGGTTTGGATTATAACTATAGCTTTGATGATAACAAGTATACAGGCAATGTTTTTTTTCATCAGCAATTTAAGCCCGGCACAAAAGGAAAGGATTTAAGTTCAGAGCAGTTTGGCCACGGTTTCAGTTTTAATTATAATACACCTAAATTTTTCATCAATTGGACACACCAGGTGATTGGAAAGAATTATAAACCTTCTACAGGGTTTGTTCCACGAACCGGATACAAGCAGATCAACCCTATCGTAGGGTATGTGTGGTACCCGAAGTCAAAAATTATTAATAACCATGGACCTGGAATTTATGCTGTAGCTACGTGGGATGACGTTTATAAATTCTCAGATAGTGAAACAACATTATTCTATCAGCTCAACTTTCAGAGTGGGGCGCAATTAAACATGGGTTTGAAGGAAACTTATACCCAACTTACGTTCTCTTACGATCCCTCCGAATCCGAAGGACTTGAATTGCTTCAGGGTACTGAATATCGTTACCAGAATTTCTGGTGGGAGTTCGGATCAAATCAACGGAAAAAATTTACCTATCGCTTTAAGGGAAGAGTAGGAGAGTATTACAATGGAAACCTCTATTCTGTTGGTGGGTCGTTTAGCTATCGGCTGCAGCCGTATGGTGTATTTTCCGTTGACTATGATATAAACAAAGTAAGTTTGCCGCAGCCTTACAATAGTGCGGACATCTTGCTGATTGGCCCTCGTATTGACTTAACCTTATCAAGAAGCCTATTTTGGACAACCACTGTTCAGTACAATAGTCAGTTCGATAATTTAAATATCAACTCCCGACTTCAGTGGCGTTTCAAGCCGGTATCGGATTTGTTTATTGTGTATACGGATAACTACTTCTATGACTACCGAACGACAACGGAAAATTTCACGCCTAAGAATAGAGCGATTGTATTGAAGCTTACGTATTGGTTGAATTTATAAGCCTCTTCAATTCGGATCAACATCAAACACGATCTTGATACTTCGATAGGCTTTTTCCTGATGAATCTTATCATTGATAACTTGTAGCCTTAACTTTATTTCTGAGAGCTTACCCATATCTCGCGGAATTTTCAAGAGAATTGACATCAGGTATTCATTTCTGATTTTTGAGATCATGGGTTCACCAGGACCCATCACTTTAATACCTTTTAATCCTGCTTTTGCTGCAGTTGTAAACGCTTCTGCACTTTCTATGCAAAGCTTCTTATCTATGTGTTTAATCGTTATGGCAATCAGCCTGGAGAAGGGAGGATAGGCGTGTTCCTTACGATCTGCAATTTCAGATTGAATAAAACCAACAACATCATTCTTGATCACATAGGAAAACAAAGGATGGTCTGGATTAGAAGTCTGTATGACAACCGTTCCTTTTTTGGCACGCCTTCCCGAGCGGCCACTTACTTGTGTGGTAAGTTGAAAGGCCCTTTCATGAGATCGGAAATCCGGGAAATGCATCATTCTATCGGCATCAAAGACGCCTACTAAACTCACCTGATCAAAGTCAAGCCCTTTGGTCACCATCTGCGTACCTACAAGAATATCCGTCTCGCCCTGCTCAAATCCTTCAATGATATTTTCGTATCCTGATTTCGATCGTGTAGTGTCCAGATCCATTCGTTGTACTTTGGCATCGGGAAAGAAGAGTTGTAATTCTTCCTCTAATTTTTCGGTACCATAGCCCAGTGTCTGGATTCTTTTGGACGAGCAAGTTGGACATTGATTAGGCAGGTCTTCACGATAACCGCAGTAATGACAAATCATCGCATGACGGTATTGATGATAGGTGAGGCTCACCGCGCAGTTAATACACTTGGGTACCCAGGCACAATCCTGACATTGAATCATGGGTGAATACCCTCTTCGATTTTGGAACAAAATAACCTGCTCTTTTTTTGAAATAGTTTCTTTAATCGCCTGGAGCAAATGACTGGTGAATTCACCCTTGTTTGTTTTGCGCTGCTTTTCCAATGCCACGTTGGCAAATTCGATGGTGGGTAACTGCGATTCGCCAAAACGTTCTCCGAGTGTAACTAATCCGTATTTTCCTTGTGTCGTTTGGTAATACGACTCGACAGAAGGTGTGGCACTGCCCAGCAACACTTTCGCGTGATGCAGTTGCGCCATCACCATGGCTACGTCCCTGGCATGGTAGCGTGGAGCAGGATCGTGTTGCTTGTAAGAACTATCGTGTTCTTCATCAACAATAATTAATCCCAGATTATCGAACGGCAAGAAGATGGATGACCTCACCCCCACCACAAACTTAAACTTCCCCATGAGAACTCCATTCCAAACTTCGACACGTTCGTTGTCAGAGAATTTAGAATGATAGACGCCCATTGTAGATCCAAAAATTTTCTTAAGACGCTGAACAATTTGAGTGGTCAGCGCAATTTCTGGAAGCAGGTACAGCACTTGTGAGCCTCCTTCCAAGGCTTTTCGGATGAGATCAATGTAAATCTCTGTTTTTCCGCTTCCTGTGATCCCATGCAAAAGGGTGACTCCCTGATGAGAGAATGAATTTAAAATCTCTGTGCGTGCTTGCTCCTGCTTTTCGCTAAGCAGAATAGGGTGATCCTGAGTTATATCAGGAAACCCAAAGCGAGGAACGATGACTTCAAACTCTTCAAAAATCTTATTTTTAATTAAGGTACTTAGTGAAGACTCAGAAATATCCTCGTTGACAAGCACTGATTTTGCAATTCCTTTCGTATTCAGTTCAGGTTGTGTGAATACAGGAATTTTTTGTAGATACTTAAGCACTACAGCTTCTTGTTTTGGCTTCGATTCAATTTCTTCGAAAAGCTTTTCGAGTTTCTTTTTATCGACAAGGTCCCCGCTGAGCCGAAGGTATTTTTCTGTTTTAGGTTTGAATTTTTCTTTCACCTGCTCGAAAAGAATGATAGCATCCTTGGCGGCAAGAGATTTTAAAATACTGTAAATATTTTTTACCCCTAATAATTTGGCAAGGTCTGTGTAGCTAAGCGTTTCTCCTTTGAGTCGTTGGATCACCAGCCATTCTTTTTCTGAAAAATCAATTTTGCCCTGATTAAAATCTTCGGGATGAAAGTGAGGATTTAGCTGTACCATTGATTCGCTGGAGAGCTTTAGTCCTGAAGGAAGGGCAGCATTAATTACTTCGCCCAGACTGCACATATAATAGTCCGCGATCCATTGGTAGAGTTTAAACTGCTGTGGATAGATGACTTCGGTTTCGTCCAGTATTTCAAGAATGTACTTCGCTTCGTAGTCGTTGGGTGGTTGATTATGGACACTGACAATGATACCTGTCAGAATTTTTTTATGGCCAAACTGAACGATGGCACGCTGCCCGATTTTTATTTGCTCGTTGAGAGGTCCGGGCACACGATAAGTAAAAAGCTTGGGAATGGGTACGGGAAGCACGATTTCCGCAAAAAGTGTTGTTGAATCAAATTCTAATCCCGCTTGTTTCATACCAGAACCCACAAGGTAACAGGACAATTTCAATTGATTTATCCCGTTTTAAATAAAGAACATCTCTAAAAACCTGAAGATCATTCTGAACGCAGTGAAGAATCTACTAATTTCAAGGTGTAATTTTAGATTCTTCGGTCGTACCTCGCTCAGCATGACTATCACTCTGGCTTTTAGAGATGTCCCAAAGTTATTACCTTTAATTTGAAATCAGCAATTCGATGTCTATTCGATTAATTATACTGATGTTGCTGCTTTGCACCGCTTGCGAGCATGGTCTTATTCCCTGCCCTACCCTCAAGACGACCAGAGCTAAGCATTACCGAAAGCCGCTAATCAATAGTAAGAGTCTTTATGCCCGCACCAATGATGATTCAAAAGAAGGACGTATAAGAAATTATAAATCGGTGGATGTCCGGGTAATAAAATCAATAACCGTTGAAGAATGGGATTGCCCCAAGCCGGGAGAAAAGAAAGTTATGCCAAGATCCGTAAAAGAAAATATCAGGAAGAATCTGAAGAAAGTAAAGAGCGCGGAAAAGGTGCAGCCAAGCCTGATTAGTAATTAGTGAGTTAATGTTTCATTTTTAGTTGACCTATAGCCTCCTCAACGGAGTGAACAGGTAGTTGGCATGTCTTGTCTCTGCAAACATAAAGGGTCGTTTGGTCATTGAGCGCAGTTCTCTCCTTCAATAAGGGTAATTGACTTTGAACGATTGAACCCAATAAAGAGGAGAAGGGAAGAAAGTGTTGAGAAAGCTTTTTTCTTGCCGCTTCAGATTCATCTCCAACAATGACGATCTCCGATGTTCCCGCAATCATCCCTGTCAATAAGATTCCCCAGTTTGACATGTATCCCGGTTCTGTTTTAATAATGGCTCCTAATTTAGAAACCATTTTCAAGGCAAGTGATTTCCATTCATCACGATCCAATAAAATTCCCAGACGATATAAATTTTGTGCCATCACCGAGTTCGAGGAAGGGATGACATTATCAAATACCTCTTTTTTTCGGGCGATTAGTTTTTCAGCGGCATGGTCAGTAAAATAGAAAAAACCTTCAGACTCATCAAAAAAATGAGTGAGCGTATAGTTACACCAGCGTTCGGCTTGATGAATGAATTTTTCGTTGAAGGTAGACTGGTAGAGTGAGCTGTAGGCTTGAATAACAAAAGCATAGTCTTCCAGAAATCCGATGGTCTCTGATCTTTTGTTTTTAAAGGCACGATAGATATGCTCCAGAGTCATTAAATTCTTTTCCAGAAAATCCATCGTGGTGAGAGCCAGGTCAAGAAACTTTTTTTCACCAAAAAAGTTATAAGCATCAACCAAACCTTTTATCGTCATCGCATTCCAGCCGGTAAGGATCTTATCATCCAACCCGGGCCGGATGCGCGTGTTGCGAACGGTTAGAAGTTGTTTCTTTTTTGAGTTAACGTAGTTTTCAAACTCAACCGAAGTGTCTTTGGATTCACTTAGAAATAGAATATTTCTTCCATGCTCCCAGTTGCCTTCTTGCGTGGCATGATAGTATTCGGCAACTTGATTAGTATCTTTTTGGAGTGCTGCTTCTAATTCTGGATAGGTCCATGAATAGAATTTCCCTTCAATTCCTTCGCTGTCAGCATCAAGGGCAGAATAAAATCCACCTTCAGGATGAGTCATCTCTCGTTGCAGCCAATCAACCGTTTCGTAAACTACATTTTTGAATACTTGATTCTTTGTGATAGCGTAGGCTTCGGAATACAGACAAAGTAACTGAGCATTATCATAAAGCATTTTTTCGAAATGAGGGGCAAACCATTCACCATCCACAGAGTAGCGCGAGAATCCGCCACCCAGTTGATCATAGATTCCGCCCTGACTCATCTTTGTGAGCGTAAGCGTCACCATCGACAAGGCAGATTTATTATTTGTAAGATGATAATAGCGAAGTAAGAATTGCCAAATCGTGGGCATGACAAATTTAGGAGCCTTTTCAATTCCTCCCCAGATGAGATCAAATCTGCTTTCAAGTATATTAAACATTGGATTCAGATCACTTACTTCAAAGGTCGATTCCGAATTTTTACTGAATCGCTGGAGATCGCTCATCTGAATATGCTGGCTTAGTTCAGCAGCAGAGGCATTGATTTCGCTTTGCTTTTGTTCAAAAGCTTTAGTAAGCTGAAGCAGGAGCTGAACCCAATTTTTCGGAGGAAAATAAGTGCCGCCATAGAATGGTTTTTGATCCGGAGTCAGAAAAACATTGAGAGGCCATCCTCCATTCATTCCCATCGCCTGCACCGCTTCCATGTAAACCTGGTCAATATCAGGACGTTCTTCACGGTCTACTTTAATGCACACAAAGTGTTCGTTCATGATCTGCGCAATATCCTCCACTTCAAAAGACTCACGTTCCATCACATGGCACCAATGACAAGAAGAATAGCCGATGCTCACTAGAATGGGCTTATTTTCTTTCTGTGCTTTGGTTAGCGCCTCGGTACCCCATTCAAACCAGTCAACCGGATTGTAGGCATGCTGCAATAGATACGGGGAAGTCGATCGAATGAGTCTGTTCGCTTTTTTATTCTTGGAGGTCATTTGCTGGCTGAGCTTAAAAATTATGACTTCGTTAAATTGGAGATAACAAATGAGATTTCATCATCTACGTTTACGATGGTTCTTAATGCTTCTAATTTCTTCAAGGTTTCCCTTAGAAAATCCTGGTGAGCATCGGCTTGAGGATGAAAAGCACGATGCTGTAAATCGGCCGAGACCAATTTCCATTGATGAATAAAATCTTTTGTTGAATTATCAAAATAGTGATGGGAGAATTTATCCCAGATGTATTCAATAGCCTCAGGAGAAGGATGTATCATATCCGGCTCATAGAACCGATAGTCCCTCAGGTCATCCATCATGATTTCGTAAGCCGGAAAATACGTTACATCGGAGTGCCTATCTTGAATACTGTGGCAGGCCAGCCGTAAAACAGACTTACTCACCTGATTAAATTCAAGTGTCTCTTTGATATGTCTTACAGGACTAACTGTTAATATGATTTTTGTGGATTCATTAAGTGACTTCAGTTCCGGGTAAAGACGGTGAAAGGATTCTTCAATTTGGGCTGGAGTTTGTAAGATTTTATTGAAATTTTTGGAGGAGACCTTGTGACAATTGGCAACAAGCTCACCATTGTCTAATCGTTCATAGGCCCAGGCTGTTCCGTAAGTGATAATTAAAACCTTAGCCTCCTTCAAAAAATCATGAGCAGCGTTAATAGAATGTTTTATTTTTTGTGTTGTTTCTTCTTTTGTAATTGCTGAAAACGAAGAGTGAAACTCATAATTGTTCCAAAGCCCTCCCTGCTGCACATAAGTTTCCTCTGCGGGAGTACCTGCCTTTATTGAGTAGCGTAAAGCACGATGGATAGATAAAGGATTATAAATGACGCCCAATGAATTAATGGAAGCCTTGAACTTGTTTTGCTTCAGTTGGGTGCCAATTTGATCGGCAAAGCAGGAGCCGATCGTAAAAATTGGATCCCTTAATCCAAAATTAAAAATCGAAGACTTGAGTTGCAGTTCGGTACGGAAGATTTTCATGATTTATGTAAAATTACGTGATCGTATCAATTGTCAGCCTAGACATAGAATTTATTAACTTCCAGAATCCTTAAAAGAATTGCAATAAGATGCTATTTTAGCGTTCTTGAAATGAATAAGAATCTAACGCAGCTTTTCAAGATTACCAATAAAAAGAGCCGCCTCATCATCGGCCTCATGTCGGGCACTTCGTTAGATGGACTTGATGTGGCCCTGTGCCGTATCTCTGGTCACGGCCGTAAGACTAAACTTATACTGGAAGAGTTTGCCACCGTTCCCTACACAGTCGAAATAAAGGGCAGAATCAAGGAAGTTTTTGCTAAGCCACAAGTAGATTTTGTAAAGCTTTCAAGTCTCAATCCATGGTTAGGAAAACTCCACGGTCAAATGGTATTAGATTGCCTTAGGAAATGGAAGATTAAACCAGGCTCGATTGATGCAATTGCCTCCCATGGCCAGACGGTAATGCATGCTCCTGCATTCCTGCATCCTGAAGATACTATCAATTCTACTTTTCAGGTTGGCGATGGCGACCATCTGGCAGTTACCACAGGAATAATTACCGTAAGTGACTTCCGTCAGAAGCATATTGCTGCCGGAGGTGAAGGTGCTCCACTGGCTGTGTATGGTGACTACTTTTTGATGTCAGACAAAAAGGAGAATAGAATACTTTTAAACATTGGAGGCATTGCTAATTTCACCTATCTGCCCGCAGGTGGTAATCCAAAGAAACTTTTTGTTACCGATACCGGCCCTGGAAATACATTGATCGATCAAACTGTTTTTCACTATTATCAGGAGTATTTTGATAGAGATGCGTTCCGTTCAGGTAGTGGTAAAGTCCACGAAGGACTCTTAAAAATCCTTAAATCCAATCCATTTTTTGCAATGCCTTTTCCCAGAACAACCGGGCCAGAACTTTTTAATATGGAATATGTAAGTCGGGCGCGCAAAGAATCGAATACAGAATCATTGTCAGTCAATGATTTATTGGCCACCTTGACGAAGTTTAGTGCTGAGACTATTGCCGAAAGCATTAAGAAGACGGTAGGAAGCAAGAAGTTTTTGATTTACCTAAGCGGGGGCGGTGCCCATAATTCTTTATTAACCAGATGGATAAAAGAATTAAGTGGTGTACCTGAATTACACAAGACGGAAGAACTTGGGATACCAGGTGATGCAAAAGAAGCCATACTTTTTGCCGTGCTGGCAAATGAGACCTTGGTGGGAACGATTACTAATTTTGGTTCGAGGGCTAAAGTTCCCTCGATACACATGGGCAAAATATCATTTCCAATTTAATTTTTTTAAATACCTGAATCAGATTCATTATGCTTGATCAAAAAGAAATAGAGAAAGTTCCTGTTAAAATATTCACCACCTCGGATGAGGCTTCTGTTTTTGTTGCTTTAGAAATTGCCACATTAATCAAAGAAAAGCAAAAAGCATCCAGACCATGTGTATTGGGTCTCGCTACCGGTTCAACGCCAACGAGGGTTTACGCAGAGTTAATTAAACTTCATAAAGCGGGACTGAGTTTTAAAAATGTAATTACGTTTAATCTGGATGAATATTACCCCATGCAGCCCGGAGCCTTTCAAAGTTATGTCCGGTTTATGAATGAGCATCTCTTTGATCACATTGATATTCTCAAAGAAAATATTAATATCCCTGACGGCACCCTCCCAAAAGAGAAGGTAGGGGAATTCTGTCTTGCCTATGATCGGAAAATTGAATCATTAGGAGGAATTGATTTACAAATTTTAGGAATTGGTCGCACAGGTCATATCGGATTTAATGAGCCCGGGTCTTCTGAGCGTACGCAAACAAGAATCATCACCTTAGATCAGGTAACCATCATTGATGCAGCCAGCGATTTTTTTGGGGAGGGTAATGTTCCGAAAAAAGCGATTACGATGGGTGTAGGAACCATACTAAAATCCAAAAGGATAATAACCATGGCGTGGGGCGAAGGCAAAGGTCCTATTGTACAGAAGGCGATTGAAGGTCTGGTGACGGATCAGATTCCAGCTACATTTTTGCAAAAGCATGCCAATACGCTGATCGTATTGGACGAGGCATCATCCTCGCAGTTAACCGCGATAAAAACACCCTGGCTTGTCGACAGTTGTCAATGGACTGATCAACTGATGCGCAAAGCGGTGGTGTGGCTTTGTCAGACTGTGAACAAATCTATTCTGAAACTCACAAACCATGACTATATGGAACATGGAATGGGAGACATCATCACCGAGTATGGATCGGCCTATCAGGTAAACATCAGAATCTTCAATGAGCTTCAGCACACCATCACCGGATGGCCGGGAGGAAAACCCAATGCAGAGGATACACATCGTCCTGAGCGCGCTAAACCATTTCCCAAGAAAGCCATTATTTTTAGCCCTCATCCGGATGATGATGTGATTTCCATGGGAGGAACATTCATACGGCTGGTGGATCAAGGGCATAAAGTCCATGTAGCGTATCAGACGTCCGGTAACATTGCTGTCTTTGATGAAGATGCTATCCGTTTCGCTGATTTCGTGAAAGATTTTAATGAAACCTTTGGATTGAATAAAGAGGATGGAGAGAAGTTCTATCAGAAAGTAGTGAAGAGCTTGAAAGAGAAAAAGCCCGGGCAGTTAGACACCGCTGAGGTGTTGGCCATTAAAGGTTTGATCAGAAGGGGAGAAGCCAAAGCAGGTTGCCGGAGTGTGGGTATACCCGATGAGCAGGCGCATTTTCTGGATATGCCTTTTTATGAAACAGGAAAAGTAAAAAAGAAACCGTTAGGCGAAGAGGATATTAAAATCATTGTCAACCTTCTGGAAGAAATAAAGCCTCATCAGATCTATGCAGCAGGAGATCTTTCCGATCCACATGGCACGCATAGAGTGTGTCTTGCTGCGATTTACCAAGCCATAGATCGCCTGAAAGACAAGCCATGGATGAAGGACTGCTATATATGGCTTTACAGAGGTGCATGGCAGGAATGGGATATCGATCAGATTGAGATGGCCGTTCCGCTAAGTCCGGATGAGCTGATGCGCAAGCGAAGAGCTGTATTTAAGCACCAGTCACAAAAAGATAGCGCTCTCTTTCCAGGCAACGATAAACGTGAATTCTGGGTGCGGGCTGAAGATAGAAATCATGCGACCGCAAAAGCCTATAACCAGCTTGGGCTTGCTGAATACGAAGCTATTGAAGCTTTTGTTCGGTATAAATTTTAACTTCAAGTTTTAGAATCGTCAAAATTTTAAAATCTTCTAATTTTCAAATTAATCATGTCTCAACTTCACTTTGTTTCCTGGAATGTCAACGGCATTCGTGCCATCATGAAAAAGGAGTTTATGGAAAGCATAAAAGGCATGAATCCCGATGTACTGTGCCTTCAGGAGACCAAGGCTGCAGAAGAGGAAGTGAAATCTTCGTTGGAAATAATGAAGGGATATTTTGTCTATGTGAATTCAAGCAAAGCTCGGAAAGGATATTCGGGCACAGCAATCATTTCCAAAACTGAACCCATCAATGTTACCTATGATATTGGTCAGGAAGATTTTGATCAGGAGGGAAGGGTGATTACCGCAGAGTATGAAAAGTATTTTCTGGTAACGGTTTATACACCTAATGCTGGTGAAGGCTTAGCCCGATTAGATTATCGTGAGAGGTGGGATACGGAATTTAATCGATATCTCTCATGGCTGCGCAAAAGGAAGCCTGTTATTGTTTGTGGGGATTTCAATGTAGCGCATCAGGAGATTGACTTGTCACGACCTAAAGAGAATTATAATAAATCGGCAGGCTATACGCAACGCGAAATAGATGGATTCACGCGCTTATTGGAAAGCGGATTTACCGATACGTTTCGAACGCTCTACCCAAAAGAAGCCAAGTATTCGTATTGGAGTTTTGTGATCAGCGGACGTGAAAAAAACATTGGCTGGAGGATTGATCACTTCCTTACCGATCCAAGAGTAACACCCCTGGTAAAAGATGCCTTGATCTACAACAAGTACCATGGATCAGATCATTGTCCGGTAGGGGTAAGGATAGAATTATAGAGCTTATTTAGTGTAGGCGTGTAATCACAGCCCCCAGCTTCTTCAGTCTCCCCTCAATGTCCTGATAACCTCTGTCAATTTGTTCTACATTGGAAATTTCACTTTCGCCTTGTGCGGAGAGGGCAGCAATGAGAAGTGCAACCCCTGCGCGAATGTCAGGCGAAGACATTTTGATTCCACGTAATGCTTGTTTGCGATCGAGGCCCATGATACTGGCTCGGTGTGGATCGCAGAGTATAATTTGCGCGCCCATGTCAATTAACTTGTCAACAAAGAAAAGCCTGCTTTCAAACATCTTTTGATGAATAAGAACATTGCCTTTGGCTTGGGTAGCAACTACGAGGACAATGCTTAATAAGTCCGGGGTAAACCCAGGCCAAGGTGCATCGGAGACGGTAAGGATAGACCCGTCAATAAAAGTCTCTATTTCATAATGCGCTTGTGCCGGGATATGGATATCATCCCCCCTGAACTCCATTTTAATTCCAAGTCTTCTGAATATTTCAGGGATAATTCCCAAGGTATCAATACGACAATTTTTGATGGTGATCTCCGACTGTGTCATCGCTGCCAGTCCGATGAAACTTCCAATTTCAATCATATCGGGAAGCAACGTGTGGTCTGTTCCCGCAAGTTTTTTAACACCCTCAATCGTCAACAGGTTTGAACCGATACCGCTGATCTTCGCTCCCATGCGATTAAGCATAGAGCAAAGTTGCTGCAGATAAGGTTCGCAGGCGGCATTGTAAAGAGTGGTAGTACCTTGTGCCAACACGGCCGCCATAATAATATTTGCGGTACCGGTTACAGAAGCTTCATCCAATAACATATAGCAACCCTTCAGATGAGAGGCATCAATGTTATAAAGATTTTGATCCGGCTCGAAGTTGAACTTGGCGCCTAAGTTTTGGAACCCAATAAAATGAGTATCTAATCTTCTTCTTCCAATCTTATCACCACCAGGTTTTGGGATATTGGCTTTGCCAAAGCGAGCGAGAATTGGTCCCAACAACATGACCGAGCCTCTTAGTGTGGCTGCTTTTTGTCGGTACGCATCAGTTTTTAAATAGTCAATGTTAATATTGGCTGCGGTGAATCGGTAAGAGCCCGAACCAAGCTTTTCAACTTTACAGCCTAAGTCCCCAATCAGTTGAATTAGCTTATTCACATCCAGGATATCCGGGATATTGTGAATCGTTACCGGCTCTGAAGTAAGGAGAGGAGCGCAAATAACTTGAAGGGCTTCGTTCTTGGCGCCTTGCGGGATAATCTCGCCTTTTAGCTTTTGCCCGCCTTTAATCAGAAACGAACTCATTGATCTCTTCTGCGGTGAGGGTTGTTATGACGGCCCTTACTAAAAGAGCGCTGACCTCCGCCTCCTCCTTGATTACGATTACTGTTATTATTAGAGCCGCCTTGAGGTCGTGGTTTTTTGCGCTCGCGATAAAGTTTTTCGAAAAGATTATCTTCTCTTACTTTATCCAGGTTCATATCAAGCTTTCCACCCGATAGCAATTTAAGGTCTTTGATAATAACAGAATCATCGAGCGTTTCCTTGTTCCAGTTACCATAGAAAGTCTTCATCAGCTTGCCGAGGTAAATGATGGCATCTTCACGCTCTTGTAGATTCTCAAGTTTCATGGCTTCTTTTACCAGACGCTCAAGATTTTTTCCATAATGCTTATAACGGACTTCACTTTGGGGATACGCCACCCGCATTGGTTTTTTGAAAAGCACTTCCGGGATAGGCACAGGATAGGGATTATTGACATCGAGATTAAAGTCGGCAATAATATAAAGATCATCCCAAATCCGCTGTGGATTGTCGGGCTGATCTTTTAACGAGGGTGTAAGCTGACGGATCAAATCAATCAGCGTAAAGGCCATTTGAGTTCTCTTTTCTTTATCCGGAATAGTGCGGATGAAGTCCACCAGCTTCTGTACATTTCTTCCGTATTCTTTCAGCTTAATACCGGGCCGCACGGTGTTGTATTCTCCTATGATCATGTAGTAAGTTTAATGCAAGTAATGTGAATCACGAGTTATAAAAACTCAATCAGGAATGCTTAATTCTCATGAATTTTGATCTTGGCAAAGCTAAGTAATAATGTCTTCTCTCCAAAATCAGCGAAATTGATCTTCGCCTTGCGGTCGGCACCACTTTCATCCAGTTTCAGTACGGTTCCAAAACCAAATTTTGGATGTTCGATTTTCATTCCTTCCTTCAAACCGGAAGTATCGCTGGGAGTGAAGTCTGCTGGTGCTTTATAGGAAGTTGCCTTTTGGGTGGGTTGAGAACTGGTGGTCTTCTTCATCCCACGGATGAAGCTCTTGGCAAAGTTAGGATTAGGTGCTACGGAGTCCATACCTCCAAACTTGGCACTTACCTTAATATACCGTGCATCAAGATCATCCAGGAAGCGGCTGGGTTCACAATTCTTAAGCCTTCCATAGCGATAGCGGGTGAGGGCGTAAGAGAGGTAGAGTTTTTTCTTCGCCCGGGTAATGGCCACATAAAAAAGCCGTCTTTCTTCTTCTAACTCCGCGCGACTGCTGAGCATAAGTTGGGAAGGAAACAAATCTTCTTCCATCCCCACGATGTAGACATGACTATACTCAAGGCCTTTGGCCATATGGATGGTCATTAATGTCACCTTATCGGAATCTTTGTCTTTATCCTCATCCTGACCGGTAACCAAGGATACTTCCTGAAGGAAGGCGCCCAGACTTTTGTCTTCTCGTTCAGGGTCGTCTACATATTCTTTAATAGCGTTGAGCAATTCCTGAACGTTATCATAGCGGCTAAGTCCTTCAACTGTTTTGTCTTCATACAATTCCTTTAGCAGGCCGGACGATTTGGCAATCTCAGCGGCAGCATCGTACGCATCTTTATTCTGGATTTCAATACCGAAGCGCTTGATCTTGGAAACGAAATCATCAATAGGCCCTGCCGCTCTTCCGCCTAAAAAGGAATTAGCGTTCTGAACAACCTCCCAGATAGAAATCGCATGATCGTTGGCCGCTACAATAACTTTATCGATGGTGGAATCTCCGATACCGCGCTTGGGCAGATTAATGATTCTTCGAAAAGAAGCCTCGTCTTGTTGATTGAGTGAGAATCGCAAGTAGGCCAATAAGTCTTTTATTTCCTTCCGCTGATAGAAGGAGAGGCCGCCCACTACTTTATACTTGATGTTCATTCGCCTCAACGCTTCTTCAATAGCACGGGATTGGCTATTCGTTCGATAGAGAATAACAAAATCACTAAATTTCAACTGACCTTGCATTTTCTCTTCAAAGACGGACGAGGCTACGAGTCTTCCTTCTTCGTTATCCGATACCGCTTTAATTAATTCGACCAAGTGCCCATCTTCATTGTCGGTCCAGACATTCTTAGGAAGCTGCGCTTTATTTTTAGCAATCACAGAGTTGGCTGCCTCAACAATAGTTTTAGTCGAACGGTAGTTTTGCTCTAGTTTAATAATGCGCAGATCGGGATAGTCTTTTTCGAAATTCAGAATATTGGTAATGTCTGCCCCGCGAAAGGCATAGATACTTTGGGCATCATCGCCCACCACACAAATATTTTGCCTGACGGCAGCCAATTTTCGAATGATGAAATATTGACAAAGATTCGTGTCCTGAAACTCATCGACTAAAACATAGTTGATTCGATGCTGGTATTTGTTTAAAACATCGAGATGATCTTTAAAAAGCTTGTCCGTATTGAAAAGCAGGTCATCAAAATCCATAGCGCCCGACTTAAAACATCGCAAGGCATAGTTTTTATAGATGGCTCCGATTTCGGGCCTTAGATTGGCAGCATCATCGGCCATCAAAATCGGATTGTTGAGGTAATCCTGCCATCCGATGAGCCTGTTTTTGGCGGCTGAGATACGATTATAAACCGTATTCTGTTTGTACTGTGTTTCATCGAGATCCATCTCCTTGACAATTGCCCGGATCAGCGATTTGGAATCATCTGTATCGTAGATCGTAAAGTTATTGGGGTAGCCCAAATGATGAGCTTCAGCACGCAGGAGGCGGGCAAAAACAGAGTGAAAGGTTCCCATCCAGAGGTTGCGGGCATCAGCCCCTACGACAGACTCTATCCTCTCCCGCATTTCTTTGGCGGCCTTATTCGTAAAGGTCAGGGCCATAATGCTAAAGGGATCAACGTTCTGACTTTGAATCAGATGCGCGATTCGTAACGTGAGGACTCGGGTCTTTCCGGAACCGGCTCCTGCAATAAGCATACAAGGGCCTTCTGTATTGATTACACCCTCGCGCTGAGGAGGGTTCAGGGTATCTAAGTAGTTCATTTCAAAAACGTCTGCAATATAGATTGTTCGCTCGTGCTGAACCAAAATGAGGACGGCTATTGACGAAGAAATTATCCTGCGAAGTAAGGAGCTATTCAATTAATCATTCAATGAAATATCCGATAGAGCTGGTTTGCATTGGGTTAACTAATTTCGAAATAAGAATGGCTCGAAAAGACCTAGTAAAGGTTTCGAATCAACAAAAACGCACTTAGAATGAAATTGGATTAGAGTCTAAGCAAACCTCTCTTTTTTAAGAACTTAGGACCTGAGTTTTGATTTTGAAGACATTAAACAAGTGCAACACGAAGTGGTGCATACTGAAATTGAAAGACTGTGCTACATTGCAGAGTGCGAAACTGAAGTTTAAAATGGGAAAGGATGATTAAAGTAGGAAGTGTTTTAGTCTCGGATGACATCCGCGATGTGGAGTTCGTCTGTCATCTCGAGAAATGTAAAGGCGCCTGTTGTGTTGAGGGCGATCTGGGGGCTCCTTTGGAAGAAGATGAGTTGGCCATCATGGAACAAATTCAAGAGGAGGTGAAGCCTTATCTTACCCTCGGAGGCAGAGAAGCCATTGAGCAGCAAGGCCCTTATATCCTTGATGAGGATGGAGATTATTCAACACCTACGGTAGGAGGTAAAGAATGCGCTTATTCACACTATGATAAACAGGGAGTATTAAAATGCGGAATTGAGCAAGCTCACCTTGATGGGAAAGTGAGTTTTCGTAAACCCATCTCTTGTCATCTCTATCCCATTCGGATAACGAAGAAAAAAGACTTTGAGGCGATCAACTACCACAAGTGGAGTATTTGTTCTGCGGCCTGCTCTTTTGGCAAATCTCTGCAGGTGCCATTGTATAAATTCTTGAAAGACCCGCTCGTCAGAAAGTATGGCGAAGGTTGGTATAATGAACTGGTGGAGGAAATAGAGAAATAAAAAAGCCACCCCGATCCCGATTGCTATCGGATTGGGGTGGCTATATCTTTAGTCTTATGTCTAATGTCTTAAGACTAATATCTTTTACTCGGCTACCACATTTACCTTAATCTCGTGTTTCACTTCTTTATGAAGATCGAGCGTAGCGGTGTAGGTTCCAAGTTGCTTAGGCATTTCTTTAAGAATGACTTTCTTGCGATCGATGTCAAAGCCTTTCTTCTTCAACTCATCCGCAATCTGAATAGCGGTCACAGCTCCGAAAATCTTACCACTCTCACCGGCTTTGGTTCCGATTTCTACGGTAAGCTCTCCGATTTTCGCGGCAATAGCTTCTGCATCCTGCTTTAGCTTAGCGGCTTTGTGCGAGGCCTGGCGCACGTTCTCAATCGTCATTCGCTTATTTGAGTCATTGGCAATCATAGCCGATCCATTCGGGATCAGGAAGTTTCTGCCATAACCTGCCTTTACTTTAACGATATCGTTTTTATAGCCTAGACCTTGTACGTCTTGTGTCAATATTATTTCCATGGTTCAATATTATTTTAAGGCATCGCCAACGTAAGGCAAAAACGCCATGTGACGGGCACGCTTTACGGCTTGTGCTACTTTGTTTTGAAATTTCCAGCTATTACCGGTAAGTCTGCGAGGAAGGAGTTTACCCTGCTCATTGACAAACTTCATCAGGAAATCAGGATCCTTGTAGTCGATGTACTTGATACCATTCTTTTTGAAGCGGCAGTACTTGGGCTTAATCTCAGCACGCTTGATGGATTCGTTCATTAATGTCATGCTTTCTGCTCCTCCTTAGCTGTTTTACGTTCTCTCACTTCTTTATTTTTTCTGAATTCACCCTTGCGTCTGCGGGCATTGTAGGTTTGGGCATGGTGATCCAAAACCGTGGTTAAAAAACGCATTACTGATTCATCCCTTCTGAATTCAGTTTCTAATGTCTGAATGGTCTGAGGAGCTGCCGCGAATTCCAGAAGATTGTAAAAACCGGTAGACTTTTTCTGAATGGGATAAGCCATCTTCTTAAGTCCCCACTGCTCGATGTTGATTACATCGGCATTGGCTTTTTTCAATACTTTCACGAATTTCTCGACAGTATCCTTTGCCTGGTCTTCAGACAAAACGGGATTTAAAATGAATACCGTCTCGTAGTTGTTCATGTGTATTTAGTTGTTTTAAAAAATGAGGTGCAAAGATAGAAAAAGACCGCAGAAGTTAAAAATGCATTTCTAAAAGTTCTCCCTGAACTAAAAGCCTTGCGAAAGGCCCTTTATTAGGCTATTTTCAAGAATTATTGTTGAAAATAATGTGTCACGTAGAAGCATTTACCATGTGGATGGCGGGGGGCGGTATAAAAAAAGGAGCAAGTTGGGGCGAGACAGATGAGATCGGATATTACCCGGTAAGCGGAAAGGTTTCCGCGCACGATGTGAAGGCTACCATCTTAAATCAGCTTGGCTTCGATCATGAAAAATTAACCTACCGGTTTCAAGGGAGACCCTTTCGGTTAACGGATGTTTCCGGAAAGGCCATCACGGAAATTATTTCATAAAGCTATGGTTCATTTGTTTAAGCAATGTCAGTCTGAGCTTGTCGAAGACGCATTTAGTCAACCCTAAATTGTTGGGGCTACTATTTAAAATCAATTACGTTTAGTTTCATTTCATAACCGTTCTAATCAATATGTCATTAACTCGAAGAGAATTTATTGCAACTACTAGCGTAGGACTTTTTTCAAGTTACCTGAGCAGCTTTGGAAATCCCGTATCCAGAGATGAAAATCAGTCAGGCTATGAACTCCTGATCTTTGCCACGGATTGGGGATTTAAAGGAAGTGTGGATGAGTTCTGCAAAAAAATTAAAGAGGCAGGATACAATGGCGCTGAAGTTTGGTACCCAACAGAAGAAAAAAACCGAACAGAGATGCTGGCTGCTTTTAAGAAGTACAATTTAAAGTTTGGCTTTCTGGTAGGAGGATCCGATGCGGAATTCAAGACTCATTTCGATCAGTATATATCAAGTCTTACCAAGGCCATTAATCTCAAGCCGGAATATATCAATTGTCATTCCGGTCGCGACTTCTATTCCTCGAGCGAAAATCAGGCGTTTATTCAGGTGTCGTTGCAACTGGCAAAGAGTTTTAATGTTCCAGTCTATCATGAAACACATCGTTCGCGCATACTTTATGCTGCACCGGTAGCCAAAGAATATATTCGAACGAATGAAGGGCTAAGAATTACGCTTGATATCTCGCATTGGTGCAACGTACACGAGTCGTTGTTAACGGATCAAAAAGAAACAGTAGCGTTAACATTAGATAGAACAGACCATATCCATGCTCGCATTGGTCATGCCGAAGGGCCGCAGGTTAGCGACCCGCGCGCTCCCGAATGGAAGCCGGCTGTGGATGCCCATTTCGCCTGGTGGGATAAGGTGGTGGAAAGAAAGAAGAAAGAAGGAAAACGAATTTCGTTCCTAACGGAGTTTGGTCCACCCGACTATATGCCCACCATGCCCACCACCCGAAAACCCTTGGCAGATCAATGGGAATTAAATATTCACATGTTGAACACCTTGCGTAAGCGCTATTCATAATTTTTGAATGGCATCATTTGACTCTTTTCTTTGGTCGCTTTCATCCGGTATTGGTTCACTTGCCAATTGGCATTTTAATACTGGCCTTTATTTTTGAACTTCTATCAAGGAGTAAACCCTTTAAAAAATTAAAGCCTGCGGTTCTTCCCATCGAAGAAGAACACCATATGCCACCTCGCGGCAAAAAGCAGTTGAGTTCTTCCGAGGCGGAATTTTTGAGAGAATGGATTTTGCAAGGAGGCGATTTTGATAAAAGGGTAAAAGACTTAGCAGAACCCAAAAAAATGGAGACAGTTTATCTGACTACAATAATCAATCAACAGGAAGCTTCATTTATTCCCGTCTCAGCCGTTGACCCGGTGAGTCTGGATGTAATAGGTACACTGAAAGCAAAGGGAATTATTGTCGTGCCGGTAGCAGGGAATTCAAATTATGTTAGCGTCACCTGTCTTGAACCGAAAAAAATTACAGATAAAGAAATAAAATTGCTCGAACCACTCTCAGACCAATTGCTCGAATTGAAACTCAGTCGATCGTTGATTACTGATAAGGCCTTGAAGAGAATCAAAGGATTTAAAAATTTAAAAAAACTCTTTTTGGATTATACGCTTATCTCTGATGCCGGCATGAAGGGTCTTATGGAAACTAATCTCACTTATCTAAATCTGGTCGGGACAGCATTAACAGATCGATCTATTGATAACCTCGGTAACATGAAAGCACTAAGTCAGGTTTTTCTTTTCGGAACTAAAATTTCAGATCGTGGCATTGACCAGCTTCGTGAACTCAACCCAAATCGTATCGTTGACAAAGACGGATATACGCTGGAAAAATTACCTTGACACCATCGAATACAAAAGAACCAAGACGTATTAGGGAATGGCTTGTAAGCAACTAAGGTACTAGTAGTTATTTCGCTAACATGAGATATTGAAGCAGGTTTCCAAATTAATCCTCCTTCCATAACTGTACCTTTAATTCCGCTCGCCTGTTTTTGGAATGCTCCTCGCGGGTACAATTCACTCCATTGCTACATTGATTAAGGAGCAATTCTTCTCCAAAACCGATCGAGGTCATCCTTTTGCTAGAAATACCCTTCGATTCAAAAAATTTAACTACTTCATGGGCCCTCTTGTCTGATAGTGCCTGATTGTAGGCATGAGTACCTTGTGCATCGGCATACGCACCAATATGAATATGGGATTTATTTTTTCCATTGAGAATCTTGGCTAAAGTTTCAAGCTGGAGATAAAATTCTTTTTTGATTTCCCATTTGTCAAAATCGAATTGCAAAACTACTTTCTCCATAAACACTTCTTCAAGAAGAATATCATTGAGTAAGTTTCCTTTTGTTAAGCCTGCCGTATTCAGCTCAAATTCTTTTGGAATAAATCCCTCTTTTTGGGCACGTATCTTATAGTTCTTATTGGGGACCACCATAAAATTGTATTCACCCATTGGGCTGGTGACAATGGAATCGACCACACCATCGGTAATGTTCTCCAGCGTCACAATGGCATCAATTAGTTTGTTCTGAGTTTCATTACTAAAGATGAATCCCTTAGCAAATAAGTCGTGCTTCCAAAGTGGAATAAATAAGCTGTCCTTTCCCAACGCGCGGGTATGGGTTGAAAAGGAAAGACTGTCGATCCAGCTAAATCCTTCTTTTTGAGCTTCAAAATGGTATTCCTTATCAAAGGCTAAATCAAAGTAAAAAATTCCTTTCTCATCACTGGTTGCTGAATCAATAACGTGATAGTTTTCATCCATCACGGATATTCTTACTTTCGGAATTTCCTTTGTTGAGTCACCGCGTTCAATGGTCTTACCGACAACAAAAAAAGATTTCACGTTAAAGCTGTAGATATCGTCATAGCCAACACCGCCTGCTCGGTTAGAAGAGAATAGTCCCTTTCTACCGCTGCGATCCATCACCAGAGCAAAATCATCACTGGAAGTATTAAGCGGAAATCCGAGGTTCTCAGCCGATGTAAAAGATTGCTTATGTTGATGACTGACATAGATATCTAAGCTGCCCAAACCACCATGACCGTTGGAAGAAAAATACAACGTGGTATCCGTTGCCATGAAGGGATAGAATTCATCACCCAGGGTATTAACCAAGGGGCCAAGATTTTGAGGGGCGATCCACTTTCCGTTTTCATTTTTAGTTCTGTAAATATCGACTCCCCCTTCTCCTCCAGGTCGGTCGGAAGAGAAGTATAGCGTTGTTCCATCTTCTGACATCCAGGGGTGGCCAATGGAGTGGGAGTCATCATTGTAGGGAAAGGATTCAATATTTTTCATCTTATTGTTTGCATCCAATTCCGCGAAATAAAGTTTGAGATTTACTTTACCGGCATGATGCAGAGGCTTTCCATTGGAGAGATTGTTCCGTGAAAAAGCCACAGATTTTCCATTGTTATAGAATGCAATGGGCCCGTCATGATAAGCTGAATTAAGATCGTCATGGTAGAAAAGGGCTGCGTCATGTTCACTGGTAGCTTGGTTGGACGCATAAAAAATATTCAGCATCGCCTCCTTGTCATTCAAAGCTGAGGAGGATTGACGTTTAATAAATAAATCCCGATCACGGGCGGAAACAAAAACAATACCGTCATGATAGTATTGAGGCGCAAAATCGGATTGGTCAGAATTGAAGGGTTCGTTCTTAATATCATATAATACGGAATCGCGAAAGTAGTAACTGATATAATAGATGAACTCAAATTTAGACTTTGCCCTGGAATCGGTGGTTACGTTCTGATATTCAGAAAACCATTTTTGAGCTTCAGCATATTTGCCTTGAATACTCAGTACCTGAGCGTATTGGTACTTATACTTGGGAGGGATAGAAGGGGTAGCAGCAAGGATTGCATACTCACGTTCAGCAGCATCAATATTTCCGAGTCTGAAATAACAATCGGCAATCCGCTGACGGGCCTCGTAATGCGAGGGGTCTTTGTCAACAACCGCCAGATATAACTCAAGCGCATTGCGGTAGGCCAGGTGACTGTACATGACCTCTGCTTTTTTAAATGTATTCTGGAATAAGGTGGAAATATTGGTACTCTGAGCGTTGAGTGTCAACACGGAAAGTTGGAAAAGCATTAGGGGAAGCAGGCGTTTCATTTTAGAAATACCGGGGAGTAACGATGCCTTTCATAGTATATTTAAATCTATATTGTAATAGCAACTCGTGCGATCCGAAATCCGCAGTGCGAATAGGCCCGGTAGTTAAGGAATAGGAATAACCAAATCGAAATTGATCAGTAGCCTGCAACTCAATCAAGAAACTAGTTGCATTATTGAACTTATAGGAAACGCCAACCCAGAGCACCTCATCTAATAGAAGATTGGCATTAAGATCAAGCTCCACGGCCCGTTTGTCTACGATCTTGAATAGAAAGTTAGGTTTCAACTTTAGCATTTCATTCAATTCAAAAACATATCCCCCGGAAAGAATAACGGGAATATTTTGATAGACTGTTTCAAAATTATTTCCACGCTGAAATACATTGTTCATCATGTGGGGCATAGAAAGGCCGAGATACCAAAGTGGTTTTGTATAATAAATACCGGCCCCAAAATTGGGCCTCGTTTGTCTAATATCTTTCGCGAAGAGCGGGTCAGCTTGATAGGTGTCAAGACTCGTGTAGGCAGCATTGTAGGTGCTGACCCCAACCTGAAGGCCAAAAGAAAGTGTTGCCTTATTGCTCATCGGGATGCGATAGGCATAAATTCCATTAACGCCCGTTTGGCCAATCACACCAATCTTGTCATGGATCACCATAAGCCCAAGAGCAATTCGCTTTTCGAGAATAGGGGAATGAATAGACAACGTTTGGCTGTTCGGAGCCCCGGGTAGACCAACATTTTGAAATCGGGTGAGAAAGCTGGCACTCAAAGCATCATGACTTCCGGCATAGGCCGGATTAATAGCAAGGCCATTAAACATATATTGAGAAATAGTAGCCTGTTGTTGGCTCCAGGAAGGAATTACAATTGCCATGAGGCTTCCTATGAAAAGATATCTTTTAATCACTCCCATCTTATTAATTCCTTTTCAAGACAACAAAGCCACTCGCAGGAGCGCTGCCATCCCCAAGATTTACAAGATAGAAGTAAGTGCCTTCAGGTAATTGGTCATTACCTATTCCTTTATTAGCTTGTCCGCGCCAAATTCTTTCCTCGTTGTCATAGCCTCTCATTTCGAATACAAGATTGTTGAACCGATCAAATATTTGGACTTGGTTATTAGTATAGTAGTCGATTGCATTAATTCGCAGATAATCATTTACCCCATCTCCATCTGGAGTTACCCCTTCAAAAACTTTAAAGGGGAGGTCCTCAACAGAAATTACTAACGAGGCTTTACCGCAGCGGCTAGGAGTACCATTGTCGCAGACTTCGTAAACCAGGGAGTCGATTCCTTTAAAGGTCTTATCAGAAGTATAGTTAAAACGACCATCAGAATTCAAGATGACTTTGCCATGCTGTACATTGACAATGGGGTTTACATTCACTAACATAGCATCGCCTTCAATATCAAAATCATTGTCCAAAACATTGCCAGTCAAAGGAACATTTCGAATGGCCGTGACAAGATCACGCACGGCAACCGGTGGATCGTTGACCGGACTGATAATAATTTTGACGGAAATACTTCCAATAAAACCGCCACTATCCCTGACTTTTAGGTCCCAGATAGACTCACCATGGTAGTTAGCTTCGGGCGTAAAGATGTAGCAGAAATCAAAGGGTGCGATATCACGAACCATGGTACCGCCACCCTTTGAATTGGTGGGAGCAAGAAAAGTGAGCACATCACCATCGACATCAATAACATTCAGGCAAATCTGAAGTATTGAATCTTCTTTTGTATACAAGACGGGCAACGGGGCAATGACAGGAGCATCGTTAACCGGTGTAACGTTTAACGAAATGGTGGCGATATTGGAATCAAATGCTCCATCATTTGATTTAAAAGTGAAACTATCAGACCCTTCAAAATTCAATTGGGGAAGATAATTCAGGTTGGGTACTGTCCCAGAGAGCGTTCCATTAATGGGTTGAGTCAATACAACATAAGTGAGAGGATCACTATCACCATCACTTCCGGTTAAGACAATATCTCTGGATATATCCTCAGAGGTGGATAAACTCTGATCATCGGATAAAGGAGAATAATTGATGGGAGTTATGGTAATTGCCACACTGGCGATATTAGAATCAGAAGTACCATCGTTGACTTTAAAGGTGAAGGTATCCGGGCCATTATAACCGGGTGAAGGTGTATACGTTACCGAAGGGCCGGTGCCGCTGATGCTACCATGGGATGGTGGGGTCACAATAATATAGGTCAATGCATCTCCATCAGGATCAGTGCCCACCAGGGTAATTACTTTTGGCAAATCCTCCAAAGTAGTGATCAGCGTCCCACCCAGATCAAAGGCTACAGGAGGATCACTAACGGGGGTTACCGTTAAGGAAACCGTGCCAACATTCGAATCGGTAGTGCCATCATTTATCTTAAATGTGAAAGAATCAAAGCCATTATAATTTGAGAGAGGTGTATAAGTGATACTGGCCCCGGTTCCGGTTAAAGTGCCATGAGATGGACTGCTTAAAATGGAATAAATGAGAATGTCACTATCAAGGTCACTGCCCGTTAAGATGATCACAGTGGCTAGATCTTCTGAGGTGGTTACACTTTGATTATCGGTAGTAGGTGGATCATTCACGGGTGAAATGGAAATCGACACCGTGGCAGGACTTGAGTCAACAGAGCCATCGTTTACTTTAAAAGTAAAATTGTCCAAACCATTATAATTCTGGACAGGCGTATAAGTAAGATTGGGGGCAATGCCGCTTAATACACCATGTGACGGAGAGGAAACAATAATATAAGAAAGGGCATCAAGATCAATATCACTGGCCGTTAATGTTATTCCTTGTGAAACATCTTCCTGTAGGGTAACATTTTGAGGATTGGCAACCGGTGAGTTATTCACTGCGGTTACAAGGATGGAAACGGTCGCGAAGTTAGAATTAACGATGCCATCATTAGTTTCAAAGGTGAAATTATCTATGCCATTGAAATTTGCCGTGGGAGTATAAATGACACTAGGTGGACTACCACTGAGTGTACCATGAGATGGAGTTGTCCCGATAGAATAGCCTAATGCATCACCATCTACATCACTTCCAGTCAGTGTAATCCCTATGGCGATATTTTCTGGTGTGCTCACGCTTTGATTGTCAGATGTGGGGGTATCATTGACTGGGGTCACGGTTATGGATACCGTGGCAGTATTGGAATTGAGGAGGCCATCGTTTACGGTAAAAGTAAAACTATCAGGGCCATTGTAATTAACATCCGAGGTATAGGTTACGTTTGGGCCACTGACATTAAGTAAACCATGTGTGGGAGTTGTAATAGAGTAGGTCAAGGCGTCTCCATTAGCATCGGTGGCATTGAGGATGATTAGTGTAGGTACTTCTTCCGCAATACTTCTAGTTTGATTAAAAGCAACAGGAGGAAGATTAGAACCAGGAGTTAAGGAAAGGGAAACGGTAGCAATAGCAGAAGTTGCTACCCCATCACTGACGTGAAAAGTAAAAGTTTCTGCACCGGAATAACCGGTGTTGGGTGTATACGTAAGGTTTGGAGCCGTTCCGGTTAATGTACCGTTGGTTGGAAATGTCAACACCAAAAAAGTTAAGGAGGTACCTTCCGGATCACTTCCTGTTAAGGTAATACCTTTTGGAGTATTCAGATTATAGTTAGCACTCTGACTGTTGGCAATGGGGGGATCATTCACGGGTGTAACGTCTATCGTTACGGTCGCAGGGCTGGAATCAACCGTGCCATCGTTTACTTTAAAAGTGAAGTTATCCGAACCGTTGTAGTTTAGAACAGGGGTATAGGTAACATTGGGCGCGCTGCCGCTGAGGAAACCGTTTGTTGGAGGAGATACAATTGAATAGGTCAACGCACTTCCTTCAGCATCATTGCCCGATAAGGTAATTGCCAGTGCAACATCTTCCGGTGTTGTAATATTCTGGTTGTTAGCGATAGGAGCATCGTTGACAGGAGTAATGGATATTGATACTGTTGCAATATTGGAATCCACGAAACCATCGTTCACCTTGAAAGTAAAATTATCAGGACCGTTGTAGTTTCCGGTTGGAGTATAAGTAAGATTGGGGGCTATACCACTTAAAGCACCATGGAGGGGTGCGGAGGTAACAGTGAAGGCGAGTGGATTCCCATCAACATCGCTACCCGTTAAGGTGATTAATTTTGCATTGCCTTCAGGTGTGGATACGCTTTGGTTGTTGGCAATGGGTGAATCATTTATCGGGGTTATAGTAATAGATACTGTAGCGATGTTGGAATCGGTAGTGCCATCATTTACTTTAAACGTAAAACTATCTGAGCCATTATAATTTCCCGTTGGGATGAAAGTAAAGTTTGCGCCTGACCCGCTTAACGTTCCATGCAATGGACTGCTCACGAGGAGGTAAATAATAGCATCTCCGTCAGGGTCAATGCCGACAAGAGTAATTGCTTTTGAAACGTCTTCCAAAGTAGTTATGCTCTGATTAGTTGCGATCGGACCATCAGCAACAGCCGTTAGTGTAATGGATACAGTAGCAATATTAGAATCTGTGATCCCATCATTCACTTTAAAAGTGAAACTATCGAAACCATTATAATTTGTAACGGGTGTATAAGTTACGGTTGCTCCTGATCCGCTTAATGCTCCATGCAGTGGGCCACTCACAATTGAATAATTCAGGACATCTCCGTCCACATCACCTGCTGTTAATGTAATTACCGTTGCTGCATCCTCCAGTATAGTTACGCTTTGACTATTCGCCAGCGGTGCATCATTAAGAGGTGCAACGGTAATCGAAACTGTTCCCGGCAGAACGGAACTAAATATTCCATCGCTCACTTGAAAAGTAAAGCTATCCGGTCCATTATAATTGGAAGTAGGAGTGTAGATCGTCCCAGGTCCTGTTCCGTTAAGTACACCATGGAGGGGTGGAGTAACGATCGTATAGATGAGCAGATTACTTTCCGGGTCAGTTCCTGTTAAAACAATATTTATTGGAACATCCTCTGTAGCGAGGACAGTTTGGCTTTGGGCAACCGGTGGAGTATTGGGTTGTACTACCGTGACCGATGCACTTGCCTGGTTTGCTCCATTGACACCACAAGGCACACTGGCTGCATTTTTTTGTGCTTTGGCAATAATCTTGTCATAGGATTGCAATGGAACAGAAAGTGTTACTGCCCAGTTGATACCAATAGCGGTATTGCTTTTGATTTCACGCGGAGTTGTACTCCAGATCGGGACGGCATCGGTTCCACCCGTGCGTGAATAAATTTCAACAATAATATAAATTCCAGGATCAGAAGTTCCTGAGATGATGGTCTGTCCTGCCCTGACCGGAACATCTATGGTGGGGGCATTCACTTTATCCTTTTCAAACCCTCCGCAGGTTTGACATAAATCGTCAATGGGAGTGGGGCACTGATTTTCAACAAGGTCAAGAAAAGCGCAGGTTACACAACTACTATATTCTGGCAAATTATTATCAACACCAGATACATCTGCAATTTGACCAGCCATCGCACAAGTGGCAGAAACATTGGATACGGCAACAAATCGAAGTCCGGTAGCACTGGTTATCCCAAACGCAGAAGCAAGCTGATTAAAGGGAACAAAGAAATCATAGAAGTAATCTGGATCACCACACGTGACTTCATCCGCTATTGAAATTTGAAAGTTCGTACTGATGGGGTAACTCAGTAGAGGAGAAGGGCAATTGTCAATTCCATTGATATTATAGACATAGACACCGGCATTATTCCTTTTGATGAGTGTGATATCAATTTCAAATCCGGGATTATCCGGAGTAGAGTTGGGATCAGCTGCTCCAAAAAGTCCATCGCTATCTAAAAGAATCGTCCATGATTCTACACTTGGGTTATCATCTCCCACACGAAATCTAAAAATAAGATTATTTCCATCAAGAACTGCATACGTGGAGCGGCCTTTAAAGTCAGGGATCAGATCAGTGATTCCACAGGAGTTACCGGTATTGTCACCGGCTACATCTCCTCCAACCTGAGGAATCCCGAACATGGTAATTTCAAATTCACCTACGTAGTCTCCATCCGTGGAGAATCCGGAGGTGGTCGCTGACACAAACCGATCTTGATTGGGATCCATGGCAAGAGAGGTCGGAGTGGGAGTCGCAGGCCGAATAATTTTGCCCCGTTGTCCAAGCAGGGAGAGTGGCAAAAGAAAACAAATACTAACTAGACAAAAGACGCTTATTTTCAAGCGAGTAGACATTAGTAATGTAAGTAATAAATGTTAATTCGAAATTTAAGCAAAAAGTAATAGGCTGCTATTTTTTTCTTTTAATGGCTCTGTCTTTGGTGCTCTTGCCCATTCTTGAAAGCCTCTTATCAAAATCAAAAGTATAAGATACAAGAACAGTAACAGTTTTGAAATTCGTTTGAAGCGTGTCTTCAAAACCGAGGACATTAAGGTCGCTGGTCCCTGTTTTTTTTCCTATGAAAGTTTGACCTGTAGTGAACCGTATTTCAGTATAAATCCGTTGCTTGTTACGCAAAGGAGCATCCGCTCCAATTCCGATATCAAGGCCGAACAGCCAACGATTAATATTGTTTAAGTAATTCTTGTAATAATTCGCATCCTTAGGTTCGTTAAAGACTACTTCGTACTGCAGGTCATCTCCGGGGGCAATGTTGCTGATTATTCTTCCCTTTCCATTGAGCCAGTATTCTATATTGGGCCCAATATTTATTGACCAGTTAGTAAGTAAGTTTTTAGTTATAGGAAGATGGAAGGATTTACGCAGCGCCATAGACAAGTCGATGAAATGATAGGTTGCATTATTTTCTGCACTGCCGCTGCTAAACTCCAAACGCCTCCCTTTCTGGGCATATCCAACCTCCGAAAGAAATGAATAGCTTTTTTTTAGTGGGAATAGAATCAATCCACCAACTGAATAGCCAATCTTGGGAAGAGATTTAAAATTTGATTTCAATTCTTTATCGCCAAAGCCAGACCAGGAAACAGAGGGACCCGCTTTGATGCCTAATGAAAATTTCTGTCCGTACACTCCGGATGAAATAAGAAGGTATAGAATGCAAAATAGAATAAAGATAGGATGCTTCAAGGGGTTTAATTTCGTGATAGACCAACTCAAAACTCGGTAGATGGTTTGGCAAAACAAAATATAAGGCCTAATTTTGGTTAACGTGTCACAGTGTAAAACATTGAAAAAGGTAGGTAAGTTTGATTTTAGATATGTCTTGATATTATTCTTTTTTAATCCCAGTCCTCTCAAAGCCCAGGATCAAAACAGCTTTACCCAATTTTACATAAACCCTTCCTTACTCAATCCTTCGTTCACAGGAAGTGATGGAAAGCTTGCTCTTTTTTTAGCCTATCGAAAGCAGTGGGCAGGGCTAGAAGGTAGTCCGGCAATAACAAATTTTAATCTGCAGGCCCCATTGCAAAATAAAGTAAATGTGGGTCTTAATTTAAGCAACAACAAAGCAGGCCTTGTTTCAAACTCAGCCATACTTTTTACGGGTGGTTATACATTGGCGTTGAGCAGTGGTAACTTTGTTAGATTTGGAATTTCGGCTGGAGCAGTCTCTGGTAAAGTTGATATTGACGCATTGAATTTTGGCACAACCCTTCCGACTGATCCTGTTTTGGCAAATGTTGTAAAGAGCAATATAAAGTTAATTGGCAATGCGGGGGTTTCATTTCATACCAAATCATTTCATATTGGCCTCGCCCTACCAAATATTTTTCAGCCTGCCTATCTAAATCCTGATCCATTTACCGTTACTCAAGTCAGGCCCTTTGAATCGATTACCTTCCATGCAAGCAACCGGTTTTACCTAGCGAAAAGCAAGAATGTATTTGAACCATACCTTATATATCGACTTAATCAGTCAGTGCCTTCACAAATAGAGGCAGCAGGTGTATTTCATATTCAGAATAAAGTATGGGTTGGAGCATCCTATAAGCAGGAAATGGGGATTTCTGCATTGGCCGGATTGAAATTGAACAAACTAGCCGTGCTGGGCTATTCCTACACATTGAAAAGTACAGGAGCGAATGAACTCAACCGACCATCCCATGAAATTCATTTTGGGATGCTCTTTGGCTCGCATAAAAAAAATACTCCGGTGTATTCTTTTGTCGATACAGAAAAAGAACGGGTAAAAAAGAAGACCCCGGCTGAATTGGCAGCAGAGAAAAAGAAGAAAGAGCAGGCACTTGCTAAGAATTATGATAAGGTAAAGAAGGAAATGGAGAAGCCTGTCGGTAAGCAGGAAGTACAGACTGTAAAAGAAGTTCCGGTAGTGGTAATGGCGGCAAAGAAGAAAGATTCAGTAATACAAATACACAATGGAGGCCCACGTAAAAAGGCAGAAGTCGATTTGTTGGCAATGACTGACAAAGAACAGCAAGAGGACGAAGCGGAAAGACTAAAGCGTTTGGAGGTGCATGCTGAAAACCCTACGGAACATCACGGCTTAGAGAATGATGTACATCCTCATGCGGAACGTCATGAATTTGTAAAACGCGGAGAACACAAAAATGAAATTAGTGCTGGAGATTATATTGTTGTCGGAGTATTCAGTTCCGAGGTCAATGCAAAAAAGTTTGATGAGGGTATACTAAAGCTAGGCTTAAATAAAACGGACTATGGCTTTTTGACCGTAAAACGATTGTGGTACGTTTACCTTGAGAGCACAAACGATATAGATAAAGCACGGCAAGACAGGGACAAATTTAGAAAAATGAAAATGTTTAAGGATGCCTGGCTTCTAACGGTATTGGAATAAAAAGATGAAACTTATCTTCCTTATTGGATTGGTTTTCTTTTCAGCTCTTACGGCCTTGCCGCAGGCTCCTATAATTAATTCCGTGACGCCCATATCAGGTTATCCCACGTCAAAGTTGCTGATCACCGGTTCCGGCTTTAGTACCAATCCAGCTAACCTGAGAGTTTCCTTTGATCATGTAAATGGTGCCATCTCAGTTTCCTCTGATTTCTCAATTGAAGTAACTGTGCCTTCGCAAGCTAGAATGTCCAATGTAGAAGTCACAAATTTAGTAAGTGGATTATCAGCAAAGTCACCTTTGAAATTTGTTCCTGCCTATAGTGGAACAGATTTCAATGCGGCTCAGATAGCCTCCCCTCTTAGTATTGCCTCGGCCTCCGAAGTCTTCGATGCATGCTCATGTGATTTGGATGGTGACGGCAAACCCGATTTGACAGGGACTAAGCAAGGCACCTTGAAAGAAATAATGATAGCGAGAAATACAAGCACGACTGGCACCTTGAGTTTTGCAGTCCCGTTAGTCGTACCTATAACTGACATTGGTATTAATCTTGCCTGTGGCGACCTGAATGGAGATGGGAAACCAGAGTTGGTAGTTTCTCGCGGTGGAGCTACACGAAATGAAATTTTTGTGTTAAGAAACATGAGCTCAGTAGGGAGTATTTCTTTCGCTCCGTTGACTACCCTATTCATGGATGTTGGTCATTTCTCGTTTAGGATAGTCATTCGTGATCTAAACATGGATGGCAAGCCGGAAGTCATCGTGTCCAACGCGTTTGATGATGCGACAAATACAAATAACACTATCTATGTATTTGTTAATCAAAGCGCAGGAGGCATACTTAATTTTAATGCAACGCCTGTTAAACTCACTGTGACAGGAGCCAATACAACGTATGGATTGGATGTTCAGGATTTGGATGGTGACAAAAAACCAGAAATCATTGTCAACCCATTTGCGTCAAGTAATATTTTTGTGCTGAAGAACATAAGCTCGGCCGGAGTTGCCTTTACTGCATCACAGCAGATCAATCTTTCAGGTAATCTACTCCATCTGACCACCGCTGATTTTAATGAAGATGGCAAACTTGACGTTGCGGTCACGAGTTCACTTACAGATAACAAAACTTTTGTTTTGCTCAACCAGAGTTCTGCAGGAACGATTTCTTTCGGCCCGGCCATTACCCTCACAACTGGATCGTCCCCCTGGGGTATTGATGCCGGTGATGCAGATGGCGATGGTGATATGGATATCCTGGTGGGCAATCGTGGAACAGGAGCAGTGGATCTAACACTTTTCAAAAGTAACGGGAATAATTCGGGCCTTGCTTTTACACCGAGCATTTTAAGTGCAGGTAAAAAATCACGAAACGTAAGAATGGGAGATTTTGATGGTGATGGAAAACCTGACTTTGCATACACAACAGATGCCTCAAATTCATTGGATATAATCAGGAATAAGAATTGTTTTATTCCTTCTATTCTCAATACCGCTCCACTAACAATATGTGCACCCCAAACAATTCAACTCAATACTGTCCCAAATTTGGGAGTTACTGATTATGCGTGGAAGGAATCGGTAAATCCCCCGGTGAGTAGCGGAACAAATCCTTTTTTTAATATTATGGCCTCCGGGAGTTACACTGTTATTGCAACCAGCGAGTCAGGTGCTTGCGTAACTACATCTGCGGCTTTGGTCGTAGCCTCTGGCGCGGGAGCATTGCCGGCAAATCCGAGTATCTCATCCAATTCCCCGGTCTGTTCCGGCCAAACCCTCCAGTTAAATGAAGCATCAACAGGATTTACCTATAGTTGGACTGGGCCCAATGGATTTACATCTGCTCTTAAGAATCCACAGATAGTAAATAGTACAGAGGCAACTGCGGGGATATACTCTCTGCAGCTATTCAATGGTGCTTGTCAAAGTAATATTGCCACCACCCGAGTTGATATTGCTAATCTTAGCAATTTTTCAATAAGCACATCGGTTCTATCCAACATAGTCTGTCAGGGTTCCAGCCTAACATTGTCTGTCAATGCTCAAACCGGTCACACCTATCAATGGATAAAAGATGGGACTGACATTGGCAGTCAAACAGGAACTTCTTTTGCGGTTACACAATCTGGAGCATATAGTGTTAGGGTCACAAATACAGCATTAGCATGTTCTAGTGTGACGGCACCGGTTAATGCTATTGTTTTGGCACCACCTGTTGCAGCATTTACAGTCAACCCGGAAGCGTGTGTTGGACAAAGCCTTTCTTTTACAGATCAATCTACTAAGGATGCATTGGCTATTCCAGTTTACTTGTGGAGTTTTGGTGACGGGGCAACGGCCACAACAGTTGGAAATACAAATCACTCGTACACGGCAGCAGCAAGTACGGTATCGACTTCTCTTGCAATAAGCTACACAGGGGTTGTAGGATGTAGTAATGCTGCAATTAAAAATATTGCGATCATTGATACACCTACCATCGTAGTTTCATCAGATAAAACTTCTCTTGTTGCAGGTGAATTGGCTCAACTTCAGGCAAGTGGTGCTACTTCCTATGCTTGGTCTCCGCCAGACGGATTAAGCGCAGTGGACATTGAAAATCCAGTAGCAAGTCCTGTCATAACAACTCTTTACACGGTAACAGGAACTACTTCCGGTTGTTCCGCAACCAACACCATTAGCATTGACGTCACAGGCCTCCCTCCGGCCTCTGGTTCAATTCCAAATGTCTTTTCACCTAATGGCGATGGTATTAATGATTTTTGGGTATTTGCAAACGTGAGTGCTTTCGTGGATTGCACACTTACCTTGTTTGATACAGCCGGCAGGAAAATATTTGAAAAGAAAGGTTACAACAACGACTGGGATGGAACCTATACTGGTAAAGAAGCACCTCAGGGAACCTATTTTTATGTTATGGGATGCCCGGATGCAGAACCACTAACAGGGCATGTACTAATTGCAAGATAAAATTGTATAGACCTTTTGATGTTAACTTTTTCGGATAGTATATTCCTCAGGAATAGAGAGATTCAAGTATAATAATGGTATCGAATAGGCGCCTCTTAAAATGTCTTTTTTTAGTTGGTTTTCTCTTTATAACAGCGATTGCCAATGGACAGGCAATAGAAATATGCAATGACGCCATTGACAATGATGGTGATGGTCAGGTCGATTGCGTGGACTCGTTCTGCAATTTTGCCGCCAATATAGAAAAGGGTTGTCGTTGTTTTGATGCGACAGACAATGATGGCGATGGGAAGATTGATGCAGCGGATACAGATTGCGCTACCTATTATGGATTGAGTTTCGTAGGGGCTGGTTCAACGTGTAGCATCAACCCTCCACCCGGAACAGGCTTTTCAAGTATTGCAGCACCACAAACTTCGAGTCAAAATACAGCTGATACTCCTGCAAAAATAGCAGTAGGGGATATGAATAATGATGGGATGCCTGATGTGGTCGTTACCTCTAAATGGAATAGCACCATACAAGTAGTAGCCACCACAACAATAGGTGGGTTTAGCCCTGGCGACATTATGGGTGACTTCAGGACCCCCGGCTCAAATATTTTTCCTCAAGCTGGAAGCAAATATGTTTTCGAGCATGAAGTAGCCATTGCAGATATTAATAAAGATAAGATCGGGGAAATGTATGCTATCGCCAGTGAGCGTGGCGGAAGCCCGAACAATAAACCGGTCAGGTTCTTTTTAACAGCCTTCAAGTACGCTAACAACAACCTGATTCCCCTTTTCAACGCGGTGGATTTAGGTATAGACCGCCCCGGTAGTATTGGTATTGCTGATTTTGATGGCGATGGAAAAGCCGAAGTGTACTTGAGAAATCGAATTTATGCCGCTGAATCGGGAATGAAGCTGGCCGATGCGGGTGGCAATTGGGATACCTCTGTAAATGCAGGCCCGGTAGCAGTGAATATAGTAGGTGATAGCAAACTTGAATTGGTGTGCGGGCCAATTATATACACGGTACCCAGCTTGGCATCACGGACATTGCAGGTGCTTACCATTGCAAAAGACATGAACACCCTTGGGATACCCTATTTTCCTAAAGGATATAATGATATCAATGAGTATGGAGTAGATCAGGCGAGCACCACAAGTACGGCAGATATTGATGGTGACGGTTTCATTGATGTTTTAATGACAGGCGCAGTCAATTGTTCTGGAAACGAGGGTGTGCCATGTGGTACCAATGCCACTACTATCTTTTACTGGAATGTTAAAAAGAATACAGTTGCAATTTATAAACCAGCAGATGGAGCAAACCCCGTGACAGGTTGGACGTGGGGAACAGGAAGAATTAACCTGGGTGATGCAAACGGAGATGGTAAACTTGAAGCACTATTCATTGCTGGGAACCAGTTGTTCTGCTTAGGCCTTGACGGTGCAGGTAATCTTGTTTTGATATGGAAGAGGACAATCAATGATTCTATTTCTGGAATATTAAGTCTTACCGTCTACGACTTTAACAATGACGGAAAACCAGAGGTAGTGTATCGCGATTCTCAGGAACTGGTAGTCGTGGATGGGCTTACCGGAGCGACAAAAATATGGTCGGCTCCTTGTAATTCACATACCTACACCGAAGGACCTGTTATAGCCGATGTAAATGGCGATGGGAATACGGACATTTGTGTTCCATGTTATACCAACAATGCTTTTAATATTAATAATAGTTCAGTTCAGCAGCAATCATTAGGGCAAACACGACTTTATTATTCTAACTCAAATGCGTGGCTACCGACACGTAAAGTATGGAATCAGCATCCTTATTATGTTACCAATATTAATGATAACCTGACGTTACCTTTTCCACAGATCGATCCGAGCTTAATTTTTAGTAATGCACCTTGCCCAAATGGCTTGCCGGGTCCTCAGCGACCTCTCAATTTATTCATGAACCAGGTTCCTCGTCTAAGCCAGAGCGGCTGCCCAGAATTTCCCGCGCCTGACCTTACTTATTTTGGTGATAATCCTGCTAATCCGGGTGTGGACTCGAATGGAGATGGTGTGTATTCGCCTACCGTAGTGGTTACACCGCCTATTTGCGGTGACCTTGCAATTAAAGCATACTTCAATATTATCAATAGCGGGAGTTTACCTATTTCTGATAATGTTCCGGTAAGTTTTTTTAATGGCGACCCACGCGTTAGTCCCGCTGCGGCCGTCTTATTACATACGACCACCATCAGTGTCGTTAATCTCCAGGTAGGTGCTACAGTGGTGACGCCAACCATTACGTTTAACGGGCCGGGTACTACCTTCCCACTATACATTGCTATGTATAATAATGGGGCGGTGATCCCCATCGTATCTGTATCCGGACAAAGCACGAAGGAATGTGAAATCAGCAATAATTTTTATTTAGTAAACGTTTCACCCGATCCATTTACGGTTACGGTAGAAAAAGTATCTGATAACCAGAAATGTGGACCCAATGTCCCGCCATATTCGGGGGCAATCCGATGCCGTATTTTTAAAGGGGCAGTGGAGGTGGTTGATTACAGTCCATATTCATTTCAATGGTATGATGGGGCTGGAACCGGGACGCCTCACGCAGGCGGAACTAATTATAACCTGACGGGAGTAATTGATGGAACCTATTCGGTTGTGGTGACAAACACACAAAAGGGTTGTGTAAGTCTACCCATTTCAGGAGTGGTTGGAATTTCTCAGATTAACCCGACCATTACGCTGACAGTAGCATCCCATCAAACGATCTGTAATCCTCCCAATGGGAGAATTGATGCTATGATCACAGGAGGTAATGCAGGCTATACATTTGATTGGTATGATATTGCATTGACATCACTGGGGATAACAGGCCCAACGGCTAATAATTTGATAGCGGGTAATTATGTTGTGGTAGTAACGAAGAATGGTTGTTCAATCACCTCAAGCCCGGCAACAGTAAATGGCCCGGTAATACCCGATGCACAGGCACAAATTTTACAAAACGTGATGGATTGCAGTACCCCGAGTAGTGGATCGGTTAAAGCCGATGCATTTATTGCAGGGGTTCTTCAAAATCCTGCCAATTACATTTTTGATTGGTACTTTTATAATAACGTGACCGCTACGCGCGGAAGTATTTTACCGCCCGCCAATGGTACAGGCCAAACCCGCACCGGCCTTGTGGCCGGCTATTATCAGGCTATAGTAAAAGATGTAGGGACCCAGTGCATTGCCAATCAGGCGCCTATTGTGCAAGTGGTAAGTCAGATCGTCATTCCTTCTGCTGTCATAACAGAAGTTGTTCCACAAACCTCTTGTAACCCTGCTACTCCCAACGGTGTGTTAACGGCAACAGGTGTTGCAGCAGGTCTTACGAGCCCTACCGATTTCACATTCGAATGGTTTAGAGGAGACAACACTTTGGCTGCGAACAAAATTCCAATGGCTGGAGGACCCGAAACAGTTTCCGGAGTAAAGGGCCAAACTCTTAATAGCGTAAAAGGAGGAGGTATTTTCTATACTGTGAAAGTGACTACGGCCCTTAACTGTTCGAATACCTCCAAATTGATTATCTCCGAAGATATTAATTTACCGATCGTTACACTTACGTCAACACCAAATACGATTTGTAATCCCGGACTGGCGGCTACTACTTATACGGGTTCTGTATCAGCTGCTGTTACTTTCAAAGGAGTTGCGGTAACTGATTTTACAAACTACCAATTTGCCTGGCATAAGGGATCGTTAAGCACCGATCCTGTTCCGACTCCAAATTCTACAACCAAAATAATAACTCAGCAAGATGCTGGCTTTTATACGTTGGTTGTAACGCGTACTGATTTAGCCTGTGCTGCTAGTCCTGTCACGACTCAAGTAATGAATGCAACGGTTCTTCCGTTGCTGACAACGAGTACGACCCCATCGACCAACTGTGTGGTGAGCAAAGAAGATGGTCAGGCGCGGATCGTGACAGTAGATGGTGTAGCCGTAGGCATAGCAACAGGCTATACTTATGCTTGGACGGGCCCTGTTGCCCCGGCCTTCCCGGTGACCGCAGGGACGAATACTTCCAACACGGCACAAGTAATTAAAGTACAAGGTGGAGTGGGTTATAATTATACTTCCTTGGTGACGAACCAGTCGAATGGATGCCAGACCAGTGCGGTAGTGAATGTAGCAGATGCGAAAGTATTGCCGGTGATTACGCTGGCTCCAACAGACAATGGCATCTGTGATCCAAGTTTAACGGTACCCGTGAAGACCTTTAGCGGAAAAGTGACGGCTATGGTAACGAACCAAATAGGTGCATTAACAGATTACACTTTTGTTTTTGGCGGAGGCAACACAGTTCCACCCGTTGCTTTACAGACAGCGAATGTATTTGATCGATTGAACGGAGGAGCAACGGCCTATACTTCGGTAGCCACCCATACACCGACAGGTTGTGTGTCCTCTATGGTGAGTGTCCCGGTGGGGAACGTACAAAGCTTACCGTTGCTGACAACGAGTACGACCCCATCGACCAACTGTGTGGTGAGCAAAGAAGATGGTCAGGCGCGGATCGTGACAGTAGATGGTGTAGCCGTAGGCACAGCAACAGGCTATACGTATGCTTGGACGGGCCCTGTTGCCCCGGCCTTCCCGGTGACCGCAGGGACGAATACTTCCAACACAGCACAAGTAATTAAAGTACAAGGTGGGGTGGGTTATAATTGTACTTCCTTGGTAACGAACCAGTCAAATGGATGCCAGACCAGTGCGGTAGTGAATGTAGCAGATGCGAAAGTATTGCCGGTACTGACCTTAACTCCTCAACCCAACACCATTTGTGATCCTTCTAAAGTAACCTTGGGAACTGCAGCGTTTGATGGCCAGATTGATGCTGTTGTTAATAATATTCCGTCAGGCAGTGTTACAAATGATTATTTCTTTGACTGGAGTATTGGTACAGATGGTAACGGGGTAGATAATTTGCCAGGCCTGGATGTGGGCACGTATTCATTAACGGCATTGCACAATATCACGGGCTGCCAGTCCGGTAGCCAAAGTGCACAAGTGACCAGCGCCAAAACTTTGCCGGCCATTACAATGATGGAGACACCATCACAAAATTGCCTTGGCGGAGCTGCAGACGGTGTAGCAAGTGTCACTAACGTTTTGCCAAACGGAAAGAATTATAATTATAGATGGTTTGATGGAAATTCCACTGGAGGGACAGTTGGCCCAACCACATTAAATACAACCGCCACTACCAATGACTACATTAATGTTCAGGGAGGGGTCAGTGGTACATCTTTGCTTGAATACACAGTAGAGATTACCATCCTTCAAACAGGTTGTGTGAATACAGCAACAGTAGGTGTGTCAGACAATAGCCAGGTGCCAATACTTGGTCCGCTGTTGCCCACAGATAATACGCTTTGTACCGTTGTCAAAAACGGAGCGGCCACGGTTTCCACGTTAGATTATCGGGGCGCTTTAATAGCTCCGGCAAGCTATGGAAATTTTACATTCACCTGGTCGGGCGGCACACAAGGCCCCACCCAAACCATCACTGCATTGCCAGCAGGCAATTATACGCTGACGGCTAAAAATAATAATGATAACTGTATTTCCAATCCGGTTTCAGTAACCATCGGAGATGATCTTTTTATTCCCAAAATTGACGTAGTAGATGTTGATCAAACATCATGCAACTCGTTGACTCCCAATGGATCATTGACCGCTACCATTGATCAGACAGCCATAACAGGAGGCACCGGAATTACGGCAGGATATACGTTTACGTGGGTGGACAATGTCACGGCATTGTCAACCGTTTCGAATTCGATAACTAATCTAAAGGGTGATCAGACCTATACCATTACCGTGGTGAGAGATCTTCCATTCCAATGTTCAAGTTCTCAGACAATATACCTGAATGAGACACTGACCACTCCAGCGATTGTTGTTAATGTTACGCCCTTAACAATTTGTGATGTCCCCAATGGATCGCTTTCCGCTACTGTGGTACCCGCAGGACCGGTGTATGATTTTTTTTGGTATGATGGAAGTGATGCGGTTGATGAAGATGCCGTTATTACCGGTGCTGATTTTACAGGAGGGTCCACGTATTCAAACTTGGTACCAGGGGACTATACTTTAGTTGTTCAGGACAACCTGACCAAATGCAAATCCCAACAGGTAATTAAAACGATCATAAATAATGCCCCAGCGATACTGCCCCTTGCAGCAAATACCATTGTCCCAACGAATTGTAGCCTTCTCAATGGAACCTTGGATGGTGGAATTCAGCTAACCCCCAATCCAAATAATTTTACGACCGATTTTACAACGGATGAGTTAACCACAGCGGTCTCGCTGGATGTGGCCCTGAATGTGAACGATAGGGTAATGATCACACAAACAGGCATTCTCCCTGTTCCCTTGGAGGCGAATAAGATCTATTTTATTGAAAGCATTACAGGGACTACATTGAAACTTAAAGCGACATTAGCCGGTGCAGCGATAGACTTGACTGCTAATGGTATTGGTTCTATTGGTGATTTTAAAACGGCTGGTCACACCTATGAGTGGTATGATGGAGTACCTTCTCCTACTACGCCTGCGTTAGGCTCAATAAACTATTTTACGAACCCCCCTGTTTATACCGGTCCGCCTTTATCCCTCGCATCTTCTCTAGGGGGTATTGCCACTGGTCTTTATACGCTGCAAGTGACAAACACAGTAACGGGATGTAAAACGTATTTGCCACATACACTGCCCTTTGTGGGTGCCCATGCAGTACTTAAAATAAACAAGACCAACTCCACACTTTGCAATGCAGGATATGTAACGGGTGATGGTGCCATTGAAATCCAAATTGAAAATCCTGCTGGCGCTCCACCTGGAACTGACCAACGGGATTATTTAACTACCTTAACCAGAGCGGGTGTACCCGTGGCGGGGCCATTTGAACCAGGTGTTGGCTTTGAAACAATTCCTTTTATCGTGTCTACCACCTTGGCACCAGGAACATATGTTGTTGAAGTTGAAGAACAATATTCGACCAACTTTTGTAAAATCTTGCAAGATGTAATCATCGATGCGGATGCCTTTCCCCCGGTAATCTCCTTAGTGGGTTCCATCATTTCCAATACAGCTTGTGATGCTACCCAGTTTAATGGACGAATTGATATAAATGTTGATAAAGACCCTGATGATAAGACCGGCCTTCATGTACCACCTGTCGTGACCACCTTTGATATAAGCATGAATCCGGACGATGCAGTGTTCCCCTTGTTAGCGCAACCTTCCGGAAATTATCCTGCGACCAATCTGGCTCCGGGCAACTATTCATTTACAGCCACGGCATCCACCGGGTGTAGTTCCACTAAAACATTTACGGTCATAGATAATCCTGCTATATCCGAGTTTGTCGCGGCCAACGTTTCTGTTTTTGATGCTGAATATTGTGATCTTACAAAGGAACTGTCGGCAAAAGTGGTGGTAAGTAATATAAATGTGATTGGAAGCGGTGTAGATAATCTGAATGACTATCAATTCAACTGGTATTCAGATGCCTTACCTTTTACGGCTTCTGCAGGCTCCGACCAACTTAATGTCCCGGGAGCAATTTTTGCTGTCAACAGCAAAGTACTCCTCAACTTGAGTGGCACATTCCCGATTGGACTATCTCCCGGCACAGAATATTTTGTGAAAACTTCGGTAGGAAATGACATAACACTTTCCGCAACTTCGGGCGGAGCTACTATAGATATTACAGTCAATGGAGTAGGGTTGATTTCACCTAACCGGCTTTCTCAGCTTGGAGATCCGACAGCTACAAAAGGTGGAGAAGAACTTTCCAATGTTGGCGCTCCGCTTCCATCTGCAACGGTTGCAAATGGATCGTACTGGGTAGTGGCTTCTAAATTAACAGATACTGCCGGTGGCGGTGCCGGAGGAATAGGGTGCACCAGTGCTCCATTCAGTGTTACCATTGCCAGCAATAAAATTAATCCGCAAATCACGTTAACACCAGTGAGTGATGCTTCGTGCGACCCAGCCTTCTTTGAGGGAAGTATTGAAGCGGATGTAATCACGGCAACGGGACCCGGAAATGGAGGACTATATGACTATGTATGGGCGCCTACAGGAGGGGTAGGCCAACCGACAAATTCGCTTGCCAATACGGGAATAAATAATGTATCTATTAATGTGAATGAAGGCGCATATTCTTTGACGGCAACGAATACGACAACCGGGTGCTTCAGCACATTAGGGACAACATTGCTTAGAGACACTCCTCCCTCATTTACCTTAAGCGCAAATGTCAATAATCAAACTTTTTGCGTCCCCTTCAATGGAAGCATTAACGGCCTGCAGGTATTCATCGATTCAGGAGGAGGACCTATACCAGGAACGGTTTCTAATTTTAATTATGTGTGGTTTAGGTCTGACTTATTGCCGGCATCCAAGGTGTTGGATGGACAGCTTCCTGCCGTCCCGGTAGACGATCAATTGACCTTTGCAACGTATGCGGGGATAGCCGTGGATAAATATTTTGTGAAGGGAGTTCGGAAAGCACCAGTAATTGCTGCCGAGGCCACACTGGCTGCCTTTGCTGCTGCCAGCGCAGGGTACACGTTTAATATTGGTGATGATATCAAGTTGTCAACAGGTCAGGCCTTTAAGTTCAATGGTCCTCTTAAAACTGCTGTTGGCGATTATTCAGCAACTATTGTGGAGGGCGTTGGGTGTGAATCTTCTCCCTTAAGAAAGGATATTTTGGATGACAGGGAATTCCCGGTCATTGGCTTTACGACCTTGGCAAGCACCTCGTGTGACCCTGCTCAATTTGATGGCAGGATCACCGTTACAGCCACGACCGCAGGATTTGGTGTTGGAACGAATTATAATTTTGATTGGACCAGTGACCCGGGGGGCACGGTAGTGATCACCGATGGAGTTGGTGTACCAAGTCCGAGGATAAATCAATCAACAGCCCTGGGTGGTCCTGCAGGAGAGCGGATAGGACCAGGGACTTATGGGATCACGGTGACCAACACGGTGAACCAATGTCCGGTAAATGGTTCGGTGACCTTGTTGCAGAACACCGTTCCGATAGAAGTAGTGGCGACCTCGAGTACACCCTTGACGCATTGCACCGCACCAGATGGTTCGGTGACAGTATCAGTTGTCAATGTTAACAGTGTGAACACACCGCTAGCGGGTAATTTTACATTTGCATGGACAGGCCCTGGTGGACCTTATGCAGGAACAAACGTAATCAACCGGACCTCCGGTGATTATTTTGTAACCGCTACTAAGACGGCCGTGACCTCTCCAGGTTCGGGCTGCTTGAGTGCACCGTTTAAGGTTACCGTGGATGACCAGCGGGAATTCCCGGTCATCGGCTTTACGACCTTGGCAAGCACCTCGTGTGATAATAGTTTTGATGGGCAGATTTCTGTGACCGCAACAACAACTGGATTTGGTGTTGGAACAAATTATAACTTTGATTGGTCAAGCAATCCTCCGGGTACCACAATTACGGACAGAGTGATGACAAGCCCTTATAGTTATCAGGCCGGTGATGTAGTCGGCCCAGGCAACTACCTGATTACAATTACCAACCAATTGAACTCCTGTCCTGTGGCAGGTGCAATTTCCTTGCTCAGCAATCCACAACCAGTCGATATTGTAACAGTTTCAAAAACAGATCAAATGATTTGTTACCCGGATGGAAGTATTGCAGTAACGGCACTTAATTCTGGCGGAACAGCCAATTATTCTTATCAATGGTTCCGAAGCAATCCTGGTTCTGCTCCCTTGGTTGATGCAGGAAGTGTTGTAATCAATACTCCATCGTTAAGTAAAGTTAATTATCCCACCATGGGAGCGGATATATATTATGTAGTGGCAATAAAGAATACTGGGCTTATTCCAGGTTCTGGATGTGCCACACCGCCTTTTAGGGTAAATGTGAATGACCTGCATGTAGATCCCCGCATCCAGTTCTCCCTTCAACCAAACACAAGTTGTGATCTGGTAAATCCAAATGGAACTTTGCTTGGCGATGCCGCTGAGTTGAATGGCGTTAATACCGATACGTATTCATTTGCATGGACATTGAATGGTGCTGCTTTGCCGGGAGTAACAAGTAAGGTGGATACTAATAACTCAAGTCAATTGACCAACAGCTTCGAAGGGGCCTATATTCTCATGATTCAAAACGTATCCAGTACAGGTTGTCAGTTTAGTTCCAGTATTGATGTTAATAAAAACCTGAATCTTAGTCTGCCGAATATTATCGATATTAATTCCATTGACCCCCTCGATTGTATAGCATCAGGATCCGCTAGGGTAGCATCCATTTCAATTGGAGGTGTGACAACATTCAATGATCCACCAACTGATTTGAATACCAATTTTGATTTTGAATGGTATAAATCAAATTTTGCTCCCGCAAATCAATTGGCAGGGGAAATAAATAAAAACTTATTGAATCAATTTCCCGACAAGTATTACGCTGTCGTAAAAGATTTAACAACGGCCTGCAAATCGGGACCCACGGAGGTAGTAATTAAGGATGATCAGATCATTTACCCGAATGTTAATATAGGCCAAACACTCCCGCAAATAAGTTGCTTGGCAGTTACCGGAACAGCCTCTTTAGCGGCTACAGGAGATGGCCAAACGGATGCCAACTCCAATTATACTTTTGCTTGGTTCAATACATTGGATATCACGGGCCCTCAGTTTGCCATTACATCGACTATCGCCAATCTGGTAGCGGGTAATTTCTCGGTGAACGTTACTAACATAGCCACAAACTGTTCAGCATCTGCACCTTATGTTGTGACGAATGATGCGCCCATTTTTGATCCCGAAGTTTCAGTGGGAGGACAACCCCGAACATTGTGTGTGGGTCAGGATGGCTCGGTACTGGCGCGGGTGGTCAATGTTGATCCAACATATCCATTTCCACTTAGTTATTCCACGGATCTGTACATAGGCGCTACGCCAAACTTGAGTGGCCCTGCAGATTTTCCAAATCTTCCCCTCGTACCAGGATTTAATACTAACTTTCTTCAATCCGGGCTAACCGAAGGCCTCTACACAGTGCGCATGATTGATAATAATACCGGTTGCACTAATGTATTAATAGCAGAGGTGGCGGATGACAGAACACCGCCAGAAATAGTTATTGTAGAGGAAAACCCCCTTACCATATGTGACATCACGCGGCCTAACGGACAACTCACAGCTACAGCCGATGGAGGATTGGTGGGTGGTTTTAATTTTGACTGGTATTCAAGCACTGCCGTGCCGGCAACGGCACCGGCTGGCTTATTAGTTAATAATGATAAACTTTATGGAAGAGCGGCTGGTGATTATGTGGTGAGAGTTACAAATACAATTACAGGGTGCTTTCAGGATAAATCGGGAGCTATAACAAATGGTATCTTGATTCCGCCATCGCCAACACCAGAAGTAATTCAGCACCGCACAAATTGCATTGTGCCCAATGGATCCGTAGCCGCCACGGTTGGAGGATCTACGCTAAACTACACCTTTGATTGGTATGATGGTGCTTCAGTCTCAGGGGCTTCAGATTTCGTGGGAGAAAATTATACTGATCTTGATAGAGGTACCTATTCGGTTACTGCCACGGATGCGATTACGGAATGTGTTTCCAAACCGGTGAGCATTGACATTATGGATAAAAAAATAATCCCTCAATTTATATTTGAAACGGTGCCTTCGTATTGTCAGGATACAGGTCGGGCGGGGGTTGGATCAGTGAGTCTAATTCTAACAACACTGGAAGTGAGTATTCAGGAAGTTACATGGTTTGAAACAAGTGCGAATGTAATTGCCGGAACAGGAACAAACGTGTATGAGCTTTATCCAGGATTTTATCGCGCAGAGGCAATCACCACCGAAGGTTGCACGAACGAAGGAATTGCGGAGGTGAAAACTGAAATATTCCCTTTCAACGGGGTTTCGGCTAACGGAGATACTTCTAATGACAATTTCATAATCGATTGCATTTCAAACTTCCCTAATAACAACGTTAAAATCTTTAACAGAAGCGGAATTCTGGTGTACGAGGCCAATGGGTACAATAATGCAGATACTTCATTCAAAGGACTTGGACTTGAGGGCATCTATCTGCAGGGAACAGAATTGCCTGTAGGCACTTATTATTACATTATTGATAAACGGGATGGATCTAAAGCAGTGGCGGGTTATCTTGAACTTGACAGATGAAAGGCTTTATGAAATTACCAATTGTTCTCTTTATGGTTTTATGGCCGTTGATAGGTCTTGCACAGCAGAGGCCCGTACAATCTCTTTATATGTTTGATCCCTTGCTGATTAATCCTGCCTATGCAGGAGCTCATGTCCAATTAAGTGGCACCGCAATTTACCGTAATCAATGGGTAAATCTGGATGGAGCGCCTAAAACGTTCACAGCAACTGTTCATTCAGGATTTTTAAAAACTAAGATGGGTCTAGGGGTAATTCTCTCCAATGATCAAATTGGGATCCATAATGATCTTGGATTCTATGGCGTTTATTCTTACAAAATAAAGCTATCGAACAAAGGAGTTCTGTCGATGGGCCTGCAAGGTGGATTTAATAATATCAGATCCGACTATAATAAACTGAATATAAAAAACACCGGAGATCCTAATCTTACCGGGACGATTACTAAACTTAGCCCCAATGTCGGCACGGGTCTTTTTTATCAGCAAAAACAATTCTATGTAGGCTTTTCTGTACCTCAACTCATTAATAATAAGGTGTTTGAACTGGAAGGAGCAACGAACAGCTTCTCAAAACAGCTTCGCTATTATTATTTGCTTGGAGGATTCAATAAAAAACTGGGCAAGAATTTCCGAATGATTCCTTCCGCCCTGGTTCGGATTCAGGAGCAAGCCCCGGTAAGCTTTGACATAAACAATACGGTGGTGTTCTACGATGCAGTGGGCTTAGGAATTTCATACCGCCTTAACGAAGGAATTGTAGGTTTGTTTGAGTTGCAAATCAATGACAATTTTCACGTTGGTTATGCTTATGATTTTACAACATCAGCCTTGAGACAATTTTCAAATGGCTCTCATGAGATAATGGTCAATTACAGGGTGAAAATCGCCCGCATTCACACAGGCCTTCTTTGTCCTTCGTACTATTAGGAAAATAGATAGCCGTTAAACATTGGATTCTGTATAAAAAAATAATCATTCTGAGGTCAGAATGATTTCTAAGAAGCTAACGACAAACTCATCGTTCGTTCAGGCTCCAGTCATAATCGACATGGGAAATTTTGGCGTCAGGCTTGATCTTCACATTCGAGTATCGGTTGATGAAATCCCGAACTGAACTGCCATTCTTATTGAAATCCATTCCATACCATTTGAAGATCATACTTAATTGAGGCTTATCGGCTGATATTTTATTCCGGAAAGGATCGGCAAGAAAAGCTTTTGCCTGCTTGGTCAACTGATCGTCCAATCGCTTAGGATCATAGGCTTCGTTTAATAAAATGGGGCAGGACTTGCTCGCGCACACCAAGGCCATGTGTACCCGTGGATCATCGAATTTCTTGCGGAGATTCCCATGTTCGATGTTATTCAAATCCATTTTCTCTTTTCCGATCATAATGAACTTGATATCCCACGGTGTGTTAACAAAGGGGATCTGAATACTGCTGCCAATATCCTTAATACTTTTGATAGGGTAGTATTTGATAATCAATTGGATGGTATAGGCATTGTAAGCATTAATCCAATACGCCATTTGTTCATACCTCGACCAGGTCTTTTCATTAGGGGGATTAATGCTGATAAGTTGAAGATATTTAGTTAGCTCAATAGAGTCCTTAATAAATGCCGTATAGTTGACCTTACCATCGGCAGCGACATTTTTTTTCAGCAACCTATCAAAAATCTCATGAGAAGGTGCCTTGGTTTGAGCTGACCCTGCTAAGTACACGAAAATGGAGAAGGTGAAAATAAGCAATGATTTCATAAATCTGAATCTTTGATATATACGTGAATTCCTAATGGTGGATTTTATTTGACAAGGAACCTTTGAGGTTAGAAATATAGGTACATTTCACACGTGCTAAAGATAAGATCGATAAAATCTTGGGTAACTGTAGTCTTCCTGACATTTTAACCTTGGAGAACTTTGCTGATAAAAAAATCATACAGGACAGCATCACGAGCTATTCCATTTCTGGTGCAATTATTTTTTTATTTGCTGTAGACTATCCAAGGACTTCCCATGACGATTAGTGTTATCATTCCTACGCTCAACGAAGCGCAACACATTGCACAGCGGATCGGGTTCATCAGGCGTTTTGGCGGGGAAGCTGTTATTGAAATTATTGTAGTAGATGGCCAAAGTTGGGATGAGACACGATCATTATCGGCAACGGCCGAAGCCCAGGTGTTGATCTGCCCAACCCAAAGCAGGGCAGCCCAAATGAATTATGGGGCGCGACAAGCCAAAGGTGAAGTGTTGTATTTTGTTCATGCGGATGTTCAACTCATTCCTTCATTTGTGCAGGACATTCAGGAGGTACTCCAGGCCGGCTATGGAGCAGGGTGCTATCGCTACCGGTTTGATACCGATAAAATCATGCTAAAAGTGATGGCCTTCTTCACTCGTTTCGATCGTATCCTGTGCCGGGGAGGAGACCAGACCTTGTGCATAAAAAAAGAAGTATTTCTGGCCCTTGGTGGGTTTGATGAATACTACACCATCATGGAAGACTATGATTTTATTATTCGGTTGAAAAAAAATCATAAGTTTAAGGTAATTCAAAAAGAGGTGGTGGTGTCTGCCCGAAAGTATGAAATGAACAGTTGGTTTAGGGTACAATCGGCCAATCTTATTATCTTTATCATGTTTTTCCTGAAGAGGCCACCGGACGAAATGAAAAAAATGTACAAGAAGTTGATCACCTACCGATAACCCGTCATGTCATACATTATTAGTGGAATACAACAGGTCGGAATAGGGGTTGAAAATGCAGAAGAAGCATGGACATGGTACCGTCAGCACTTTGGTATGGATGTCCCCATCTTTAAGGATGCCGCCACAGCGTCACTCATGACCCGCTATACGGCTGGTGTGGCAGAAGATCGTTACGCTATTCTGGCGATGAACATGCAGGGTGGTGGTGGATTTGAAATTTGGCAATACACTTCGCGAAAACCACAACCTCCTGGATTTCAGCCTGGGATGGGCGATACGGGAATTTTTGCGGTCAAGATCAAGTCACACAATATTGAAGAAGCCTACGCAAAGTTGGAAGCCAAAAAAGCACAACTTTTAAGCTCACTTACAAAATCACCTGACGGAAGACTACACTTCTACGTAAAGGACCCCTTCGGAAATACGTTTGAAGTAATACAAAGTAAAAGTTGGTTCAAAAAAGGTACTGGTGCGATGGGCGGAGTATCGGGATGCGTAATTGGTGTGAGTAATATCGAAAAGGCATTGCCCTTGTATTGCGATGTACTGGGATACAATCACGTAATCAATGACTCGACTGGTAGGTTTGCGGATTTCAATGATATTCCGGGTGGAAGTGATCCGTTCCGAAGAGTTTTACTGACAGCCTCCAATCCCTGCCTCGGGGCATTCAGCCGTCTTTTAGGTTCTATTGAAATTGAACTGGTAGAGGTGAAGGAAAGGAAACCACGGAAGATTTATGCCGATCGTAACTGGGGAGACCTGGGTTTTATTCATGTTTGCTTTGATATTCGGGGCATGAAAAGTTTGGGCGATCGTTGCAAAGAAAAAAAATTTCCATTCACAGTGGATTCCAGCAATTCATTTGACATGGGAAAGGCGGCCGGTCATTTTTCCTATTGTGAAGATCCCGATGGAACCTTGATTGAATTTGTGGAGACACATAAGATCCCCATCATCGAAAAACTAGGATGGTACCTCAACCTGAAAAATCGTAATCCGGAAAAGCCTTTGCCGGATTGGATGCTGGGCATGCTTTCCCTGAATAGAGTACGCGACTAAATCGAATTATGATTATTTTACAGTAAACTGGGAGCTTCCCATATGATATCCTTCAGAGTATATTTCAACCCGGTAATTGCCAGAAGGATAGTCAGAGCCTTTTTCATACACGTAAGTCAGTTTCTGGCGCGTATTATCAAATAAGATTTCCTGTGATGAGGTGAAGAATTCTTCTTTACCATTTAAGATAAATGTACCGGAGCCACGGGCCACATCAAAAATGACTTGCCCGTTTTCATCAATGACCCGGATCATTATTTTCTTTCCTTCAATGAGAGCTACTTTGTTTTCCGCAAGGTTGAACTCCACTTTTAGTTTCTCCAGCTGACGGTTTTTAAAGGGTGATTCACGCTCCTTTCCTTTCGAGTTGACAGCCGTCACGGCAACATTCTCGGCCTTAAGCTGAGAGGCAATGGCTACTTTGGTAGCGAGTTCCGCCTTATTTTTAGCCAATGAATTAATAGAATCATTGAGTTGATTCTTTTCTGTTTTTAGTGTTTTGTTTTCACTGTAGAGTACTTTGTTAACCGATTTCAATTTTTCAATTTCATCGTCCTTAAGTTTCAGCAACTCTTCATAGCCTTCTACCTTTCCTTTCAGCTCTTCAATCTCTTTTCGGGAACGGGTAACATTTCTTTTTAATTGCGATTCAACCTCCGCCTTTGCTTTCTGCAAGTCAGAAATATCCCCACCCAGTTTTTGGATTTCTACGATTTTTTGATCGAGTTCTGTTTTGATTTCGGTGAGGCGCTGCATGGTGGTGCCAAGCTCTTCTTCTACACTAGCCTTCTGCTCTTTAATTTCAACCTTGTCCTTGTAATCCAAATAGATCTTGATGCTCTGGATAATGACAATGATGGACAGCAGCGCTATAATGATAGCTGCTTTATTACTTTTTCTCTCAGGAAGGGACGTTGGAGTTGTCATACGAGTGATTTCTTAGGGCAAAAATAGGTTTATTAAGGATACTTTCAATCCGGGTTTAAAGAGAGAGCACATAATGCTGACGGTTGAGCCCGGGTTCAAAGAAAAGAATTCCGCACCGGAACAGATCGATGCTTCCGTAGACCAATTCATTAGCCTTTAATTCATTCCAGGCTTTTTCCATTTCTTCAGACCAGTGAATATCATCAACGACCAAAATACTTTCTTCATCTAAACGCATCACCAGCATGCCGAAGTATTTCATGGTAGCGGCATAGCGATGGTTAGCATCGATAAGGGCGAAGTTAATTTTTGCGGGATCTTGTAAGAAATCAGAAAGCGTGGAGTCGATATTCCCTTCGATGAGTTCAATATTTTTCTGGTTAAAGTATTCAAAGTTGGTCAGCGCAACATTGGCCAGGGCCGGGCTCCCTTCGAAGGTGATGACCTTACTCTTTTTATCCTGTGCCAGGTAAAGGGTGTTTACGCCAAGACTGGTGCCCAATTCAACAATTCGCTTGGCCTTAATAAATTGAATGATGCGCAGGTACAAAGTGGAATAGGCTGGCTCACTCAAACTTGTTTTGGCGATGTCTGACAATTTTCGTTGGGCTCCCCGAAGGTGGGTGGAACCCGCACCAAGATCGTCAATGGTTAGCGCAAGAGGATTGTTAAGAAGTTGAGCGCGCAGTTTTTCAATTTCCGGAATAAGGGAATGGCTTCCTTTAATGACGTGACGGTAGAAGTCAAAAAAGTACGGGGAATGAATAGAATGATCATCCACTACGTGAAGCCAATGGCGAATAAAGGCTTTCAATTGTTGCGCAGAGGGCAAGAGTTCAGGGTTTAGGTAGCAGTAACAAATGAAAAGAAAAAAGTAGGATCAATTAAGGCGGAGCGGAGCCACCATGGTGAATTCAGGGATGATCACCTGAAAGGTGGCGCCATCCACAACGCGCTCCATCAGGTAGGTGCCAAGCATTTTGCCAACACCCGACTTAAGATTGCAACCTGAAACATATTGATGAATTTGTCCCGGTTCTAAAACAGGTTGTTGTCCTACAACGCCTTCGCCCTCCACCTCGCGTGGGGTAAAGGCGGCATCATGGATATGCCAGTGCCTTCGTTTAAGTTGGATGGTAAAATCTCCTTTATTTTCAATAGTAATCCGGTAGGTGAAAACATAGTGATATTGACTGGGGCTGGAGTAAGAAGGTTGATACTCCGTCTCAACAGTTACTTTTACACCTTGCGTCACTTCGGTTACCATGTGGTCAAAAATATCAATTTTTTCTATTTTATAACCCAGTACAGGAGTAGGTTCATCGAAAATTAAACTATGTCGGTTACTGTTAAAATAGCGGATTCCTGGCGGAAAAGACTTCAGCATGAATTTGAAAAGCCTTACTTTCAGGAACTTACGCATTTTGTGAAGGCCGAATATCAATCACAAACCGTTTATCCTCCAGGCCCTGAAATTTTCAGAGCCTTTGATGGGTGTAGTTTCGAGGAGGTGAAAGTGGTCATCCTAGGTCAGGATCCTTATCACGGGGCCGGACAGGCCAATGGACTTTGCTTCTCCGTGAGGGAGGGAGTTCGAATGCCCCCCTCTCTTCAAAACATTTTTAAAGAAATCGAATTGGATTTGGGAAAGCCAATTCCTGCCAACGGAAATCTTGAACGATGGACCAGGCAAGGTGTCTTACTGCTCAATGCAACTCTCACGGTGAGGGCCTCTTCTCCAGGTTCGCATCAGCAAAAAGGCTGGGAATTGTTTACGGATGAAGTCATCAAAATTATTTCCAGCGAGAAGCAGAACGTAGTCTTTATCCTGTGGGGTGCTTATGCTCAAAAGAAAGGAGACGTGATCGATAAAAATAAGCACATGATCATTAAGTCAGCCCACCCTTCGCCTTTCTCAGCACACAATGGATTCTTTGGCTCAAAACCCTTCAGTAAAACAAACGAATACCTCCGGTCAAAGGGATTACATGAGATTGATTGGTAACTAACCCTCTCCTTCGGAGAGGGCTGGGTGAGGTTTTGCAACCCTCTCCTTCGGAGAGGCAGGGTAAGGTTTTACAACTCTCCTTCGGAGAGGGGTGAGGTCAATTAATCAGCTTAAAGAATCGACTCCACCGTATTTTGTGTATAAAGTCAGCATACTTGTCGATAGAAAGCCAGATGAAAAAGCCTTTCCCTACAATATGATCTTCGGGTACAAAACCCCAGTATCGTGAGTCAAAAGAATTGTGACGGTTATCGCCCATCATGAAATAATAATTCTGCTGGAACGTATACTGAGTAAGTTCTTTTCCGTCAATAATTAATTTACCATTTTCAATACTCACCTCCTTATTGTGATCATAGTTTTTAATGGTCTCACCATAGAAAGCCAGAGTAGAGTCATTGATGAAGATGGTCATTCCTTCTTTTGGAATCGTCAGCGGACCGTAGTTGTCACCGTTCCAACGGGAGTATTTAGAGATAGGGAAAATCCGTGCATCAGCAGAGTCATGGGTGCGGTAGTCTTCATCTACACTCGTAATATACGGCACAGACTTGAGCTCCTCTGCCTTGGACTTAGTGATGTACATTTGATAAACGACTCTTCCTTCTTCGGGGCGACCAAGGTAATTGTAGTCATCTGGATCGATTTCCAGTTTTACAAAGTTACGATCATTGATCTCATCCTTGGATGAAACCAGGTAACTCAACTGCATGTTCTCCGGATTTTTTAAAGGCTCGCCATTGACAATCAACTGACGATCTTTAATCTGTAATACATCTCCCGGAATCCCTACGCAACGCTTGATGTAGTTGGTCTTTAAATCCACGGGATAGTAATGCCATTTCGATTTATCATAAATCCCGAAATTATTTTCTTCATCACGCGGCACGTTGAATACGACTACGTCTTCACGCTTCACATGACTGATGCCGGGCAGACGGTATTGGGGTAATTGAATCCAGGTCAGGTAAGAGGGGATTTCTGTGAACCATATTTTTTGATGCGTAAGAGGTAGTTGAAGAATGGTTTTAGGAGTCCGTGTTCCGTAATGGAACTTGCTGACAAATAAAAAATCGCCAACGAGTAAGGAGTTTTCCATGGAAGGGGTAGGGATGGTATAGGCTTCCATAATCAGCCAGCGGATAAGGGTAGCGGCTACGACAGCAAACACAATGGCGTCAGCCCATTCGCGCAAAAAAGACTTTGGGGCGGTATTCTTTTCTTCCTTTTTTTTATTCCAAAATTTCCAATTCATAAATAAGCGCTATTTCAGTAGTAAAATTATTTGCCCGTGCTTTGCAAAAATCATTTAGTCAAATCAAGGCTGCAAATAAAGGCAAAAATAGGATCAGAATTTTAAAAAGTCGTTCATGCTTTGAACTCCTTTTTTTCCAGGGAGCCATTCGGCCACGAGCAAGGCTCCTAACGCAAATCCTTCGCGGGAGTGCGCGGTATGCCGGATTTCAAGATCATCCACCGAAGAGTGGTAGGTAACGGTATGAGTGCCGGGAACCGGATCTATCCTCCGTGACGTAATAGCGATCTCCTGCGGAGCGGGATGTTCATGGATGGTCCAGCTGGTTTTGCCGGAATAGTTTTTTATGATCCCCTCTGCTAAGGTGATGGCGGTGCCACTGGGAGCATCTTTTTTTTGCGTGTGATGAATCTCCTCGATGGAAACCCCATAGCCATGCCGTTCATTCATCAGCCGTGCCAGCTGTTCATTCAAGTGGAAAAATAAATTAACGCCAAGGCTAAAGTTAGAGGCATAAAAAAGAGAACCATTTCTTTCGTTGCAGTACTGATGGACTTCATCTTTTTTAGCGAGCCAGCCCGTGGTGCCACAGACGACCGGAATCTTTTGCTCAATGCACTTCTTAATATTCTCGACCGCAGAGGTGGGCTGTGTAAATTCAATAGCGACATCGGCCTGAGGAAAAACACCTTCAAACCCAAGATCAATCTTTCCGACTACCCGATGTCCACGGTCGAGTGCAATGTGCTCAAGCACTTTACCCATTTTTCCGTAACCGATTAATAAGATATTCACCTATGTTAAAATTTAATTAAAAGTCGCATTCCGTTACTTCGACCCAGCATGCCATTGCGTTCAATATGCGGCTCTACGCTGACCTTCAATTTGGGATTAATCTCAAACTCTTTAAGGTGAGAATCGACATGAGCATCTACTAACTGAAGGATGTACCAGAGACCTGTCAGTACCAAAAAATAATCCCGCTCCCTTCGGGACTCATCAACAAGTGATCGCAGTTGAGTTTCGGTGTATCCATTAGCGTTGGTGGCAGTGGGATCATTGATTACGGCAAAGAGGTCTGCTCTGAATTCAAGATTTTGTTGTTGATAAAAACTCACCTGGTAAATAAGAAAGGCAAAGCCTCCATAAACAATAGGGAGCTTCCAGTATTTCTTGTTGTAAATCTGTCCACTCCCCGGTAATACGGCCGCATAAAGCATGGATTTCCTGGGATTATAACGCTTAGCATAGGAGTTAATCGGAGTCGTTGATTCAGGCGGAGGAGCATTAACGGCATCTACCTTAACCGTGTCTCGCTCTCCCACCACTTGCTGCCCTTGTACAGAATGAACGGCAACAAGAAACAGCAAAACGAAAACAGAACATGGCAAGACAATTCTCATAGCATTCAAAGTTCCACTCCCTTCTCTCCCGATAGCTATCGGGCCCCTTCATCACAGTTTCAAAATATCCAAAATCCGGTTAAGATCCTGAAGAGATAGAAAAGGTATCTTGATATCTCCCTTCTGACCGTCACTCTTCACACTAACTTTCGTGCCAAAGTGCGAAGAAAGCTTGCCCTGAAGCTGATGGATTTCCCGCGAAGCAGGGGTGCTTTCTTTGCTAACGGATTCCGGCTTGTGCTTATCATTCATTAACTGACGGGCCAGTTCCTCTACTTTGCGCACCGACAGATCTTCGGATAACGTCTTCTTAAAGATGTAGAGCTGCACATCCGGGTTTTCGATATTGATAATGGCACGGGCATGGCCCATGGAGAGTTTGCCATCCCGCAAAGCAATTTGAATATCAGGGGGAAGCTTGAGAAGCCTTAAGTAATTGGTTATCGTAGAACGATTTTTTCCAACGCGCTCACCGAGCTCTTCTTGTTTTAAATGGCATTCAGAAATGAGTCGCTGGTAACTAAGCGAAACTTCAATTGGATTTAGATTTTCTCGCTGGATATTTTCAATCAACGCCATCTCCAGCATCTGCTGGTCATTCGCAGAACGAACATAGGCAGGAATGCTCTTAAGTCCTGCTAATTTGGCGGCCTGAAATCGCCTTTCTCCGGAGATGAGTTGGTATTGACTCTTCGCCAGCTTTCGTACCGTGATGGGTTGAATAATACCATGAACTCTAATCGAGTCAGAAAGTTCTTTCAGGGCCTCTTGATCAAAATGCTGTCGCGGCTGAAATGGATTGGTTTCAATTTCAGACAACAGAATCTCATTCATGCCTCCACTGGCACCATGAACTTCGGGCGACTCATCAAAATGTTCGGTTTCGGGTGTGTCACTAAGCAACGCACTCAAGCCTCTTCCTAATGCTCTCTTCTTACTCATTTTGACAAACCGTTTTTATCTAAAATCTCATGGGCCAGGTTAAGGTAGCTGATCGCTCCTTTGCTTTCGGCATCGTGCACAATGACGGGCAATCCAAAGCTGGGGGCCTCACTCAACTTCACATTGCGGGGAATGATAGTGTGAAAAGCAATGCTCTTAAAATGGGTGCGCACTTCTTCCACCACTTGATTGCCCAACGAAGTTCTGGAATCATATAGGGTTAACAGGATTCCTTCAATTTCAAGTTTTGGGTTCAATCGGGTTTGAATAATCTTAATGGTATTCAATAATTTTCCGAGTCCTTCCAGGGCAAAGTACTCGCACTGCACGGGGATGATGATAGAGTCAGCAGCCGTCAAAGAGTTAATGGTAATCAAACCCAGTGAAGGAGAGCAATCGATGATCAAAAAATCGTAATCATCTTTTATCTTGTAAAGCGCATCGCGCATCTTTTCTTCCCTGCGTTCAATGCTTACCATCTCTACTTCTGCACCCACCAGATCAATGTGGGAGGGAAGAATGTGAAGAAACTTTAACTCATTCTGTACGATGGCAAGCCGGGGGTCAGCACCTTCCACCATGCATTCATAAATACCGGTCTTGATTTCTTTCGGGTTCAAGCCCAGTCCCGAGGTAGAGTTCGCTTGCGGATCGGCATCGACCAAAAGGGTTTTGTATTCCAACACCGCCAGACTGGCCGCCAGGTTAATGGCTGAGGTCGTCTTCCCTACACCTCCCTTTTGATTCGCAATCGCAATAATTTTGCCCATGATGTCGTGTTAAGCTTAAAAAATAGTCCCGTCCCGATAGCTATCGGCATGTTCGGGTGACAAAGATAAGGTAATCGGGATTCGTGGAACGCTCGTGGAACAAAGACTTATCCACTTACTGTCAACAAGGAATGCACAATGATTTGAAAATGCAATGATTTGAAAATTTGAAAATGAAGTAGCGGCTTGATGCCAAGATTCACAAATCTTCAAATCATCTAATCTTCAAATCTTTCCATCACTTCTTCCGCTTCGTGTCACTGGCCCTTCGGGCTTCTTCACTGGCCTTCATGGCATCCTGCAGCTTGGTCATGAATTTGGATTTGGTCCCCGTTCCGCTGGCAGCCTTCTTCTTGTTTTCTTCCATCAGGGCAGTGATTTTACTCTCATCAACAAACCTGCGGATGATAGCCTGCTGGGCAATGCCTAAAAGATTGGATACAAAATAGTAAAAACTAAGTCCGGCAGAGAAGGAGTTGAGCACGAACATAAACACCACAGGCATAATATAACCCATCGACTTCATCGGACCGGTTACGGTACTAATCTGATTATTCTGCCAGGTAGTAACAAGGGTAGAGGCAGTCATCAACAAGACAAATAAACTTACGTGCGCACCATAGAAGGGAATGGTGAACGGAAGATTGAGAATAGAGTCATACGTGGATAAATCTTCCGCCCATAAAAAGGATTGCTGCCGCAATTCAATACTGACAGGAAAAAAATAAAACATCGCAAAGAGAATGGGCATCTGCAATAGCAATGGGATGCAACCGCTGAAGGGATTGACTCCCGCCTGCTGATACAACTTCATCTGATCCTGCTGCATCTGTGTCGCGTTATCACCATTCTTTTCTTTTAGCACGTCAAGTTCAGGCTTCAGCAACTTCATCTTAGCCATACCCATGTACGACTTGTAAGAAAGTGGAGTAAGGATAAGCTTGATAAAAAGAACAAGCAGCACGATGATGATCCCGTAGTTGCTGATGTAGCGCTCTAGAAAAGTAAAGAGGGGAATAATGACATACCGGTTGATCCAACTCACCGGAGGCCAGCCCAGATCGAGGTTGCGCTCAAACTCAGGAGTGACGCCCTTTAAGATTTCAAAATCATTCGGCCCGAAGTAATAATGGAAGCTGGCTTTGTTACCTAGGACATCAGCTTTCGGAATAAATAATTTTACGGTAGCCGTCTTCACATGAAGTGAATCGGTAGTGTTGGCGGAAGTACTCACTTCTCCTCCCGAAAAAGAGGAGCTTGCTATTATAGAACTAATGAAAAATTTCTGACGAATAGCTACCCATTGAATGGGATCCGCAAGTGCATCAGATTCGTTATCCAAAGACGCCTGACTAAGTCCGTCAAACTCACCTTTGGCGAGATAATAGTTAACAGTAGTCTTCACGCGACTGTCAGTAATATCTTTTTCCTGAAGTGGAATGGTGTCTTTCCAAAGGAACGTAAGATGCTCACCGGCAAGCAAACCGCTTAATCCTTGCGACTCGATCCGATAACCAATTTTATAACCGGAAGGAGGAATGGAATAAACATGTTTGATAAAAGCGCTTTCGCTGATGCGGGCAATGAAAGTGACAAGAGTTGAATCACCGACCTTACGGGATTCAGTCGTGTAGTACAAAGAGTAGAGATCGATTTCCTTACCTTCATACTGGGCATGGAGGGAGAAGGAATTATTTTCCGGAGCAACGAGGGATAAAGGCTGCTGGCCATAGGTCTTATATTTTTTTAACTCCAGATTTTTGATCACTCCTCCACGGTTGGAAAGGGTAATGATCATATCGGGATTTTCTAATCGGGTGGTACTCTCACTGCCACTTAGAAAAGAAGAAAGATTTCCATACTGTTTAATCTTGACGCTATCGTTACCGGGTAGCGCCATTGGTGAGGTGGACAGTGAATCCTTCCTTGCCGAATCGGTGGTCGTCATCTGCGCAGGCTGTTGTTCCACAGGCACGGGCGTAGGGGAGAAAAAATTAAAATACAAAAGCAGTAACCCCCCGATGAGAAACAAACCGATTGCCGAATTCCTATCCATAGTACTTTATCTAATGCGCTTTATAAATTATCCACCCAATTATCAATTGTCCATTGACAATCGACCATTGCCTTTCTTCTACTTACTTCTACTTTCCAATTTCTTATGCGTCAAAGCCGCCTCCACAAACTTCACAAAAAGTGGATGAGGATTGAGCACCGTACTTTTCAACTCAGGATGATACTGTACCCCGATAAACCAGGGATGATCTTTCAACTCGACAATTTCCACCAGTCCCGATTCAGGATTAACGCCCACCGCTTTTAAGCCTGCCGCCTCAATCTGCTCCAGGTATTTATTGTTAAACTCATAGCGGTGGCGGTGCCGTTCTTGAATGAGCCCGTCTCCATAAATACTATAGGCTTTGGAGCCTTTCTTCAACTTGCAGTCGTACGACCCCAACCGCATCGTGCCGCCTTTGGTGGTAATCTTTTTCTGCTCCTCCATCATATCAATGACAGGATATTTTGTTTTGGGATTAAGTTCAGTAGTACTGGCATCTATTCCCAACACGTTACGGGAAAATTCCACCACGGCACATTGCATCCCGAGACAAATCCCAAGGAAAGGAATCTTATGCTCACGCACGTACTTGATGGCTTCAATCTTACCTTCCAGTCCGCGTTCGCCAAAGCCGGGCGCGACCAGCACGGCATCAAGTCCTTCCAGAACGCGCGATACCGATTCCTTGTCAATTTCCTCAGACGAGATCCACTTCACATTGACTTTACAATCATTCTCTGCACCGGCATGGATAAACGATTCGGCAATGGATTTATAGGCATCAGGTAACGTAACGTACTTACCGACCAGGCCAACATTCACTTCGTCAGAGGGATTCTTAAGTTTCCCCAAAAACACTTTCCATTGTTCCAGCTCAGGTTCATGTTTGGCCGTTACTTTAAGCTTCGACAATACACGTTCATCCAGCTTCTCTTTTTTCATGAGTAGGGGCACATCATAGATAGTATCGGCATCAATCGCTTCGATAACAGAATTGAGATGCACGTTGCAAAACAAGGCAAGCTTCTTTCGGATCTCCATGGAGAGCGGCAGCTCTGTGCGACACACTAATATATCCGGTTGTATTCCGTAGGAGAGGAGTTCTTTAACAGAATGTTGGGTAGGTTTTGTCTTTAATTCTTTGGCGGCCTTGAGATAAGGAATTAGTGTAAGGTGAATGACCATGGCATTGGTCGCGCCAAGATCCCACCGCACCTGGCGCACAGCCTCCACAAAAGGTAAAGATTCAATGTCACCGACTGACCCACCAATCTCGGTAATGATAAAATCATATTTTCCGGTTTCCCCGAGCAAAAACATGTTGCGCTTGATCTCATCGGTGATATGTGGCACGACTTGTACAGTCTTCCCCAGGTATTCGCCTTTGCGTTCTTTGGTGATGACATTATTATAAATACGGCCGGTAGTGACATTGTTGGCCTGAGAAGTGGAGACATTCAGGAAGCGCTCGTAGTGGCCAAGATCAAGGTCGGTCTCAGCGCCATCATCGGTCACATAGCACTCCCCATGCTCATAAGGATTCAAAGTGCCGGGGTCGATATTAATATAAGGATCAAACTTTTGAATGGTAACGGAAAACCCACGCGCCTGCAATAACTTCCCAAGCGAGGCAGAGATAATACCCTTACCCAATGAGGAGGTCACGCCTCCGGTTACGAAGATGTACTTGGCTGAAGTGATCGAAGACATGATTGCAGGCTAAAAAATTCGGTGGCAAAGGTAGGGGATTTGGGAAATTACTAGGGGTAGGGGTCAGATTATTTTAAATTCAGGGTTTTTGTGGTTAAGTTTGGAGATTATGCATGGATACGGATGAAGGTTACTCTTTATTCTTATTTGGTATATAAAATTTGATTATCTACTTCGCTGCATGAAAATACTCTTTAGCTCGAGAATTTTAGTATTTTTTATTCTTTCAGCTGCTTTACTTTCTAACCGTAATGCCCATGCGCAGAATGCTGTTGTAAATGCAGCAGAGCCTAAGCATGAAACACTTAGCCAACGGGTAGTCTCAGTATTATTTGATACAAACATCCAGGCAGTTCCCCTTCCCGCTACGGCAGGATGGACGGTTACTGTAAATGGAGTTACTGTCACAATTAATTCTTTAGCAGTTGTTGGTAATCGCGTAAATATCACATTTGACGCAACGCTCGCCCATGCTGCTCAAAATTTCATTATTCCAGGAGATGTTTTAAGAGTTGGTTATGACCGACTTGCTCCCGGATCAAACACACTTACTACCGCTGCAGTTGAAATCAACAACATTACCATTGGGACTACGCAGTCAAAGAACAACTTTGGTAACTTAGGCTTTCCTCCCGCTGCAGGCCTTTGCGCAGAATTAGTTTTCTTTAACCTCACGGATTACGGTTCACCAGACATATGTGCTCCGGTAATAATGAACTTCCGTCAATTTGCTTATAAATTAAGTCTGCGCGTTAGAAATAGCTCTGCTTACACAGCCCATCAACTCTTTTATGGAGTTATATGGGGCGATGCAACAAGTAACAATTATGTTCCTGTCCAATCTGACTTAACAGGGTTACCCTCTCCAACCTTCATAGAAAATTCTTCGGCCGCTTTTGGAGGAAATCCTGGAATAGTAGTAGTGGCAAGACCAACCAAAAATTTTCCGGCAACAACAACACCTGTTCCTGATATATGCAGTTGGAATACAACCATTACTCCTTTTTTCAACGGTGTGGTTACATGTAACTCGATTGCTCAAAACACAACTTTTGCTTCATATGATAAGGATAACACCAATACAGGGACCTTAAATATGCCCTTTAACCCACCTGCAGTCGGCGAAACTACAGATAGGGTATGTTTAGGTACAAATGTTAACATGAGGTTTACTGATCTTACGCTGTTAAATTGTAGGTTAGCAGCTCCTGAGACAGGCGTCCCTAATGACTTAGCCAGGCATATACGAATTGTGTATGGTGTTCAGAATCTTGCCACAAATATTCCGGACATCAGGGTTGCAGGCGTTCCTGTGACAAGCAATAATGCAGCGGGTACGCACTTATTTCCTGCTAACCCATTGTATGGAGGTCAGCCCGGGTATTTTCCAACCGGACCGGGAGGGACTGGAGCCGCTGGAAATCCGCTGGACAATCTTCCTGACGCAAATGGCGTCATTGAACTTGATTTACCTGTGACTGCCTCTACGGCACTCAATTACATGAGATACATCACGACAACATCACCTGCTAATCATGTCATTAATGACGAGTTTTATGTACGCCTTGAATACTGGGATGTTTGCAATCCTTACAATGATCCTCTGGGTATCATGCCTTCTCCTTTTACTGCCCCTGTTGCTATTGATAATTTTGTGAGAATTGTGACAAAGCCCGTGGCCCTTACTACAGCAGGCCTTGCAGTGTGTTATGATGCCACGAATACCATAACGACTCCCGCTATGGATTTCGTTACAGCTTCTTCCATAGGGGGAGCCAGAACAGATGTGAATTGGTATAGGGATAGGGCAAGTGTAGGCACAGCGACTAAAATGGCCAACACGGGTCTTGGGACTAATTCATTGAGTTTTCGGGCGACAAGTTATACAGTTGCGAATGGTGGTCTGGGCGCTCCTTTACGAATTGATAATGCTGCAGGCCGATATTATTCGGTTTGGGCAACTCAAATAGCTTCCGGCACAAACACGTGTGAGAGTGATCCTGTTGAAGTGGTATTCATTCAGCAGCCAAGAATTGACATTGCTCCGGATATCCCCTCCACACCCGCAGGGAACAATGTTGTTTGCAATGGTGGCCCGCTGGAGCCTTATTCAACTTCTGCTCCAAACATCAAGACCATTCCCATCAATACCGTAACAAATCTAACAGGGCCAATTAACCTGCCTACCGAAAACTTTTGGAGTTTAAATAATTTTTTGGTTGCTACTGTATCCTTATCGGCCACAACAGGGAATTCAGTTAATGTAACCTATGCTATTTCTCCTGAGCCCGCTGTGGATAATGGAGATGTCAGAGTGAGGCGCAGGTACGTAACGACTACGAATGTTCCTGTTGTGAGTCCTTTGCTCGCCCCTTTTACATTGCCAATCTACAACATTAACCCACTAGCCTGTCAAAATGCCAATGTCAATCGCAATGTGGATGTCTTCGGCCTAAGTGATGGAGGAACAATTACCCCAAGCCCTACAATTTGTAATGGATCTGGCACAGGTAATATGACTGTGGCGGGCTCAAGAGGAGCAATCCTGCAATGGGAAAGGCAGCTTGGTGCTGGTGCATTTATTGCCATTGCGGGCACAGCGGGGCTGACGACAATTACAGATATACCTCCAAGCGGGCCAGGGACTTATCATTATAGAGTAGTTGCTCAGAACCAGAACGCTGGGGGCCCATGCGCTTCTGCTACTACCCTTGTGCCCAATCAAAATACAGTAACCGTAAATCCTGTTCCTACTCAACCAACGATAACCCCTTCCGGGGCTACGACATTTTGTTTTGGTGGAAGTGTTACACTAACATCAAGTACAGTAAGTGCTGCTCGGTACGATTGGTATCAAGGCGTTACACTTGTTCAAAGCAGTGCTGTTAACAATATTGTCTTAACAACAGTGGCCCAAAGTGGCAGCTACACTGTTCAGACGTTTGGTATTGCACCATCCAATTGCCCTAGCATTGTTTCGCTTCCAACGGTTGTTACAATTAACCCTCTTCCTACCGCGGCAAATCCGACAGGTGGAGGAGCAGTTTGTTCAGGTTTTCCAGCTCCGGACATTGTTTGGAATTTACCAACAGGAACGGCCAACTTTACTATCAATTATACCATTACTAAGAACCCTGGAGCCATCGTTACTCCCGTTGGACCAATAGTGAATGCAACGAATGTTTTTACTATTGCTAGCCCTCTACCAGTAGGGGTTTTCGGTGATACATTTGATTATAAACTCACCTCAGTTGTGGATGGAAATGGCTGCCCAGCAAATGGACCAGCATTGGCCGCCATCTTATCCAGGCAAGTCTCTATCGGTGGCACAGCTCCTTCCTTTGATGCAGGGCCAACGTTAAACATAAGTGCGACTTGTTTTAACGGAGCTTCTACAACCGATCCCTCTTTTGCAGCTCCCGGATTATTTAGTCTGGATGCCGGCTCAGCAAGTACAGGGCCTTTTACATTGACGTACAGGGTAGATGGAAGCGCCAACCGGACGAAAGTTTTCAACACCAACGCAGCGGGAGATCCTACAACGACAATTTCTTTTTCAGATGCTGAGCTTAACACAACAGCACCATCACCCCATGTGATTAGCTTGATTTCTTTGCTTTCTCCTACTAGCTGCCAAACTGTTTTTCCTCCCACTAACCTCAACTTTACAGTTAATCCTCTTCCTGTAATTTCCGTTCAACCAGCGAATGCAACAGCTTGTGCAGGACTTACAGCAAACTACTCTGTAACGGCTTCTGCGGTAGGTGGTGTAACGTTTCAGTGGCAGGAAAAGATCAATGCTGCCCCCTTTGCCAACCTGGCGGATGGTACAGTATTAGGTATTACCTATGCCGGTACCGCAACGAATGCGCTTACCATTACGAACGTTTCAACAGCTAACACTTATCAGTATCAGGTGATTGTTACATCAACAGTAGGTGCTTGCCCTGTGACAAGCAACGTGGCTACACTCACAGTTAACCCACTTCCAACGGCAAACAACCAGACCCCTACAGTTTGTTCGGATGGTCCGGGAGGAACAACCGCTACTGTTGACCTGACAACCAATCAGGCGGCAATTAACGGGACTGTGAACCATACCTATGCATGGTTCTCTGCATATAACGCTGGCACGAAAGTGTTTACCTTACCCATTGCAACCCCGACAAGCTTTGTGGTCACCAACGCAGTTGCTGTGTTTTGTAGGGTTACACATACTCCTACTGGTTGCGTAAGTCCTGCCACCGTTACCTATACCGTTAATCCAAAAGCAACAATCTCAGTCCAGCCACCAAATAGGACTGTGTGTGTGGGCGATGCTACCACCTTTACCATTACGGCTGCCGGACCAGGCTTAGCACTGAAATGGCAGGAGAATGGTGCAAACATTACAGATGGAACATTTTTGGGTGTTACTTATGCAGGCTCTGCAACGGCCACGCTCACCATTACAAATATAACGGCAGCTTTAAATGGAAAGACTTATAGGGCAGTAACTACTACAACAGGTGTCTGCATTCTTAATAGTAATGCGGGCACACTAACTGTAAATCCTTTACCCACTGTAAATAATTTAACGCCTGCTCTTTGTTCAACAGTTCCTGGGGGGAATCAAAAGGTCACTAATCTTCAGACCTACAACACTTCTATAAATGCCGTGGTGGGAACGACCTTCAATTGGTTCCGAGGGTATAATGTACCAACAAAGACTTTTTCACTACCCATAGGTGCATCAGAGACGGCTTACAACGTAACTAATGCAGAGCAACTATTTGTTCAGGTAATAGCTCCTGTTACAGGATGTATTAATGTAGCTACTGTAACCTTTACCGTTAACCCAACTCCGGTCGCCAACCCGATAACGGGTCCTACCAACGTCTGTCAAGACCCAACAAGTATTGTAGTTTATCAGGTTACCCCTAATGCGGGTGCAACGTATACATGGACTATCCCCACAGGCCCTGGCCAATTTGTAGTAGCAGCAGGTGGTGGTCCGGGTGATTTCTTTGCTTTACTTCAATTTCCCAATATTGTTAGTCCGGGACAGAACATTACCGTAGTTGAAACAATTGCAGGATGCCCTGGTGCGATGTCGACCAGAAATATTACAGTAGATGGTTCTCCTCCCTTGATCAATATCGTAGGTCCTGCGGCTGTATGTTCTAATGATGCAGGTATTGTTTACTCTGTGGCATTATTAGCCAATACTACCTATGCTTGGACAGTGCCTGTTGGCGCTTCCATTATCGGTGGACAAGGTACGGAGACAATCACCGTCAACTTCGGAAGCATCAGTGGAAACGTAGCCGTAACACCTTCAACAACTTCAGGTTGTGCCGGTACTCCGGACAGCCAGCCGGTAGTCGTTAACCAGCGTCCTGATCTAAGTAATACGTTAGATAAATCGGTCTGCAGTAAAGACATAACAGGAATTACGCTCGCTACAGAGGTCTTCAGTCCGGTGCCCGCATCAACGTACAATATAACAAGTGTTACATTCAGCGTTCCCGGCCTTACGCCTTTAGTGGGCCCTACTTCTGGCAATGGATTGCTGAGCACTGCGATCTTCAATGATCGGTATGAAAATAAAACGGGTGGAGCAATTCAGGTACGGTATACAGTCGTTCCGGTAAGTATTGACGGCTGTCAGGGACTGCCCGCGGAAATAGTTACACTGACCGTGAATCCTGAACCAATCTTAAGTGCTTCGTTAGACAAGACAGTGTGCAGCAGAACCGCGTCTGCCCTTACGCTGGCCGTAGCTACCGGAAGTTTTCCGGCATCAACCTATAATATTACATCAATCAATAATAATGGTTTGGTGGCAAGTGGCGGTGCTCCGGTAACGGGCACTGGTTTTAACGCGGGAGAAATTTCGAATGACGCTTGGATCAATACTACTGCGTTGCCGGTAGATGTGGAATATACCATCCGTCCGGTATCCATTGCTCCACTGAGTTGTGTGGGAGATGCCGTAATTGTAAAGTTGACGATTACCCCGGAGCCTACGGGCAATGCAATTCCCAAAGTAGCACGTTGTAGTGATAATGATGTGTTGGGAGCTGCTTATACACTAAGCACCTCTACGGTGGCAGCAACAAGCTTTACCATCGTCACAAATTCAAACGGACTAACCCAAAGTGCTGGAACGGTGTCAGCGGGCGCAGGCAAGACAGCTACAGAATTGATAGATGATGCATGGACCAATACGGGCCTGTTGCCTGTTGATGTAGATTATCAGATAACTCCATTTAATGGCACGTGTGCAGGCTCTTCCTATACCGTAAGTGTAACCATCAATCCGGAGCCGGTGGGAACTCCAATTATACAAGTGTCACGCTGCAGCGATATTGCCTTGGGCGGTACCTATACCTTGAGTAGCAGTGCGGGTAGCGTTGCAGCTTCTACGTATAATATTACTGTAACGAACCCAGGGGGATTAATCTTTAGTGGAGCCACTCCGGTGGCGCCAACTTTAAATGTAGCTGCTATTTTAACAGATGATAGCTGGACCAACACCGGATTAGTGGCAGCAGTAGTTACGTATAATGTAACTCCTGTGAGTGCAGGAGGATGTTTAGGCAATACCTATTTGGTAAGTGTTAGCATTGACCCCGAGCCGGTCGGTACTCCGATTATTCAGGTATCACGCTGCAGTGATGTTGCCTTGGGAGCTGCCTATACATTGACAGGTAATGCTGGAAGTGTCGCACCGGCAACGTTTAATATTACAATTACCAATCCGGGTGCATTAACGTTCAGTGGACTTACTCCGGTAACCCCCACCAACAATGCGGGAACAGTATTAACAGACGATAGCTGGACGAACACAGGGACATTACCGGCCTTGATAACCTATAACGTTACTCCCGTGAGTGCAGGAGGTTGTTTAGGAAATCTGTATACAGTAAGTGTAAGCATTGATCCGGAGCCGGTTGGAACGCCCATAGTACAGGTATCGCGTTGCAGTGATGTCGTGTTGGGCGCAGCGTACACCTTGAGCAGCAGCGGTGCAAGTGTACCTGCCGCTACCTACAATATTACGGTGAACGCAGGAGGACTAACATTTAGTGGAGCTACTCCAATAGCCCCCACTGGTAACCTTACCACTATTTTGACGGATGACAGTTGGACCAACACCGGTTTACTGCCCGTGATAGTAACCTATACCGTCACTCCGGTGAGTGCGGGCGGATGTTTGGGTAATCCGTATGCAGTAACAGTCAGTGTTGATCCCGAACCGGTAGGTAATCCCATCGTTCAGGTGGCACGCTGCAGTGATGCGGCATTGGGAGTGGCTTACACCTTGAGTGGAGGAGCCGGAAGTGTGGCGGCAGCTACTTTCAACATCACCGTGAATGCGAATGGATTAATTTTCAGTGGAGCTTCGCCAATCACCCCAACGGGTAATGCAGCGAATATTTTAGTGGATGACAGTTGGACCAACACAGGTTTGTTACCGGTAGTTGTTACGTATACGGTTACTCCGGTAAGTGCAGGAGGTTGCTTAGGTGATCCTTACCTGGTGAGTGTGAGTATAGATCCGGAGCCGGTCGGCACACCGATCGTACAAGTATCACGTTGCAGTGACATCGCCTTAGGAGCTGTGTATACACTAAGTAGCAGTGGAGCGAGTGTGGCAGCGACTACCTATAACATTACAGTAAATGCCAATGGACTAGTTTTCAGTGGTGCCACACCGATAGCCGCCACAGGCAACGCAGCAGGAATATTAGTTGATGATAGCTGGACCAACACAGGCTTGTTGCCGGTAGTGGTGACGTATACAGTAACTCCGGTAAGTGCAGGAGGCTGTTTAGGGAATCCTTATCTGGTCAGTGTGAGTGTAGATCCCGAACCGGTGGGCACCCCAATAGCGCAAGTATCAAGATGCAGTGATGTGGTGTTAGGAGCAGCGTACACCTTGAGTAGCAGTGGGGCAAGTGTGGCAGCGTCTACCTATAACATTACGGTGAATGCGAATGGATTGGTGTTCAGTGGAGCCACACCGATTGCCGCAACCGGCAACGCAGCAGGAATATTAACAGATGATAGCTGGACCAACACAGGCTTGTTGCCGGTAGTGGTAACCTATACAGTGACACCGGTAAGTGCAGGAGGATGTTTAGGAAACCCTTACCTGGTGAGTGTAAGTGTTGATCCCGAACCGGTGGGCACACCGATTGTTCAGGTATCGCG
>JANMYO010000002.1:0-73379 GCA_031382175.1 Bacteroidia bacterium | reverse complement strand
TAATCATTTTCCAACTCTTGATATAGCTTATGATGCGAACAGCATCATTAATTCATTCGAAAAGAATATGCCTAATGCTTAAAAAAAGAGCCCCCTAAAAAGGGAGCTCTGAAACTGCGACCTCAAGCCACAAGAACCTGAGGAAAACCTCTTTGATGCCAGAGGGACAGAAAGCAAACAGGGCCTAACCTGCCTACCGGACAGGCAGGCGCCAAACCGAAAACCGAAAGACAGCCACCAGCCACCGATGCGGACACGAATGATATATTTAAACATAGCGCGACCACACCTGCCTACCGGCAGGCAGGCGGGACCGGATAGAAAGATGCAAGGGCTGCCGAAAAAAAATACTACCCGAGGAATGTGTGTTTGGAAGGAGGGGAGGGTGGAGATTTTTTTACGAGCAGGCGTAGCGAACCCTTGTAGCTTTCTATTCCGCATGCCCGTAACTTTGCGTTATGTTTAAGTATTTACATTAACAAATAGGTTCAAATTTGTAGGCTACAAACATGAATGTGAATAAGCACCTAGTCGAGTCGAAGATAAGAGTTATTAATTCCCTGATAGAAAAGAACGAAAGTATCGATGCGTTTACACCCCACTTTAAGCAACTAACTCAACTTTGCCAATTCAATGCAACATCTGTATTGAATGAACATTTTTACAGGGCGAGAAAGGATAATGGGATTCTTATCGATAATGTTTGTAAAATGAAATATCCGCCCGCTGAATTTGCAGGAAAGGGACGACTAAATGATAACGGTGAGTCTGTAACATATCTTTCATCCAGTGAGCTAACCACTATAGCAGAATTGGATATTGGCTATTTTGATATCTACTGTGTCGCCAAAGTAGCATATTTTAAAAAGGATATAATTTTTCATCTAGTTGGAGTTCGTGCTGGGACAATAAAGAAGGTTCCCACATTAAATAACGAGATAACTTCATTTTATAAGAAGCTAATTACAACAAAAGACAAAAGGGTCTACAATGCAACCACCGCCCTAGCAAGAATCCTATTATCTTCAAAGGGATTCAAAGCTGGAATTCTTTATAACAGTGTACAGGAAGACAAATCAAACAAGAACTTATTCAATTTAGCGGTGAAACCACAAGATTTTGATGACTGTTGCAAAATCGTGGAACTTCAATATAATACCCTAAGGTACTCGCCTTTTTATGACGAAATCAATATTCACACTTTAAATGTCGGTACCCCTTTAGAAGATGGCACGATTTCGTGGCAATACACTTACGACAAGATGATTGAAATGAATAACTGGAATACCAAAGGCGAAGTATACAAGGTAGGAAAGGGAATAGTACATTATAAGCATGGAGCGGGACCTATCGAAAGCGAAGCGATAAATTCATTTCAGGTGCGATTCACAAGGACTAATCAGGTAATTGAAATACAAAAATCAGAACTCAGAAATTAATTTGTTTTTCAAATTTAACCAGGTTCGCGCGGTGGCCCGGCCCAAAGGCGGGGTGGCGCGATGGCATGTGGGCGGAAGCATCTTTGGGCCTTGATTTTTTTCGTTCTTTTTGCATCAAGGCAAAAAGGACAAAAGAAAAATAAGGTGCGAACACCTTTGAAGTTCAGGTGAGCTATGGCGAACCTAATGAACTAGTCCAGTGAGCTTTATCACAACTCAATTGAATTGAATTTAGAGCGTTGATCAAGCATGTGTGATGCTGGCTTTGGTTGGCGCCAGGAATGTGCGGCCTGCATTACTTATGCTTGGCGCGGTTGGTTGCATTCATGCGCGTGGGCAAAAAAACTTTCTTGCTCAAACCTTATCGTTTAAATAGACACTCAAGGACGAGGTGTGCACGGCCCGGATGAGCGCGGCCTTGAGCGGCTATTTACACATAACGTCAAATTATATAACTGTGCGATGGCATGTGCGCAAATCCCTAACTTCAATACGAAGCCTAAAACCCCCAGACCAGCGTAGCCAAGGCATGTGCGCAATGGCACGCTGGGATGGTTAAAATACTATAATTATAGAACTGTGCGTCAGGAACTTAGCGAGGAAAGAGTTATATAATTTATATTATGTTAAATTGATTAGATAGACTTCTTAGCAGGTTTGGACACCAAAATGCTAATGAAATGCTTCTCAAACCAATTTATGACCGCTATCTGAACTTTGATTCTTCAGTGAAATCAGTGAATCTGTACCATTCTCTCTCCAGGTCTGATTTGCCCTGTCAATGTAGATCATTTCTTCAGCGACTATAATTTCAATTAACCCAAATCTGCCTTCAGCGATTGAGTGGAAAGAGAACGCTATGCAATAAGGAACAAAGGGCTTCTCAAATCGCAACTGCTCAGCTTCATTTGTCATGATTGTGGCCAAATCACAACTCAACAAACGCTTGTCTGTGCAGATTACAATTCTTAATAGATTTATTTGAGGTTAACTCCTCACCTCTTTACCTATCTTTACAGAGTATATTGCTACAATAATGAGAACGGGTAAAGGGCTGATCCAGGCGAGTAAATCATTTACGGGTGAAGATCCGACAAGAAGTTGGATGGAATTACTCATCACGCTATTGCCCACAGGAATTTTGCTGTTCTTTCTTTTCTCCTCCTTACCTATTCCCATTGCACTGCGCATGCTGATGAGTGTTGTCTGCGGCCTGCTCTATGTCCGTTTGTTCGTTATCTATCACGACTATCAGCATCGTGCCATTCTTCAGAATTCAAGACTGGCCACTATCATCATGCAAACTATTGGCATTTATCTATTGGCGCCTGAAGCCATCTGGAAAAGATCTCATGAGCATCATCACAATAATAATTCAAAGCTCACCATCGCAGGAATAGGCTCCTACCCTACCATTACAAAAGAACGATTTTTGGGTCTTACCAGGAATGAAAGACTCCTGTATCTGGTGAACCGGCATCCGCTCACCATCATCTTCGGCTACCTTACCCTTTTCATCTATTGGTTAAATGTGAAGTCGTTGGTACAAAGTCCCGGCCGTCACCTGGATTCTCTTTTGGCATTGCTCCTTCATGCTGCCGGTGCATTCTGTGCTTTCTATTTTGCCGGACCGCTTATATTTCTGTTGGGCTGGTTCATTCCATTCTTTATTGCTTTTGCCATGGGCTCGTATCTCTTTTATTGCCAACATAATTTTCCCGGTGCGCAATTCCGCGAAAACCACGAATGGAAATATGATCATGCTGCGATTGCTTCTACCAGTTATATGGTGATGAACCCCGTCATGCAATGGTTTACCGCCAATATAGGGTATCATCATGTGCACCATTTGAATTCCAGAATCCCATTCTATCGCTTGCAGGAGATGGCAGAGAATATGCCCGAGTTGAAAAATGTTCCGACCACTTCCTGGAATCTATTTGAAATCATTCGTTGCTTCCGCTTGAAACTCTGGGATCCGGAACGAAGCAGAATGATAACCTTACGTGAAGTATGATGCTCATTTGACTTCTATTCATGGGCGCAGTAAAAAATTTCAGGAGAAAGGTAAAGTACAGATGCATCTACTATGTAGTAAGGTTCATGGTGGCTATCGCGAACCGCATACCGCGTCAAGCCTGGCTCAGTTTCTGTGGCGGGCTCGCCCGAACGATAGGTCACCTTCTTCCCCACTATCGAAAGCTAGCTGAGCAACATCTGACGATCGCGTTTGGAAATGAAAAATCTCCTGCTGAAATAAAGAGAATGGCGATTGATATGTTTACAATGTTGGGAAAAAATGCAGGAGATGCCGTGAGGGCCTCTCCTATCTCCTCGCTCGCAGAGTTAGATAAGGTGGTGGTGATGAAAGGATTTGAAAACTATGAAGCAGCCGACCGCAAAGGCAGAGGTGTTGTATTCATCGCCAGTCATTTGGGTGCCTTCGAACTTCAGATAACCAGCATGGCCTTGCGTGGTTTAAATTTTATGGTGATCGGCACACCACTCAAAGACAAGCGTTTAAATGAACTGATGTGGAAGCACCGCAATAAAAACGGTACCAACTATGTCGAGCGCGATAAGGCCAACTTTGCCATGCTCAAAGTATTGAAAGCTGGTGGGTCTGTAGCGTTACTTATTGATCAGGACACAAAAGTTAAAAGTACGTTTGTCAATTTCTTTGGAAGGCCTGCTTCTACTCCTATCGGTGCGGCCTTACTGGCCATGAAGACCGGTGCGGCCGTTATGCCCGCTTTTAGCCACCTGGGTGAAGACGGCATGCAGCACATCGAAATTCTTCCTGAAATACCCGTACGCATCACGGGCAATGAAGAAGATGATATTCAATATAACACCCAGGTGTTTACCGGATTTATTGAAGAGCGCATCCGAAAATACCCTACGCAATGGGTGTGGATGCACGAGCGTTGGAAAACGAAGCAAACAGAGTTTGTAGCCTAATACAGATGAGAGCAATCACGTAGTGTGGTTAAGTTTTGCCCTTGCTATCTTTAACGTTGTGACTTAATTCTAACGCATAATCTGGGTTTAACTCATGTGGTCAAACTTCCATACCCACTCTTCTTTTTGTGATGGCACTTCGTCCTTGCAGGAAATTGCGGACCACGCCCGTTCGCAAAAAATGGTTAGCCTGGGCTTCTCTTCTCACGCGCCCTTGCCTTTTGAGCGCTCCTGGTGTATGAAAAGAGAAGACGTTAGCAATTATATTAATCAGATAGCTCACGTTCGGAAATCAACCCCCGGACTGGAGGTTTATGCGGGATTAGAGGTGGATTACATTCCCGAAATTATTTCGCCACAAGATTTTAAAAATCAATTGGACTATACAATTGGCTCCATCCACTTCGTGGATTCCTTTGAGGATGGCGAGCGCTGGGAGATTGATGGCACCCATCAACACTTTCGGGATGGGTTTAGTCAAATTTTTAATAAGAACATTCAGGATGTAATACATCGCTATTATGAGCTCACCCGTGACATGATTACCCATAGTTCTCCCACCCTCATTGGGCACATGGATAAAATTAAGATTCAAAATGCCTATTATCCTTACTTTGATGAGTCAGAAAAATGGTATCGGCAAGAAGTAGAGCAGACAATAAAGTCAATCCGAGCTGCTGGATCGATTGTGGAAATTAACACCCGTGGATTGTATCAGAAAAAGCTCAGCGCTCCCTATCCCAGCCCATGGATTATTAAACTTCTATTTGAAAATAAAATATCAGTTACGATTAACTCAGATGCCCATCATCCAAAAGATCTTTGTAATTCTTTTTCGGAAGCCGCTCATCTACTGGTGACTATCGGTTACAAAAAATTGCGCATCTTGTCAGACGGAAAGTGGCAGGATGTCGCTTTTGATCAGTATGGAATTAAACTCAACTAAGAAACATCCGATCACGACCTGGCTTGAGAAAGCGGGAGGCTTAGGCTTCACTGCGTATACTGCTATCTCTGCATTTTGCCTTTACACCTGCATTTTTGCGTTGCGTAAATCCTTTGGAGTCGCTACGTATGAAGGATTGGAACTTTGGAATGTTGATTATAAAGTGTGGATGGTCATCTTTCAGGTAGTGGGTTATATGCTCTCGAAGTTTATCGGCATCAAAGTCGTTTCTGAGTTAGGTGCCTCTGCACGAGCTAAAGGGATCCTATTAATGGTAACAATCGCCAGCATCTCTTGGCTGTTCTTTGCGCTCGTCCCCTCTCCTTATAATTTAATTTTTCTTTTCTTCAATGGTCTTCCGTTGGGGATGGTTTGGGGAATGGTGTTTGGATACTTAGAGGGGAGAAAATTTACCGAAGTGCTGGGCGCCAGCTTATCCGTAAGTTTTATTTTTTCCGCTGGCTTTGCTAAAACGGTGGGCGGTCATCTGATGATCGATTGGAATGTCTCTCAGTTTTGGATGCCTTTTGTTGCGGCTTGTCTCTTCTTTCTTCCGTTACTTGTTTTTCTTTGGCTGTTGGATAAAATTCCTCCTCCTACTGCTGAAGATGAAGCGCTCCGGACTAAACGAAGTCCTATGACAGGCCCCGAGCGAGTAAAATTTGCAACCCTCTTTGCGCCTGGCCTCATTCTTCTCGTGTTGGCGTATGCTCTGCTCACTGCGTATCGCGACTTCAGGGATAATTTTGGCGCTGAAATATGGCAGTCACTTAATTATGGAGATAAGCCCGACATCTTTACGGCTACGGAAATCCCCGTCACCCTTAGTGTGTTGATCCTGATCGGAAGTCTGATGGTGATTAAAAATAACTACAAAGCCATGGTGGTTAATCACATTATTGTTTTACTGGGTATGATCCTTGTCGGGGTGAGCACGCTGGCGTTTGAGAAAGAATGGATTAGCCCTCCTACCTGGATGATTCTTGTGGGTATGGGTCTTTACTTTGGCTACATTCAATTCAATAGTATATTCTTTGACAGGCTGATTGCTACCTTCAAGTACGTTAGCACTGTTGGCTTTCTTATCTACCTGGCCGATTCGTTTGGCTATCTGGGAAGTGTTGGTGTGCTATTATTTAAAGAGTTTGGAAATACACAACTGAGCTGGTTGGAGTTCTTTATTTCAGGAGGATATTACCTATCCATACTCGGATCCATCTTGATCAGTCTATCCCTCTTCTATTTTATTCAGAAATACAAAGCAAAATTAAAAGACGATTCCCGGCTGGCGCAATAGCATTTGAAATTACCGGATTATCTATTTCAATAAAGCCGAAAAATTCTGATCAATGATAACTTGTTGCATTTTCTTTTCCATCTCCTGGTACGCAGCATGATGGAGGGAATTGCCCATGCTGATCCGTTTCACTCCGGCCGATTTTAAAGCAGCAAAGTCGGGCAGGTTTGGCATACACATAACGTTCAGCGGAAGGCTGGTGGCCCTTACACTTTCTTTGATATCGTCAATATTGGTAATGCAAGGCAAAAACAGGCCGTGAATACCCTGCGATTCATACAACTTCAATCTTCGTATGCCTTCTTTCCTGGCATCAGGTAATCCCAGCAAGTAAGCATCGCATCTTACATTGATAAATAACCCAACCTGCTGAGAACTTAAAGCATTGGATAGTTGCCTCAATTTTTCTGCAAATGCCTCTGCGCCTACTATCCTTCGAACACCACCTTCGATATGGGAGTCCTCAATATTAATTCCAACTACCCCGAGTGAATGGAGCTTCTTGATATTGGCAAAAATTTCGTCCACGGATTTCCCATAGCCCGCTTCCAAGTCAACTGACAACGGAAGATGGGAAGAAGCGGAAATCCTCTTGATGACAAACAAGTATTCCTCAAAACTCATCACTTCCCCATCAGCATAGCCAAGTGTTTCGGCTACTGCCGAACTAGAAGTAGCAAGTGCCTGAAGCTCTAGCGTTTCTAATACGCGTGCGCTGTGTGCATTCCAGGCATTGCCGATAAGAAGCGGGTCGGCTTGTTGATGAAGTTTAATGAACTGCTCAAAATTACTCATGGTTTTTGTATTAAATCCGCGACTAAAGATATCCAGGGAAACAGGTTGGTAAAAAAAACAGCTAAGAATATAACTGTTTGACGTCTATGAGCCTCCTGTCGGAATCGAACCAACGACCTACTGATTACAAGTCAGTTGCTCTACCAGCTGAGCTAAGGAGGCTTATTAAATTTTATCTTTTGCTTACTTCATTCAGAATGGCCAAATCCAGTTAAACTGGACCAGGCAACCATAAAAGAGTGGCAAAAATAATGGAAGATGTTGGATTTACAACCTTCTCAGGAAACTGTTTTGAGCATTTTTAGCTGACCTTTGAGCTCGAGAAGATGGCCATTGGATTCCTTTATCTTCTCGTTGAATTCTTCCTTCAGTTTGTCAGCATTTTTAGACCTGCCAAAAAATTCGAGATTGTTAAGAAGCACAGCCAGGTCATTTTCAACTTTGCTGATCTTTTTCCGGATCGTTTGCTCCTTCTGAAAGATTTTCCGCTCTGCATCCGGATCGTTCCTGAGATTATTTAGCTGAATCTCCAACATAGCACGATCTTTTTCGTCAGCGCTTACACGATCCATGGAAGCAAAAAACTTTTCGGTAGATGTAGTAAATCGATTCTTAATGGAAACTACGGCATGTTTTGGAACAAACCCGATGGCATTGAACTGCTTCTGTAAATCATTGAGTGCCTCAAAAGTCCCTGTCTTCTCAACAATCAATGTTTCTAATTTTACGCAAATGGCTTCCTTTTTAAGAAGGTTCTCCTCTTGCTCTTTTTCTGCCTTATCAAATTGAGTTCTACGCTGCTCAAAGAAGTGGTCACAGGCTTTCTTAAACTCTGCATAAATTTTTTCGCGGAACTTCTCAGGCACCGGACCTACTTCCTTCCATTGTCGTTGCAGCTCTTTTAAATCATTGGCTGTCTTCTCCCAATCCAGACTTTCACGTAGTTCGCTCGCCTTCTTTACGATTTCATTCTTTAGGTGAAGGTTCTTATCCCGTACCTCATCCAGTTTTTTAAAGAACTGATTCTTATTATTGAAGAAGGTCTTAAAAGCAGACCAAAATTTCTTGTTACTGTCCCTTGCTTTGGAGCGTGGAATAGCTCCGGCTGCTTCCCACCTTTTCTGGATATCAAGTACCTCCTGCGTCTTGGCATTCCACTCTTTGATTCTGTCGGATTGAAAGGAAGCCGCTGCAACAAGTTCCTCCATTAGTTTATCCTTCAACTGAAGATTGTTCTTTAACTCACTTTGGAGTTGCGTCAGGTAGGCATCCCTGCGGGCGTAAATCGCATCCGATGATGCTTTAAATCGTTGCCACAGACTTTCCTGATCTTCCTTTGGCACGGGGCCAATGTGCTTAAACTCATGATGCAATTCATTGAGTTCTTTCACAGCATCTTTTATCCGCTCCAGCGCAAGAAGGCGTTCGGCTTTAGCACAGATCTCTATTTTATGCTCGAGGTTCTTTTTGCGGTCAAGTTCTTTTAACTCAAAGTAAATGCTTCGGTTATCATAAAACCGATCTACAAGAGCGGTGTAGCTTGCCCATAAATTCTTGCCTTGTGCGGGAGCAACCGGGCCGCTATTCTTCCAGGCATACTGAAGTTCCTTAAACTGATGAAAACTATTTTCAGAATCCTCTGAATCCAGTAAGGTCCTGAGTTTGTCAAGAATTTCAGTTTTCTTCTTTAAGCTCTCTGCCTTTTGTTCTTCAATCCCTTTATAAAACTGGTTTCTTCTATCGCGGATCAACTTATAGTTAGCATCAAATGAATTATCTAATTCATCCAGCTTAAACTCAAAATCCTCCTTGACTCCTCCCGCTTCAATAAATTTCTTTAACGCCTCACTCCTTTCCCGTTCCCGAATATCAATAACAAAAGGACGCATTTCTTTCTGAATCGCATCCACTTTTCTAAAGTCCTTTTCAGTGGATAAGTTCTTGAGTAAATCAATAAAATCCTGTTTCGAAAAAGTACTGTAGTCTACCGGTTTGGTTTCATGAGCAATGGCCTCAAGCGCTTCATCGTGGTGTGTTGCCGACTCATCAGATAATGAAAAATCACCCAGCTCACGTGAGGACATTTCTCCATTCAAACTCTCTACTTCAACAAGTTGATCCTTCCCTTCCTGTATTTCCTCTTCGTTTTCCATGCAATGCGCGCAATCAGTGCGGTAAAGGTAAAAATAACAAAATCATTCAATTCAAACGCGGGTCGAGTGGGTAATTTGAATAAACTGAAAAGCGCCCACCCATATCTTTCAGTGCCTTTTGCCACATTACTTCTGCGTTCGTCTCAAAAACAAGTTCATCGTTTAGCCGATCACTGACAATCCAGGAATTAGCCGTTAGCTCTTCATCCAGTTGCCCTTCTGACCAGCCACTATATCCTAAAAAAAATTTTAAATCCTTTGGATTAATCTGGTTTGTTTCCAGAAGAAGTCTCATGCTTTCAAAATTGCCACCCCAATAGATTCCCTCCCCGATTTCTACCGCGTCTTGCAGGTCGGCACATCGATGAACATAATGCAACGTATCCTGTTGAACAGGTCCGCCCACAAAGACGGTAGTGTCGAGTTTGATTTCATTGTCCATCAGCTCACTTACTTTTGCAATCGATGGTTTGTTTAACACAAACCCAAAAGAACCTTCCTCATTGTGCTCACATAAGAGAATGATGGTTCGCTCAAAATTGGGATCATTGAGGTACGGTTCAGAAACTAATATCCTTCCCCGGGCAGGCTTCACTTTGTTTTTGTATTTAAAGAATTCCATCCTGCGTAAAAAACGTTTTATAATAAATAGGGTTCACCAGGCTTTTTAGAAGCCTCAATAAAACATACCTTTCGAGAAGAAACAAATGACGCTATTTATATTTCTATAATAATTGCTTAGATCATGAAATCCCTGGCCGACATACGAAGTGAATATACCAGGTCTTCGCTTGATATTTCGGATGTAAATACCGATCCGCTCAGGCAATTTGATCGCTGGTTTACGGAAGTAATCAATGCAAAAGTTCCTGAGCCCAACGCCATGAATCTGGCTACAGTGTCAGAAAATGGAACTCCCTCCTCCCGGATTGTATTGCTGAAGGGTGTTGAGAAGGGTCAATTTATTTTCTTTACTAATTATCAAAGCCAGAAAGGAAAAGAGTTGGAGAAGAATCCTGCCTGTGCGTTGACTTTCTTTTGGCCAGAATTGGAGCGACAGATTAGGATAAAAGGCCTTGCTGAGCGGCTGGACATGAGCGCATCTGAGGAGTATTTCCAAAGTCGGCCAAGATCTAGCCAAATAGGCGCTTGGGCATCGCCTCAAAGCACAATGATCAAAGACAGGCAGATTCTTGAAGATCGCGTAAGAAATATTGAAAAGAGATTTGAAGGCAAGGAAGTCCTGCCTAAACCCAATCAGTGGGGTGGTTTCGCGGTTACACCTCACGAAATAGAATTCTGGCAAGGTCGAGCCAGTCGCCTGCATGATCGAATTGCCTATCTGTTGATCGATAAGTCTTGGAAAATCAGCCGACTTGCACCCTAGAATATTGAACTTGCCTCCTGTTTAGAAAAGATCAAAGAGGTTATTTACTCCAATAATCCTTCTCACCGTAAAGCCTTCGCCATAGTTGGCACCTATCGCATGACCAAATTCATTGGCTCTGGATTCGAGAAGCTTCAGAAAACCAGGGTTGGAAATATAGGTATCTGGCTCTTTGCTGGTAGGATCATAAAATTGAGTCTCGAACGCCCGAACTGCCATCATTTTCTTTTCCCAAAATTCAGAGATATCGATAACGAAATCCGGCTCAATAAGCTGACTTTGAATATAATGGTATACTGCCTTTGGCCTCCAGGGAGTTTGGAGTTTGCTGCCTTCAGACGTCTCAATCTTGGCTAGTCCTGCAAGAAAGCAGGAGTCATTGGCTAATTCTGATCCTTTACCATGGTCTGGATGGCGATCATAAACTGCATTCGCTAACACGATTTCAGGCCTATACTTTCTGATGGCTCTGACTACCGCAATCTGATTTTCCTGATCATTCTGAAAAAATCCGTCTTTTAAGCCGAGATTTTCTCTTGCTGACAGGCCTAATATCCTGGCTGACTCTGCTGCCTCTTTTTCCCTGGTCTGCGGAGTTCCCCGCGTTCCCAATTCGCCTCTTGTAAAATCAACGATACCCACTTTATGGCCTAAAGAGATATGCTTGGCAATGGTGCCACCACAGCCTAACTCGGCATCGTCTGGGTGAGCGGCAAGAACGAGAATATCGAGTTTCATGAATTAATGCACTAGTTCTGCTTCTTTAGCAGCCAGGAATTTCTCGGCATCAAGCGCTCCCATGCAGCCTGTTCCGGCAGCCGTTATGGCCTGACGATATACACGGTCTGCCACATCACCTACGGCAAATACACCTTCAACATTGGTGGCTGTTGTTCCGGGTACTACTTTGATGTATCCAGCCTCATCCATGGTGATGGCTCCTTTGAAGATATCGGTATTGGGTTTGTGTCCAATCGCTAAGAAGAATCCTTGAACGGAAAGGTTTTTCTTTTCGCCTGTTTTGGTATTGACAATTCGAGCACCGGTTACTCCACTATCATCACCCAGTATCTCATCGGTCGCACTGTTCCAGTGTACTTCAATATTCGGTGTGTTGAGCACCCGCTGCTGCATTATTTTTGAGGCACGCATTTCTTCTCTCCGAACAATCAGGTGAACCTTTGAACACAACTTAGATAAGTAAGTAGATTCTTCGGCCGCTGAATCACCCGCGCCTACAACAGCAACTTCTTTTCCTCTGTAAAAATATCCATCACAAACAGCACAGGCAGAGACACCTTTGTTTGCAAATTTTTCTTCTGATGGAATTCCTAAATATTTTGCGGTTGCTCCTGTAGCGATGATAACAGACTCGGCTTCGATTACTTTTTTCTCATCAACGGTTACCTTTAATGGGTAGCTCGAAAAGTCTACAGCAGTTACTAAAACGAATTCTACTTTCGTTCCAAAACGTTCGGCTTGCTTCTGCAAATCAATCATCATTTGTGGCCCATTGATCCCTTCAGGATACCCTGGAAAATTCTCCACATCATTGGTAGTCGTTAGCTGACCTCCCGGTTGCCCACCTGTATAGAGTACTGGTTTCAGTCCGGCACGAGCGGCATAGATTGCGGCCGTATACCCTGCAGGTCCTGAACCGATGATTAAAACTTTTACTTTTTCTGTAGTCATGATAGTAGAACGCGTAGTAGGACAAAAAAGGTCTCCATCTCCCGAGACCCCTATTTTTAATTAAAACGAATCATTATTAACCTAAGTAAGGCTTTAAAGCCTTACTTCTGGAGGTGTGCCGCAACCTCCTTATAGCCTTTTCCTTAATCTGCCGAACTCGCTCCCTTGTCAGGTTAAATTTCTCTCCAATTTCTTCAAGTGTCAAGGCATGCTCACCGTTTAGGCCAAAGTACAAGGTGATCACATCGGACTCCCGCTGTGTTAACGTTGAAAGCGCACGTTGAACTTCCCTTCGAAGTGAGTCGGTCATCAGCCCGGAATCGGGAGTCTGTTCGCTGTCATTTTCGAGAACATCCAGTAAACTATTTTCTTCTCCCTGTACAAAGGGAGCATCCATGGAAACATGACGTCCTGAAATCTTCATTGTATCTACAACTTCAGCGGTTGTAACCTCTAGCGCATCGGCTAACTCTTCCGGTGATGGCTCACGTTCAAATTTCTGCTCAAGTTCAGAGAATGTTTTTGAAATTTTATTCAACGAACCTACTCTGTTCAGCGGAAGCCGAACGATACGGGACTGTTCAGCTAATGCCTGCAGAATAGATTGACGAATCCACCACACTGCGTAAGAGATAAATTTGAATCCGCGTGTCTCATCAAATCGTTGAGCTGCTTTAATCAACCCTAAGTTTCCTTCGTTGATTAAATCACCTAATGAAAGTCCTTGATTTTGATATTGCTTGGCTACCGATACCACGAAGCGAAGATTTGCTTTCGTTAATTTCTCTAACGCAATCTGATCCCCTTCCTTAATTCGTTTCGCTAATTCTACTTCTTCGTCTGGCGTAAGTAAGTCTACCTTTCCAATTTCCTGCAAGTACTTATCTAACGACTGACTCTCCCGATTGGTAATTTGTTTACTGATTTTTAGCTGTCTCATTGAGCGTATTTCAGTTTAGCCTATTTTCAACAAATAAAGTCGAAAAAATTAAGTCCAAGGGCAGTCTATCGCAAAATTTTATGCATTGGCAGGTTCTTCCTTTTTAGGTGGTTTAGGGATAAGCACTTTGCGTGATAGCCTGAATTTTCCGGTCTTCTTATCGACTTCAACAAGCTTTACCTTTACTTGCTCGCCAACTTCCAGGACCCCATCCATGGTCTCCAGTCTTTCCCACTTGATCTCAGAAATATGGAGCAGGCCGTCTTTACCGGGCATGAACTCGACAAATGCACCAAATGGCATGATTGACTTCACAACTCCATCGTAAACTTCTCCTACTTCCGGAAGCGCAACAATGTTCTTCACTCGCCTTACGGCAGCGTCCATAACTTCCTGATTCGTAGCGAATATGTTAACGATACCTCTGTTATTTGCTTCTTCAATGACGATTGTAGCGCCTGTTGTTTTCTGAATCTCCTGGACGACTTTACCGCCCGGGCCTATGACCGCACCAATCTGTTCTTTATCGATAAAAATAGTAAACGCACGGGGCGTATGTGGCTTAAGTTCCGGCCTTGCCGAACTCATGCTCTTCTTCATCTCATTCAAAATATGAAGACGGCCCTCCTTAGCCTGATCCAAGGCTTCCTTAAGCACTTCGTAGGTCAGCCCATCAACTTTAAGATCCATTTGGCAAGCTGTTACACCTTTTTCAGTCCCGGTAACCTTAAAGTCCATATCACCAAGATGATCTTCATCACCAAGAATGTCTGAAAGAATGGCGTATTTTCCGGTAGTGCTATCCGAAATCATACCCATGGCAATGCCGGAAACAGGGCCTGAAATCTTAATTCCTGCATCCATCAATGCCAAAGAACCTGCACAAACGGTGGCCATGGATGACGATCCATTTGATTCGAGGATATCCGATACGATTCGGATCGTATAAGGATTGCCCTCTTCAGTGGGCAATACCTGCTTCAATGCGCGATAGGCAAGATTTCCATGCCCAACCTCTCTTCGTCCGGGGCCTCTGTTAGGCTTTACTTCGCCTGTAGAGAAACCTGGAAAATTGTAGTGAAGCATGAACTTATTAGAGCCTGAGAACATAGCTCCGTCAATCATCTGCTCGTCCAATTTAGTACCAAGAGTTACAGTACTTAAAGATTGAGTTTCACCACGTGTGAAAATGGCAGAACCATGGGCTGAAGGCAAATAATCGACCTCAGACCAGATTGATCTTATCTCACGGGTCTTACGTCCATCGAGGCGTACCTTTTCATTGAGAACCAGATCGCGACAGGCTTTCTTATTAATGTCTTTATAATACTTTTTAACAAGGTCTTTATTGATGGTAGTATCGGCCGGGAGGCTGGCTAAATACTCCTTAAGGATATTGCCAAAATTCTCAGATCTCACCTTCTTATTGGCTACTTGTTGAAAAGCAACCGCATAAACTTTGTCATAGAGAAGCTTATGAAGGTCAGCCTTAAGGTTCTCGTCTTTTACTTCATGACTATAAACTCTTTTTTGAGTCTTGCCGGTAGCAATGGTCAATTCAAGTTGCAACTGACATTGCGCCTTGATGGCTTCGTGCGCATACTTTAAGGCTTCCAACATGTCAACCTCACTTACTTCCTTGGATTCGCCTTCGACCATCAGGATGTTTTCTATTGAAGCACCAACCAACAAATCAATATCAGCCTTTAGTTTTTGCTCTAAGGTTGGATTGATAACTAATTGACCATCAATACGAGCAACTCTTACTTCTGAAATAGGCCCTTGAAAGGGAATATCGGAAACTGAAAGTGCTGCAGAAGCTGCAAATGCTGCCAAAGCATCGGGCAATGCATTATCATCACCAGAAATAAGCTGAATATTCACCTGTGTTTCTGCGTGATAATCATCTGGAAATAAGGGACGAATGGCCCTATCGATCAATCGGCTAATAAGGATTTCATAGTCTGAAAGCCTTCCCTCACGTCTTAGAAATCCACCGGGAATCTTTCCGGTAGAAGCAAATTTCTCCTGATAGTCTACAGAAAGTGGGAGAAAATCTGCACCCTCTTTTCCTTCCTGATTGGCAACAACGGTAGCCAATAGCATGGTATTACCCATTTTCAAGACTACTGAGCCATCTGCCTGACGAGCAAGTTTTCCTGTTTCAATAGTTATTTCGCGGCCATCCGGCAGTTTGCATGTTTTTGATATAATTGAATTCATAGTTGTAAAATTTTAAGTAGCCTGAAGCAGGCTGCAATTGATTATAAAACGAAAAGGGAACCTTAAATCCGGTTCCCTATATGGTAATTGACAATAACTTATTTTCTAAGCTCTAACTCTGCCAGAATTGACCTGTATCTATTGATATCGGTCTTTTGCAGGTAATTAAGGAGTCTCTTTCTCTTTCCCACCAGCTTTAGAAGGCCTTGTTGGGTAGAATAATCTTTTTTAGAGACTTTCAAGTGCTCAGTAAGGCTGTTAATGCGGAAGGTAAATAAGGCAACTTGAGACTCTGCTGAGCCTGTGTCGGTCTTTGTTTTAGCAAAACCATGCTTGCTAAATAGTTCTTGTTTCTTTTCTGAGGTCAAATACATCGCTGATTTTTTTCTTTTATCTATTTAATCCGGCAAAAGTATCTGAATACAACGGAATTAACAAACCTAAACCGGGATTGGCCTTAATAATTTCCGCTTAATAAGCCAGATTTTGAACTTATCGATCAAAACATTATAGAAATCAGCCTCAAAAAGCCTTGCGTCCACTCTGGCCTGACGCAAGAAAACAAGACCAATGACCAAAAGAATGGAATCTGCAAACCAAATTCCCGTGGGCACTGTAATAAGGTCGTTCCTTGCCCATTTTTCACCCAACATCGTAAGGAGATAAAAAACGATGAAGAAGAAGATGGATGCAAGAACAGGTACACCCAACCCTCCCCTCTTTATAATCGCACCTAAAGGAGCACCGATGAGAAACATAACGATACAAGCAATCGAATTGGAAAAAATCTTGTGCCATTGTATTTGATACACTTTGTAGTCAGCTTCCCGCTCTTTGTGGCTAGAATTCAAATTCAATAATTGGCTTTTCAACATCCGGGCATTCCCCAAGGCAATACCTATTTCAGCCTTGGTAGGTTCAGTATTAAAAATGCTGTCGGATTTTGTTTTAATGCTTTCGTCAATAGAAGTGTAAAGTTGAGCACGTAGGTTTGAGCTAGTCTCTGGCGAAGGTACTGCAGAAGCCGGATTCAATCGCCTTAAAGAATCTTTCTTTCGCTGGTATCTTTTTAGTTCATCAGGCATCGCTATTGTATCCTTCTTAAAGTGGTAATTAAAGAGATGCTTACTCAAGGTGTACGCACTCAAATCCTGATTGAGTAATTCACCTTTTATAGAATCCATATCAATTTCTAATTCTGATGTATTGCGCATGATGCGGTTCCCCTGAAACCACTTCTTGTCTGTTCGATTTAGTCCGAAAGAAGATAAGTCAAATACAATCTGGCTTCTTACAAATTTTGTTTTTGATGCGGTTTCTCCGGTTGCACTTCGTCCTGAAAGATCAGTACCCGACCCCGCGCCTTCACTATACCGATAGCCATTGAACAACTCCATTTTTAAATACTGATCGTTAAGGAAAGTTGACATTTTCCCGGAATCAGCAATTGTAACTTCCTTATTTCCGGTGCGTCCACGATGATCATAGATAATTACTCCACGGATTGTCTTTCCATCTGGAAGACGATCATTGACTTTTATACTTAGATCAGGAATAGAACTATAAAAAACTCCTTCCCGCAGATCCAACGCTGGCTTCTTTTGCTTGATATCATATAAGAGACTATAGGCCTCCAACGCAGCTTTAGGAACAAGGTAGTTGTTGGCGTAAAACGCGATGCCTGTTAGTAGTAATACAAAAATGAAAATGGGAGCAAGACTTCTGACCAACGATATGCCCAGGCTTTTTACAGCTGTAAGTTCAAAATGCTCTCCCAGGTTTCCAAATGTGATGAGTGATGAAAGTAGCACTGCCAGCGGCATTGCCGTAGGGATGGTAAAAATAGCAAAGTAGAAAACAAGAGTAGCTAAAACCCCCCAACCCAAATCCTTACCAATAATGTCATCGAAATACTTAAGCATCTGGATATTGAGCAGAATAAATACCACTACGACCAACGTGAGGATGAAGGGCCCGAGAAAAGAGGATAATATGAGCTTATCTATTTTCTTCATTTGGCAAAGCTGGGCAAAAATAAAGCCATAAAGGAATTTACTTATGCCAATGGCCTGCGAGCATAAGACGTACGATTAAAAAAAGCAGCCGGAGCTGCCTGTTTTGTAGCGCGGGGGGGAGTTGAACCCCCGACCTTTGGGTTATGAATCCAACGCTCTAACCACCTGAGCTACCGCGCCAACTCAAAAATTGAAGGCGCAAACTTACGAAGTTTTTAGATTTTGGAGTGCTTATCGTTCAAGTTTTGTACTGGATAGCCAACGAAATAGGACTCTCCGACTATAGATAAGGTAATCCTTGTTGAAACCCGAAAAATCTTATAACTTCCACACCAATCGAAATCTTACGTATGGCCAAGAAAAAACTATTCACAACCGACTATGAGATTCATGCTTCTGTCAAGATGTTGTATCCCTATATCGAGACGGCCAGCGGTTTGTCAGAATGGTTTGCCGATAACGTGAAGATTTCTCCTGAGAAGGTTTATACATTCATCTGGGATCATGAAGAACACAAGGCAATCAAGGCTGCGCATCGCATTAATCACTTCGTTAAATTTGAGTATCTGCCAGAAACCCCGGAAGATAAAAAGAACCCCTCCTATTTTGAATTGAGAATAGAGCAAGATGAACTTACTCAAGCTACTTACATTAAGATCAGCGACTATTCTGATTTTGATGATCTGGAAGAACTAAAGGATCTTTGGGATGGCTTGCTTGAGAATCTTAAGACCGTAGTGGGAGGCGGCTAAATTTTTATCCATTTACATATTCAGCCAGTAGGTAAGTTTCAAAACCAGTGCGCGATTCTTGGCAGTGAAGTTTTGATTGGGTTGGTCAAATGAATAATAGTAATTGTCCGTATACACAATAAATAAGTCCGACACAGGCTTAAACCTCCACTGGAATCGTGAATTAATATTGAGGTTATTGAACTGACTATTGTATTGAACGAAGGTGGTGAAGAAGACTGACTTTGTTAGCGTCAGATCCAGCCGAGGTCCTACTAAATAAATATCTGCACTGGAATAAGGAGCCGGAAGCACTATCTTGTTATAGTTGGCATCAATCGAGATAACCCCATACGGCTGTATTCTGTAATTGAAAGTGGCAAGAAGGCCAAGGCGTGTGCCGTTAAAATAATTGCCATAGGTGGCGGAAGTAGTTACATTAAAGAACTTTCTTGGATCTGATGAGAAGTTGACCACACCATACCAGTAGGTATATTCGCTCAATGCGGGGAGCTTAACGATGTCCGGGCTTGGTGGTGAATTGCTGGGGTCGAAGTCTTTAAATAAGAAGGTGTACGTGTTCACAGCATTAAAATCGAGCGTGCCGTTGTTTTGAAAACTAAATCGATAGGAGTATTTAAACTCATGATCTGTATAACCATAGACGTCATCCCAAATGAATGAAAGATCTGCAGCGGGTCCGTGATTGATAAGCACTTTAGAATCGGGGTAGAAATAGTAAACAAAAGAAGGTGATCCTCTTTTATATCCCTTTCGGGGAACAAAGCCTACCGAAGGATCAAATCCACTTCCAATAATCTGATGGTACCAGTTAAAGTTTAGCTTTTGAGTATTGTATACCAGACTGTATCCATGGGCAAATTGCCCCTCTGATGCTGTGGGCGTAAAGAGTTTATGGTAAAAAATATTGCCAGTCCATTTGTTGTTGAGAAAATTATAATTGTAGTCAAGGCCCGCTACCCGGTTGTAATTGTAACCCTCTAATCTCACCTGACCTGAATCTCCCTTAAATTCCTGCTGATTGACAAATATGGCTCTGATATTACTATTTGTGCCTATCCTACGCTGAGCCGTGGCCACGGTATAATTATAGGATGGAATACTGGATGACTCAACCTTTGCCGTTTGCATATTGAGTAAGCCAATGCGCCAAAGCTTGTTAACATTTCCACTTAGACGCGCACCATAAATGATCCTGTTTTGAACATTCAATCCCGTGTTAGGATCTCGCGTCACACCTATTCTCCTGCTAAAGAAGGGCCTTGAATTAATGTGTCCAAAGGAGGAAAACAAATCGGCATTCTCCAGAAAGAACTGCCTTCGCTCAGGAAAGAATATTTCAAAGCGATCCAGATTTGTTACCTGCTTGTCCACTTCTACCTGAGAGAAATCAGGATTAACTGTCAGGTCCAGATTTAAAGATGAGGTGACAGCTATTTTTGCATCTCCTCCAAAAGTTATTTCACTTTCACGAGGCTTGTCATTTTGAAAATCTTCGGCTGCTCTCCCCGCAATATATGGAATAACTGAAATATTGGGGCCAGGCGTGCCGCGTGGTGCATCCCAAATCATCTCACCAGTATAATTGAGATTTCCCAATTCAAAAAAGCGTGGTGTAAATGGCCATGCCACGCGCTCATTTTCCTTGGTGTCTTGTCGGTAGAATTTCACGTTCCATGCTTTTGCTCCGGCTTTAAATCTCAGGGTCTTAAAGGGTATAGCAAATTCAGCAATCCAATGGTTGTCGTACATCTTCGCTGCATTGTACCATTTATTGTCCCAGGAAAAATCCAAATCGGTGCGCTGGATGTAGCCGTTGGAAATAAGACCTTCACGCTGCACCCCTTCAGGGTTCATACCAAAGAAAAAGGCGTTGGTTAAATCCTGAAATGTATCAAAGATAACGGCAAGGCCGTCCAGACCGGGCCCCCCAAAATCCCTTCTGAGGGATGAAATAACATAACCGCCCGGTCGGTTGTGATAAGCCTTTGCACTTACATAGATAAAGTTATCATCATACGTAGCCCTAAATTCTGTCTTTGCTCTCGCCAGGGAAGTATCATAGGGAAACTGCTGCCATAGCTCATCTATTAAGACGGCATCCTTCCAGGATTCTTCATCGATTATACCATCAATCTTTATCGGATCAATGGATTTCTTTATCGTGAAACTGGGACGGACGTGGGACTGCGCAGCACAGAGGCTGATACTCAATAATAAGGCTGCCAGGGAGATAAACTTCATTGTACGATCTGTGCTCGGCTAATTACCGGAAAATATTGCCATACTCTTAAAAAAAATGATGAGCGGGTAATTTTCTTAAAAACCATCTGATACCATAAAGTATTTTTATCTTTCAAAAAAGATTTGAACTATGCTACCTGCTGTTAACCCTACGGAAACCATCGCCTGGCAAAAGCTGAGTGCTCACTACCTTGAAATGCAAGCTGTACACCTACGTGAATTATTTGCTGAAGATCCGCAGCGTTTTGAAAAATTTCACTTGATGATGGGTGATATCCTTGTCGATTTCTCAAAAAACATTATCGATAAAGATACACTCCTGTACCTAACTGAATTGGCGAACGAATGTCAATTACAAGATGCCATTCAGGCGATGTTTCAAGGAGTGAAGATTAATCAAACTGAGAATAGATCGGTGCTTCATGTGGCGCTGCGCAACCGATCAAATCAGCCAATACTTGTAGATGGCGAAGATGTGATGCCGTTGGTAAACTCTGTACTGAAGCAAGTGAAGGAATTTTCTGACAAGCTTATCCAGCAACAATGGAAGGGATTTACGGGCAAGCCGATCACGGACATCATTAACATCGGTATTGGTGGATCCGACCTCGGACCATACATGGTAACCGAAGCACTTCGCCCCTATCACCAAAGTATTCGCCCTCACTTTGTTTCCAATGTAGATGCTACTCATCTGGTGGAGGCGCTTAAAAAAGTCAATGCCGAGACGACTCTCTTTATCATCGCCTCTAAGACATTCACTACACAAGAGACAATGACGAATGCAGAAAGTGCAAAGGCCTGGTTTCTTGAAAAATCGGGAGGCAATGGAAATGTGGCCAAGCATTTTGTGGCCGTATCCACTAATACCAAAGCAGTGACTGAATTTGGAATCGCCCCGGAAAATATGTTCGTGTTCTGGGATTGGGTCGGGGGGCGCTACTCATTATGGTCATCTATTGGCCTTTCAATTGCTTGCACAATAGGCTATGAAAATTTTGTAGAACTGTTAGAAGGAGCCCATGCCATGGATCAGCATTTTAAGAATGAGCCCTTTGAAAAAAACATCCCAGTGATTCTTGCGCTCATTGGATTTTGGTATGGCAATTACTTTGATGCGGCTTCCGAAGCGATCCTTCCTTATGATCAATACTTACATCGCTTTGCGGCCTACTTCCAACAGGGAAATATGGAAAGTAATGGTAAGTCAGTGGACCGAAACGGGCAAGCTGTCCTCTACCAAACCGGTCCTGTGATTTGGGGTGAGCCCGGTACCAATGGTCAACATGCTTTTTATCAACTCATTCATCAGGGAACAAGAATGATCCCTTGCGATTTCATCGCTCCTGCTGTCAGTCACAACCCGTTGAGTGATCACCATGCCAAATTGCTTTCAAATTACTTTGCGCAGACGGAGGCGCTGATGGTAGGAAAGACGGAAGAGGAGGTAGAACAGGAACTGAAGAAAGCGGGAATGAATAGTGAGGAGATTGCTTTTCATTTGCCCTTCCGTGTTTTCTCTGGCAACAAGCCAACGAATTCCATTCTATTTAAGCAGCTCACCCCCCGGGTTTTAGGAACTCTCATCGCGATGTATGAGCATAAGATTTTCGTCCAGGGTGTTCTCTGGAATATCTTCAGCTTTGATCAATGGGGTGTTGAATTGGGGAAAATATTAGCAAAAAAGATACTTCCTGAGCTGAGTTCTTCAGAACCTACCACGACCCACGATTCTTCAACCAACGGGCTCATCAATTATTTCAAACGATTGAAAACCAACTAAAACCGAGCTTCTTGTAAAGTGCCACCTTTGCTTTATTTTTGATTCCTTGACCCCGCTAATGGATAAGAAGATTTCGAAGATTGGCGTGTTCACCTCTGGCGGTGATGCACCCGGAATGAATGCAGCCCTCAGGGCGGTGGTACGTGCAGCAATCTACTACAACCTTGAAATCTATGGCATCATGCGTGGCTATGAAGGCATGGTGGATGGTGAAATCGTAAAATTAGGAGCACGCTCTGTTGGTAATATTCTTCAACGGGGTGGCACCATCTTAAAGACGGCACGTAGTGAAGCGTTTCGTACTAAAGAAGGAAGAGAAAAGGCTTTTCAAAACATACGCAAGAACGGAATTGAAGGACTCATTGCTATTGGAGGCGATGGTACCTTTACAGGACTCCATAAATTCTCTGAAGAGTTTCAGATTCCCTCCGTCTGCATACCAGGCACTATAGATAATGATCTGGCGGGGACAGATTTTACTATTGGATTTGATACTGCTACCAACACGGTAGTAGAGGCAATTGACAAAATACGCGACACCGCCCTTTCCCATAACCGTCTCTTTTTCATTGAAGTAATGGGAAGGAACTCAGGCTATATAGCCATCAACAGTGGCATTGCAGGTGGTGCAGTCTGGAGCATTATTCCAGAAGAAGATATGGCAATTGAAGAACTGTTCACCAAACTCGATGATGCAGGGAAGACCAATAGAAAATCGAGCTTGGTAGTCGTTGCTGAAGGAAGCAAGATGGGCGGAGCCATGGAGTTGGCAAAAAAGTTTTCGGAGCGCAATAATTACTTTGATATCAAAGTAACCATCCTTGGACACCTCCAACGGGGAGGTTCTCCCACCTACTTTGATCGCGTTTTGGCCAGTAAAATGGGTATTGCTGCGGTAGAAGGATTGCTGGCCGGTAAAAATGATGTGATGGTTGGAATACAAAATAATACCATTGTATTCAATGACTTCACTACCATCATGAGTCAACACCACAAGATTGACCCCGAACTTATTCGTATTGCAAAAATTCTCTCGATCTAACTACCTGCTCATCGCATGAAAGACCTGACCATAGGGATTGATATAGGAGGAACTAACACCAAATACGGTATCGTAGATCGTGAAGGTAATGTTCATCATCAGGGAAATATTGTCACCACCGACTATGAGGAATTTCACGATTACTTTGATTCCATGGCCGATGCATTGAGGGAAGCCATTCATTTTTTACCCGATGATAGAAAGATTGTCGGCATCGGAGTTGGGGCTGCCAATGGAAATTATTACACCGGATGCATTGAACGGGCTACCAATCTGAAATGGAAAGGGGTGCTTCCGCTGGCCCAGATGTTGACGAATGAATTTTCGGTACCTGCTATTCTTACCAACGATGCCAATGCCGCTGCGGTAGGTGAAATGATTTATGGCAATGCCAAAAGCATGAAAGACTTTGTGGTGATCACCTTAGGTACCGGACTTGGAAGTGGATTTGTCTGTAATGGAATATTGTTGAATGGTAAGCATGGTATTGCAGGTGAAGTGGGTCACACCTCTGTAAATCCTGCGGGCCGCTATTGCAATTGTGGTAAGCGTGGTTGCCTTGAGACGTATGTTTCAGCTACCGGGATAAAACGAACCGTCTATAAGTTGCTTGCAGACTATCTTGAGCCAAGCGAACTACGAGGCATCAGCTTTGATAACTTGAATACCAAGATGATTACCGAAGCAGCGCAACGCGGTGACATCGTTGCCAAAGCTGCCTTTGAATACACCGGAAGAATCTTAGGTATGAAGCTGGCCGAAACGGTTGTTCATACAGATCCGGAAGCCATCTTTTTATTTGGGGGGCTCACCATGGCAGGCGATCTTATCTTTAAGCCTACGGTAAGACACATGGAAGAAAACCTGATGCCTTTGTTTAGAGGTAAAGTAAAAATCCTACCCTCTGCCCTGCACAATCAGGCAGCACCTATCCTTGGTGCAAGTAGTCTCGTATGGGACTATCTGGATAAGCACCAGAAGGCAACAGCGATGGCGTAAGGCTGCAATTCCTTTGTGAATCCCGGCATTAAAAATATTCATGAGATTGTTAAACCTTTCAGAGTTCGTGGGGACACGGCCCACGGCATATTGAATACTGATTAAGCCGAAGTGGGTATCATTTACTAATCGCTCTATATTTTGGGATGTTTACAAATAGAACTCCACACAGAATAATGGCCAATGCAATTAATTGTACCGATGTTATCCGTTCATTCCCCAAGCCCCACCCCAGCAATACGGCAACCACCGGGTTCACATAAGAATACGTGCTGACAACAGCAGGCGGCATAATTTTAATAAGCCAGATGAAGGCCATGAACGTGATCAGTGAACTGACAATAGACAGATAGGCTAGCGCAATAACAGAGTCCATTTGAATTTCATCTATGACAATAATCTGAGGCTCACTTCGCAGTAGACTAATAACAAAGCAGAACACTCCTGCCGCTAATAATTGAATGCTGGTGCTTACAAAGACGGAGGTCTGTGTCGGGTTGTACTTTAGGTAAAGAGCACCTATTACCCACATTGCACTTCCCGTGATCATTATTAAGATACTCACCACTTGCATCTCATGATCACCGGCAGCAGGTCTTCCTTGCTTCCACCCCAGCAGCAATACCACACCTGTTAATCCTGCTATCAACCCTGCTAAAATCCACTTACTTGAAAAGTAAAACTTCCATTGCCTTCTATCCAGGACTACAAACCAAAAAGGAGTGGTGATGATGATTGAGGCGAGGCTGGAGGAAAGATATTGCTGGGCCCAAACCACGGCAACAATACCCCCGATAAACATGACAATGCCGCAAACCGCATTTTTCAGGATATCACTATAGCCAGGGCGTGCTTCATTTCGAATAATACATAAACCGAGTAACGCTAATCCTGCTATCAACAGACGCAATGCAGAGAGCAGAAAAGGAGGAAAACTCTTTAATGCAATTGAAACACCATAAAAAGTGGAGCCCCAAATCAAGTAAATAGCTGCGAAGGCAAGAATGACTTTTAGTTTATTCGGATGCTGATCGGCTAACATTTTTTGATGATAGATTTAGAGTATGCCATTGATAAATATATCTGTAAATATGATTAATACAATTGCATGGGCAACCATCAGTTACCATACGCTGCGCTCTGCCAAGGCAAACCCTGTGAAGGCGCTGCGGTACGAAATAGTTAGGCTTTTATTGAGTTTAGCTATTTGACCTTAAACCAATATACGCTTCGCACTCCGAGGAAACTCCGTTGCGTAGCTTCTGCACCGATATTCCCTAGTCCATACTGGTAATAAATAGATGTCTCAAGGATATTTTTTCTCTTCGTTTCATTGCTCAATCCTAATGAAAAGTTAATTGCTCCCGAATACAACTCCGGCTTTTCTTTCTTGAAAGCAGAATAAATGGAAGCCGATGAATTGCCACTCAACGTATAATCATATTCCAGAATTTGACGAGTAAATAGCATCGAGGAATATCCAACACCGGTTAGCCAGTGTGTCTTTAACGAAAGTGGATAGCGATACTTAAGGTTAACAGGAACTTCTAGAATCCAGGAGTCGATGTCTACATTCTTTGGGGTGCCAAGTCCACCTTCGACCTGTGGAAAAGTTTTAGTGGCAAGATCTTCCGGATCTGAAATCGAATAGACCCGATGAACATATTTTCCACCCGTTTCAATGCTAAGTGAAGGCGAAAGAATAAAATCACCAAGCAGGCCACCTGCAATATCGAAATGACCTTTGCCCATGGAGTATATTCCTTTAGAAATCTCCATGGTTGGGCCAATTCTTATCCCAATCCCTTTTTGATAGTGATCTTCAATATCACGGATAGATTTCACCGATAATGATCGCTGCTTTGCCTTAACATCTGTATTTAGTTCATTCCAAGGCGCCCGTGCACTTTTGCTGTCTCCCGTTCGTGGCGTCAATCTCGTTGGCATGTGTATAGATTGTTGATCACTATCACTAAAGCCAGTAAGCGATTGTGCTGTATCTGCAGAAGCAATTGGTTGGTTCTGCAACTGCTCATTTCTATAGTGCTGAAGGTCGGCCTGAAGATTGGCAATTCGGTTGAGTAAGATGGTATACAGGGTTGAATTTTGTTCTCTGGATTCTACAATTCTAATGGTGTCAGGTTTTAGATTCCTTAAATAAATGATCTCCTCCTGAAGCTTGTTGATTTGTTCTTCCTGATTCTTTGACGGTTGATTTTGTGTCAGCACGCTATTATCCTGGCTGCTCAATGTCCATTGATTCCATAAAATAATCAATGTGCAAAGCGCCAAGCCCGCACCTACAATAAGTTCCGTTCTATAGCGGGAATACCATGGCCAAACCGAATCGGCTGCAGCCATTCGGTAATGCAGATCAGCAAGAGCGGCCGGGTCGAAGCCGGGCTCCTCATACTCTGCTACTTTCTTCCTGATGTGATCATCAAACTGATTGTCATCCATTGTTCTCTCGGGTTAATCTCTCTCCGTGCTCAGCGATTAATATTTTCTGAAGTTTATTACGGGCCACTGCCAAATTCGATTTGGATGTACCCTCTGTTATGCTCAATTGATTTGCAATTTCTTCATGCTTATATCCTTCAATGACAAATAAATTAAAGACCATGCGATACGATGGCGGAAGCCGCTGAACAGCTGCAATAATATCTTGTTCTGAAAGTTTATCCAGAATAGTCTCTGAAGATGCTTCATATTTTCCATGAGAGATGTCCAGACTGTGATAATGCTTTTCATTTTTACGATAATAGTCGATGGCGGAATTGATCATTACTTTTCTGAGCCATCCTTTAAAGGACAAACCTGGAGAATACTTATCGAGATTTTTGAAAATTTTCATAAACCCATCATTCACAATTTCCAGCGCTTCTTCCCGTGTCCGTGAATAGCGGAGACAAATTCCCATGGCATAGCCATAGAATTGCTTATATAGCCGGTCAATGCTATTCCGATTCCCTTTTTCACAGGAATCCAGCAGCTTATAAAGATCTTTATCTTCTATGGGGTTCTTCTTTAAAGTTTAACCTACACGCACGTTTCTGCTAAAGGGTTGGTTGATCTACTCAATTTACATCGCATTATTATAGAAATCTAAACTTAAGGCTCAATTGATCAAAAATAGCTCCGGAAATCGTACGTAATAGGCTCGGGAAATTTCTGCTTAACCTATTCATAATACGATACTTTAACAATGACAGAGTCACGAAGAAAATCGATATCGCCAAGCGAAACGGAATTAATTTTCCGGCCTAAACGTTTCTCCAGATCGGCAATGAGTTCGACCCTACTTTCAGGTTTTATCAATTCAATGTTATCGTAGATTACTGATTCGCTAATCTCCCTTTTTATCAAGAGGTTGCTTTCAAGTAAATAGGTAACTAAGATAATCAACGCATTGATTAACGCAAATTCATCCCAATTACCTTTGCTTACGGCATTTATTAATCCGAGAGAAATTGCCAGAAACATGTAGGTCATGTCTCTGGTGGAAATGTTTTCCGTTCGATAGCGCAACATTGAGAAAACCGCAAACAAACCGAAGGCGGCACCCATACTCATTTCTACCTTGTTGAGCAGATAGGAGATGAGAAAAATAACCATATTGAAGATAAAAAAAGTAAATACATTTTCTCTGTTTTTATAAATACGATAATAAACTAATCGAAACAAGATTAGGACAGCTATAAAATTAATTCCCATTCGAATAAAAAACTTTAACGGCAATTGATTGAATAGCGAAACTGTAGTTTGGGCTATTTCATCACTCAGGATCAGTAGAAACATGTGGTTGTAGTTTATGTAATTTAGTTAACGAGCGCTTAAAATTATTCTTCTTAAGTAAGGGCATCAAACAAGAAAGGCCTAAGCAATATTTACTCATAAAACCTTCGCGGATACAATGGCTTCGCATTAGTTTAACAAATGGAGAGCATTCCGATTTTTCTTGTTTTACTTCAGCTACCACCAAGTGTAACGCATTTTTTATACCCCCTTTATTTTCAAAGCTAATGTCTGTATCAATCGTAATACGCTCGGCAGAAAAACGATTCACCAAAGTAATGCGCTTGTATGTTATCCAGAGTGCGGGATGAAGGTCTTTTGCCAACAAATTTGTTTTACTTTCAAGAAATTTTTTGGCGTTGTCGCATATCGATTCCTCCATGGTTTGAATAGGTATCCTGCTTTTTACTGTTCTGCCTTTGTTTGACTTTAGTTTTATTTCAAAAAAACTGAGGTTGTTTTCAGCATAATTCCGATATCTGATTTTAAATCGGTTCAGCTTCCCGCAGTGATGTTGTTGGTAGAAGTCGAAAGAGGGGGTATCAAAGTAAAGCGATTTGTAAGTTATTGAGCGATGGTTGAATACCTCAAGCACGCGATACGTTTCTGTGAGCCCATTTAGAAAAAAGGCAAGCTGCGGCTGACTAAATATATATTTTTTATCTACCCTGTCCATAAGGGTTACATTGTCCATCTGCTCTAAACAAATAGATTCAAATGAATTTAGCACCATGGGCAATTGCGTAAAATTCACAACTACTTTTTTAAACCCATCTTCCATATTTTTTTTAGAATTTTATCTGCATCTGTATATAAAATCTATCATCGTGACCTTGGGGAACATCTTTTACATTTCCTCTGAACATATAATTTACAAGAATTCGAAACTTGTCTTTTGGCAAACCATAGTAAGCACCCAGCGTTAGCACGCGCCATTCGTCTTCAAGGGAGGCATCGTAGCGGATGAATGGCCCCATATTCAATTTCGTCTTTAGGGCAAGTTGTGCCTGGTATCCAAGAGGTTCAGCATATAATGTATCCCGCACCCGATCAGTTCCCTTTGCATATTCAGCTGCAAAGAAGAAGCGCTTATGATCAATCTGTAAATCGGTTCCTATCCGCCTGAAGTCAACGTAAATATCATCAGCGGGGTCATCGATATCATCGCCCAGATACCGCAGTCCACCGGTACCGAATGAACCTCCACACCTGACTGTGAAATCATCTTTTTTGTAGCGAACACCCACTCGACCCCACAGGGCTTTTTTTGTGTTGAAATCAAAAGGCCCTCGCACATTTGAGCGCGTTCCATTGGTGAATGTGATAGCATTTTCAAAGCGAAAGTTGCCCTTCATAGGTACATGTCCCAGCAGACCAACACCAATGTCACGGAGGTTTTCTCCTCTCGAAACAGCATCTGACATTTCAGCACGATTAACAGTAAATAACTCCGTTACTGACTGACGGTTCTCCCAACCGAATTGCGTTTTTTGCTGGCCCACCCGAATGTTTTGATTTTTTATCACATGAAATTCAAGGTAGGCATCGCGCAACACGCCTCCCTGCTCGGGGGCACGTGGATCAATCATCAATTGGTAAGAAATATATTTATTTAAGTCCCCTTGTGCAATTAAGCGTGCTCGCAAAATGCGAAAACCGTCAGGGTCACGAATGGTGTCACCATTGGTATTAAATTCATTCAGGTAGTGCACCTGAATAACTCCCGATATGCTAATCCGCGAAGATCTTTTAATGGACGAATCGCTTTTAGTTGCCTGAAGTAATGCTTCGCGTAAACGCCCCTTATTCTGCTCACGCGACTGCGCAAAAAGGCTTGTCACGGAGAGAAACAGTATGAATGATAAGAGATACTTTACGGTTTTCATACACCAACAATTGATATTGTCATCATCAGCAGTCATATACAAACACGCACCAAACTTCGAAAAGGTTGGTTGAGAAAAAATATTTTTTGGCTACCCACCCAAGATCAAATCTCTTCGTACAGGCTAAAACCAAAGGCAATGCAACGATGAAGATCAGAAAATTAGCAATACTACTTTTTATTGCTTCTATTCAAGTTGAGGCCCAGCCAGACAGTACAATTCATACTCAGTCTCCCCAACATCTAAGGAACTGGAAGAGTCTTGTGGCTCCCTCTCTTTTAATTGGCCTCGGAATAATAGCCACCAACGACAACGATCTTATTTATCGGCAGGATTTCTATGAGCAACGGAACAGAAGTATTCCTCATTTCAGAACACATGTAGATGACTACCTTCAATATGCACCTATTGTGGCAGTGGTTGCATTTAACGCAGTCGGGATAAAAGGCAAACATGATCTCCTAAATCAGGCAGTCTTGCTGATTAAATCTGAGTTATTGATGACTGCCATCGTATTTCCTCTCAAGAGGCTAACCGCCATTCCGCGGCCTGACACCCATGCACTTAATTCATTTCCTTCCGGACACACCGCACAAGCATTTGTTGCAGCTACTTTTCTTCACAAGGAATATGGAAAAGAACATCCGTTGCTCAGTGTACTTGCCTATTCAACAGCTACTGGTATTGGTGTTTTAAGAGTGATGAACAACCGGCATTGGATTTCAGATGTACTCGTTGGTGCAGGGATTGGAATTTTGTCGACAAATCTTGCGTATGTCAGTCATCAGAATAAGTGGCGGCATAAACACAAGCTACTCAGAGGCGCACTGCTGGTTCCTTCCTATTCGCAGCGATCTTTTAGAATGAGTATGGTGATCCCGTTTTATTAAATGATAGAGCATAATTTTTTAATTATCAAAATTATGAGGTCAACCCTATGTGTAATCTTTGTACTCTTCTACCAAGCAACTTTGGCCCAGGTGAATACAATATCCACCGGAGCAATAAAAGGGGTTCTCATCGATAAAAAAACGAAAGAGCCCATACCTGGGGTCAATGTAATTGCCGATGATGGTCACACTAAGCAAGGAGCAGCAACGGAAGTGAATGGAGATTTCATTATTTCAAATTTGTCATCAGGAACCTATACCCTTGTTCTCTCCAGCATTGGCTACTCGCAAAAAAGAATAGAGGGCATAGCTCTTGAAAAGAGCACTGTCAAGGATATTGGCTCAATAAATTTAGAAGAGAGTGCCATTACCCTTAATGAAGTCACGGTGACACCGGGGAGTTTTTCGGTCATGGGCGCAGCTCCTGTGGCCCAGCAAACATTGACTGAAAAAGATCTTAAAAATATGTCTTGGGCCGAAGATATTACGCGTGCGGTATCCCGACTTCCGGGGGTTTCTTCAACTGATTTCTCTTCAAAATTTACAGTGCGAGGAGGAGAAGCTGATGAAGTGCTCATGACATTAGACGGAATGGAATTGTATGAGCCTTTCCACCAGCGAGATTTTGTGGGTGGACTCTTCAGTATCGTTGACATTGAAACTATTCAGGGAATTGATCTTATGACAGGAGGGTTTGGGGCTGAATTTGGGCAACGGCAAAGTGGTGTGTTTCAAATGAAAACAAAAAGTATCCCAGACAATCAAAGAAAAACCTCTGTTGGATTGAGCATGGTGAACGCCCGGCTTTATACGGAAGGCAAGTATGCCAGTAACAAAGGCTCTTACCTATTTTCTGCAAGGCGGGGCATGCTGGATTTGCTTTTCAAAGGTGTGGGGAAAACGGAAACGCTTCCCTCCTTTTATGATGTGATGGGCAAGGTGGAGTATAAACTCAATTCAAAGAACATCCTTTCTTTTCATGCGCTACATGCGGGCGATAAGAATTCCATTCGGGATGAAAAATCTGATAACTACGACAGGCATGATACCCGGTACACTAACGACTACGGCTGGCTCACTCTGAAATCGGCATTCACTCCAAAATTGAACGCCCGGACGCTGCTTTATTCCGGATTGATTACGCATCATAGGGTTGGCCTTTTTCACAAGCGCGACTACGCAGACAAGGGAGATTTTTCCCTTTTGGATAAAAGGAGCTATTCCTTTTTTGGGTTGAAGAGTGATTTGACGTGGGATGTGTCAGATCGATTCGCCATGAAAGCCGGGTTTGATGTGCGGCAGCTCAATGCTGACTATGACTACTCCCAATCCATCACCGAAATACGCGTCAATCAAAATGATAGTTTGTACACGTTTTCACGTGCATTTGATGTAAAGGCAAAACCTTCGGGTCAATTAATCAACCTGTATACTTCAGGACGCTTTATGGTCGCACGCAACTTGTTTCTGGAGTCAGGCATTCGATACGATGTAGCCACATATTCTAACGATAAGGTATGGAGCCCAAGGGTAAGTGTGGCGTATGCCTTTTCAAAGACGACCTTTTTGCGGTGCGCCTGGGGACGTTATTACCAATCACAATTCATTAATAACTTAGATGTGAACCACAATGGTACAGCATTCAACCCTGCTGAACTGTCAACGCATTACGTCCTGGGTTTTGAGCATTTGTTTAAAAAGGGTGTAAGCCTTCGTGTCGAAACCTATTATAAAGACATCTCAAGGATAAGCTCGATCTACCAAAATCTGCGTGACCCATGGGAGACTTTTCCCGAATCCCGCAACGATGTGGTAAAGCTCAATTTAAAAAACGCGTCAGCAAAAGGGATTGAAATTTTCATGAAGTATGATTTGGGTAAAAAGATTTCATGGTGGTTTAGTTATGCCATGGCACGTGCAGAAGACAAAATAAATAACATCGAATTCGATGGTCTGTTTATTGAAAAAACAGACAAGCAATTGCGTCCGAACAACCAGTTCCACACCATCTATGCAGACGTGAATTATAGAATGAAGAAGGAATGGCATTTTAGTTTGTCCTGGCAATTCTATAAAGGTTGGCCTCGAACAACCTATACTTACGTCTCGCAAAAATTGCCGGATACAAATCTACTTGGGCAAGAGACCTTGGCGATCATCCCCAATGGCAACTTACAGTTTTATCAAAAACATGAGGAGTTCAACGGTGTGCAATACCCTGCCTATCACCGGATGGATTTCCGCATCAACCGACACTTCCAAATGTTAAACAGCAGAGTATCAATCTTTCTGCACGTGATCAATGTATATAACCATTTCAATTTGAGAAAATTCGATTTGGGTGTAACTGATGACAACGGTGCATTAATACCCGATGGCAAGGGTGGGTATGTCAGCACGGTTGACAATACCCATTGGTTTGGCCTGTTACCCGTTGTTGGGGCGAGTTGGGAATTTTAAACTGTAATTATGCAATAGAAATTCTATTGCATAATTTGACGAATGAAAATCACCAGCTTACAATTAATGCCATAGCAAGCCTTTCTGTGATTTTCATTGTCAAGGTTAAACCCCATGACGTTTCAGTCAGGGTGTGACCCAAGGCGTCATCACCTGACAATTCGAAGAATTCGTCAGTTATTGAGTTGTGACTTTAATCCTAATGCATAATCTGGGTTAAACAATACTATTGAGGACTCACTGGTTAACCATGCCTCTTTCCTTTATCTGAAGCAAATAATTCAATAGCCTGATTAAAAAATTGAATTAGTTTTGTGTAATGCGGCAGCACGTCAATCTTCTCAATATCCCACAAAATGAAACTCGAACATAGAAAGCAAAGAGTACTGCCTTTGTCGCATTTTTTTGCAAGGCTGGGACGCTATACTCTATTTTCAAGCCTCCTTATAGTTATTTCACTCAGCATTGGAACTATTGGATACCACCTCATCGCAGAACTTGCCTGGATTGACAGTTTTCATATGGCAGCCATGATCTTAACCGGAATGGGCCCTGTGATGGAAATGAATACCAACAGTGCAAAACTTTTTTCCTCTTTTTATGCCCTCTATAGTGGGGTCGCATTCTTAAGTGTAACAGCAGTTTTCTTCGCGCCTATAATCCATCGATTGCTCCATATTCTGCAGGTGGAAAGAGAAGAAGACAAATGATTAGACTAATACAACATTAGTAAGTTATAAATGAGTTGAAATACATTTCTAAAACCGTCTGGGTTTTATCCGTAGTCAGTTTGTTTACCGACATGGCCAGTGAAATGCTGTACCCTATTCTGCCGATTTATCTTAAGTCGATTGGGTTTTCCATAGTACTAATTGGAATATTGGAGGGTGTTGCCGAAGCCACAGCAGGATTGAGCAAAGGATATTTTGGTAAACTTTCTGACAACTCCGGCAAGCGCGTGCCGTTTGTTCAGCTTGGCTACACGTTGAGTACTATCTCCAAGCCTATGATGGCATTGTTTGTTTATCCACTGTGGATATTCTTTGCCCGGACCGTGGATCGCTTTGGGAAAGGTTTGCGTACGGGAGCCAGAGATGCAATCCTTTCCGATGAGGCAACGCCTGCCACCAAAGGAAAAGTATTTGGTCTTCACCGCTCCATGGATACCCTTGGCGCGGTAGCTGGCCCTTCCCTGGCATTGCTCTATCTTTACTACTATCCGAATGATTATAAGACATTGTTCCTGATTGCTTTTCTTCCGGGACTTATTGCTATTGGTGCCACATTTCTTCTCCACGATAAAGTAGCCATTAATTCTAAAGAGAAAACTGCTATCTCTTTTTTTTCATTTCTCTTGTATTGGAAACAAAGTCCCGCAGCCTACCGTAAGCTTGTCATCGGACTTCTGGCTTTTACGCTATTCAATAGTTCAGATGTCTTTCTATTGCTCAAGGCAAAGCAGGCAGGACTGAATGATACATCGGTCGTTGGTATTTATATTTTCTACAATCTCGTTTATGCCTTGTTTGCCTTTCCATTAGGTACAATTGCTGATAAGATTGGATTAAAAAAAATGTTCCTTATCGGCCTGGTACTTTTTACAATCGTTTATTTCGGGATGGCCATAAGTACACACCGCTACATATTTTTTGGTTTGTTTTTTCTTTATGGAATATATTCCGCTGCCACGGAAGGAATTTCAAAAGCCTGGATCAGTAACGTGACAGACAAGAAAGATACGGCAACGGCTATCGGAACGTACTCAGGCTTTCAAAGCATCTGTGCCATGCTTGCCAGCTCTGTGGCAGGGCTTGTGTGGTTTCAGTTTGGGGCTGTCACAACATTTCTGGTAACAGGTTTCTCAACCCTGATTGTCACCGTCTACTTTATCACGTTGGTAAAATCATCAACAGCTCAGGTTTAATGCGGTAGCTTTTCTCTCGGTTCTTCACCAACATGCTGTGACCTCCTCGCTCCATGGCTACATTGTGCATCCCTTCTTGTTGGTGAACTTCTCGCATGCCTCCGCGCAACACCAACAAGGGCTGAAAAAGCGTTTGAATGGGAACTCTTGTCCCCCTAAAAACAGGATTCCCTGATAGTATTTCCTTGTCAATATTTATGTAATCCTTTACTCGATACATAGTCCAAATGTACAAATTTTCTATGCAAATTTCTCTGCCCGAAGGGCTTGCCGGCAACAGTTTAGTTCGTCCCGTACTTCACATCTATCTTTACTTTTCATGTCGATTGGTTTGATGACCTCGATTTGTCTACTGTCAACGAAACCAACTCCATTTTTTTTGAGTCGTTTTTTCATTTGAGCCCCAAAGTCAACTTTGACTACGAGAATAAAATTTTGATTTCACTCAAGGATTTTAAACGTTATTCTCCACTATTTTTATAACTATTGTTTCTTGAATTTGTCAAATTTGTCAGAAGGAAACTCCTTGCCTTCAAAAGGGAAGAAATCCAACACATCATATTTCCATATGTTAGTGGGAAATATAACAACAAGGTTGGCTGTCTTATTTCCGATATTCTTAAATGCATGCGGAACACCTGCTGGAATGTTAACAACATAAGGACCTTTTATTGTGAAGAGAGTATCTCCAAGAGCATAAACAACATCTCCCTCAAGTAAGACATGTGACTCCTCACCTTCATGAGAATGCATTGGAGGAGCTCCTCCTGGGAAAGTCTCCGTAATACCAATTGTTAGGTTATATCCATTTCGTTGTCCTTCCATAACATGAACGTATTCTCCAGGTCCAGGATTAATTGTTGGTAACTTATCTAATGTCACCGCATACTCCGAGTAATATTTCATTTTTGGAGGTGTAAATGGGCCAGGTACAGTCCGTCTTTCAAGCACTTTCAAACTGTGATGTTGCCTATTTAATTGAGCAATGACTGAATCCGGAGTTTGTTGTAATTCTTCCACTAAAGTGTTAATGGAAAATGTCTCTTTAGTTGAGTCTTTGGGAGTCGTGTCGTTCTTTGAACCCGATTGACTGTTTGAACATGCTGTAAGTATTAGTCCAATTGCAATTAAGTTGATAAAGAGTCTCAATTTTTTCATGATAGATTTGAGTTTTTGAATTTTTGAAAAGTACAGAGAATAGAATGCAAATTTATTTATGGGTTTAGTCTTTAATGTCAGAAGATAAAGTTGAGTTACAATTTATTATTTATTGTCGTCAAATTTTGCCGGCTTGGGCTAATCTGTCCCACGTGTGCGAACGAAATTATGAAACTAAAACCCCGAACCAGCCAAATGAAATTGACGAATTTCAAACGCCTTTTGACTCTTGGTCTTTCTTTCTTTTTGCTAAAATACCAAAGAAACTTGAAATCAAGGCCAAGGTAAATGATGAACCAGAATAGAGAGCTTTATTATCGCTTCTCCATTCGTAGACAACTGTATAACCAATACCAAAAAGTGCTAAAGCCAAAAATATCACACTTAAAGTCTTTAATGATTTTGCTGTGAGTTTCATATTGTTGTTTTGTTTAGTTTCCTGGTCTATGGATTTCACTTAACTCTTTCGTATTGCTTTTCCCTTATTTTCTTTCTCTTAAGATCCCATAGTACCCATCTTGACTTTTCCAGCCCGCTTGTAATTGGCCATAATAATGCCACTTGGTGTAATAGTACACTCTGTTAATGTAAATGCTGCCGGGACTACGCTATCGTCAAACAATTTTTTTCCTTTACCAAGCGTCACCGGATGAATATTGAGCCAGAGTTCGTCTACTAAATCATTCTTAAGTAGTAACTGAACCAGCTTACTGCTGCCCCAGATTTTAATATCAGGGCCTTTTGAATTTTTGAGCTTTTTGATAGCAGCTAGGTTTTTGAGAAAGACGCAGTTTTTCCAATCTGACTTTTTCACGGTCTTTGACAAGACGTATTTTGTGACATCATTGATACCCGGCCAAAAGTCAGTATGTACAGGCCAGTAGGCTTCCCAAATTTCAAATGTTTTTCTGCCCAAAAGAAGATCTGCAGGTTCCATTTGTTTTTGCATAATCCTACCGGAAACTTCATCACTATACGGTGCAGCCCAACCACCATATTTGAAACCGCCTGATTTGTCTTCATCAGGGCCACCACCTGCTTGTATAACTCCATCTAATGTAATAAATTCCAAGACGATTATTTTTCTCATAGTGTTGCTGTTTTATTTGTGATACAAATCACGTCAAAAGATATGCTGTCATTGCAGTGCGAATGCGACATTATTAGTGGCTGAATACGAAAACTATTGATAGTCCTATGTAGACACGTGGAGTTGCTGCTATAGCATGACCGCTAACGCTGGTGTATAAAACGTAGCGCGGTTTAGGAGCTAAAGCCGAATGACGAAGGAATGGCTTTAGCGACCTGCTGCGTTCTGTCCCACGTGCGTGAACGAAATTAAGAAACGAAAACTATAATGCAACACTGAACCAGCGCTATGTTTTATACACTTTGTTGGCGGTAGTTCTTTCACAGTCCGTTTATTTTTACTTCCTGATTCGTCACAAGAAAGCCTTTAATATTGTTTCTCGTCAACGAGTCAATTATTGGCGTTGGATGTAATGAAATACCAAACTCCACAATTCTACTTGTAGTTTCTTGAAAATGTTTTTTTTTCGTCCTTATACTCCGATACCACAGATTGTTGAACTCTGTGTTGATTATTACCAAGGTTAAGGCCAACAAGTTTAACCCCGTTATGATATGTCATTAGTGGTGAACCCGAGAGTCCTTCAATAATCGGAAATGAAGTCGTCAAACACATTTCTCCGCCAGCTAATGAATTTGGTAAAATATTTACAACGTTACCTTTAAAATATCCATTGTCAATGTTTCCCTTGTTCCACATGTTCTTATAGTACCCGTAAGTATAAACGTCCTCACCAGTTAATATTTCCTTTGGGTCCAATAGGGGTAAATACTCGCTCTTAGGTCTCCTTAGAGGATTAACTAAGATAGAAACGTCTCTAGTCGCCTCATGAATTACATTATCCTCAATTGTTTGAAACATTTGTCTCTCGTTATCATAAATAACCATAGTGTCACCAGTCTCCATCTTTTGATTTAGGACGTGATAACATGTTAAAAAGTCCCCCTTGTCAGTGATGGGAAATGCAACCCCACAATAAGTCAAATGGCTGTCCTTGCTTAAGTGAGAAATCCTGTAGATGAATAATTGAGGGTTCATGTCTGTGTGTCCTTGAAAGAATTACCACCAACTAGCGAATATATGCACCTTGGTGCATATATATCGCATATATCATCAGAAATGGTGCATATACCCGCCTATATTGGGTGGTATTGTGCACCCTCTGCTGCATCTCGCTAATGCGGCAACCTCTCTCTTAACAAAGCATACGTCCACGTTCCAAACAGTGCTGAAGCAATCATAACCATCGCTACCCACACACCTGAACCTAACTGCGCATATAATGGACCGGGGCAAGCACCCGTCAATGCCCAACCAAAACCAAAGATTAAACTTCCATAGATAATCCCTTTGTGGAATGTCTTATCCGGAATGGAAACAGGTTCGGCTTTCAAAGTTTTGACGTTGAATTTCTTTAACAGAAATATCGACAGTACTCCTACCGAGACGGCTGTCATAAAAATACCAAACATGTGAAAACTTTGAAAATGAAACATCTCCTGCATGCGATACCAGGAAATGGCTTCACCTTTCGTAAGCACAATGCCGAAAAAGATTCCGGCAAAAATAAATTTGATGTTCTTCATAACTGAAGAATGTAAGGAAGTATCCAGTTGCTGACAACGATGCCTCCAACAAAAAATAACATAGTCGCTACCAGTGAAGACCATTGAAGATTAGATAATCCAAAGATGCCATGACCAGAAGTACACCCACCTGCATAGCGTGTTCCAAAGCCCACCAGAAAACCACCTACCACTATTAATGAAAATCCCTTTAGGGTAAGCAAACTTTGGAAGTTGAATATACCTTCAGGCATCAATCCATTGGATTGCGTGATGCCCCAGGAGTGGACTGTCTCCAGTGCCGCTGGTGCCAGCGCTACAGGTTGTGGATTGCCAAAAAGGTTTCCTGCCAGATAGCCACCAATAAATATGCCTCCGACAAAAAAGAGATTCCAGCTCTCTTTCTTCCAATCATATTTTAAGAACGGAATACCGGCAGGCACACAAGCAGCACAAATTTGTCGCAATGTGGAAGAGATGCCGAAGCGTTTGTTGTCCAATAATAAGAGCAAAGGAACGGTAAGTCCAATGAGAGGGCCCGCGATATACCAGGGCCAGGGTTTGTAAAGAATTTCCATTCAGTGGCAATTGATTCACAAAGATAGGAGATTGGTCTACAAAATTGGTAGAGTTTTGAAGGGCTGCATTTCAAATTGTCGCGTCTCAATAAATTGAAAGGTATGCATTTCAAATTGTCACTTTAAGCCTCACCCATCCAAGCTTGTGAGGTGGGAAAGTTTGCCTTCCCCTCTCCCTAGGAGAGGGGAGCTACTCTATTAGCCAAAGCATAGTCATTGGATGGGGAGAGGTCTTGCAGGTCCAAATAGCTTCGAAGTAAGAAGAAAAAAGTAGAAATTCTTAACCTCTTAGATGAAACGCTTTAGGTTTTGTAAAAGCTCTTAGCCCGGCATGCGATAAGGTAGCGCCAAATCCAGAATGCTGTCTTCCACTCCAGGGCAAAGCCGCACTCACCCTGTCGCAACAGTTCCAATAGCCCGTACCGGAATTGATTTGACTTAATATGTTCTCTGCTCTTGATTGACTGGCGCTATACACGGCTGCCGTTAAGCCGTATTCTGTATCCTGCATCAACTGAATTGCTTCTGCATCGCCTTTCACTTTCATGATCCCAATGACAGGACCAAAGGACTCTTCCCGCATCAAACTCATGTGATGATTTGCGTTGGTAATCACCGTAGGTTCAAAATAGAAACCTTTGCCTGCGATAGACTTGCCACCGGCTTCCAGCTTCCCTCCTTTTTCAATCGCATCCTTTACCTGCCCTTCCAAAAAATTCACTTGTTCTTTTCTACTCAATGGCCCGATGTATACACCCGCTTCTGTTGGTGGGCCTGTCTTCCATGATTTGACTTCTTTCAAAAATTCATCCACATATCGATCATAGACTTTTTCATGCACATAGACCCGTTCCACGGCACAACAGCTTTGTCCGTTATTATAGAATGCACCATCGGCAGTGCCTGCGGCCACCGCTTTTATATCTGCAATATCGTCCGCCACATACAAGGGATCTTTTCCGCCCAGCTCCAACTGGCAGGGAACCATCTTCGGTGCTACCTTTTCATAAATGTATTTTCCCGTTTTATAAGAACCCGTAAAGAAATAGCCATCGAAGGGAAGGTCTAACAACATTTCACCAACGGTACGGGCGCCAAGAGCAACTTGAAATACATCCTGAGGAACTCCGGCTTGTTTGAGTAGCTTCTCTATTTCTAATCCCGTTAAGGTTGAATATTCAGAGGGCTTGTACATCACCGCATTTCCGGCCAGTAAAGCCGGAACAAAAACATTGGTGCCTACCAAATAAGGATAGTTCCACGCTGAAATATTGCAAACTACACCCAACGATTCATAGGAAATACGCTCGGTCAACCCTTTTTCATGAGTCATTACTTCATCTGCCAGATACTTTTCAGCATTCTCCGTTAACCACTTTATTCTGGTTCTTGCACCGTTTATCTCATTGCGCGATTGCTGAAGAGGTTTGCCTACCTCTGATGTCAATACCGAGGCGAGATGTTCGATGTTGCTCTCCAATAAATCTGAAAAGGATTGAATTACCCGAATTCTTTCTTTAAGCCCAACGTGATGCCAGGCAACCTGGCCAGCTTTAAGATGATTTATTTTTTTTGCCAGCGACTCTCTGGTATCTTCAGAAACTTCGGAAATAATTTCTTCGGTGGCGGGATTGATAATTCTCATTAGCTTAACTATAAACTTCTTACTTCATCTAGAAAATTTTTCTTAATGGCAGCAGTTAATGGATTTGTCTGATCATTCATTCGTTCGGGATGCCATTGTACCAGCATCAGGTAGGGCTTGCCGTCGGGTTGAATACGTTCCAAACCTTCAATTACACCCTCACTAGAAAAACAATTTGCCACCAAATCTTTGCCAACATGATTTGCTGTCTGGTGATGAGCGCTATTTACTTCGCCAATGGTCAATGTTGTAATTTTGGAGAGCTGACTTTGGGAATCGATGGAGACAGAATGGTAACGGTCCTTACCTTCTCCAAATTTCGAATGATTATGTTTTCCGAAGGAGGGTAAATCGGGAATTAATGTCCCACCAAAGAAAACATTTGCAATTTGCAAGCCCCGGCAAATACCAAGTAGCGGTAAACCTTGACGCTGCGTGTATTCTATTACTTCTAATTCAAATTCATCACGTCTCTCGTCCACATCATCGGGATAACAATATTGAAGTAGCTCAGGCTGTTTGTAAAAACGAGGATGCACATCTTCTCCACCTGTCAGTAAAATTCCCTTGCAGCGTTTTATGCTATCAATGTCATTTAATGAATGGCTGAGTTTAATTACTTCTACACCTGACTCATGCGAAATCCAGGAAGCATACTTTTCATACTTGCTGCAGTCAGCCACACCGATGGTAATCTTCTTCATTTATAAAGCCTTCAGGTAGAGTTGTTTGAAATCTTCCCGACTTACCGGCTTGGGATTATTGGGATGAGCAAAATCAGCAAAGGCTAAATCAGCCAACGTTTCTATATGCTCTGGCTTCACTCCAATGGCACTCAACGTGTGAGGAATATTGATCCTGGAGTTTAGGTCGACCAGGTACTTAACTACTCCTTTACCGGATCGGTCTTTTAACTCAAGTGTGCCGGCCATTCGTTTAAACTTATCCTCAAACCCCTCAATATTAAATTCCATTCCATTCGGAATATTCACGGCATTGGCTAATCCATGATGAGTATCCAACAAGGACGAAAGCGGGTGTGCCAGAGAATGAACAACACCCAAGCCCTTCTGAAAAGCCACCGCACCCATCAACGAGGCGATCAACATTTTACTGCGCGATTCTAAGTCGGGTTTGTTCACCGCAGTTTCTAAGGCTTGACCAATTAATGCAATTCCTTCCAAGGCAATCCCTTCACAAAGTGGATGTGGCATTTTAGCAATGTAGGCTTCCATGTTATGCGTCAGTGCATCCATGCCCGTGGCCGCTGTGATAAAGGGTGGCAATTCCATCGTCAATAATGGATCAGCGAAAATAATTTTTGCTAATAGCTTAGGAGAAAACAGAATCTTCTTTTGGTGGGTTACATCATCTGCAATGATAGCGCTTCTTCCTACCTCACTTCCGGTACCCGCTGTCGTTGGGATGGTAATAAAATGAGGAACATCATTGGTAACATAAATATCACCTCCAATCAGGTCATCGTACTTAAATAAATCCTCACGATGATGAACGCGCAATAAAATGGCTCTCGCTACATCCAGTGCTGCCCCCCCGCCAATACCAATGATCGAATCCCGATGCGTTCCATCATAGGCATCTGTTCCCTTGTATACATCCGACTTCACTGGATTCTTATGAATGTCGGAAAATACTTCGACCGAAATATTTTTGGCCTTTAGCCCTTCGACAATTTTCTTGAAGAAGGGAAGCTGGGCTACTGTTGAATCGGTGACGATCAGTGGCGTTGAGAGATTATTCTTAATAAGATAATCTGGCAACTCGTTACTTGAACCTGCACCAAATCGAATGGTGGTTGGAAAATTGTATTGATAGATTTTATCGAGGGTCATGCTTGAGAAAAATGGTTACTAACTTATAGTTACGGAGATCAAATTGATGGATTTCTCGCTCACGCTCGAAATGACGTTGATTAAATTATTTCAAAGTATCTCTTGTATTCCCAATCGGTTACCGCTTTTAAATGCTGTCTCCACTCCCACTCCCGGGTTTGGGTAAAGTGTTCTACAAACTGTTCTCCTAAAATTTCTTTTGCCACCGGTGAAGCTTTCATCAGCTTCGTTGCTTCATGAAGATTGCCGGGCAATGTACCGTTGGAGAAATCCTGATAGCCGTTACCTACTGTAGCAGGTTGTTTTAATTTTAGTTTTTTCTTTATGCCATATAAACCAGAAGCTAAGGCGGCCGCCATAGCTAAGTATGGATTGGCATCTGAGCCAATTACTCTTGTCTCTAGGCGACATGATTTGCTTCCACTCGATAAAACGCGCAAGGCAACCGTACGATTATCGACTGCCCAGGTTAATGTGGTGGGTGCCCATGCTCCTTCCACCAATCTCTTATAGCTATTAATGGTAGGCGCATACATCGGCAGAAGATGCGGCAGACAATATAGTTGCCCTGCTATATAACTCTTCATTAATTCGCTCATGTGGTTCTTCTCTTTGGTTTCATAGAAAAGGTTTTTCTTCGCCACTTTGTCCCAAAGGCTTTGATGCACATGTCCACCGCAGCCCGGAAGGTTCTCACTGATCTTCGCCATAAACGTGGCCATGATGCCATGCTTGTAAGCGATTTCTTTCACTGCCGTTTTGAATAGCGTAGCCCGATCTGCTGCTTCGATGACACCTGAGTATTGAATGGCGACTTCTAAAACACCCGGTCCCGTTTCTGTATGAAGGCCTTCGACCGGAATGTCAAACTTTGTTAGAAGATCAAATAAATCGGAGAAGAAGGGATTCTCCAATGAGGTACGCAGAATGGAATATCCAAACATTCCCGGAGTAAGCGGTGTCAGGTTTATGTAATTCTTCTCCCGTGCACTTTGAGGCGTCTCCTGAAAATTAAACCATTCAAATTCCTGCGCGAAAAAAGGAGTGAATCCTTCACGCTTTGAATCAGCATAAATCTTTTTAAGCAATTGTCGGGGGCAAACCCAGGCGGGGTTTCCTTTGGTGTCAATGATTTCTCCTAAGAAAAATGGAGTATCATTTTCCCACGGAATTTTTCTAAACGTAGTTAGATCCAATCGCGCTGGAGCATCAGGATAACCTGTGTGCCAGCCCGTATACTTTCCATTGTCATAGGCCGCGTCATTGGCATCCCAGCCAAAGACGACATCGCAAAAAGTAGTTTGACCCTCTGAGAAGGAAAGAAATTTTTCAGCAGAAATGTACTTGCCCCGCAAGATTCCATCAATATCCGCGTAAGCAATCTTTACTCTCCCGGAAGGATGATCTTTTACGTACTTACGAATTTGCTGAGTGTTCATGGGGCTTTCTTGAATTCCAGAGTCTAAATATCCCATAACTTAGCCCAATTATCAAAAAATAAATAACTGCCAGTTGTGGATTATAAATTGCTATAGCCACAAATGAGAACGATGCGATGGCCAGGGCCAGCAGCGGAAAGAGGGGATAAAGTGGTACGCGAAAAGGTCTCAACAAGTCAGGTTCAGTTTTGCGCAGCCGTAATAAAGATAGCATGGAGATACTATAAAGTGTAAGTGCACCGAAAACAGAAATCGTGATAATCTCACCCGTCTTGCCGGAGAATAAAGCAAGCAATCCCAGCATCATGTTTATGATGAGTGCATTGGCAGGAGTTTGAAATTTTGAATGAACTTTTCCAAGAAACGATGGGGCATATCCCACCCGACCAAACTCATAGGTTGATCGGCCAGCCGCGAGCATTAATCCATGAAACGATGCAATCAACCCAAATAGTCCTACGATCAGTAAGATCCGATAGCTCCAACTGCTACTGTCAACAATAAACCCTAATGCCAACGGCAAAGGTGAATCGGAAGTAGATCCATCTGCCTTGAAAACAATTGCCTCCCACCCTGCTACACCTACTGAGCTGGTAAATGTGATGACACATAAAACCACCAAAGTGGCAATGGCCGAACCAAACCCTATTAATATAGTGCGCTTGGGATTGATGGCCTCTTCCGCCAGGTTGGCCACGCCTTCAATGCCCAAGAAAAACCAGATTGCAAAAGGAATTGCTGCCATCACTCCCGCATAGCCAAAGGGTAAAGCATTCTGTTGTAAGTGGCTAAATTGAAATTTAGGAAAGGTAAGTAGGCTGAAGAAAAGTAATGCTGCCACAGCCAGCACCGTGACAACGAGTTCGAAAGTAGCGGCTACCTTCACGCCTGAGATATTAAGCGTCACAAAAAGTAAGTAGGCGGCAATTGAAAAAACCATTACCGATATATCGGGGAAGAAGATATTTCCGTACGAGCCAATAGCGAAGGCAATAGCCGGGGGTGCAAAAATGAATTCAATGTTCTGTGCCATACCTGTAATGAATCCAATCTCTCTCCCAAAAGCACGGTTGGCATAATCAAAGGCACCGCCTGCTTTAGGTATGGAGCAGGCTAGTTCCGTATAACTAAAAGTGAAAGTGATGTAAAGGATAATGATAAAGAAGATGGCAATCGCTAAGCCGAGCGTCCCTCCTTTCTCCAGTCCAAGATTCCAACCAAAGAAGTTACCGGAAATTACATAGCCAACACCCAGGCCCCAAACCATGGCGGGTGTAAGCGATCTCTTCAGTTGTACTTCCATTCCTACTCTTTAATGATTTGATACTTCTAAATTACATACCCTATTTACGCACTTTAATTGAAACTACAGTTTGGTATTTCAAAACACAACTATTTGAAGTGATCAAATTATTATATTTGGTTTTCTTATTGAATGCCTGCGGATAAACGTAACGTCACTGATAAATTTATTCTCCTTTTTACGGGACACTTACTGGATGCAGCTAATCGTACGGATAGCCGCTTTACACACGACATGTTGGAAGATGCGCGAACGTTGATTAGCATCTATATTGATAAGGCCCTTCTTACAAAAAACATTTCATGCGCGGTATGTAGCCTGGCGGCCGGAGGTGATATGCTTTTTGCGGATGAGATTCTTAAACGAAAGATTCCGCTGACGGTCTTTATACCCTTTGAGAAAGAGCGCTTCATTTCCACTTCGGTCAACTATTTGAAAGGAATGCCGGACGAAAATCCGGAAGAATGGAGAAATGAATTTGAGCGACTATTATTGCTGGTGACAGATTTGAAATATCTGGATCACACAGAAACAACGGGTCAGGCATATTCTGATTGCAATAAGGAAATTTTAGAGTATGCTTTAGCACAAAGAGAAGAAAACGTACTTGCCCTCGCGCTCATGCGGCACGATGAAGAAGCAGCCGTAGGTGGAACAGCTCATTTTGTGAATGAGATCAGAAAGCAGAACATCCCGGTGGACATTGTATGGGTGGATGATGATGGAGAACAATAATAAAAGTCTCTTAACGGAAATCAAATAGTGACCTGCTGTATTAAGATTTCAAAATATAGCTTACATTTAGTGTGCTTGTTTTTACTACGAGATGGTGGTGAAAGCCAAAAAGACTGAACGTAATTATTGGTAAGTGTGATTCAACAAATTGAAGACCTCATTAGTCAGGGCAGGTATTTTGAAGCACGTACAAAGGCAGCTGCCTTGCTTGTTGATTCAGAGTCGCTTCGTGTACAACAGTTATATGCTTTAGCGATGTCCAAGTGTGGTGTGCCAGAGGCGGCCATGCACTTCCTGGAGCCCATTTACAAGAAATCTCAAGATGATCCGGAAACAGCAGGAATCTTAGGAGGCATCTACAAAGAACTATTTATCAAAACAAAAGAGCCGCGGTATGCAGTACTCTCCAGAGATACCTATTTAAAAAATTTCACCTTCACCAAGAGCTATTATACGGGCATCAACGCAGCGACCATGTCTGCCATTGCTGGTCAATCTAAACAAGGCCAGCAAATTGCGCAGGAAGTGATCAGTCTGCTGGAAGGTAGTCATGATAGTTTTTGGGAAGTAGCAACCCTGGCAGAAGCATTTCTTATTTCAAAAAATAGGGAGAAAGCGAAAGAGCTTTATACCCTTGCCCGGGGAATGGTTACTTCCGACTGGGGAAAAATCAATAGCATCTATAATCAGCTTTGGCTGTTGAATCATTATGTCGCTATTCCCAGCGAATTATTAAAAATATTTAAACCGCCCACGGTAGCCGCTTTTGTCGGTCACATGATCGATCATCCAACACGAAAACAAAGTCGGTTTCCGGCCAGCATCGAAGCGAAAGTAAAGGAGGCGTTGGCCAGCAGTATCGCATCGATCAATGCAAAGATCGGCTATTGTTCACTGGCCTGCGGTGGAGATATCTTGTTTGCTGAAGCCATGGAAGAAGCGGGAGGTGAAGTCAATCTGTTTTTGCCTTTCGATAAGAATGATTTTCTGAAGGCAAGTGTTCGATTTGCCGGTGAGGAATGGGTAGAGCGATTTGAGCGTCTGATCAAAAGATTTCCCGTGACGTTTATTACTCAAGAATCCTACGAGGGCTACGATGATCTTTTTTTCCTTCAATCCGGAATTATTTTTGGTGCCGCTATCATGCGAAGCGATTCCAGTCACACCAAACCGCATCTCATCACCTTGTTATCCGCTATGGATTTAAAAGGAAAGCAAGGTGGCACACGGGATACGTTAAAGATGTGGCCCTACCCTACTACGATACTTAATGTTAATCCCGATAGCTTCAATACATCTTCTCCTGTTAATCCGGTAGCTTTTTCACCCGAAGCGACTATAGAGTCTGCAAAAGAAATGAACCGACCCGTGGCCTATCTGCTCATGGCTGATTTTCCTGAAACTTCTTCGGATCAAAAAGAGTTATTACTGAAATCGCTTTTGGCTAAGATCGAAAGTCAGTCTCCACTGCCCATAGGATTGATTTGGGATGGCGATGTCTTGCTTGTCGCGTACAGCACCGTAGAAGGCACAACGGAACTCACAAAGATTCTTTCCGGCCTGATGAGTCGATTCAATAAAAAAGGTAACCTGAAAATTAGTTTGCATGTTGGGCCGGTGACGATCGATCCTGTAGAGAGCGGCATTGGAAAAAAGATAGAAGGAACTGCTGTTGCAATCGTCCACCAAATCCACACACATGCCATTGCAGATGAAGTGCATTCCAGTGCACCTTATGCAATGGAACTTGCCTTAAGCATCCAAAATTATTCCATCGACTTTGCCGGAAAGTTTATCCTGCCCGAAACCCGCCAGGAGCAGGAGATCTATAAAATCGGATCGATCTAGTGATTCCGATTCCTTACCGAATGCGCTTCGGCTTCAGAGGCGCTTAAGAAGCCTATTTTCTCCCTCTGTGGCGAAAATTGGGATTAAAATCCATATCTTAATTTTTGGAAAGAGAGGCGTTTTGACCAGGGGTTATGGGTTTAAAAGTAGACTCGTTTTTTGCGCGATGCATTAAACCATGATTGGTGGATCCAAACCAAAGTCCGCCTTTCAAATCTTCTGAGACTATACCATGATTGGCGATGTGGTCAATACCGCCCAACGACTACAGTCAGTGGCAGCCCCTGGCCAAATCATCATCAATGACACTGCGTATGAAAAATTAAGCAATCCCTTAGCTGCACCAGGGTGAATGAAGTAAGGTTAAAGAATAAGGCCAATCCCGTTACTATCTATAATGTAATGGATTGAAAATGGCACATTTCTTTTGTCCCGCTACTCATTGAATCCCTGCTAAGTATATCGGCTGGTGAAAGTAAAAGTGTTATTTTTGGGTAATGCCTGATGTAGATACTCTCCTCACCTACTGTACTTCTCTCAACAGTGGCATATCATCTGTTAATCTTTTGCTATGCCTTCATTAATTCCAGGATACCATAGCGACATCTTCATAAGCTATCGTCACAAAGACAATAAGGGCGATCGATGGGTAACCGAATTCGTGAGCGCATTGAAGACTGAATTGGAGGCGACCTTCAAAGAAGATATCAGCATCTACTTTGACTCCAACGAATACGATGGATTGCTTGAAACTCACATTGTGGACAAAAGTCTTGAGAGCAAGTTGAAGAGTCTCATCTTTATTCCCATTCTCTCCCAGACTTATTGCGATACAAAAAGCTTTGCCTGGCAACATGAGTTATGTGCATTCAATAAAGTAGCAAAGGAAGACCAATTTGGCCGCGACATTAGACTTAACAATGGAAATGTGGCCAGTAGGATCCTGCCCATAAAAATTCATGATCTTGATACGCATGACATCGCAGTTTTTACAAATGAATTAGGTGGGATACTCCGGTCCATTGAATTTATTTTTAAATCACCGGGAGTAAATCGGCCTTTGCGTGCTGACGACAGAAGAGAAGACAACCTGAATCGATTGTCGTACCGCGATCAGATGAATAAAGTTGCCAATGCCATTAAAGAGATTACGAATGGCATCCGGTTTCCAGACAGGCCGGGCCAATCAGGCAATCAAGGTGGAGAGCCTTCTCCCCTGCCCATTGCGGCAATAGAAGAAAAACTAGCTTCTGGGTTAAACGATAAATCAATTGCTGTTCTTCCTTTCGTGAGTTTAGCGCAGGATGCCTCTCAGGATTATTTTGCTGACGGCATCACGGAGAATATTTTAGTGCAGCTTGCCAGCCTGAAAAACTTGCGTGTGATTTCAAGAACCTCAATCATGCGTTATAAGAAGACAACCAAATCGGCTCCCGAGATAGCAACTGAGCTGGGTGTCAAATTTATATTGGAAGGAAGTGCGCAATCACACGGCAATAAAGTGCGTGTCAATGTTCAATTGATTGATGCGCAAAAAGACGATCATATCTGGTCAAAAGTGTTTGTGGAAGACAAGGATGATATTTTTGAGATTCAGGGTAGCATAGCCGAGGTGGTGGCGAAAGAACTTAACTCCTCCATTAACCCACAGCAAACAGAAAAGCTCAAAGAAGTTCCGACAAAAAACCTTGAAGCCTATGATCTTTTTCTAAAGGGTCGTCATTCCTTTAATCAATGGAGTGTCGATGGCTATCGAACCGCAACAGAATATTATAAACAGGCCATCGCCAAAGATCCTGACTTCAAAGAAGCTTATTCCAATCTTGCCAGTTCCTACTCCGCGAGAATGTCCTGGAATGGGGACCTTTCACCGCATGAAGCACAAGAACACATTGAGTTATACTTAAACGAAGCGTGGAAAAGAGGGCCTACTGACAATGACTATCTCACGAAAGCCTTTGTGGAATTTTTTATTTTAAAGAATTTCGGGTCTTCTGAAAAATTCCTCACCACGGCTATTGAACTGAATTCCAATAATGCGATGGTATTTTACACCTATAGCTATTTACTGAATATGGCAGGCCGCTTCAAGGAGGCACTTCAGTTCGTGGAAAAAGCAAAAATCATCGATCCGCTAACAGTAGCCTATTTCAACTACCAGACCATCAGTTTATATCTGCTGAACAGATACGAGGAAGCTCTTAGCACGCTGAAAGAAGCACTGCAATTGTATCCTACGGTACTACGGCTTTATGATTTCATGGCGAGAATTTATGTAACGTCTGCACGGTATGAAGAAGCCATAGAAATAATCCACACGGGATTTAGGACATCAAAAATCCGACCACCTTCCATGGTAGCCTACCTTGTGGCTTCTTATGTTGGAACTGGAGAAATTGATAATGCCAAAGAACTTCTCGATGAATTGATCAAGCGGAGTGACGCTCAAGAGAAAGGCGTAAACATTTATATCGTTTATACCTTCCAGGCTCTTGGAGATAGTAGTTCAGCGCTTCATTGGCTGGAGAAAGCAAAAAAGACAAATGACGTTGACCTTATTTGGTGGAATGTAGACCCGCTTTTAAGGAATATCCGGGAGCAATCACGCGCTGTGAAGCAGCCTTCTGGTAGGCCTGATTTTGAAGGCGCAGAGAAGTACGTTACAAAGAGGCTTGAAAAAGAAATGCCGGGTCTACCCTATCATAATATTGGCCATGTGTATGATGTGCTTAATGCTTCAATGGTCATTGCCAGGGAAGAGTGCTTGGGGGAAGAAGAGGTTAAGCTGCTTCGGGTGGCTGCACTTTTTCACGATGCAGGGTTTATTCACTCGCCCAGGCAGCATGAAGAGAGAGGTGCTGAAATGGTTCGAGTGGCGCTGCCGGCTTATGGATTTACCGAAAAGCAAATTGAAATAATTTGCAATATGATTTTAGCTACCCATATTCCACAATCACCCACTACCCTTCTCGAAAAGGTTTTGTGTGATGCCGACCTTGACTATTTAGGTCGTGAAGACTTTTATGAAACAGGTAGTCGGCTTCTGAAGGAACTAACAACACAAGGCATAGTGGAAACGGAGCGGGAATGGAACCTGGTACAAAAGACTTTTCTGGAATCACATCGCTATCATACGGAGCATAGCAAAAAGATTCGTGAAAATCCAAAGAAGGAACGGTTGGCTGAAATCATTGCCAAGCTAAAGACACGCGCTTAACTGACGCTGCATTGTAATCTTTCGATCGTGCCGAAATTACGGATCACTGACGGCACAGGATACAAAAAGACTCACTTTCCTTTGATAAATTTTTTATAGGCCTGCTCGAAATCACCAGGATCGGCTTTGGATTTGTCTTGCTGCCACTGCTGAACAACTTTTGAGTAACCATTGGGCAACGAGCCATTATAAAGTGGTGGAAGTATCTGAACCGAACTGAGTAGAAAATAGAACGAAGCAAATGCAAAGAAAATCACTTGAATACCCGACTTGTTACGAAACTGCATTACTTTCGTCCATGCACTGGTCTCCTCACCATTTAAAATGACCTGACCTTTCCACCAACCGAATACAACAAAGCTTAGCAGGCATGCAATCGCCAGCAGAATAACTATCCAAGACTCAATGAATGGCAAGTGGCTGCTGGCAATGAAAAGAAGTAACGCCATAAAATAGAGTGCAATACTGCCCTTTACCTTCAAGGGTGTTTGTTTGGCATAGTACATGGCACGAATCATGTGATAACCGTTCACTCCGAACAAGATTACAAAAAAGACAAACCTCATTAACAAACTAAAAGGAAACTCTACCGCAATGCCATGCAGAAAATACAACAAGCAAAGCCCACTTAACACAGCCAATTCTATAGCCAGGCTTATTTTATAAGTCGCTGTCATTTCTTCCTCTTTGGGCAGGAGCAAAAACAATTCAAAAAGAAACATCAACCCAAAACCCAGCGCTACATAACTCATTAGCAAGATACCATAGCTGTTCAGCGCCATGGAAGCAAAGGCGCCCATCACCAGTAACAACAATAACAAATAGTACAGAACAATATTCTTTCTCATTAACCAGGAGATAAAAAGTAATTAAATTCCCACAGCAGTGATTCATCCATACCTCTCCAATCATCAGTTATTTTTTGACTGCGTACGATCTGGCCAAGAATAGAGTAATAACATACCAATTCCTGATCCTCTGTTAAGGTAGTGGGCATGACGCTGAGTGCCGTGTAATAGTTTCCATCGGTGGCTGTACCTAAAATCATCCCTACGGTACCCCGTACTTTTGAGATTTCGATCAACTCCTTCGTATAGCTATTCGATAATCTATTCGCCTTTTCTCCACCTACCTTACCCAATACATAAATCATAAACCTTCTCACATCTTGTTCATCGTATATACCTCCATTTAATGTATTATAATCAACTTTATTGGCCATTGCATATGCTGAATCAAGAAATTCGAAGGCAGCGGGTTGATAGGTTTTATAAAGCCCATCTGCTGCTGCAGCATAGCAAAATGCCCTTATGTACGGCTCATAAAGAGCAATGATCTCCATCGATTTCTCTTTATGTCCAGTTGTTGCAAGATGCGTACTGAGATCAATAATTGAATTGATAAAGTAAGTCTGGCTCAGGTATTCGTATTTATTGCCAGAGCTGATGAGTTTTTCTTTCTCCAAAGCATTAAAGTACTCCTCTCCCTTAACAGTGTTTCCTCTTTCAAAATTGCGATTGGCTAAAATGAGTAAGGGTAAATTCTTGTCAAAACTCATTCCTGCTTCTGCTGATTTGGCAAAATCAAGAAGGGTAGACAAAAGGCTGTCTGATAAAACAAAGTCATTCTGAAAATAGCCCGTTGCTTCGGCAGGCCTCCTGTAAAAATAAACTTCATGTGCTGATGAAATCCAGTCGTGTATAAGATTAATTGTTTCTGGCGTATCATAGTAGTCCTTTATCAATCCCTTTCGGAGGGTATACTGCATAAAAATATCAGAATTGAATTTATGTGCAAATACACCATCACGATAGTCGGGATAGAGGAAAACCATTTTACGGGGTGATTGAATTGTGCGCACTCCATCACTTAGATACCGATAATTAACAACTACTGTTCCTGCCAGGTGGACTTCGCTTACTTGTTTAAAGTGCATCCAGGCCTTGTCTAACCACCCGTCCATGTGCTGTTGGTCAACAGGTAAGCCCCGGTCATAAAGATATTTGCTATACAAAACAGCAACACGTTTGTAGTGCATAGCCAATAAATAGTGTCGCTCGTTGGCATCCTTCACTTCACTTGCCAGGCGCTCATACTCAGCAGCAATGGAAAAAAAATGACTCCGGTTTGCTAGACCAAGGTTGACATGAAAATAGCCTGTGTTGGAGCGGGTGAAGTTTTTAATCAGATTAATGCCAAAAAGTCCCGGAATATATCCTGATCGGATCACGGTATTACGATATACTGTAAGGGGATCATCAGAAGGGAAATGATTAAACAGCCACTTCGATAGTTCTTTTGTCTGGTCAACATGATTGTATTGATAGAGGTAGCCCAACACATTATTGTAATTATTGAATAAGCTGCTTGTAAAATAGGACTCCGGCAGCCGTTCAAAGCAGTGGATAATATTTGTACCGTCTCCAATTGCAGCATACAATGAGGCGAGTGTATGATAGCCACCATTATAATCACTCGGTATTCTGCCATTACTTTCATAATTGCCTTTTACATAATAGCGATTAAACATTTGTCGTGATGTGCTATCCGCGAACGGTGACATCTTTGATAACATCAAGGCAATGTCTTTTGTCTTGGGTCTACCAAATGTTAGCCAAAGCTGCAAAGCAAGGTTTAATTCTGTAGGCACCATTTGTTTATACGAAGCCGAGCTTGAAAAAAAGTACATTACCAAGTCATGCTGCAGACCGGTAAGGGTTGGAATAATCTCATCGGCAATCCGACTAGAAGGATTGTAATACTCATCATAGGCAAGCAATAGCAAAAACTGATTCTGCAGTTCTAATAGCAAAGTAGCGCGATTGTGGCCACTGCCATCATAACTCTTTAGTTCAACAACAATCCGATCCATCAGTTCGGTTTTTAAGGGCAGCTTGCTATGCTTGTCATAGTATAAAATCAATCGATAGGCTGCTATTGATAATTCCAGTTGTTGTTTTTTGTTCGGTAATCCATTGAGGTACGTAATCAAACTACCATTGTTTAGACGTTCTTCGATAAGCAAATAAGTACCTTTGGTAAGATCACTGACTTCCTTAGATTGAAGCAGGCCATGCGCTTTTTCGATTACTAATCCTTCCACCCTCTTATTAGTTTTGCGCTGAGCATCGTACCAATAAAATCCGGTGAACAACACGATGGCCAGCAGCGCAAACCCTGTGGCGATCCTGCGGGCTCCGTACTTCATAAAGGCACGTGTCAACATTACCTTGCTGGCGCTGCGCTTAATAAATTCGTCAGTATCAGCTAGGATCGTTTTGGATTGCTGCAGCGATTGCTGGGGATCATTCTTAATTTCTGAATACCGATCAATCCAATAAGCATTGGGTTTGCATTGATTATACCAGTTTTCGAAATAAGACAGCGGGCCTAGCGGCAATAGAAAACCTGAACTCTTGTTACTGCTTTTCCATCGTTGCATTTGCTTTTTAAAGTCCAAAAACGTGGAGAAAAATTCGAACTCCTGATTGGCCCACTTATTTAGAAGAGCCCAGTTGCGAATGAGACTCTCATGAGTAATGTCAAGCACTGTCTCGGGTAGCAGCACATGCGTTTCAACTTCATCCGTCTTGTAAGGCCGGATAAATGAGTTATTACTCTCGCGAAACAAATTGAGAACCCCACCCACTACTTCGGTAGTGAGATTTGGCTGATTGACAATATTTGTAATCTCCAGCAAGGTCATCCGGTTACGAACCGCACGACTGTCATCAATTTTGGTAAGGCACGCAAATGTAAGTGCGATGATGCGCTTAGCGTCTTTTTGAGTAATAGGCTGTGTCGGGTGGAGATGATTGTAATACATCCATGCACTTTCGTATAGGCGACTGGCATGAATTTCAATAACATTATTCAGTCCTGGAGCCTGGTAGAATTTTTTCTGATTCTCTGGAACATGAGCAAACCATGTTGTATAACGTACGTTGTCGGACGTAGGCAATTCATCAGATGGCATACCTCCTACCATGGCATAGTGGATCAAATCCATTTCCTCCTGACCATCATTAGCAGCCAGCCACACCTGACGCAAAGCATGTTGCAAAATAGGAAGCTGATCGATGCCATCGGCCAAATCATAAACAAGTCGTTCTACTAACCTCCTTGTGATACGATTGCCGCTGAGTACGGCCGGCTCTTCGATTACCTGTTTTATTTCTTTACGCTTGAGCCGTGGCACAAAAAATTGCGAGAATCCAATGTACTCCGGTAGTCCACGAAAAGCCGAACATTGTCCTATATAGTCTGATCGCATGGTGCAGACCACATATACAGGCAGGTTTCGCTGCAGCGCAATACGGGCTGTCTCCAAGGCGAGATTTACCACGATCTGCGAATCCTGTGAGGGCGATTCATTCAGATAATTTTCTGGATTGGTAAAAAACTCTTCAAACTGGTCAACAATGATTAATAGGTTGGCTGCAGAACGTGTCTTGTTCTTTCGCTCAGCATCATTTAATCCTTTCCAAACCGCATCGCTTTCATCGATATAAAAAGAGGAGTTTATATACAAGTCAATTAGCGAAGAAAATCCTCTGCCCAATTCTGTTTCGATGGTGGCAGGGTGTACGTCAAATGTCCCGGCCACTGCGGTTGCCATGTTTTTTACAGGACTCCGTTCAGGGCGAAAATCGGTGACTACCCAATTCGTGTATTTCGCTTTGAAAAAGCCCGCTCGTGCATTTGGAATAAGACCTGCATAAATCAGGGAAGACTTTCCCTCACCGGAAGCACCGGTAAGCATTAGAAATTTATTCTGCTCCAGCAGCCGTGCCACTTGATCAATCTGCACATCACGACCTTTGAAGTACAATGACTCCTCTTCCGTAAACGAACGGAGGCCGGTATATGGGCAGATCAGCGATTCGTTAGTTGATTTCATCTACGTAAGGGAGAAAGTCCGTTTTTTGGAACCATGCATAAGTATCTTGGTACTCGCGCCACTCCGGAGCAGTCGGAATCCTTTCTGCATAGCCGCGCAAGATGTTCCACAAAAATTCCATTTGATCAGCCTCCGAAATGTTATCAGGGATTATTTCTGTGGCGTTGAACAGTTGATCTTTATAAGCAAGAGCCCTCGCCATGCGTTGAAGTAAAATAAACTTAAGAGCTTGATTTTTGACAATACTCTTTGCTTGTTGAACAGAGTTTTCAGTTGGAGCGCTTGTAATCAGGCCAATAGCAATTCGATAGCGATTGGGCTGGTCAGAGTTTAAGTTTTCCTCTCGCCCCATTTCGGCAATGGCCGAATCTAATAAAGACCGAACCATATCACTATTCATCTGCTTTTCACTAAACTCCCTGGCCACAAAAGCATAGAGTGAAGAGCGGTTAGCCGGCTTCTTAAAAAAGTTTAAAATGCGTTTTGTTTCTTCAGGCATATTGCTTTGTGTGTAACAAGAGAAGGCCTTGCCAATCAACTTAAAGGAACTTGAATTACTATATCCAGGAAGGATCTTATTTCGGAATAGGTTGCCAAAATTCTCTGTTCTGAGTTTTGAATAATAATTAAGCGCAAAAGGTTGATTACCTTTCTCTTGAAAGTAATAACCCAGATAGAGATAGAGGAGGTTAACGTCTACTTTTGTGCTCGCGTTCAATTTAGCAAGGGCATTTTCTAATTTGACAAGAACATCTACACCTGCATGATGACGCATAAATATATCTCCCGCAAAAGCATGAACGTGATATTCCTTCAACCAATTTTCGATCAGCTTCAACTCTCTTGGTTGCTGATAAAATGTGTCAAATAATTTTTGATCCACCAGGTATTCAATAAAACTGGCCGACATGTAGTTCCAGTGATAATCACGGGCACCGTGCACAGTGAATGGATAGATCAAATCCGGAAACAGAAAAAGACTGCTTCGGCTATCCGAAATAATATCTGCACCAGAATCCCCTACCCGTTCAATATTTTCATTTAGATATTTACTTCCTACACTGGTATAATATTCAATACTTCTATCAAATAGCTTAGTTACCTTTTCACGGTCGTAGTTCTTTCCAGCTACTTCCGAATGATGGGCTATGGTAATGCCTTCGTTTTTGCAAGATAATGCCAGTAGAAAATTTCGCTCATCACCATTTACACTTTTCTTAATCGCCTTACGGGAATTTTCATAGAAGAAGGCTATTTCCCTTTCCTCGCCATAATGAAGGTTGAGGTTGTGCGCCTCTGGCCAAAAATTTTGATAATTCGAGTTTCTCACAAGCTGATAAGGCTGAGTCCTGCCTAACAAGCGTTGATAAAAATCTATTTCGGATATCTTTTTGCGTTCGCAATAGCCCTTTACAAAGGCATCGAGTATATCAGTATGCTGAGTGCGGTAAAATACTGAGGCCACGTTGGCGGCATTGTCCAGCATGTTTGTATAATCACGCTGATAATAGGGTTCAGTGTATTTCAAAAGTGTATCAATAGATCGTAGCGCTTTATCAACTTCTCCATCTGCTGCATACAAGCAGGCCAGCTCCTGATAAAGACCATTGAAGTTAAATCCATAGCCCTGGTAGCCGCGAAGAAGCAGTTGATCTTGTTTAAAGTGGTTACTTACCCAATCATTTTTTGGGTTGCTTTCAAAAGGTGAAAGTGAGTTGATCACCCTGACTAATTCTTCCGGAGTGAAGGCATTGAAATTGATAGCGGTTTCTAATGCAAGCGTGAAATTGATTATATCTTCAAAGTTTTTGGGAGCTTTACTCAATACATTTAGCACAGCAAGGGCCGACCGTTTTGCATTTTTTTCTTGTAAACCCTTCAGGTAATCCGTAGGGTTATAAAAGTAAGCGAGTCCTAACGTGGTGCGCCATTCATTTACATTTTTGAGATAGTCAGAAACGTATATTCCACTGGAATAATCCACTTCAAATTGTGAAAGCAAGCTGTCAGTTATCGTAATGGATTCAGCAATTTCGCTAGCAGGCTCTGTTTGCCCTTCAAAAATCAGTGACACCGCAATCGCATTGGCCATCGTGATTTTCTCAAGTGGCTGCTTTACATTTTCAATGACTTCGGGGATGGTTGTTATTTTTAACCGGAGCTGCTCATCTACCAATACTGCCCGGTCTGCAAAATAGAGCTTGGGATTGTTGAGCAACAAAATGGATTGTGCTTTGATGACTTCAATTACTGAAGAATTACGTCTATTGAGATAGCCTTTGAAGGCAAAGGAACTAAGCATAACGAAAGCAATCAACGCCAGCACTGCTGCTATTTTCCGAGGGCCGTATTTCATTACCGAACGTGTAATGGCGTGCTTGCGGGCGCTGCGCTGCAAAAACTCCTTTGCATTGACTAAGATCGAACGTGCCTTTGCATGGCGCAGTTCATGATTTAATTCTTCACCGAGGTAGCGCGCGATCCACTCGGCATTCGGCTTGGCTTTTTCAAACCAGTTTTCAAAAAAGGTAAGAGGCCCTATGTATAACAGGAATGAATTCGATTTTCCACTGTCTACCCAACGGTTGAGTTGCTGATTGAAATCGAGGTATGTTGAATAACTGTTGAATTCTTCCTTCGCCCACTGCGCCAGGTTTTCCCAATTGCGGATAAGACTTTCATGTGTGATGTCCAATACAGAATCCTCGTGTAAGTCGTGCACCTCTTCAAAAAAGGGACGGAGTAGTGTATTGCCTGGTTCTCTGAAAATGTTCAGGACTCTACCCACTAACTTAGAATCAAGATGAGATTGATTAATAATGGCAGTTATCTCCGCCAATGTCATTCGGTTGCGCACCGCACGACTGTTGTCAATTTTCGTTAAACACTTAAAGCTTGTTTCAATAATCAATCGTGCGTCCGTTTCACTGATTTCTTGCTTATACTGGTTATTGAGATAATCTGTTGAAAAGATATTCAGTTTGTTAGCATGTGTATTCAGCACATTCTGTAAATCCGGTCGATCATAACACGCTTGAATTTTACCGGGTAACTGTTCGAACCATTGATGAAACCGTTTCACATCATCACCGGGCAGCTCTGCTCCCTTCATCCCTCCTACCATGGCATAGTTCAGCAGGTCCATCTCGCTCCTGCCCTCATCAGCCATCTTCCAAATCTGATTCAGTGCATGTTGCAGAATAGGCAGTTGATCAGTGCCTTCTACCATGTCGTGGATCAAGCGCTCTGTAAGTCTGCGAGAAATTTTATTTCCGCTCAACGTGGCCGGCTCTTCAATTACCTCTTGCAGCTGGGCGCGATTCAATCGCGGCACAAAAAATTGAGAGAAACCAATGGCTTCAGGCAATCCGCGGAAAGATGCACATTGTCCAATAAAATCCGATCGCATGGTAATAATCACATAGATCGGAAGTTTTTCTTCTAAGGCGATGCGGGCGGTTTCCAATAATAAATTGGTAACTAAGCCAGCCTCCTGTGAAGGAATACCCTTGTGAAAGTTTTCGGGATTGGTAAAAAATTCTTCAAACTGATCGGCAATAATAATTAGGTTAGCAGCGCTACGCTTGCGCTTAGATTTTTGCTGATCGTCCAGCGTAGTGAAGTCTTCTTCCACCGTATCGAGATAAAGTGAAGAAGCCTTATACACATCCACTAATGCGGAAAAGCCGTGACTCAACTCTGTGCGGACTGTACTCTCATTGGCAATGCCGAGTTGCCTGGCAAGTGCATGACATAAATTCGCTAGCGGAGTTCGTTCGGGCCTGAAATCGGCTACCGCCCAATTCGAAAATTGGGATTTCAAAAAGCCGGCTTTCGCGTTGGGTATAATCCCTGCATAAACCAACGAAGACTTGCCATCTCCTGAAGCTCCGGTGAGCATGATGAACTTATTCTTCTCCAGCTGTCTGGTGGCTTGGTCAATATGTTCGTCACGGCCTTTAAAATAAAGTGACTCGTCTTCGGTGAAAGGCCGAAGACCTGTGTAGGGGCAGATCGCACTCTCTTCCATCATGCCACCAACTATACTTGAATAACTTTTATATACACCCTCTTCACCTCTTCCGGTACTTCTTCTTTCGAAACAATACTGGAAACTACTTTGGGTGCCTTAAAGACACGCGAGGTATTGCTGACCGGATCGTTCTCACCTACCAGCATAATTTGTGTTGGCGATGAAGCACCACCGATCTCCTTCCATATTTGCTTAACAAATGGAATAGCCCAGTCGGCCGCATACTTAAAATAAACAACGGCCAGTTTGCTTCTGGGTATCTGTTGTGCTGACTTTTCGCGATAGGATTCATCACCATCCGGCATAATGTTCAACGTCTCGATGGGATAGTATTCGCTGATCAAATCCGTGATACGTCCGGCATCATTTTCATCTTGTTGGTTAAAGATGAAGAAGATGTCTGTGTCTTTTGAATCAAACAGCGCAACTTCTTCTTTCATCATCACTACACGAATGTCATCCACGAGTTGCATGGCCCCAAGGCTATTGCTGAACATCATGTTGCGTGTGATGTTGTTGCGAATATTTCGGACAAACTCCTGCTGAGCAGCATTTTCCGGCTTGGCCAGATTATTTACATTCCAAATAAAACACTGAAACTCGGAAGAAGCAGGCTCTACTAATTTTTTTACTTCGTTGAGTTGATACTGTGGAAAGGATACGTCATTCTCAGCTTCGAACCGTCTTCCAAATTCATTCCCTAATATATGTAGCGCACAGGAGCATTTTTTTAACTCCTCCGCAACCCTATTCTTAAACTCTTCATCATCGGCCGGACAATCAGTAGACGGCACTACACTGAAGCCTGCTTTTTGAAGAACCAGTGCCAGCTCTTCGCGTTGTGCTTTCAGTTCGCTAGAAGTCCAGGCTAAGAAGATGGAAGGTTTTGCACGATCAATCACGTGCACTTTAATGCCAGTTGGTAATGAAGTAGTAAAAGTTGATGCCGCCATCGGCCTATCGCTGGTAAGCGAGTGGACTGTTACGGGTCTTGGCTCTCCCCGATTGGCAATTTTAATACCAGAGATGACCTCTTTAATTGAATTAGCAACCTTATTAATTTGATTGCGGAAAAGTAGTCGGGTTTGCGCCCCAGAAAGGTCATCGTCTTTTGACCGCAAGGGTCGGTTAACTCCCGCATCCTGATAAATGAAATCAATCGAGCGCATGATTCCTCCCAGCTCATGCTCCAGCAGGCGTAAGTCATCCGCTTCTATATCATGTATTTTAATAGGAAGCACTCTGCTGATGACATTCCCGGAAGCTGTGCGAACCACTTTGCCTATACTATCTGTGTCTGCTTCGCCCAAAAAAGTGAGAAATTCTTCCTTCCAGGCAAAGGAAGTCACATCACAATAGGTCTGTGAGATGATCGGTATGAAAATCAGAGATTTAGTTTTTCCTTGAAGTGACTCGTGCACCTGATGGGTGTCCAGCAGCCCTTCATGAGGATTCTTATCAAAAAAAACGGTGAGCTTATCTTTTAGAGTAGCGTCTAGTTCCTGCTTTAGTTTCTCAACAAACTCGGTCACCCATCCATCATATTTATTGTCATTATGCCGGTAGCTTACGAATATATCATATTCATAGCCGGGAAGAATTGAAGCCATTCAAGCAGTGGGTTAGGTACCTTAAGACATCTCAAGAAACGCATAATCAGACAAATTTGCAAAACAAATTCTGAATCTGATGTTCAGGTGATTGTGAAATAAATTTTGTAATGCGTTGGCTGTTATTCATTAAATTAGCTTGCGTTTACGGCTATTAATCGCTCGATTTTATCAATTCTTAAAACAATATTCAATTAGTTTTTAGCATTCCCTTTAAAATAGTCACACGTTTTATTCATCACACACTCCGGGCATTTAGGATTTGTGGGCCGGCAGATTTCCCTTCCCAAAAATGAAATGGCCATGCCTATTTCACCCCAATCTTTTGGATCCAGTAATTCCATCATTTGCTTTTCCAGTTTCTTAGGGTCTGTGCCCGTAGCAATGCCAAGCCGGGGAGCGACACGTACGACATGAAGATCCACAATAATTCCTTCTGCCTTCATACCCACTTCACGCATAATAACGTTAGCCGACTTCCTTCCGATGCCCGGCAAATCAGTCAATCCCTCTAAGCTTGTAGGAATGTTTTTATTTTCTTTGATACGTCCCGATAATTCTAATAGCCACTTCGTCTTGTTTCCAAAATTTCGGATCTTACTAACAAAAGGAAAAAGAGATTCAGCATCTGCCTTCGAAAGAGATTTCATATCCGGGTACGCTTTGAAAAGTTCAGGGGCAAGCTTGTTAATATTTCGATCGGAATCCTGTGCAGAGAGTATGACACTCACCAGCAGTTCATACAGATTGTTGTAATTCAACGGATGCTTTTTGCCCTTGTACTGTTTGATCAAAGGCTGTAGTTCTTTTTGCCAATTATGCGTAGCCATAGGAGATTGGTTTTAATGGTGTGAAATTAGTGATTAGCGGTTACACTTAACACTAGAATTAATTGTACTTTTAAAGAGCATGTTTATGAAGCATTCCGCATTTTCTCTAATTTGACTTTCTGCTGCTTAATGTATTCACACTAAACAATAATAAAATGATTAATCGAAGAGGATTTATCAAAGGTACCAGCCTCATCTCCATCGGGGCATTGACGGGATGTGAAACCAAAGAGTCATCGAATGCGCAGAATAGCAGGATACCCCAGGTGTCCGGCAATTCGAGCAAATTGTTGATTACAAAACCTGATAACCCAACACCGGCCAATTTTGACCGACTGCCCTTGGAGTGGCATCAGGGTCGGGTCAAAGTATTGCAGCAGAAGTTGGCCGAAAAGGGCCTTGCCGGAATATTGATAACCGATGAATGGAATATTGTTTATTTCACCGGCCTCTTTTATAGCAACACAGAAAGGCCCTTCGCATGCTTTATCCCGACAGACAAAATGGAAGTCTATTGGTTTCATCCCGGTCTGGATATGGAACTCGTACGCAGCTGGTGGGTAACAGACGCAGAATATTTTTATGATTACCCACATGCCGAGGGCGGTTACCCCGATCAGGCTAAAGTAGTCACCGGTCCTCCCGTTGATTTGCTGGAATGGCAATTGAATGGCGTGAAGAAGAGAGGGTTTGGTGAAAAGAAAATTGCACTCAGTGCAACACCTTCAAGTCCAAAATTGAAACGGATGAATGAAATTCTTCCGAAGGCATCCTTTGAAGATGTGAGCGACCTGTGCATAAAGATGCGAAGGGTTAAAACGGTGGAGGAAATTGCACTGGCGCAGCGCGCCTATAATTATTTTAGTCAGATCCATGCCTGGACCCGTGACTATATTTTGGAATACGGAACTGATCTCACCGACTTCCAGGTAAGGATGGCCGCTACCGAATATGGAACTGAACTGGTCATGAAAGACATCAAACGCGATGGCCTTCCACACACGGCCGTGGGCATTACTATAGACATTGGTTGCAGGACAGGAGTCAGCACTGCATTCCCACACCCGAATCAATTCCATCACAGCAAAATCAAAAAAGGAGATTCAATTCAGGTCTCCGGTGGAGTTAAGATTGGCGGCTGCGGAGGAGAACTTTATTGCCCCTATCAGATTGCACCCTGGACAAGCGAAATGGAAAAAGTGTGGGAGGTGATGGCAGAAGGGTCAGCCATGCAAATACGAATGTCTGCTGAAGGAACCAAGTGTCAGGACATTGCCAAAGCGATACATGAATACCAGGTCAAGAGCGGCATGCAGAAATACCTGTATCAGCGCGTTGCTCATGGAGAAGGAATGGAAGGCCATCAGGAACCTTACATAGCCTTAGGCGATACAACAGTACTGGAGAAGAATATGACTTTCTCTATGGAGCCCGGATTGTTTAATCCAAAGGGAGGTTACGGATACAATCCATCCGACTTGGTTGTGGTTGGAGAGGGCGCAGGCTATGTGATGGGCACGGTGCCGAATTTGACGAAAGAGTGGGCCTTGTTGAAATTGTAGATAACTAAGGAAGCGGTCAACGAAAAGGTTGAATAGTTACTCATGAATTTACTAAAAAGTACTATTAGTAAAATTATTCACGTATGCACATTTTCCATTTGGCTTGGACTTGCCGCCTGCACTAATTTTTCAAGAGAGAATATTTCTGAATCAACCCCTAAGCCTAATATACTTTTTATAATGGCCGATGATCATGCGTATCAGGCAATCAGTGCATACGGTAGTAAATTGATTCAAACTCCGAACATCGACCGTCTCGCAACGGAAGGAATGCTGTTTACAGAAGCAAGCGTAACTAATTCAATTTGTGCTCCTTCACGGGCAACCATTCTTACTGGAAAGTTTAGTCACATCAACGGGAAAATTGATAACAGTATGCCCTTTGACACTACCCAAATGACATTCCCACAACTCTTCCAAAAAAATGGTTATCAAACTGCCATGTTTGGAAAACTTCATTTTGGAAACAATCCAAAAGGTGTTGATGATTTTATGATACTACCCGATCAAGGTCATTACATAAATCCTGACTTCATATCGCCAAAGGGCGATACTTCAATTCTTGGATATGTAACAGACATCATTACCGATGTTACGCTGAATTGGTTTAAAACAAAACGAGATCCTGAAAAGCCCTTTATGATGATGTATCTTCATAAAGCACCACACCGTCCCTGGTGGCCAAGTCCGGAAAAATTTAAAGAATTTTCTCAAAAAGAATTTCCTGAACCGGAAACCTTATTTGACGATTATAAAAACAGAGGCACCGCAGCCAAAACGGCTGAAATGAATATCCTCTATCACATGATGTATAGTCATGATAGCAAAATAAGACCCGAGACATTGGCTGGTATGAGCTCAGTAACTCCTGTCGTGCCTGAATTTGAAAATAGTTTTTATAGTGAGTTTGATCGCGCTACTGTCAAACAAAAGGCTTTATACGATCCTACATTAGATTCTATCAATATCTATTTCAAAGAAAATTGGGCTGGTCTGACGGATACACAGAAAATGAAATGGAAGTATCAGCGATATATGCAGGATTACCTGGCCTGCATTTCCTCCGTAGATGATAATGTGGGAAGAGTACTTGATTATCTTGAAGAAAGTGGGCTTGCTAAAAATACCATTGTCATCTACACCTCCGATCAAGGGTTCTTTTTGGGTGAACATGGTTGGTTTGACAAACGATTTATTTATAACGAGTCGTTTAAAACTCCTTTACTCATTCGTTGGCCAGGAAAAATAATAGCAGGCTCTGTTGAAAATGAACTGGTACAAAATCTGGACTTCGCACAAACATTCTTAGAAGCGGCAGGAATCCAGGCACCCTCCGATATGCAAGGCGAAAGTTTAATGCCATTACTGATGGGGCGCAAAGAAAATTGGAAAAGAGACGCGCTCTATTATCACTACTATGAGTACCCTGATGAGCATATGGTAAAACGGCATTACGGAGTGGTTACAAAGGAATTTAAGCTCATTCATTTTTATTTTGACGTAGATGAATGGGAGTTGTACGATCGAGTTAGAGATCCCAACGAGATGAAGAATGTGTATAGCGATAATGCCTATAAGGAGACCGTTGTTGCATTAAAAAAGAAGCTGGAAGAACTGCGAACAAAATATAAAGATTCTGTTGAATTGGATCGAAAATTCATTGACATGTATAAGAGATAGAGTGCCCTCCTTTTGTTGAGAAATCAAGTAACAGCTATCCAAATCCTTGCTCCATCAATCCTTTTGAAAAGATGAATTATCCTAAATAAACCAATAACCAACCGCATCTATAAAGAGCTTCAGAAATTCCCATGTCTTTTCCTATCTTGGAAAGTAAATATCGCTCTCTGTATGCTATTAAATAAGTCCTTTTTGCTTTCTGCTTTATTGCTATTATTACTTCAGTCCGCGAGCGCGGATACGTATCCAAAGAATATCAACATCGACATCCTTCATTATTCTTTTGATCTGACCTTATCTGATGAAACAGATGAAATCGTTGGAATCACAACAATAACGCTTCGATTTAAAAAAGAGGGAATTGACAAGGTCAGACTTGATCTGATCAATCAATCCACGCTATTAAAGGGTAGAGGGATGGTTGTTGAATCTGTTTATCAAAGCGAAACAAAAATTAACTTCACGCACGCCAACAATGAACTATGGATAACCCTTTCAAAAACATTCCTGGCCAATAGCGAAACTCAAATCACCATTAAGTACCATGGCATTCCTGCTGATGGGTTGCGGATTGGTCCTACCCGATATGGAGATCGAAGTTTCTTTAATGAGAACTGGCCTCACCGGGCGAGGCATTGGCTCCCCACGGTAGATCATCCTTATGAAAAGGCTACGAGTGAATTCATTGTAAGAGCTCCCTCCCACTATCAGGTAATTTCAAATGGATTATTGATAGAGGAAACCAACCTTGATGTTAAAACGAAACTAACCCACTGGAAACAATCCGTGCCAGTCTCCTCATGGTTGTATGTGTTAGGCGTGGCAGAATTTGCCATACAATATGTGGATCAGTTTGAAGGAAAATCCATTCAGACCTGGGTGTATGCAAAAGATCGCGATGCTGGCTTTTATGATTTTGCAGAACCCACTAAACAAGTTGTGACCTTCTTTAGCAATTATGTAGGTCCGTATGTCTATGAAAAAATAGCGAATGTTCAAACACCAAGTGTCCATGGCGGAATGGAAACTTCATCGGCTATCTTTTATGGCGAAGATCTTATTGATGGTAAACGTACTACGCGTCTGAGGAATATTGTGATTCATGAACTCGCCCATCAGTGGTTTGGAAATGCCGTAACCGAATCGGACTGGGATGATGCCTGGCTTAGCGAAGGTTTTGCTACCTACTTCACCATGCTGTTTATAGAACAGGCCTATAGCAGGGAAGAATTTATAGATCAATTGCGTAACGCTAAAAAACTTACCTACGATTACTTTGCAAAAGATCCGGCTTATAAAATTATTGATGACCGATCACCGGAGATAACACCGATAACAAATATTGTGACCTATCAAAAGGGTGCGTGGGTATTGCACATGTTACGAAACCTTGTAGGTGACCAAGCTTTTAATCAAGGCATTCGTGATTATTACAAAAAGTTTATGAACGCCAATGCCACCACCAGCGATTTTAGACTTGCGATGGAAGCAGCTTCCGGGAAGGACTTAAAAAAATTCTTTGATCAATGGCTTTATCAGGGAGGTAACATCACCTTAAAAGGAACATGGAAATATGATAAAGCTAGGAAGCAGGTAAGAATTTCACTGCAACAAACACAAGCAAAAAATTATAAGTTTGACTTTCCTATTGAAATAGGTCTTTATAAGTCAGGCACAGAGCTTCCAGAGATTTCAACTTATTCTTTTGACAAGGTCACTACAGAAATTATTATCCCTTCTGCATTGAAGCCTGAAAAAATCATTTTGGATCCAAGAATGATACTCCTGGCGACTTGGGAAGTGAGTGAGGTTAAATAAGCGCCTAATCAAATAATATTTATCCTCATTGATTTTAGGTATGCCCTTGATATATTTGCGCCCTTATTTTATAACTCATGATTTCAGTAGACTCGGTCAGTGTAGAATTTAACGGTTCAGCCCTTTTCAGTAACATCTCTTTCAATATCAACGAAAATGACCGCATCGCCCTGATGGGTAAGAATGGAGCGGGCAAATCCACCTTACTCAAAATAATTGCCGGTGCTAATAAACCCACGAGAGGGAAAGTATCAGCCCCGAAAGATGCTATCATCGCCTATTTGCCTCAGCATCTGCTTACCGAAGATGACTCCACCGTATTTCAAGAGACGGCCAAAGCTTTTTCTAAAATACTGGACATGAAAAAGCAGATGGATGAGTTTAATGTGCAACTGGAAACTCGGACGGATTATGAATCGGAAGAGTATTCTAAAATCATTGAACAGGTTTCAGAGCTGAGTGAAAAATATTATTCTATAGAAGAAATCAATTTTGATGCAGAGATTGAGAAGACGTTAATAGGCTTAGGCTTTCTCCGTTCTGATTTTACTCGTCCCACGAAAGAGTTTAGCGGTGGCTGGCGGATGCGTATCGAATTGGCAAAAATTCTTTTACAAAAGCCTGATTTGGTCTTACTGGATGAGCCCACGAATCACATGGATATTGAATCCATTCAGTGGTTGGAGGATTTTTTGGTTAACAATGCAAAGGCGGTCATCGTCATCTCTCACGACAAGACCTTTGTTGACAATATCACCAACCGGACTATTGAAGTGACGATGGGCCGTATCTACGACTATAAGACCAACTATACTCATTACCTGGAGTTGCGTAGAGAAAGGCGCGAACAGCAACAAAAGCAGTTTGATGATCAAGCCAAACAAATCGCTGATATTCAAGAGTTTATTGATCGTTTTAAGGGAACTTACTCGAAGACACTTCAGGTACAATCCCGGGTGAAGATGCTGGAGAAAATAGAGATCATAGAAGTAGATGAAGTAGACTCTTCAGCGCTGCATTTGAAATTCCCTCCCGCCCCACGTTCAGGCAATTACCCGGTCATTGTGGAGGGACTTACTAAGAAGTATGGTGATCATACCGTATTTCAGGATGCAGCAATGACGATAGCACGGGGTGAGCGTGTGGCTTTTGTAGGAAAAAACGGTGAAGGAAAATCCACGATGATCAAAGCCATCATGAGTGAGATTGATTATCAAGGAAAACTTCAACTCGGTCATAATTGTTTGATCGGGTATTTCGCGCAGAATCAAGCTTCGCTTATGGACGAAGATCTCACGGTGTTTCAAACCATAGAACAGGTGGCTGTTGGCGATATCCGAACCAAAATAAAAGATATACTCGGTGCCTTTATGTTTAGTGGTGATAATATTGATAAGAAAGTAAAGATGCTTTCCGGAGGCGAGAAGACCCGACTTGCCATGATCAAACTTCTGTTGCAGCCTGTAAACTTATTAATCCTCGATGAGCCTACGAACCATTTGGATATCAAAACTAAAGACATTTTAAAAGAAGCGCTGATCGCCTTTGATGGCACATTGATATTAGTTTCCCATGATCGCGATTTTCTGGACGGGCTTGCCAATAAGGTATTTGAATTTGGTAACAAGCGCGTGAAGGAGCACTTTGAGGATATCAATGGATTCCTGAGAAATAAGAAGTTGGAAAACCTGAGAGAGATTGAAAGGACAGTAGCAAAGTAATCAGCTACTTCTCTTGTTAGTAAAGAGACATCTCTTTCCAGAGCTGATCGAATTCATTCAAAAATGATTTCACCACGCCAGCCTCATTTATAAGAATTATATTTTCATGATTATAACGGGCAGCACTCTGTGTCCAGTTGTAGCTTCCGGTGATGAGCTTCCGTTCATCAACTACCATGAACTTATGATGCATATGATTTGATGTATTGTCGATCTTGACCGCGATGCCTTCTTTAGCTAACCGTTCGATATCAGAGCCTATATCCAATGACTTATCATTGTCCGTAATGACTTTGATCTCCCGTCCCTTCTTGTGAGCACCGAGAATAGCATGCGTAATGGCATCATCGCTGATGGTAAATACACATATCTTCAGCCGGGTAATGGCACTATTAATTTGATGAATGATAGTGTCACGACATTCTTCGCCAGGACTAAAAAATGCATTTGATTTATCAGAAATTGAGGTATTGACGAGGAGCGCGCTATTGACACTCTTTACCCATTCGATGATGAACTTGTAATTTGCCTCAGTAGCCTTTTCATTGGCGAGTTCGTAAATCTTACTTCTTAAAAAATTGAGCTTGTCCTGATCAGGATTTAGTTCGGCAACAAGAGCTTTTAGTGTTTGTCTTTCTGGTTTGGAAAGATGTTCATCGGAAATGCTTTCTCTGAGGTGGCCAATTATCCTGTCCATACACCTGAACTAAAGGTGCTTTAAGTCGAGAGTTTAACCTTAACCGCATTAAGTCCTTTTTGACCTTGCTCTACCTGAAAGCTTACACGATCATTTTCCTTAATTGCTTCGAGATGGCCATTGATGTGAGTGAAGATGCTCTCCTGACTGTCCAAGTCTTTAATGAAGCCAAAACCTTTTGATTCGTTGAAGAAAGTAACAACGCCTTTTCTATTAGGGTCTACTTCTTCCTCAGGTTTGCGTCTTGGCACGCCCACTTCGATTTGTTCTGCTATAACTTTCTTGCGCTTGGTAGGATCTGGGGGGGTTGATGTGATGTTTCCGTATTCATCTACATAGGCTAGCATACTGTCCAAGCTGCCATCGGTAGCATTAGCTTTTCTCTCTTCTTTGCGTTGGGCTTTCTCCTCCTGCTTTTTCTTTCTTTTCTTCTCTTTTTCCTTCTTATTCCACGTTTCCTGAGATTTTGCCATTCTTTGCTTTCGTTAATTTAGTTGTTTTTACCTCTAAAGGAGTTGTAATCCTAAGTGCAAAGTTAAGAAAATGGCGTCAATTCTTTCCTATTTAGGAAACCACTTTTGAGCGCGCATAAACTCATTAAAAAAAGTCTATCCTAAAGTTCGGACAGGGCAGCATCTAGATCCTGAATAAGGTCTTCTACATTTTCAATTCCGACTGAATAGCGAATAAGGCTTTCGGGAATGCCCAAAAGTTTCCTTTGTTCGTCTGTCAGTTCAACATGGCTGGTTGTTTTAGGAGGACCCGCGAGGGTACTTACTGATCCTAAGCTTGCTCCCAGATGAACTAATTTAAGCTTAGGAAGAAATTGCTTAACCTGATCATAATTTCCATGAAGTGAAAAACTCATCATCCCACCAAAACCAGACATCTGGCTCTTTGCAATGGCATGCCCGGGATGCGTCTCAAGTCCAGGATAGAAAACATCATTGACTTTACTATGGCCTTTTAGAAATCGGGCAATTTTAATTGCCGAAGCATTCTGACGCTCAATTCTTAATTCAAGTGTTTTCATTCCTCTGGCGATCATGTAAGCCGATTCTGGATGGATGCTGGCTCCATTGATTTCTCTGAAGTGAAATACCTTTTCTACCAATTCCTTCTTACCACAAAGCAGACCGCCCATGGCATCAGAATGGCCACACAAAAATTTTGTCGCACTATGAATAACCAGATCAGCTCCCAATTTCAGCGGACTTTGATTCACCGGAGTTGCAAAGGTACTGTCCACCACCACTACCGCTCCTACCTTCTTGCCCGCAGCCGCTAATCTTTTGATATCAATAACCTTTAACGTGGGATTAGTCGGAGTCTCCAAATAAAGCAGATCACAACCTTTGGCGATCTCAGCTTCCAGCTCTTCATGATTATTCGTATCACAGAGTTTCACATTGATGTTAAACGTAGGGAGAAAATCCAGAAAAATCTTACTGGTTCCACCATAGGTATCTTTAATGGAGACAACTCTTTTTCCGGGAGATAGCAGCGCAAATAATGTATTGCTGATAGCACCCATTCCTGTAGCAAAAGCAGTGGAAGCCTCAGCGCTCTCTAATGCTCTTATCTTTTCTTCAAGGGCTTTGACAGTAGGGTTTTTATTTCTACTGTAGATATATCCTTTCGCCTTTCCCGTGGCTACGTTATGCCACTCATCAAGGTCATGATAGGCAAAGGTTACACTATTGACGATAGGAGTAGTGGTTGCACCTTTAAAGGCGTAATCCCCTTCTCCACCCCAAACTGCAGCTGTACCTTTTTTATATTTTGAGAAATCCATTGTTTATTAATATTTGCTGAAAGTTAATTAATTTAATAAGCAATACTAAAGTGTTAAGTAACTCCATTCTTTCGAAAAAGGTATTCGACTCATCAGGACTGCGCCATTTTTTGTGATCAACAGATTATCACTTGGATTTATCCCGATGCCGTTAGCAGCATCATATAAACCAGGCTCTACACTAAACATCATTCCTTCTTCAATAATAGTTGAATCACCCAATGCAAGAAAAGGTGCCTGGTGGCCTTCATCATTTTGGCCTGTGCCATGACCCGGACGGTGATAGATATGATTCTGCATACCATTCTTTACCTGATGTTGATGCACTTTAAAAGCTACTTCCGAACACATTGCTCCGGGCTTCGCTTCTTCTACCATGATTTGAACTGTGTCGGCTACTATCTCCCACATTTTATTCTGATGATCTGTCCATGGCGCAATCAGGTAATTCCGATAGCCCTCACCTCCCATTCCCCCTAGCTTGATGTCCGTATTCACATATAGCGGCTCGCCCTTCTTTACTTTATTATAAAAGAACTGATTGGGATGAGGATAAGCCGTAGAAACTCCTGCTCTTACATAATGTGATGTTGAATCGATACCCACCGCAGTGTGGGGCCTGCCATCGTAATAAACATCATTCATCATCAATCGGATTCCATAAGCTTGTAAAGCCTGG
>JANMYO010000016.1:0-111084 GCA_031382175.1 Bacteroidia bacterium | reverse complement strand
TTCGGCAGGCACTGTCAATTTGTAGTTACCATCGGTATCGGTAACTGTTCCGTTGGTAGTTCCTTTCAGAACTACGTTCACGCCAGGTAAAGTTGTTCCGTCTTCTGCAGCGGAGACTTTACCTGAAACCACCCTCTCCTGCGCCCAGGCACTGAGCACAAAAACGAGTGAGAAGCATACTAGTAAAAACTTCTTCATAGGTTTAGGTTTAGTTTAAAATAAAATTTAGACCTCCAAATTAGGTGATATTTCTTTAAAAGGAAATACTGCAATAAGAAATTGTTAAAAATAATCAGTGGCGTCCGCACCCGTTTGAAATATAAAATTTCAGCATTTTGAGCAAAAGGTGAGCAAAATGAAGGGAATAAGCATTTGGGGTAGGATCCGTCCTTGTTTTAAAGGTGGTATACCCCATAAATAGGGTACTACCGCATATGGGGGTAAATTTGAGAAAGTTGAGAGTGATCATAACCCAAAGGGACTTTTCAAACCTGGGGCCGATTACTTACTAACTGATGATTTGCAAAACAACTAAACGAATGTCAGACTGTCCCGATAGCTATCGGGATCGAAGTCCATTTAAAGTTGGGTAGCCAGTTTTCGACAAGCTCAAACTGAACAACAGGGGTTGTTTTGCATCATCACTTAGTAAATTAATAGAAGATGATCAACGATTATTGAGTGAGGAGGATATTCGTTTTTCCTAAGGGACCTCAAGCCGATCAATGCCTATATTATTATAGAGTGAAGAATCTGCTAATTTCAAGGAGTATTTGTAGATTATACACCCCCATGTTAACCACATAGACACATAGAGCTCGATTTATGCTATGAGACCTATGTACCTATGTGGTCTATTTTTTTAAGCGTCTTAGGAAATCTTTAGAAATAGAGTATTCCATGATTGTTGTGAATCTATTTGTATCCTAACGGTCGCACAAGCTTGGATGGGGTGAGGTTTAAGTCGCGACAATTTGAAAATGCACCAAAAAAATAGCCCCAACTAAAAGTCGGGGCCTTATATAATAATAATGTTCTGGGGGATTTAGGCTGCAGCCATGGCATCTACCGAAACAAAGGATTTATTCTCTCTCTTCTTTTTAAAAACGACCACACCATTAGTTAATGCAAATAGGGTATGGTCTTTTCCAATACCTACATTCTTGCCGGGATGATGCTTGGTGCCGCGCTGACGCACAATAATGTTACCTGCAACTACCTTCTGCCCACCAAATATTTTAATCCCAAGACGTTTGCTTTCCGATTCGCGTCCGTTCTTTACTTTACCTTCACCTTTTTTGTGTGCCATAACTCAATTTGAAAATTTGATGATTCGTTAATTTGAAAATTTGATTTGCTGATCTGAAGACTCCTTTTCAAATCTTCAAATTCTCAAATCAATTATCCAATGCTCTCGATCTGAACTTTTGTGAATTGCTGACGGTGTCCGTTCTTCACAGCATACCCTTTCCTTCTTTTCTTCTTAAAAACAATGACTTTATTCCCTTTTACATGTTCTAGGATTTTCCCGGAAACATTAGCTCCTGATACGGTAGGAGCTCCTACCTGCACCTTTCCGGCATTGTCAATAAGGAGTACCTTATCGAAGCTGACAGAAGAGCCTGTTTCTCCGTCTAATTTGGGGGCATATATATATTGGTCTTTGGCAACCTTAAACTGCTTTCCGGCAATATCTACAATAGCGTACATGGTCACGGTTTTTAAAATGGAGTGCAAAGATAAGGCAGGTCTTTAAAAAAGCAAAGAATTAACCAAAAATAGGCAAATTCAGGTTTTTGCTGCCATGTTACGACCGAAGAATCTACAATTTACCTTATTAATAGATTCTTCACTGCATTCAGAATGACGTTGAGTTTTTAGAGATGCTCAAAGTTATCAGGAGCCCGTTAAACTTGAAGCAGCTAAATGTTGGTTAACCGTAAGTGATCGAATGTGTTAAAGAAATGAACTCAATACCCTGGTTTCGGTTCGCTTAAATATTACCGAAAAAAATCCAATTATTTCAAAATGATCACGCCAAAAAAAAATAAAAAAAACTTTATCTGAGGATTCACTTCACTCAATTACTTTAAGTCCATGAGAATGAATTCATTCTCCAAGTCGAATAAAAATTTTGAAATAATTTCAAGTCTCTTGCACTTTCTCACTCCTTTGATTTTCACCATTCATTTAGAATCTTTGTTGACTTGGTAAGTTGGTGTCTTGTCTTTTGGCAAATCACTGCTGTCTCAGGAAAACAAGATGAAGAAAAACAAACCCAACGACAGACTCTTTAGGAGCTATCCTGGGTAAAAGATACGATACCAAAAAACATTAACCCATGAGTAAATCTGTACCCATAGAGCCTATTCTCACCAAAAACAAGGACCGTTTCGTCATTTTCCCTATCGTCCACCACGATATCTGGAAGTACTACAAGCAAGCTGAAGCAAGCTTCTGGACGGCAGAAGAGATAGATCTGGGTCAGGATTTAAAAGATTGGGAGAACCTCAACGAGGGTGAGCGTCACTTTATCACGCATGTGCTTGCTTTTTTTGCCGCCAGCGATGGTATCGTCAACGAAAACCTGGCTGAACACTTTGTAGGAGAAGTACAATACACGGAGGCCAAGTTTTTCTATGGCTTTCAGATTGCTATGGAGAATGTTCACTCTGAAACCTATTCTTTACTCATTGATACGTACGTTAAAAATCCAAAAGAGAAGGACAAACTCCTTCATGCCATCGAAACGATGGATTGTGTAAAGAAAAAAGCAGACTGGGCATTGCGGTGGATTGATCAGGGCACTTTTCAAGAGCGCTTGATTGCCTTCGCAGCAGTAGAAGGTATTTTCTTTTCCGGATCGTTCTGCTCTATTTTTTGGCTGAAAAAACGAGGGCTGATGCCTGGCCTTACCTTCTCTAATGAACTGATATCCAGAGATGAAGGTCTTCACTGTGATTTCGCATGCCACCTGTATACTCAACACATAAAGAATAAACTTCCCGAAGAAACCGTTATCGGTATTATCAAAGATGCCGTGGAGATTGAAAAAGAGTTTGTTACCGATTCACTGCCCGTTAATCTGATCGGGATGAATGCCGAGTTGATGTGCAAGTACATCGAATTTGTTGCTGACCGTCTGCTGGATGAGTTGGTGGGCAAAAAAGTTTATGGTGCTACCAATCCCTTTGATTTTATGGAGATGATTTCATTGCGCGGTAAGACAAACTTTTTCGAGAAACGGGTTGGCGAATATCAAAAGGCCGGAGTGATGAAAAGTACTGAAAAAGAAACTACTCCGAAATTTTCACTGAACGAAGATTTTTGATACATTCGAACAACCATTTTTTAAACTTTTTCCACCACCCAAACAACCCCTAAAGACATGCTCGTACTCAAACGTGACGGACATAGAGAGTCCGTTAAGTTCGACAAGATCACCGCCCGAATAGAAAAACTCTGCTACGGTTTAGATTCCAAATTTGTCAACCCGGTAGAAGTGGCTATGAAAGTGATCAACGGTCTTTACGATGGCGTTTCCACCCTGGAACTTGATAATCTCGCAGCCGAGATTTCCGCCACCCTGACGACCAAGCACCCTGACTTTGCCAAGCTGGCGGCCCGCATTGCGGTTTCCAATCTTCACAAAGTGACTAGTAAGTCGTTCTCCAACACCATGAAACGACTTTACACCTATGTTGATCCGAAGACCGGAGAGAATGCTCCTCTTATCTCTAAAGAAACCTGGAAGATAATTAAAGAGCACGCTGCCGAACTGGATGAAGCAATCCTCTACGACCGTGATTTCGCCTATGACTATTTCGGCTTCAAAACGCTGGAGCGTTCGTACCTGATGAAAATCGATGGCAAAGTAGTGGAGCGCCCTCAGCACCTGCTCATGCGGGTAGCCGTTGGTATTCACGGAGAAGACATCCCTGCAGCAATTGAAACCTATAATCTGATCTCTGAAAAGTGGTTCACGCATGCTACCCCTACCTTATTTAATGCGGGTACACCCAAGCCACAGCTTTCATCCTGTTTTTTATTGACCATGAAGGATGATAGTATCGATGGTATTTATGATACGTTAAAAAATTGCGCTAAAATATCTCAGTCAGCCGGAGGAATAGGCCTTAGCATTCACAATGTGAGGGCAAAAGGATCTTATATCAAAGGAACAGGTGGTACTTCCAATGGAATTGTACCCATGCTGAGAAACTTTGATATGACAGCTCGCTATGTAGATCAGGGTGGAGGAAAACGCAAGGGAAGCTTTGCTATCTACCTTGAGCCCTGGCATGCAGACATTATCGACTTCCTTGATCTGAAGAAGAATCATGGAAAAGAAGAAATGCGGGCCCGCGATCTCTTTTATGCCATGTGGATTCCGGACTTGTTCATGCAGCGCGTAGAGAACAATGAAATGTGGTCTCTCTTCTGCCCTAATGAAGCACCCGGCCTGGCGGATTGCTATGGAGAAGAATTTGAACGCTTGTATGAGAAGTACGAAAAAGAAGGCAAGTTCAGAAAGCAAGTAAAAGCACAAGACATCTGGTTTGAAATTCTGGAAGCTCAGATTGAAACCGGAACGCCTTACATCTTGTATAAAGATGCTGCCAATAAAAAATCGAACCAGAAAAATCTGGGCACGATAAAATCCAGCAACTTGTGTACAGAGATCATTGAATACACTTCTGCTGATGAAGTGGCCGTATGTAATCTGGCCTCTCTGGCATTGCCTAAGTTTGTTACTGAAGATGGCAAGTTTGACCATCAAAAATTATATGAGATCACTAAAGTAGTAACGAGAAATCTGAATAAGGTAATCGATGTCAATTACTATCCTATTGTGGAAGCGCGCAATTCCAACATGCGTCATCGCCCTATTGGTATTGGTGTTCAGGGTTTAGCAGATGCTTTCATTTTGCTGCGCATGCCTTTTGAATCAGAAGAAGCACGTGGCCTTAATCGTGATATTTTTGAAACCATCTACTTCGCGGCCATGGAATCATCCATGGAAATTGCCAAGGAGCTTGGTCCTTATGAAAGCTTCAAAGGATCACCGGTATCAAAAGGCATTTTCCAGTTTGACATGTGGGGTGTAACCCCTGACTCTGGTCGATGGGATTGGCCCAAATTAAAGCAGGAAGTAAAACAGCATGGTGTGAGAAACTCTTTGTTGCTGGCACCGATGCCTACCGCCTCCACTTCACAGATTCTGGGTAACAACGAATGCTTTGAACCCTATACTTCAAATATTTATACACGCAGAACACTTTCCGGTGAATTTATCATTGCTAACAAGCATTTGATGAAAGATTTGATCAGCCTCGGTCTGTGGAGTGAGAACATGAGACAAAAATTAATCTCTACCAACGGCTCTGTTCAATCTATCGCGGAAATTCCTCAGAACATTAAGGACATCTACAAAACCGTTTGGGAGATTTCTCAAAAGGCAATCATCGATTTGTCGGCCGATCGTGGTGCCTACATTTGTCAGTCGCAGAGTTTGAACATTCATATTACGAACCCCAACTTTGGCAAGCTTACTTCTATGCACTTCTATGCCTGGAAGAAAGGACTGAAGACTGGCATGTACTATCTACGCTCCACTGCTGCTGCAGACGCGATCAAGTTTACCCTTGACAAATCTGCATTGCAACAGCCGGAAATTGGAGTAGCCGCAAGCGTTATTGAGACTTCCGTCATTCAAACTGCCGTTGTTGAGACACAACAAAGCATTATGTACGAGCAACGCGCGCTTACCGAATATGAGCAGAAGCAAGCCGACATGGCCTGTTCGCTGGATAACCCGGATGCCTGCGAGGCGTGTGGTAGTTAACGAACTTGAATCGTAATTTTAAAAAAGCCTTGTCCTGATAGTTGGACAGGGCTTTTTTATTTGCGCGACTTTTGCCGGGCTCTGATATACGAAGGCTTTGCTTTTTCAGGAGCTTTCCTGCCTCCCGTTACACTTGTCTTTGATTCCTTCCCCTGGATTCTTCCCCAAACAATGTTCATTCCAAAGCGAACATTAAAAACCTGAGTATTATTAATGAATTCATTGAGGTTCCCATTGGCGATTAATGAAATGGGCATCCTCAATAAGTTATCGCCTACAATATAAAACTGGATGGGTGTTAGGTTAAAGGAGACCCCCAACCCTAAATTATTGAAAGAGCGATTGGAGATGGTGTAACTTACTGAAGTACTCACCGATTTTCCAAAATGTTTGACCAAAGAAGCTGAGCCACCAGAAGAAATCCGGCCCTGGAATTTTTCCGTAAAAAGAAGAGCGCCCACACTCAGATTGTTCATCAACTCATAATTTCCACTAACAAACATTTTACCAGGAAGCCATGTGCTATAGGAGCCAATGGCCCCCTCTTTCAGTTCAAATTTACTTTTGATAGAGTCCAGCTCAGTATCAAGTGGTTTGGAATCTCCATTGACAATTTTCTCAATGTCAACCCCGGAGAAAGTATAGTTAGCCGTGGCCTGATCCAGTGAATACGAATACAGATCATTCTTCCAGGATATTTTTCCTAAATCAATAATGCTAGCGGCAACGGTAAGCTTGTCCATCAACCAATAGGTGGCACCTAAATCAACTCCATACCCGTTGTTCTTGCTGTAGTTCTTCCATTCCTTTCCAAAATCATAATTGGATTGGCCCAAACTATTAATGCCGGAGGTTCTAAAGCTCAGATCTCCCGAAGCGGTGATTTCATAATTATCATTTACAGCAATGCTCATCGCGGAGCGATCTGTGGTGGCATTGGCCATTCCTTTGAGGTATTTTATTCTTGCTCCAACGGTCAGCTTCTCATTCACCTGATAGGATGCGCTTAACGCAGTTTCAAGGTAAGACAACCCTTCTCCTTCCGGAGAAAAATTGCTACTGGTCCCGATAAGTGGGGTTGTACCGTCCACCAACAAGGAGGCGGCCTCTTTCGGTATTTGGGCACGAGAGTATACCTTCCCCGTGGCATTGACTTGCATGTAGAGCTTTGGGTTAATTTCAAATCCAACCCGTAGTAAATCCATTTGGCCCATTGTCGTGATGTAATTTTTATCCGCCATCGATTTTACCAACTTATTTAAATCCGCATTTACCTTTCCATCTTGCCTTGTTATTAAATCATTGTAAGAGAAACCATTATTCGAATAGCCCATCATCATGGATGAAAAAGGCAGGCCGATAGAAAACTTATAGCCAGGAACAAACGCAGGATTATTGATTGTTACCTGCGGAATACTATTCATAAAATAGCTTGTGGCTTCCATCTGGGCATGGGCCAGATGTGTTAAAATTAATCCGAGAGAGATTGCTATGGATTTTCGTAACATAGACCTCATAACTTAACATTATACTTGAGATTGGCCTTCAATCCTAAGCTTACATTCATTTTATAGGCTGATTTAAATTTTACATCTGAAAACTGACTTGCTGAGTCCTTAGATGTATTCATTTGAGATTTAATGATGAGGCTTTTGGCAATAAATAGTTTGTTAATTTTGGCGTCCTCCAACAGTACTTCTTCATCCACAATTCCCATCGCCTGAAGATCTCCCGAACTTGTCACCGTGCTTCCTTTGACAAGATCTGTTTGTGAAGTCGCTAAAAGGGAATCAATAATTTGAAATTTATCATCCGTGAGGTAGAATTGAATTTTACCATCCAATGGAAGTTCATTTTGGATATGAACCTTTAGAGAGGCCTGGTCAATTTGAGACTCGTCAATATTACTCAAATCAAATTTGAGCGTATCGGTTAAAATAATATTCGAAGCCTTGCCATACAAAGGAATCTCAGTATCGAGCTTGATCCTCAATTTGCTGGTATCTGCCAGAAAATTACTGCCGTTGGTAATCGCTGGATTTATACGTGCGTTAAATTGATAATAGAATTCAGTCGGACCAAAATCCAATAATGCTTTGGCGTTGGTCACAGAAATATTCGTGGCGGCTGAATTTCCCAACACAGAAGGTGAGGCTAATGTGAATGGGCTGGTTGGAGAAATTTGGAAAGGCAGGAAGGCTCCGGTTTTACGTGCCTCTAGCTTTATAAAGGTTCCTTGAACAGGAACGCCATAGTCATTGACAATGGTGAGTTTTACTATTGGCTGCGCAAACGAAAGATTTGCCTTTGCCAGCGAACTGCCAAAAGCACCTAACTGTAAACTGGTAGCCTGAAGGTTAACCGACCTGTCGCCCAGGAAGCCTTTGATATAATTAAAGTTCATTCCAGCCATCTTAAAGTTTACTGCTACCGAAGTATTAGGTGCGATTACTTTCGAAGTTGTAGATTGCTTTAGCACTAATACCAACTTCAGGTTAAACTTATTTTTATTGAGTTTTACGATGTAATCGGAAAGAGGCACAGCGCCCGAATTGCTGGTAGTAACATTGAACGCTTTTCCTGTTTTTTTTGAAACTAAATCGGTAGAGACAAGATTGATTTCAAAGAGCAAGCCGGAGGAAGCCGGCAACAATGCCGCAGAGTAGGAGATAGTGCCTGCTTTAAAATCAACTTCGCTTAATTGCTCGGGGCTTAAATTAAAATCGACTACCTCCACCAAACTATCACTACGGATATCTTTTGGGTGAGGCGGAATGGTACCGGGAGGAATGGCAATACTTTGATTTATCGTCTTGTCGGGAATGCTAAACAGATTTCGGATGTCTTGAGAAATTAATGTTTCTGAATAGGCTAGATAGACTAGGTCATCTGGATAAATTTTTACATAGATAGAATCGGTGTCTTTAATAATGTCCTTGATAGAAAGATCACCGTAGGTCAGTGGAATGGCAACCGCTGGATTGACGGTAAGTGAATCAATTGAATAATTGCTTTCATCCACGCACGAAACCATCGCAAAAAGCACACAGAAAGAAGCTAATTGGAAATGTCGCATCAAGCCAATGTTAGACCATTTAGACAGTTAAATATGGCAAATATTCGTGAAGTAACCCGAGAATCTGAAGCAGGAGCCCATCGCAGGTGTCCGCATGTTTCAGAAGCCATAGACTTAAAGTGCACCATTTTTTATCTCTTCCACTACAGTGGGGTCAAGCAGCGTGGTCGTATCGCCCAAATTGGAAACATCCCCTTCTGCTACTTTTCTTAAAATCCTGCGCATAATTTTCCCAGACCTCGTTTTAGGCAAGCCACTGACAAATTGAATTTTGTCGGGCTTGGCAATCGGCCCAATGATTTTCGAAACTGTTTCCCGGATTTCAGTCCGAAGTTTCTCTTCCTCAGGAGGTTTATCATAACAAATAACAAATGCGTAAATTCCTTGTCCTTTGATATCATGTGGAAAGCCAACCACTGCCGTCTCACACACGGCCGAATGTTCATCAATGGCACTTTCAATCTCAGCCGTCCCCATATTATGTCCTGACACAATGATGATATCGTCTACCCTTCCTGTTATTCTATAATACCCTTCTTCATCGCGTTTGCATCCATCACCCGTAAAATATTTTCCCGGAAAAGTAGAAAAGTAGGTTTCACGAAATCGCTGATGATCTCCATAGATTGTTCGTGCCATGGCAGGCCACGGAAATTTTAATGTCAGCCTTCCTTCTACATTATTTCCGAAAATCTCTTTTCCGTTTTCATCCATGACCGCAGGTTGAACGCCAGGCATTGGAAACGTAGCGTGGGCTGGTTTTAATTTGGTCACGTTAGCTATCGGTGAAATCATAATGCCACCGGTCTCTGTCTGCCACCACGTATCAACGATAGGACATTTTCCTTTACCAATATTTTTGTCATACCAATGCCATGCTTCTTCATTAATAGGTTCTCCTACCGAACCGAGAATTTTTAAGCTGGAGAGATCATATTGCTCCACAAATGACAAGGGTGCTTTCTCTAATGATCGAATGGCCGTAGGGGCGGTATAAAAAATATTAACACTGTGCTTTTCTATCACGTGCCAAAACCTTCCCATATCAGGCCATGAGGGAATGCCTTCAAAAATTACCGAAGTAGCCCCAGCCAGCAGTGGTCCGTAAAGAATATAAGAATGGCCTGTTATCCAGCCTACATCGGCTGTGCACCAAAACACGGCTTTGGAGTCATATTGAAATGTTGTTTGAAATGTATAGCCAACATACACCATATACCCTCCACAGGTATGTACCATTCCCTTTGGCTTTCCTGTTGAGCCGGAAGTGTAAAGTATAAACAGCAGATCTTCTGCGTCCATTTCCTCTGCCGGACAATCCGAACTTGCCTTTGCCATTTCTTCATGCCACCATACATCCCGGCCAACTTTCATAGCAGGTTTGACTCTAGTTCGCTCGAGCACAATTGTTTTTTCAATGGTTGGGCATTTCAGCAAGGCTTCGTCTACTATTCCTTTCAAATTAATTTTTTTGTCACCGCGGTATGCCCCGTCTGCGGTAAGAATCACTTTGCAGGCAGAGTCATTGATTCGATCAACTAAAGAACCAGAGGAAAATCCTGCGAAAACCACAGAATGAACCGCTCCAATCCGCGCACAGCCAAGTACCGCATATGCCAATTCAGGAACCATCGGCATATAAATACAAATCCGATCTCCTTTCTTCACACCAATGGATTTAAGCATGTTGCCTACCTTACAGACCTGCCTGTGCAACTCTTTATACGTGATTCGAATAGAGGGGTCCTTCGGGTCATTGGCCTCCCAAATAAAGGCGGTCTGATTTGCCTTAGTCGGTAAGTGGCGATCTATACAATTTTCAGTAATATTTAATTTGCCTCCGATAAACCATTTTACTTCCGGGGTATTGAAATCCCAACGAAGTATCGTTTCCCATTTCTTTCGCCAGGTATAATGCTCGGCTATGGAAGACCAAAAGCCCTCAGGATTGGTGACACTCTCTTTATAAACTCTCTCATATCCTTTAAAATCGGTGATAAGATTTTCCATTTTTGTATTCGGTTTTAAACCCAGTTTCAATATACATTTGATATTGTAAAATTCAATCTTCAAATTATCCTTGACCAAAAAGATTTTGAAAAGTGCACTTCATGATTTCATTACTGACTTTCTGCCCGTGCTGGTTGTTTATCGTTGTCCGCTTTCGCAATCACCAACCTGGCGATCTATTATTGATGAATCAAAACGTCTGGGGGTTACAATTGATTTGATGATTTATGACAATAGTCCCTTAGCTCAAGCTCTTCCTGAAACATCAATCAATATACACTATCAGCATGATCAAACTAATTCCGGAGTGAGCAAAGCCTACAACGAAGGGTTTCATCTAGCGCAACGGCTTAAAAAAAAGTGGCTACTTCTTTTAGATCAGGATAGTTCCTTTTCACCGGGGTGGCTTGAACTGTACGCTTCGGCTGCTGGAGATGATAATCAAAATGTTATCGCACCGATTGTTATTTCCGGAAAAAAAATTACCTCTCCCTTTAACTACTGGTTATGTCTCGGAAGTTCATCCAAAACTATGACCCCAGGAATTAAATCCTTAGAGAATAATTATGCAATCAATAGCGGTCTGTTGATTCCTACACAACTATTTGAAAAGGCTGAAGGGTATGATGAATTAATTCCATTGGACTTTAGCGATTTCGCATTTATGCATAAACTAAAAAAGTTGAAGGCTCAACTCAATGTAATGAATCTTCGCTTGAAACATCAGCTCTCTTCACAGCAAAAAAGAGAAAGTAATAAAGCAAAAGAACGTTTTCATTTGTATTGCATTGGCAACAAAAGATTTATACAATACACTCATCAGCCACTTTTCCATTCTCTTGTGGCTATCTTTCGAGCATTAAAATTAGGAATCCAATACAGAACCTCCGGGTTTATAAAAATCCTTCTTCGCTCATGGGCTACCGCCTGATTAATCCTTACACAATTTACATTACTTCCTTTGGCTGCGGGATTCTATTTTATGCTTTGCGCTGGTCATCTTATTATCCCCCATTAGAGTGGCCTCTCATTATTTTCTTTATTCTCTCCTTTGGGGCATGCTTTTACTTTGCCAGAAACGTATACAAGAATTACATCTCTTCTTCTTTTGTTCCACCTATTACTACACTTCATCAAATTATTGGCGTTACACTGTTTCTTTATTCCTTGTGGAGTATTGAGTTTATTCATGCCGGAGGTGTCCCTCTCTTTTTGATTCTTCTTGGCAAACCCTTTAACTATCGGACTTTTGGTGTGCCTTCGCTTCATGTTTTTGTCGTCACCTTCAGTTCTTTTTATACTGCATACTTATTTCATGCTTACCTCGTCTCCCGAAAGAGAATTGTCCTATTTTTCTGCCTTTTCAATTTATTTGTTGCACCTCTCATTATGAACCGGGGAATGTTCCTCACTAACCTAAGCACATTATTTTTTATTTACATTCTCACCAAAGAATCAATCAGAAATATTCTTACGTTGAAAAGGTGTTCCATTCTACTTGCAACAATTATAATTCTTTTCTTTCTATTTGGAGCGATGGGGACCATGCGCGTATCTCGCGAAATAAAAAGACCTTACGATCGATCATTGGTTTATGAAGTTGGAAATGCGACACCTTCTTTTCAAAAATCAATCATCCCATCAGAATTTTTCTGGGGTTATCTCTATATCACCTCCCCTCTTGCCAATCTCCAATATAACATTGTCAACACGCAGCCGAAACTGAATTTTGAAAACTTCTTTTTGCTATTGAACAATGAGGTTTTGCCAGATGCTATTTCCAAACGTATCACAGCTCAGTTTAATCTACCCAAAAAACAAAACCATCAAATAGCTGAAAACCTGAATGCTTCGACTGTTTTCTCTGGAAGTTTCACTTATTGGGGATGGGCTGGAGTTCTTTTGATATTTAGTTTTTTATTGGCGATTCCATTTCTTTTTCGCTTCCTGGGCCTTGCAGAAAGTCCATTGCTCATTACATTTCTCGCCATGGTAAATACACTCTATCTATTCCTCATTTTCGATAATATGATATCCTTTACCGGGTTCAGCTTCCAACTCGTTTATCCCGTCCTTTTAAGTTGGCTAAACAAAATTTCAAAAGCCAGCAGGAAATAAATCGAGTTATAGATAATGTGTTGATTTAGTGGACAGAAGTCCCTACTTTACTGATTATAATTGAATCAAATTTTTTGTAAGCACAATGGTTTCTGTTTGTATGGCTGTCAAAAATGGATCTCGATTTTTAACGGAACAAATACGGTCCATTCTACCTCAGCTGACGGGAGACGATGAACTAATCATTTCCGATGACCACTCCACCGATAACACAACGGGATTAATAGATGATTTTAAAGACAATCGGATCAAGCTCTTATCAAATCCTCATCGTGGACTGATTTCTAATTTTGAAAATGCACTAAAAGCCAGTCGTGGTACTTTTATCTTTTTAGCAGATCAGGATGATGTCTGGAGGCCAAATAAGATTGAAAAAATGAAAGCACAGCTTCAATCGTATGACCTTGTTGTTTGTGATTGCGAAATCGTGGATGAAAATCTAAAGCCCGCTGAAGAATCTTTCTTTCAATTGAACAACTCTAAAGAAGGCCTACTTCGTAATTTGATGCAGAACTCCTACATGGGGTGTTGTATGGCTTTTCATCGAAAAATTTTGTCAAAAGCACTGCCTTTCCCCAAGGATATCCACGTACATGATGGATGGATTGGGCTTATCAGCGAATTATACTTCAGAAAAATATTCATCCCTGATAAATTGATACTCCATCGAAAGCATAACAATAATGCTTCCTATACTGGTACCAAGAGTAAATTCTCCAATATGACCAAAATAGCTAATCGGATGGTGCTAGTCAAAAATTTAATAAGCGCCCATTATGCAAGGTAACATAACCGCCTCTATCGTTGTCTATAAGAACAATCCCATTTTTCTATCAAAGGCCATTAGTAGTTTCTTAACCGGAACATCAAATGGAAAATTATTTATTGTCGATAATTCTCCCGATGATTCATTGCGTCCCATTTGTGAAGGCGATCGGATTTGGTATTTTTTTGTAGGCAAGAATATCGGCTTTGGAGCTGCCCACAACATTGCCATACGCAAGGCGATGGAAAAAAGTTGTCCCTATCATCTGGTGCTTAATCCTGATGTGTTCTTTGAAGAAACAGTAATTCGTGATATGTTTTTATTTATGGACACGTATCCCGGCATTGGGTTAGCAATGCCCAAAGTGCTTTATCCTGATGGAAAACCTCAATACTTATGTCGACTGTTGCCTTCACCGCTTACACTGATCTCGAGGCGCCTGGGATCCCGGTTAAAAATAATTCATTCACAAAATCATAAGTATGAACTTCAATTTACAGGCTACAAAAGCATTATGGACGTACCTTTTCTATCAGGGTGCTTTATGTTTTTAAGAATGGAAGCATTGAAAAAAGTGGGGCTCTTTGATGAGCGCATCTTTCTTTATACAGAAGATATTGATTTAACCAGAAGAATACATCGACACTTTCGAACTGTATTCTATCCACATGCAACAATCTATCACTATCACGAGCGGGCTTCATACAAAAATCTAAAGACATTGTTCCATCATGCAACAAGCGCTACAACTTATTTTAATAAATGGGGCTGGTTTTATGATCCTGAACGGAAAGCGATTAATCGAAATATACTTTTAAAACTTTCTAAATGAGGCCGTTGGAGATTATACAAAGAGTCAGGATCACCGCACTAATCATGTCTGTGGTACTTCTGCCTTACTCTATCACCTTTTGCCATTTTTTTATTCTGCTTTTTATAGTTACCAGCCTGCTTGAAGGAAAGTTGAGAACTAAGATCACAATGCTCTTAGTTAACCCTGTTGCTCTGCTGTTTATTTTATTTTTTATTCTTCACTTGATCGGTATACTATATTCCGCTGATCAAAAAAATGCCTGGTTTGATGTTGATAAAAAGGCCTTCCTTTTTGCTTTACCTATCGTGCTGGTCACTTCTCCACCCATGGAAAAAGAACAAACTCATCGCTTATTTAATTGGTTTATCATCTCCTGCACAATAGGGACATTGATCTGCTTATATTATGCCATCATCAGTGCCTCTTCCGCAAACGGATCTTTTTATATAAATTCAATAACGTCTTCAGAATTTTATGCTCCATCGTTTTCTAATCTATGGAAGTTTTTTACTTATGGCCCTTTGGCCTCAGGAATTAACATCAATCCAAGTTATTTTTCTCTGTATCTTATCTTTTGCCTTCTACTTCTGTCTCATTTAAACCATGAATTTTTTATAAATTATTCTCTTCTCAGGAAAATTGGTTTAGCGCTACTTTGGATCTATTTAAGTGCTTTTGTGATTTTACTTTCGTCCCGCATCATGATTATTGCCCTTCTTGGATTAAATGCTTTTACATCGTACTCCTATGCTTTCGGTGCCTATCCTTGGAAGAAGTTAATTTTTGCGCTTTTAGTTGTTAGCGTATTGTGTGGTTTGATCTATTTAAATCCTGTAAGCAGATACCGAAGTGAGGAAGTAATGTTTACCTCCGAAACATTTGAACTTAGGACCTTACATACACAGTCTGTCAGTATCCGGGCTTCGCTATGGTGGCAGGGAATAAAAGCGTTTCAAATGGCAAATCCATTCTGGGGGGCAGGGACCGGTGACGTAGATGAGGTTATGGAGGAGTCCGGGAGGAAACATCATATTTCAAATGTCCTTGACTCAGCTAATCCACATAATCAATTTCTTTATACTCTGATCAGCCTGGGTTGCATTGGCCTACTTGTACTACTAGGTTGTCTATTTCTTCCGGTCTATTTTGCTTTGCAACAAGGCAGTTATTTTTACTTAGGCCTCACGTTAATTTTTACGCTTCTCTGCACAACAGAAAGTGCACTGGAATTTCAAAAAGGAATTGCCTTTTTTGCCTTGTTCAATTCCATTTTGATTTTCAGCTATTGTGATCTAAAAATCCCATTATTAAAGAAAGTCACTTTATGACTAATAGTGTTCGATCTGAAATGCTGACCAAAAGTGTTATTAACACACTTCTCTACTTTGATATATTTCATTATCCACTTACGACAGCCGAAATATTTCAATACCTCCAAACCAATCACGTAAGTGAATCTGATGTACAAAATAATTTGGATTCTCTTGTCAACGATTCCGTATTATTTCGTTTAGGTAATTTTTATAGTCCACAGAATGATCTTAATCTGGAACAGAGAAGATTGAAGGGAAATAACTTTGCTCGCCAATGCTTAAGTTTAGCGCGTAAGAAAGCAAAATTGATTTCCAGTTTCCCTTTTGTGCGAGCTGTTATGATTTCGGGCTCACTTTCAAAAGGGTATATGGATGAGAAAAGTGATTTTGATTTTTTTATCATCACGGAAAAGGAAAGGCTATGGATCGCCCGAACATTGCTGGTGCTCTATAAAAGAATTTTTCTTTTCAATTCTCATAAATACTTCTGTGTAAATTATTTTGTAGACTCCGCTCATCTTGAAATTGAAGAAAAAAATCTATTCACAGCGACTGAATTGGCAACACTTATTCCGATAGTCGATGAGGGTCACTATCCAGCTCTGATGACTACCAATAAGTGGCTCGCCACGTTCTTTCCAAATTATTCACCTCGTACCCTTGTGGATACACTTCCACTTGATCAAAATAAAGTTAAGGACTTCTTGGAAAGTCTTATTGATTTACTTTTTGGAAAATACTGGGAGAGTTTTTTTATGCGCGTTACCTTAAGTCGTTGGAAGAAAAAATATGAAGAACAATACGACCAATCTGATTTTGAGGTAGCCTTCAAGTCCAAAGAATACGTTTCCAAAAACCATCCCAATAATTATCAACGCAAGGTGATGGAGTTGTATGAAGAAAAAATTAATTTATTCTCAAAACAGAGTTCTAAAACCCTGGATTTATGAGTGATGTACTCATCGCCAGTTCTTATTTTTATAAATTGGATTCCAAACAATGGAAGTTCAAACAACCCTATCCACCGCTGGGAACATTACTGGCTGCATCCGTCACACGCAATCTGGGTTTCAACATCAGTCTTTTTGATAGCAGCCTTAAGAATAGTCCTGGCGAAATTGGTAAGTATCTTAAACAAGAAAATCCGCGTTATTTTGTAATCTATGATGATGGTTTTAACTACCTCACCAAAATGTGTCTTACGGTGATGCGCGAGGCTTCCTTCACCATGGCAGAAGAAGGTAAAAGAAATAGTTGCACGGTCATTATTTCAAGTTCAGATGCTTCCGACCATTATGAAAAATATTTTTCACACGGTGTAGATTATGTAATTCGAGGTGAAGGGGAAGAGACACTGAAAGAACTGCTGCAAACTTTGGAACGAAAAGAAGATGCATCCACCATTCAAGGAATTGCTTTTACCATCGATGGGGCAACTAAGGTTACACCTCCACGTGCAGTAATCCGCGACTTGGACTCGTTACCACTTCCTGCCTGGGACTTAATTGATATGGAAGTCTACCGGCAACTTTGGCTTAAGCATCATGGTTATTTTTCATTAAATCTCGCGACTACCCGTGGTTGTCCTTTTAAATGTAATTGGTGTGCTAAGCCAATCTATGGAAACCGATACAACTCAAGATCAGCCTTTCAAGTTGCAAATGAAATTGAGATGCTGTTAAAAGATTACAAGCCGGATCATTTTTGGATGAGTGACGATATTTTTGGCCTTAAGCCGGGATGGGTAGATAGTTTTAAGGATGAAATAAAAAAAAGAGGACTTGCCTTTCGATATAAAATCCAATCACGAGTAGATCTTTTGCTGGAAAAAGATACGATCAATGCCCTTGCAGATTCCGGAGCTGAAACGGTGTGGGTGGGAGCAGAAAGTGGATCTCAGAAAATTCTGAATGCCATGGACAAAGGCACTACCGTTGAGCAAATTCGCGAAGCGCGTTTACTTCTTAAACAAAAAAGAATTAAAGCTGCATTCTTTCTTCAATTTGGATACCCGGGAGAAAGCAAAGAAGATATCGATGCCACACTGCAAATGGTTCTTAATCTTATGCCCGATGAAATTGGAATATCTGTTTCCTATCCTTTGCCGGGAACTAAGTTTTACGAAAACGTGAAAGCCGGATTGCACGAAAAACGAAACTGGAGCGACTCGGATGATCTGGCTATGATGTTTGCTGGAACCTACAGTTCTGCCTACTACAAAATTTTGCATCGGTACATACACAACCGCTACCGAATTCAACGAGGTATCAACCAGGTAAAGGATTGGATTAAACAACCGAGAATTCCCATGGCCTTGGATCTTAAACGAATTGCTTCCATGGTATTTCATTTCCCATTTGCGCTGATCAATGCATTTCAACTCCATCAATTGAGCAAAGCGAATGACAGTAATTGAATCCATAACAAATTCAAATAATGCTGTAAATCACGCTTTTAGTAAGCAGTCGCTCGCTTACGATTCAGATGACAAAGTAAATCCGGTACTTCAAGACATGCGTCAACAGGTTTATCGGCATGTGTCTGTATTCTTAAAAAAAGAAAGCAAAATTTTGGAATTAAACTCAGGAACGGGGATTGATGCCATCCACTTTGTTCAGCAAGGGCACCATGTGCACGCTACGGATTTATCGGATGGTATGATTGCGCAAATTGAAAAGAAAATAGTTGATCATCATTTGCGAGATCGCTTTACCAGTCAACAGCTTTCCTACGATCAGCTCCAACAACTGGAGGGGCGAAAGTTTGACTACCTATTTTCCAACTTTGGTGGCCTTAATTGTATTGATGATCTTTCCAAAGTAACAATGAGCCTCCCTGCGATATTGAATTCCGGTGGTTTTGTTACGTGGGTAATCATGCCGCCTATTTGCCTTTGGGAGCTACTGTGGGTTTTTAAAGGTCACGGCAAGCAGGCCTTTAGACGTCTTCATAAAAATGGAGTAATGGCACATCTGGAAGGAGAATACTTTAAGACGTATTATCATTCCTTGTCACAGATCAAAGAAGCATTCGGACATCAGTTTAAATTCATAAAAGCTGAAGGGCTCTGCGCTTTGTCACCGCCACCCTCGCGAGGTGATTTCCCCGTAAAGCATCCACGGCTGTATCAATCTTTTCGAACAATAGATTCTCTATTAAGAACAAGCTTTCCATTCAATCGCTGGGCGGACCATATTATTGTTACGTTTCAGTTCCATTCATGAAATTTAAAAAAACCATCATACAGCCTCTATTAGGAATGTTAGATGCAAATGCCAAAAAAAAAGGTGTTTGGATTATTGGGCTGATGGTTTTTAATGCAATGCTCGACTTCTTCAGTCTGGCATCTTTCTTACCTCTCATTTTTCTTCTCGTTAATCCCAACTCCATTTCTTCCAATAACTTTATTAACTCAATTTATTCTACATTCAACTTTACTACACCAGCTCAATTTTTTATTGCATCAACAATTTGTGTCTTACTCTTCACCCTTGTTAAAAACATAGTTGGTATTTGGATAACTAATTCTAAAGCCAATTATTCATTTACCATCGGCAGCCATATTTCATCTCACATGTTATCAAAATACTTGGAGATGAGTTACCTGCGATTTACGCAAGCCGATTTTTCCAAAGAACTTAATCGCATTGCTAATCTGCCCATTGCATTTGCAAACAATATCATCATGCCACTTGCAAATCTTATCTCAGAGGGTTTGGTGTTTCTAATTCTTCTCCTCTGCATTGTGGTTTTTGACAGTAAAGTATTTCTCTTGCTTTTGATGGTCCTGACTCCCATTGGTCTCATCTACCGAAGTAAAAGAAAACAGATATCACAAACCAGCGCTGATCTGAAAGAAAAATATCCGCTCACACTAAAATACGCATTGCAAGTTGTAGAAGGCTTTGTAGACATCAAGGTGTCCGGTAAGGAATCATTCTTTAAAATTCGGTTTGGGAATACGAGTAAAAGCCTCGCCAAAACTTTTACCCATGAGCACACCACTCAAACAGGGGCATCGAGACTAACTGAAATTGTTGCCGGGGTTGTAATTTGTTCATTAATTATTTATTCCGTTCTCACCCATCAAAACTATCAGCAAACGCTTATGCTGCTGGGAGTCTATGCTGGCGTTAGCTTTCGAATGATTCCTTCACTTAACCGAATTCTTAATGCTTTTCTACAAATCAGGTCGCACGAATATTTATTCGATGAGTTACAGGGATCTGCAAAAGACAATTCATCCGAAATTCAAGAGACAACAGGAGCATTGGATTTTAGAACTATTGAGCTGAATGACATTTCGTTTCGCTATCCCGATGGGGCTCGTGCACTGAGTCATGCCTCAATAACCATTCATAAGGGAGAAAAGATCGCGTTGACTGGAAAGTCCGGAACAGGAAAAACTACGTTGCTCACTATTCTTCTTCAATTAATAAAAGCAGATACTGGAAAAATTCTTTTGGATGGTAATGAACTTCAAGCAGAGAATATAAAATCCTGGAGAAACCTCTTTGCCTATGTTCCTCAATCTCCATACATTCTGGATGGAACGTTACTTGAGAACATTGCCTTCGGTTTGTCTAAAGAACAAATTAATCATCAAAAAGTAGCGCAATTGATAGCCGACCTTGATCTACAAAAAATGATCGATCAACTTCCCAATGGCCTGGAAACCTACATTGGAGAAAAAGGAATCAGGCTTTCCGGTGGCCAGCGACAGCGCATTGCCATTGCCCGTGCCCTCTATGCAGACGCGGAGATTTTGTTACTTGATGAAGTCACAAATCAATTGGACATGAAGTCGGAACAAGAAGTTTTGCAAACGCTTGAAAAAGTTGCACTACAAAATAAAACCATTGTGATGATCACACATCATGAACATATCATCAATAGGTTTGACAAAATTCTTCAGATAGAGAATGGTGCTATCCTCGAGAAGTCAGCACCTTATACTTTGCTTCAGTAGTTTATGCATACGGAACCTTTGGTGAGTATTATCATTCCTACCTTCAACCGTGCTCATTTAATTGGTGAGACCATTCAAAGTGTATTGGATCAGAGTTATTCCAATTGGGAGTTGATTATTATAGACGATGGATCAACAGATGATACTGAGAATTATATAAATAAATTCAACGACAATCGAATCCACTATCATGCAATTGAACATTGTGGAATTCTTGGCAAAGTTCGCAATGAAGGATTAAGATATTCCAAAGGGGACTTTATCGCCTTCCTCGATTCGGATGATCTTTGGTTGCCTCATAAACTGGAGGTTCAATTATCCTTATTAAAAAAATATCCGCAAGCAGCTTTTGTCTTTGGTCATGGTGAACAATTTGGAAACGGGGCCATTCCACCACCCGAATTGGAATATCTATTTGTTGGCAATGTATTTTATCCGATGCTGCTAAATGAGAGGTTTGTATTTTATGTGCCCACCATCATGTTCAAAAAAACAATCTTTGAAAAAACCAAGCCCATTGATGAAAGTCTCTTGAGTGGTGGCGACATTGATTTTTTCTTACGGATGGCCAATGTATATGAGGGGAGCTTTAGCAATGAGATTGTTGTAAGAATCCGAAAACACGAGCAAAGCCATTCTCAGCGCCTGGAGTCTATTGCTTACGAAGAGTATCTTGGCATGATTAAAAGATTTTTACGGAAAGGTTTTTTAACATCAATGCAGTATCATGAGATTGCATCCAGACAGTATTACAAATTAGGACTTTTATACCTGAGCAGAGATAATCGCAAAAAGGCCATGGGATGCTTCGCTCGCTATATAAAAATTAAACCCTTCCATATTAAAGGGTGGATACGATGGATTCAATCTGCCTTACCTCCAGGATTAGCCAGAGGTTTATAAAGCTTACTTATTTCTTCAGTTGTCCAGCGAATAGAGTGTGCTAAAGACCAAGCACAAGCATTTCGTTTGATCGTATTTATTCGCTCAGTGTCATTTATTACTTTCAAAACCTCTTGTCCAAGCATTTCATCCTCTTGAACCGGTACAGAAACGCAGCACAAGGGTTGATCATACAGTAAACCTACAGATGTTCCACAAACTAAAACACCACAACTCATGGCTTCGGTAACTACTTCACTTTGCCCTTCTGATAAAGAAGTATGTAAGAGCACATCGGCTTGATGATAGTGTGAGGCAAGATCCTCATAGGGCATCAAACCTTTAAAAGTTATTTTATCTTCCATGTTGAGATCGCTTGCAAACTTCCTTACGGATTGTTCGGCACTGCCTTCGCCTATTATGGTAAGATGTGACGGTACCTGACCAACTATTATTTTAAATGCCCTTAACAATGTAGTTTGATCTTTAACAGGATTGAGATTGGCGATGTGGAGAAACTTAATAGGATGACTCAACGACTTTTCACGAAAAGCAAATAGCGAAGTATCAATCCCCCAGGGAATAATCTTTACATCGTTTCTCTTGAGCCCAGCTTTCTTCAGATTATCCAGCAAATAATGAGTGAGGCAAATGACTTCGTTAGCCTGGTTCAAGCACCACATCACTAATCCGCGTGGTAATCTATTGCGCAGCTGTCCATAATTTATTTCAGGAAGCGAGATGGCATCACCCCCCAATACACTGATCACACTTTTTATCTTAAAAATTTTCCCAGTTATTACGGCAAGAAATCCAGAAGGCAGTGTCCAAAATCCATGGACGACATGGAATTTTCTTTTCTTGTGAAGTTTCTTAAAGGATGAATAGAATTTAGTTGCTCTTAGTACAAAATTAGAGTTCCCACAATCAACCAATGTAAACCCTGGCGGAGTATAGTCCTTATTAATCTTAAAAAGTGAAAAGACAGTTACATCGAAATCATCAGAAAGAAGTCTGATCAATCGCTCCATGACGGGCACCCCAATATTATTCTTGCCCGTGCCAATTCCGCCAGGGATAATGATTGCAATTCGGATTCGTTCTTCACTCATACTCAATTCATAATACCCGTGATCTGTCTTGAAACATGAATCATCCTTTCTGCTATCGCTTCAGCTGAAAGATTGGTGCTATACTGGGAAAGTGTTTTCTCTCGTTCCAGTTCAACATCCATCTCCAAACTCTTCTGAAGTGCATTTACTAATCCATCAACATTTCCGGCCTCGAAAAGCAACCCGCAGTTTCCTCTTCCTGTCATCTTTCTAAAGGAAGGGATGTTCGTCAGAATCGGAATAGCCCCACATGACATTCCCTCACAGACAGCAATTCCACTTCCCTCAAAATGAGAAGTAGAGATAATAAAGTCAACACTATTATACCAATACAACAATTCATCGTGTTCTACTTTTCCGACAAGCGTAATTTGTGTTTCCGTAGTAGAACTAGCGACTTGCATTTTAGTCTCTTCCATCAATTCATCGCTTTGAAATATTACATACAAGTGAACCCTTGGATTTGTAACTGAGAATTTTATAAATGCCTTTATCAATGTCAATGGATCTTTATTCGCGTCCAATCGGCCCACCCACAAATAATTTTTAGAACTACTCACTTTAGTTCTTATGCATGCATCCGATTTATTTACTGGATAAAAAACAGAAGGAACCTCCATGACTTCATGAATTTTATTTGGGTCAGTTATTTGCCGTTCCGCTATCCATGGATCTACCTGATCGCGTGCGGTAAAAAAATAAGCTGATACATGTCTATCCACTATCTTCTGCAAAATTCTTTTATAGTGACGCAGAGGTTTTTCTGCATGATATTGTATGATAATCTTAACCTGCGAGCCGAGCGTCCACCTAAGCAAGAGGACCTTTAAAGGGAAATGAAAGCCATGGACAATCACAACATCCGGTTGCAATTGCCGGACATAATTATTAAGTTCAAAAGGAAGTAAAACCTGAAACCTAGAGAAATTCAAAAAGTGATACTCTACATTATTTCTATTTATCACTCGGGAGTAGCTAATGCAGTGAATACTTTTTACCTCCTCATGTTTCGCCATTTGTTCTAATAACTTCACAAAAAAATTAATCTTCTTCAACCACGCTTCCGGATCATGCTGCTCGGTCATGTGCGCATATGAAAGATGAATGATTTTCATAGCGCTATCGAAGAAATAGATGAGTTTGAATGCCTTGATCAAGTCGCCATTGAGCATAATATTGATGAATATGGGTAAGGGTAGACTTACCCTGTGCTACAGTTTGTTCATGAAGTACTTCAAACAAATGAATCCGATGGATACCATGATCGAGGAAATCAATTTGCTTCAACTCACGATAACGGATAATCTCCTTTGGCAAAGGAAAATTAAACGCCTTGGAGTTCTCGGTGTGAAGAAAGAATCGATTTTCGCCCGTTAGTTCCTTCATATGATTTTTCCCGAGTGAATAGGCTTGCTTATAAAAAGAGACATCCACCTCTGAAATTACAATCCGATGATATTTTTCAACTTGCTCGCTGGCTAATCCGTCTTTTCGCAGCGAACTGGCATAGAATTTTTTTCCAAGAGGGCCATGCAAATCCGTTGGAAACATATTCATTAAAGGTCCATCACTCACGCTTACAATCGAAATAACGCGGGGAACACTATAGGCAATGCGAACTTGCTCGAAAAGATTGCCTGGAAGATTAATATTATTTGGCAACTGTTTCCACCACCGTTCGCGTTGACGGTTGAGCCACTGATGGATTGGATTCAAAAATGAATGAATGCCATGTTTACCCTCAAAAAATAACACGACCTCATTGCCAAGTTTCTTTTCGCTAATTTTCAAAAGCGATAATCTAGCCAATAAATTTTCCTGATTCAGAAATCGAAGTGTTACCTCACTTTGTTTCTTTATCATCTCAAAATTCTTATCGTCAACACTAAAAGTTAATCCAATGATCAAAGGTTTATAGCCAAGAAATATATGAGAAGTTGTAACATCAAGTGAGAATTCCTGATTGCTTATCTCCAGAATAACCGAAGACTGCGGCCGAAGAGTCTCCAAACCAACACAAACATACTCCTGAGAGATCGTTAATCCGGTGATTAGTTTTTTCAGGATATCTCTGAGAATCACGCATCTGAAGTTTCCCTAAAGTAAACATAGAAACACAGAACATTACACTATTAGAATAGTTATTTTGCGTTGCTATGGAAAGGAGGGTTTTGTAACTTTAGAATATTAATGAACAAAGTCATCCTATTCAATCCTCGAAGCGCCAGAGCCAAGCATCGGATCCCCAATTCAATTTTGCAGGTAGGTGCATCCATTCATGGAAAATATGAGTATGTGCTGGTGGACGGAAATCTGGAAAAAGATCCATGGGCGAAAATAGAATCTTATCTAAGAACTGGATTTAATGTATTTGGTTGCACAGTGATGCCGGGCCCTCAATTAAAGCAAGCGATTCCATTTGCTAAAAAGGTAAAGGAACTATATCCACATGTGATTAACATTTGGGGTGGATACTTTGCATCTAATCAGTTTAAATCAGTAATCAATTCAGGATTTGTTGATTTTATTGTCAATGGACCAGGTGATTACACCTTTCCTCAGTTACTCGATGCAATTGAATCAAAAACCTCCTTTCACGATATTCAAAATCTGATCTTCAAAGAGGGAGATCAAATCATAAAAAACGCTCAGGCCCAATTGGGAGACCAGGATAAACTACCACAACTGCCTTATGAATTTTTAAATCAACTCTATCCCCTCTCACGCTATCTTGGCAAAACATTCTTAGGACAGCATACTGCCTCTTATCACTCCAGCATGGGTTGTCCATTTACCTGTTCCTTTTGTGCTGTAGTACCAATCTACAACGCACGTTGGAAAGGTAAATCAGCACAACTAGTTTACAAAGACATTAAATACCTGATTGAGACACATGGCGCAGATGCCATGGAGTTTCATGATAATAATTTTTTTGTGAGTGAGAAGCGTGTGGTAGAATTTTCAAAATTGATCAAAGACGAAAACATTATCTGGTGGGGAGAGGGCCGTATTGATACAATCGACAAATATTCGGATGAGTCGTTGGCCACTATGCGTAAAGCAGGATGCAAAATGATTTTTTTTGGAGCGGAGACCAGCAACGATGAGCTGCTAAAAAAAATGGACAAGGGTGGAACCCAAACTACCGCTCAAATGAAAATCTTTGCAGCCCGGATGAAAAAGTTTGACATTATTCCTGAATACTCATTTGTACTTGGATTTCCTGCCGAGACTCCTGAAAAAGTCATGCAGCAAATTGATCAGGACATTGCTTACATCAAGGAAATCAAATCCATAAATCCCAACACGGAAATCATTATCTATGTCTACAGCCCGGTAGCAACGGAAGGGTCTGAAATGTATGAGGCGGTAAAAAAATCCGGTTTCCATTTTCCGGAAAAGCTGGAAGACTGGCTCGCACCAGCCTGGCAAAATTTTGATCTTCGCAAAAACCCACTGACGCCATGGCTGACATCAGAAATGGTTGATAAAATTCTTGGATTTGAAACGGTATTGAATGCTCAATACCCCACGGTCTCAGATTTTAGATTGACTCCTCTTAAGCGAAAAATACTTCGTAGCCTTTCTAACATTCGATATAAAACCAATTTCTTTTCGTTGCCCTACGAATTAAAAATACTACAACGACTCTGGAAATATCGTCAGCCCGAAATAGAAGGCTTTGTCATGGAGTGATGAGAAAAATCTTCAAACGAATCAGTTCCTTTTTTTTAGTTCCCCTCACGCGTTGGTATTTGCGCAAGGAGAGACACTACGCGTATCGTGATGTAAGAGTAACCGTATTTCATGGTGTTTTCCATCCCGGACTATTTTATAGCACGAAATTTCTAATCGATTATGTCCTGACGCAACCCATTACAGGCGAGTCATTGCTGGAACTTGGGTGCGGCACGGGCTTACTATCCATCATATGCGCGAAAAACGGAGCCCTTGTAACGGCTACTGATCTAAGTCAGCAAGCGATCGAAAACATCACATTTAATGCAAAGCAAAATAGGGTTCAAATCGAAATCATCCATTCTGACTTATTTGATCACATTGGACAAAAATCTTTTGATTGGATCGTTATCAATCCACCTTATTATGCACGAAGTATTAAAACTGAAGAAGAGTTGGCCTGGCATTGTGGAGAAGAGTTTGAGTATTTCAAAAAATTATTCTTAACACTAAAGAATTACATGCATTCGAAAACTCAGGTAATTATGGTGCTTACCCTGGGATGTGAACTTGATAGAATATTTGAGATCTCAAAAAACCATCGATTCCAGCTTGAGCTATTGCAAGAAAAGAATGTGTTGTTCGATGGCAAAGACTTTCTCTACCGAGTTAGGCCCATCAATTCAATTGAGTGAGCCCAATCTTCAATGAACAAACACATTTTTTGCATATCGGATCTTTGTTGACATTTAGATTTTTTCGAAAGTCAATTGCTTTTTTAGAGTTGATCAGATCTGAGAAGCTTGCATCTTTGATATTGCCATAGGGCTTGTGAAAAAAACAGGGCAGCACACTTCCATCCGACTCTATCACGGCAGAAACCCAGGGCGCATTGCATTTTTTATTTGGAAAGTCGGAGATTCCAACAATTGCTTTATAGTGCTGAGATATTTTCATCATTTTACGTTGACTCTCAGCAATAAATTTTGAAATGTAGTCTTTACTAAAATCGGTAAATGATTTATTCAGAATAACATCCATCTCTTGAATCTCAATTTTACTTAATGCCACTTCAGAAACTTTTGCTTCTTGCCATGGATCAGGTCGGTTAAAAGCCTCGGAAGATACATCAGCCGCCAAAAAGGAAATCTGCTCTAAACCTATTCTTTTAGCAGCTTCGATAATGTTAGGAAAATCTCTGAAATTTTGTTTTTGTAAAACCGTTCTGCCTGTGACTTTAAATTTAGGATCAATTGTTTTTATGGCTTTCACACCCTCTTCCAGTTTTTCAAACGCTCCGGGAATATTCCGAATCCGGTTATGTATTTCTTTACTTCCATCCAGCGACACAATCACATCATCACAATGCGCTACCACATTTTTTGCATGATGACTAAGGGTAACTCCCGTTGAAAGTAAACTGATTTTGATGCCAATGGAATGAAGCAGATCACAAAATTTCCAAAGATTAGAGTGCATCAGTGCTTCGCCTCCCGAAAGGGCTACCCGCTGCACACCAAGCTTTTTAAAAACTGAAAGATGCCTCTCTAATTCTTCAACGGAAATCTCATTCTTGCTCTGATTGGCTTTCCAAATATCGCACATCACACAGCGGCAATTGCAACGGCTGTGGGGCATCAGCACGAGGATTGGCATTTCGTGTATCCTGTCGGTAACTAGCGTAAGGATACGATTAATCATGTTCACTAGAATATTAGTTCTGCACCAACAGCTATCACTGCTGCACCAACCGCAACGCCCATTTTACGGGCATTGAATTTGTGATCGAGGCTGCTTTCAAAAACAATGGTCGTTGAGATGTGAAGGAAGTTGCCGCTGACCAACGCAAACAGAAAAGTAAAAGAGCGGGAAGACATCACTTCATTAATCAATAGCGCATCACTCAGGTAAAGTCCTAATGGTGAAGCTGCGGCAAACAGTACCAAGTAAAAAATTGCTCTTGATTTGCTTTTCACTTCACATAGCAAGACTGACATCAATGCAAATGCCTCCGGAGCTTTATGTAATAGGATGCCCCAAAGCAAGGTGTTTGAATCATGGTGATGCTCTACGGTACGCGGATGAGCCAAGAGACCACCTTCCAATAAAGAATGAATTCCCAGCGCTAATAAAACCCAGGTAGCAGATGATTCCTGATGATGCCCGGGAGCATGCACATGAATATGACCATGCTCTACTCCGGAGGATATAAATTCAAGTCCTTGTTGGAGAAAAAAGCCAGCCAGAACGAACATGCCGATATAACCGGGATTATCATCCTGGTGAAAAAGTTCAGGCAAAATATGGATGATGGTAATCGAGAAGAGATAGGTGCCAGCAAAGACCAATGCCAATTTGTAATTGCTATTGTTTATACGAGGAACATAAAACGCAACCAGGCCAGCCCCAAATGCCACGAGAAATAAAATCAAAATATCAGTTACCATAGAGCGAGTTTAACTGGAATTTATGAAAACAAAAAACTAAGGGTTAATCGTAAGCCAGGTTACGATTCCATCAGTAGCATACGTCTTTTGCTTGCCATCCGTGCCGGTATAAATTAGAAAAGCTTCTAACTCGGGGTGATTCTTCAATAGCTCAATTGCTTTCTCATGACCCATTACCATCAAGGCAGTAGCCCAGGCATCTGCGGTGATTGCGTCTGCAGCAAAAACGGATGCGCTGAGAAGTTGCCGTTGAACTGGATATCCTGTTTGAGGATCGATCGTATGGGAATATTTTTTACCATCTACTTCACGGTAATTGAAATAATTGCCTGAAGTAGTAAATGATTTGTCTTTGAGCTTTATGGTTGCCTTAAAGAATTGATTGCCATAATCTGAATTGGGATCCAGTATTCCTATCTCCCATGGATTACCGCTTTGTAGATTAACACCTAATGCCACCCCTTCACCGCCTAGCTCTACCAGTGCATTTGGAATGCCCTTTGTCTTCAAAAAATCGGTGATTACATCTGCTCCATAACCTTGACCAATTCCGCCAAAGTCTATTTGTGTCCGTGGATTCAGCTTTACTAAGCTATCCTTTGTCAGGATAATCTTTTCAAATCCAACAAAGGCCTTTAACGAATCTACTCGCGCACTGTCCATGCTCAATACTTTGCCAGCGCCAAATCCCCAAGCATTAACCAACGGCATTACAGTAGGATCAAATGCTCCCCGGGAAGCCAAAAAAACTTCAAGTGACTTCTTTAACGGTGGATAGAAATAAGGCAACTCAAATTTAAATGAAGCTGCATTCCTGTTGAATCTCGAAATCTCAGATAAAGAGTCGTAGTTGTTGATGGATTGATTGACAACCAGCAAAAGCGAATCAATCTGATTTTTAAAATCCCTGCGTTGTTCATCAAAATAGGTAATGTGATAGGTGGTTCCCATCGTCTTCCCTTCCATTCGAAGTGGATCAGGTGTCTGATTTTTACGGTATAGCCAAACGGCAAAAACGGAGAAGAGCAGCAGGAGCGAATAGATAATGTTTTTCGAACGATTGGTCATCCTTTAAATTTAAGCAGCCGCAAGTTAGGTCACTCACCTGAAATGATCGAACTGATTTCCCTGATTATTTGCTTAACTTTCCCATCAATTTCAGGCTATGCGGGAAGATTATTTAAAGGCTGACGATGAAAGTCTCAGTGCAGTAGAAAAAGAAATAGAAAAGGTATTGCGCCCCTTGGCATTTGCTGACTTTACAGGCCAGCAAAAGATAGTTGATAATATTAAAATATTTGTTCAGGCGGCCAAGCAACGGGGTGAATCGCTCGATCATGTTCTTCTCCATGGCCCTCCGGGTCTTGGTAAGACAACACTTTCATTTATCATCGCTAATGAATTAGGGTCAAATATTAAAGTGACCTCTGGTCCGGTTTTGGATAAGCCCGGAGACCTGGCGGGCCTTCTTACCAATCTCGAAAGTCACGATGTGTTGTTCATTGATGAGATCCATCGCCTCAATCCTATCGTGGAAGAATATTTGTATTCAGCCATGGAGGATTTTCGTATTGATATTATGCTGGATTCCGGGCCCAATGCACGTTCAGTTCAGATCAACTTAAATCCATTTACGCTAATAGGGGCAACAACCAGGGCCGGATTACTTACTTCACCTCTACGCGCAAGATTTGGCATCAACGCACGACTTGAATATTATGATGCTGAGTTATTAAACAAGATCATCAACCGATCTGCGGGCATCCTACAAGCTCCTATCGAACAAGATGCAGCCTTTGAAATAGCAAGGCGCAGCCGCGGTACGCCTCGGATTGCCAATAATCTTTTAAGGCGTACTCGGGACTTTGCTCAGATAAAAGGTGATGGCACTATTACTAAAAGTATTGCTCAAATGGCATTGAAGGCCCTGGATGTTGATGAGAATGGATTGGATGATATGGACAATCGTATCCTCACCACCATCATTGAAAAATTTAAAGGAGGTCCTGTAGGGCTCACTACTATTGCAACAGCCGTAGGGGAAGAAGCGGAGACTATTGAGGAAGTCTATGAGCCGTTCTTAATTCAGGAAGGATATATCAAGCGCACTTCCAGAGGAAGAGAAACGACAGAACTAGCATATAAGCATTTAAAAATTGCGCTGCCGGCTTCGCGTAGGCCGGGTTTGTTTGATTAAATCAATTTTGTTATTCCCCATTAAAGGGTCGCAAGTGGGGTGTGTATGAAAAAGAAAATCCACTATAACCCTAAATTAACTGAGCTGGCGCGACAGCTTAGAAATAATAGCACGCTCTCCGAAATTCTACTTTGGGGTGAATTGAAGAATGGAAAAATGTTGGGCTTTGATTTTCACAGGCAAAAACCAATTGACAACTACATTGTAGATTTTTTTTGTTATGACCTCCTGCTTGTCATTGAAATTGATGGGAGCAGTCATGATGATGAGCGCATCATTGAACATGACGCACGGCAAAAAAAATTAGAATCCTTGGGGATGAAGTTCCTTCGTTTCGATGATGTAGATGTAAAGAATAAAATGGGATGGGTACTGGAAGAGATTGAAGAATGGATTAAAAAAAATAGTGCTCATAGCGACACCCCCCTGCACCCCCCTTTTAGGGGGGAATCTAAGCCCAATGTATATCAATCCACAATTGAGTATTCAACAAAAATAATTCATGAAGAAAATCCTCGCGTTCCCCTCTTGAAGGGAGAGCCCAATACTATTCCACTCTTAAAGGGGGAATCCAATCCAAATAGGATCTCTGCTCTCCCCTTGAAGGGGAAATCCAATCTAAACAGAATCTCTACTCCCCCCTTGAAGGGGGGCAAGGGGGGTGTCGAAAATAATACTCAACTCATCAAGTCACTTGCCTCTCAACTTGGCTTCAGCTTCTGCGGTATTTCAAAGGCAGAATTTTTAGAAGAAGAGGCACCGAAACTTGAAGAATGGCTCAAGCGAGGCTATCAGGGTCAGATGAGCTACCTGGAAAATCATTTTGACAAGCGACTTAATCCGGCCTCGCTTGTTCCCAATGCAAAATCCGTAGTGAGTCTGGTCTATAACTACTTTCCAAAAAAAGATCTTGCCCAAACAAGTGACCTCAAGATAGCCAAGTATGCTTATGGCGAAGATTATCATGACGTCATTAAAGAGAAACTCAAAGAGTTCCTTGCTATTTTAAATGAGAAGATAGGAGAAATTAATGGCCGTGCTTTTGTTGACTCTGCCCCGGTGATGGAGCGTGCATTGGCACAGCGCAGCGGACTTGGGTGGATCGGTAAGAATAGCCTGTTGCTCAATCGGGAGATGGGAAGTTTCTTTTTCCTGGCGGAACTTATCATTGATCTCGAACTGGAATACGATGGGCCCATCAAAGATTACTGCGGCACGTGTACTGCCTGCATGGATGCTTGTCCCACGGATGCAATACCCGAACCTTATGTGGTGGATGGCAGCAAATGCATTTCGTATTTTACTATTGAACTAAAGGAAGAAATTCCTCAAGAAGTAAAAGGGAAATTTGAAAATTGGATTTTTGGTTGTGACATCTGTCAGGATGTCTGCCCATGGAACAGGTTTTCTAAGCCGCATCATGAATCGAAATTTATGCCCCATACTGATCTTGAAAAAATGACGCAGAAAGATTGGACTGAGATTACAGAAGATGTTTTTGAAAAGTTGTTTGAAAAATCAGCGGTTAAGAGAACAAAGTTGGAAGGGTTGAAGAGGAATGTTGGGTTTGTCTTGGGTAAAGTTGGGGTTAAACTAAAGGAGTAAAAAACAATAATTCATCCATAAAATTTATTGAAATTATTGTAATGTCAAATAAGCTTGAAATAATATTCAACTCACGGGAAGGGAAGAGCACCTCCAAGAAAGGAAATTAAAATGTACAAACTTCATCTAGTAGCCTTTTTTGATATCTTGGGGTTTAAAGAAATCATTGAAGAGAAAAGATTTGAGCAAGTCAATTCTCTTTACGAAGATTTTGGTAGAATGATTGATGTTATCAATACCCCAGTTCCTGATGGTATAACCAGCTCAAAGCAATTTGAATTTGCTAAAGAAAAGCTGTCTCTAATTTACTTTAGCGATTGCATTGTATGGGCTTATCCAATGGAGGCTATTGCAAAATCTGATTATTGGGATGCTGTCATCTCATTAATTACCAAGGTGAATTCATTTTATTTACTTTCATTTGGTAGAAGTGTTCTAATCAGAGGCGGAATTACAATTGAAGATTTGTTTATCAACGGAAACAAGGTATTTGGTAAAGGTTTGGTTAGGGCATACGAACTTGAACAAATGGCTGAGTTTCCCCAAGTGGTACTAAGCCCTTCTATTTTGTTAAATAAAATTCAGCCTCCAAATGATGTGCAAAGTGGACTTATAAGAACTTTAATTTCGGATGATGCAGCTAAACGATTCTTTTCAATTGATTATTTCAAGTATGTTAGTCAGGTATGTAGGTTGGCGAAAGAAGGAGATTTGCATGCAAGAGTTGCTATTCCAAATTATGTGGATCCGTTGATAAAATTAATTCAGCGAGGAATTAAACATCCGAATGAAAGAGTCAGAAGTAAGTATCAATGGTTGCGATCTGGATTGCTTTCAATTAAGGACCTTGATTATAATCTCTCTTCGATTAGGTTGAATTAGATATTTGAATATGGTTTATTAGTTAAGTGAATATGATTATATCCAATAGTTAGTGTCAATAGTCAAATGAATACTGAAGGACTAATAGAATCGAGAAATATAGACTTGTGGAATTCACTATCAAGTGTCTACGAGATTGATATTAAGTGGGAAAAAAGAGATACATATTCCGTATCTACCAAAACAAATAAGGCGATAATTTATGTCCCATTGGGTAAAAGTGATTCCGCTTCATTTACACACGAGCTACTCCATATTTATTTAGAGACTAAAAAAGTCTTTATTAGTGGTGGACTAAAGCTTTACGTTCGAGAATACCCAACTTTGTCAACATTTCTATCAGAGGAATTTTTAGATCACTTAGGTAATTGTTTAGAACACATAAAGATGCTCCCTGAGTTTCTAAGAATGGGTTTTAGTTCACAAGAATTCATTTTGGATTTTTCTGTGAATAAATTAAATGATCAAGAAATATGGGATATCAAGATGAAGTTTAAAACAATTAACCAAAATACTGTCAATTATAATTCTACAGCTATCCGTTTATATATCGCAAAATATTTTGCGGTAAAAGCTTGCCCAAACAAGCTTATTAATTACGAAAAGGGGCTATCTGAACTAAAAAATGTTGACAATGAATTATATAATATCCTGGAAGAATTCATGAATGAGTGGGAAAAATTTGATTATAACGATTCCGATCCCGTGACAGGAGATTATAATTTTTTACTTTCTGACTTTATGGACGACCTCTTAGTATGGACAAAAGATAAATCAATTATATGATTGGTAATTTCATTATCTAGTTCCTGTTGGTCCGTCTGACCACACTAACTCAAAAGATCTAATCTGAAACAAAAAAGCCCCGATCCGGGGCTTTTCCAATGTTAAAAGTTAAGACTATTAAGCGACAACAAAGCAGCGGTTTAGTACCGCTCCATACTGACTCCCATAATTGGCATAGCACCAACTTCTGAGCTCCTGTAACTCCTCAGCGATCAGGGTTCTGATGGCCTTTCTAAGCTCCTTTTCAAAGAGCCGCGCGTCAAAACTGACTTTCTTAAGTATAGTCTTGAAATAATTGAGCATTTTCATTTCAAAAATTATAAAGTACGTTGCGCAACGAGTTGCATTGGTTGCAACCATGAAAATACGAAAGCAGTTTAACACTCAAAAGAATAATCTTTATTAAAAACTAAAACCTTAAAAAAACCACAAAATCAGGCAACCTGCTTAATTTTGCTATAACGTTATCATCACAATGCGGCTTCCCATGTTAAAATCTCTCTCTAAAACGCTCTTTTCGATAGCCTTGTTGTCCTACGCACAATTTGCTCAAGCCCAGGCCATCCAGATAACGCTCGGACCAGACGAAATCGGTGAAAATCAAGCGTGGACCATCACCGTTTCGATTAATAATGACCGGCTCAAGAGTTATGACAACTTCCCGGATATCGATGGCTTCCGCAAGCGCGGAACTTCTTCCTCATCTCAAACCAGCATTGTCAACGGTCAGGTAAGTTCTTCACAAAGCATTATCATGACCTATGTGCCCACACAACAAGGCACCTTCACTATTCCTTCTTTTAAAATAAAAGTGAATGATCAGAACATTTCAGTGCAGGGAAAAAAAGTAAAAGTTGGGCAAGCCGTGCAATCGCGATCAACAGATCCCTATAAAAGTCTTTTCGAAAGAGATCCCATGAATGATTTCTTTGGAAAGAGTGAAACCGAGTTTGTGGATGTTAAAGAAGATGCTTTGCTCGCGCTAACCACAAGTAAAGATGAAGTCTATATCGGGGAAGGTTTTACCTCCACCCTTTCGTTTCTGGTAGCGGATAATAATCGAGCGCCCATGCAGTTTCATGAACTGGGGAAACAGCTTGCCGATATTTTGAAAAAGTTACGCCCTTCCACTTGCTGGGAAGAAAATTTTAATATTGAAAATATCGAAGGAGAGCCTATTCAAATCAATGGCAAAGGATACACTCAATACAAAATCTATCAGGGCACATTTTATCCTTTGAATAATCAACCCATCACTTTTCCCAGTGTAGGGCTGGAGATGATAAAATTTAAGGTTGCTAAAAATCCTTCTTTCTTTGGGCAAAATAGACAGGAGGATTTCAAAACGTTCTATTCAAAAGCTAAAACCATAACGGTAAAAGAACTGCCTCCTCACCCTTTAAAAGATGCCGTAGTGGTTGGCAACTATAAATTAGAAGAACGATTAAATTCCAACCAATTGGAGACGGGGCAAAGTGTTGGATATGAATTCAATATTTATGGAGAAGGAAATATTTCATCCATCGAAAAACCCAACATCAAAAAAGACAATGTCTTTGAATTCTATGAACCCAATGTGAAGCAAAGTATTAACAGGGAAACGGGAAGAGTGACCGGAACAAAATCGTTCAGCTACTTCATGATTCCCAAAGAGCCGGGAACGTATAATCTGAGAGATTACTTTCAATGGGTATTTTTTAACCCTACTCAGAAAAAGTATGACACCTTGAAATCCAATCAGGTAGTTACGGTGACGGGTGAAAGTCAGCGAAACCAGGCTATTGAAAGCAGTGATGCAGGCTCTTTCTATGACCGAATCAACACGGCCGATAATACATTGTATTCCAATTCCTGGAATGACGGATTAAAACTTGCCGCGAATATTTTTATCTTGCTGATGCTGGGTGCTTCGGTTTATCTGGTCTTCAAGAAATAAGCTCGTGAATAATTCATACGGATCACTTTTTAGAATAAGCACCTTTGGCGAATCGCATGGGCCTGCGATTGGCGTAGTGATTGACGGCTGCCCGGCAGGTCTTGAAATTGATGAAGCCTTTATTCAGTCGGAACTCAATCGGAGAAAACCCGGTCAATCGAAGATCACCACCCAACGTAAAGAAGACGACACTTTCAAAATCTTATCCGGAGTATTCGAAGGAAAATCAACGGGAACTCCAATTGCCATCGTCATTGAAAATCAGGATCAACGGAGCAAAGACTACGGCCATATTGCAGAAACATTCAGGCCATCTCATGCCGACTACACGTACGATGCAAAATATGGCAATCGGGATTATCGTGGTGGCGGAAGAAGTTCTGCGCGTGAAACGGCTGCGCGTGTTGCTGCGGGTGCCATTGCCAAATTATTGCTTTTAAAAAATGGAGTATTAATCAATGCATTTGTTTCCCAGGTGGGTGAACTGAAAGCTCCACACTATACACAACTTGATCTCTCCAAAACAGAAGACAATATTGTTCGATGCCCTGATCAAGCAACGGCCGAAAAAATGATTGCATTGATTGATCAGGTAAGACTAGACCGCGATACGATAGGTGGGCTGGTTACTTGTGTGATTAAGAATACTCCTGTTGGGTTGGGCGAACCTGTATTCGATAAACTTCATGCAGAACTTGGTAAGGCGATGCTGAGTATTAATGCTGTAAAAGGATTTGAATACGGAAGTGGTTTTGAAGGAACTCAACTTCGCGGCTCGCAGCACAACGATGAGTTTTACAGTGAAGGAGGACGAATCCGAACAAAGACCAATCATTCGGGTGGAGTACAAGGTGGTATCTCCAACGGAGAAGATATTTATTTCAATGTGGCCTTCAAGCCGGTGGCCACCATCATGCAAGACCAGCAAAGTGTTGACAAATCCGGGAGCGAAGTTACGGTGTCAGGCAAAGGCCGCCATGATCCTTGTGTACTGCCCAGAGCAGTGCCGATCGTAGAGGCTATGGCAGCTCTGGTAATGGTTGATTTTGTGCTGCGTGCTCGGTTGTCTAAAATCTGAAGCTTCACTTGGCCGAAAGGCTGATTCATATTAAAGTAAAGTGCAAATCTATTTGCATCATTTTTCAATTATATTGCAAGACAGTACCCAAAATTTTAACATTTGCTTTAGCCCACCATGGAAGTATCTAACACCCCTAAAAAGAAAAGCAAACTCACGCTTTATATTATCATCTGTCTCTTTGCGGGTATTGTATTGGGCTTTGTTCTTAACAAAAATTATCTGGCCGAAGAGAATAAATCTCAGCTGGCCCTTGAACTAAATGTTAAAGAGATTGACAGTCAACTCGCCACCGTATCCGATAGCACCACCCGCGTTCAGTTAGAGAATAAAAAGAAAGACCTCTCCAAACAACAAGCGGCCGTCTTAGCTGCCCGCGATAAGAAAGTAGAACCCTTCTCCATTTTGGCCGATATTTTTCTGCGACTCATCAAAATGATTGTGGCACCACTCGTCTTTACCACGCTGGTCGTGGGTGTTGCCAAACTCGGTGACATTAATTCTGTAGGTCGCATTGGAGGAAAAACACTTTTGTGGTTTATCAGTGCATCGTTAATGAGTCTTTTGTTGGGTATGATCATGGTGAATTTATTTAAGCCGGGAGAAGCGATGAACCTTCCATTGCCTGCAGCAAACGAAAGTCTGGACCTTGCTACCGGTGAATTTTCTTTGAAGAACTTTTTGTATCATATCTTTCCCGCCAGTGTCATTGAAGCAATGGCAAAGAATGAGATTCTTCAAATCGTAGTCTTCTCACTGTTCTTTGGCGTGGCTACTGCTGCTATTGGCGAACAGGGTAAAGTGATCATTACTTTTTTTGATGCAGCCGCGCATGTCATTTTAAAGGTGACCGGCTACGTGATGAATCTTGCACCGTTAGCTGTCTTTGGTGCAATGACGGCCATCATTGCCAAACAAGGACCGGGCATTCTGAAAACTTATTCGTTGTTCATTAGTGAATTCTATTTTAGTCTCTTCCTGCTGTGGACTTTACTTGTAATTGCGGGCTTCGTTGTTATTGGCAAACGGGTATTGGACTTGATGAAGCGGATAAAAGAGCCCATCCTTCTGGCCTTTTCAACGTCTAGCAGTGAGGCCGCTTTTCCAAAGACCATGGAGGAACTGCAAAAATTTGGCTGTAAGGATAAGATCGTAAGTTTTGTGCTTCCCTTAGGCTATTCCTTCAACCTGGATGGCAGCATGATGTACATGACGTTTGCATCGCTTTTTATAGCACAATCCTATGGCATTCATTTACCCATCCCTACGCAGATAAGCATGCTGTTAGTTTTAATGCTTACCAGCAAAGGCATTGCCGGAGTGCCCCGGGCTTCTTTGGTGGTGATTGCCGGTACATTGGCCACATTCAATATCCCCGAAGCAGGATTAGCCTTGCTACTAGGAATCGATCCCCTGCTTGATATGGGGCGTAGCGCCACTAATGTAGTAGGTAATAGCATCGCCACTGCAGTGGTGAGTAAATGGGAAAATGCACTGGACAAGGCGGAAGTTCAGTAGCTGAGCAATTGAACTTTTATTGCTTAATTTTGTTCCCTCTAAAAGTCATTTTTTATGTTGAAGCCTTCGCCAAAAAATATCCATATCTACCTGGAGTCAAATCCAAATCCAAACTCATTGAAATTTGTGGTGAATGAGATTCTCGTCCCCGAAGGGATGAGTTTTGATTTCCCTGAGGCAACCAGTGCTGGGGATGCCCCATTAGCTCTTGAATTATTTCAATACCCTTTTGTGGAGCGTGTGTTTTACATGAGCAACTTCATCACAGTGACCAAGAAGGAGGATATCGATTGGATGGAAATTCAAGAGACACTAAAAAAGCATATTCAGAATTTTCTCGAGTCCGGAAAGTTGATGTTAGATATCAAAGCCCCATCAGGAACTCCCATAGAAGAAGAAACGGAGACAGTAAAAAAAATAAAAAACATTCTGGATGAGTACATCCGCCCTGCTGTAGAGCAAGACGGTGGTGCCATTACCTACCACTCCTATCACGACAAAAAAGTCACGGTAACATTGCAAGGATCTTGCAGTGGTTGCCCTTCTTCTACCATAACCTTAAAGGCGGGCATTGAAAATCTTTTCAAAAGGATGATGCCCGAAGAAGTGGAAGCCGTTGACGCGCTGGGATAAATTCTTTAAGCAGGCTTTCGGATGGCGAGATAGACCCCGCTAAGAATGCAGGCCATTCCAGTAAAGTGGGCAAAAAGCAATTCTTCTCCATCCAACACGCCCCACATGACCGATACGATGGGCATAATATACGTGACCGAACTGGCATATAATGGCGTAGTGAGCTTTACCAGTTTATTGAATAAGATAGTTGCAATGGTGGTACTCATTAACGCTAGCAGAACTATGTATCCAAAAGCTTTCCAGGCTCCATCCGCCACTTCCATCTTATGGGTAAAATCTGTAAAGCCAAATAAATAAATTGCTCCCAACGGACCAATCATCGCCAGCGCAACACTGGTTATGGTTAAGGATCCCAGTTCCGGAATTTTAAATTTCACCCAATTAAGATTAGCGCCATAGAAAGCACATGCCAATACGATGAGCAGAGCATAACTGTTAAATCCGGAAACCTGACCACCTGATCTTGAAAGTGCTAACAGAATCGTTCCGGCAAAACTGATAATGATTCCAACAATAGCAATTGCGCGGAAACGTTGTTGAAAAAGTAAAAATCCGAAGATCATGGTCCAGATTGGTGAAAGTGTATTGAGTATCCCTGTTACGGAGCTACTCAACTGTGTTTGCCCCCAGGCAAAAAGAAAAGCCGGAAAAAAAGTACCCATCAAGCCCGCTACAAACAATCGGAAGTAATGAATCTGTCGCAATTCTTTGAACCTGGTAAAGGCAATTGGGATAAGGAATAAAGATGCGGCTGCAACGCGAAGTGCACCGACTTCATCTGGTGCAAATATTTTTAGTCCCTGTTTGATAAGGATAAAAGATGTACCCCAAATCAGAGAGAGGGCGATTAAAATAATAAGTGGCAGTGTTTTGGAATTTTCTTTCAAGGTGGAGAAGCTATACTGAAAGAAGAATTAATTCCAATCCGATGACTTTCTTCAACTCCTGGTCAGCGGAAATAAGAGGGACGTTCAGGTAGATCGATGTAGCGGCAACTATTGCATCAGGTAATCTCAATTTTGACCTTCTTCGGATATCAATCGCAATATTTTTTATATCATCATTAAGGCTGATGATTTTACATTGGCTCATAAGTTGTTTTATGAGCTGTAATTCTCTGGAACTTGCTGCCGGCCAGCTAAGCAATTCCATCTCAGTAATGAAGGAAACAAAAAGATTGTTCCCTTGAACTGCACGGTGAACATTTTTATTTCCGGACGTGAGGTAAACAAAAATATTGGTATCAACCGCTAAGTCAAGACCATTCATTGCGAACCATTCTTTGAAATTTTACACCATCCATGTTCCAATTGATTTTTCCAAAAAAAAGATCAGCATTAAATCCCTTTTTACCTTTCTTATTCTGAAACATTTTCCCCGCCTTAACAAGCTTTGCCCGTGTTATCGGTTTTTTGATTTCAATTATCATAACACTCAAAATTTATATCTCTAAACAAAGATAGAAAGTAGCCTTGGTCTTTAAAACCCGGTTCTTGCTATTGTTAGGCAATCGCCATAGCATAATTATCCACCACCTCATCCAAAATTTGGTAAACTTCATCAGCGGTCATTACCTCCACCAATTTTGTACGATAGGGCTTAAAGTCAGGAAGTCCTTTAAAATAACTTGCATAATGTCTACGCATTTCGAAGATACCTAACTTATCTCCTTTCCAGCGAATGGAAAAGTCAAGATGTTTTTTGGTAACTCTGACACGCTCGTTAATATCTGGCGCTTCGGCCATCGTGCCGGTAGCCATGAAATGCTTTATCTCATTAAATATCCAAGGATAGCCTATGGCTCCCCGGCCAATCATAATTCCATCCACACCAAATCGATTTTTGTACTCCAATGCTTTTTGTGGGGAGTCCACATCTCCATTGCCAAAAATAGGAATGTGAATGCGTGGATTATTTTTGATTTCAGCGATCAATGTCCAGTCTGCGTCTCCTTTATACATCTGCACGCGTGTTCGTCCATGCACCGTGAGTGCTTTTATACCAATGTCCTGAAGACGTTCTGCCACCTCGGTAACATTTCTGGTTTTATCATCCCAACCTAAACGGGTCTTAACGGTAACTGGTAAAGGAGTGCATTTTACTATCTCCTCCGTCATCTTCACCATCTTGGGAATATCTTGAAGCAAAGCTGCTCCCGCCCCGCGGCATGCCACGGCCTTTACCGGGCAGCCATAATTAATATCAATTAGATCTGGATTGACTTCTGTAGCAATTCTGGCAGACTCCACCATGTTGCTGATATCTCCACCAAACAGCTGAATGCCAATGGGGCGCTCATATTCAAAAATATCAAGCTTTTGCCTGCTCTTGGCCGCATCTCTAATAAGCCCCTCTGAAGAGATAAATTCAGTGTACATCAAATCGGCACCACCTTCTTTGCAAACAGCACGGAAAGGAGGATCGCTCACATCTTCCATGGGCGCCAGTAGCAGCGGAAACTCGCCTAACTTGATATTGCCGATTTTTACCATATTTGCGCGCAAAATTAAATGAATTTGCCGAGATGTCTGAATCTGACTTAGCCCCTCCCCAACGATCTGCCTGGACTTCGGCTATTCTCATTTTACTTATGATGTTTGCCGGATTCGTTGTGGTCGGACCTCTCATTGGCTTTTTCGTTGCTCTTCCTTTTATCGAAGGGTCTGCTCTTGACTTTATCACTAACGTTGGAGATCCAGTTTCTCACCCTGAAATAAAGACTCCCCTATTTATCATACAGGCTTGTGCTACTTTGTTTGGCTTAATCCTGGGACCCGCTTTGTACTGGTTTGCGATCGAAAAGCAAAACGTTTTATCGTTGTTGAAAAAGGGAACCAGCCCCATTGCCTTTATTATCGTGGGTATTATCATGATCTCTTTTATGGTAGTCAACTCTGTCTTTATTGAATGGAATGCCAATCTTCATTTTCCTGAGTTTCTTAACGATTTTGAGCAATGGGCACGTTCGCGCGAGACGTATGCTGAAGAGATCACAACGTTTCTTACATCATTCAGTTCTTTTGGAGAATTCCTTTTTGCTTTTTTTATCATCGCAGTATTGCCCGGTATCGGTGAAGAACTGGTCTTTCGAGGTTTGCTTCAGCCACAACTTCAACGGGCAATCGGCAATGCCCATATTGCAATTTGGATTTCTGCAGTTTTGTTTAGCACTATTCACATGCAGTTCTTTGGATTTGTACCGCGCGTATTGCTTGGAGCCTTGTTTGGATACCTCTATCTGTGGTCTGGAAACTTGCTCATACCCATGTTTGCCCATTTTATGAACAATGGATTCTCTGTGCTGATGCTCTACCTTCGACAGCTTGGCATCATCGATATTGATATTGAAACAACTGATGCTGCCCCCTGGACTGCGGTAATCAGTTTTGCAATTATTACTTTTGGGCTATTGGCTTACTTAAAAAAACTCTTCGAACGTAATTCATCCCTCGCTTGACTTCCGCATTAAAAAAATACAATAATCTTACACAACGATTAATCACGGCCATCATTGGAGCTGCAGCCATCATTTTCTGCATTATTTATAGTGAATGGACTTACTTTATTCTTTTTTTTGCTATCTGTCTTTTGACCTTATTAGAATTCTACGCCCTTACAGGATTGGATGGCATGCTACCACAAAAGACCTTTGGCACCATTAGTGGTATGATCATTTTCAGTTTGTCTTTCTTCATTGAGCGCGGGGATATCTCCTATCGCTATTACTTCCTGATCTTTCCGATGGTTTCTTGTGTATACATGATTAAATTGTACAAAAAGTTTGAACGCAAGCCCTTCACGAATATCGCGTTTACCTTTCTTGGTCTTTTTTATGTAGCCGTTCCTTTCGCTCTACTCAATATTGCAGCCTATGAAAATGGTATTTATAATTTTCAAATCATGTTCGGCTGTCTTTTTATCCTATGGGCCAGCGATACGGGAGCGTACTTTGCAGGTACCTTGTTTGGCAAACGAAAATTATTTGAACGTATCTCGCCAAAAAAATCCTGGGAAGGTTTCGCAGGTGGAGCAATTTTGGCGTTAGCCTTTGCCTATGGCTTGCCGTATTTTTTTGAATGGATTGGTGTGATGTCTTTTCTTACTCCCGCCTATTGGATGATTATCGGAGCGATCATCATCATCGGTGGCACATTCGGTGATCTCGTTGAATCCTTACTAAAGCGCAGTATCGAAATAAAAGATTCCGGGGATAGTCTGCCAGGGCATGGAGGATTCCTTGACCGGTTTGATGGTCTTCTTATTTCTACTCCGTTTATCGTAGCTTTTTTGGAGATTTTTTAAGGCTAAAATTCATTATTGAATATCGTATTTCCGGCCAAAGTTTCTTCCGGTAGCTGCACCTTGTACAGAATAAAGTGCAATGATATATGCCTACCTTTTTGCCGACTTATCCACCCTATCTCCCTAATTTCTCTATCTTTGCAACCGTTTTAAACGTTCAATTACGAAGAATAACGTATCCTCCAAATAACCCCTTTTAAAATCGTATGGCCTACATAGAACCAGCACCTTTAATGGATAAGGAAAACCCATTTGAAGCGATGATGTCACGTTTCAGGACTGCCTCACAAATCCTGGGTTTGGAAGAAGAAGTTTACAATGTTTTAAAAGTACCCACCAAGCAGGTGATTGTATCTCTGCCGGTGACTATGGACAACGGAAGCATTCGGGTGTTCGAAGGATACAGAGTCATTCACTCTACGATCCTTGGCCCATCAAAAGGAGGTATTCGCTTCGATCCCCACGTGAACCTGGACGAAGTAAAAGCGCTGGCAGCCTGGATGACCTGGAAGTGTGCTGTCGTTGATATCCCTTATGGTGGTGCAAAAGGTGGCGTTGCATGTAACCCACGTGAAATGTCTGCCGGAGAAATTGAACGATTGATGAGGGCTTATACCCTCTCTATGATTGACATCTTTGGTGCTGATAAAGATATTCCCGCACCTGATATGGGAACCGGGCCACGCGAAATGGCTTGGTTGATGGACGAATATTCTCGTACTCAGGGTATGACAGTAAATGCTGTCGTTACGGGTAAGCCTATTGTCTTGGGAGGATCATTGGGAAGAACTGAAGCGACAGGACGTGGGGTAATGGTGACCACGATGGCAGCCATGGAAAAATTAAAAATCAATCCTTATAAAGCGACTTGTGCGGTACAAGGGTTTGGAAACGTAGGCTCCTGGGCAGCTCGTCTGCTCTTTGAAAGAGGTCTGAAAATACAAGCCATCAGCGATCTTCATGGCGCTTATTACAATGAAGGCGGTGTAGATATTGAAAAGGCTGTAGCGTACCGCGATAAGAACAAGGGCTCTTTGGAAGGATTTCCTGAAGCTCAAAAAATCAGTGGAGCAGAAATACTTACGCTACCTGTGGATGTTTTGGTGCCTGCTGCAACAGAAGATGTTATCACAGGAAGTAACGCAGCACAAATTCAGGCAAAACTAATTGTTGAAGGCGCCAATGGACCTACTTCTTCAAAAGCTGATAATATTATTTATGAGAAAGGAATTAGCGTGGTTCCGGATATTTTAGCGAATGCTGGTGGAGTTACCGTCTCTTACTTTGAGTGGGTACAAAACCGACTTGGCTATAAGTGGACAGCCGACCGTGTTAATCGCAGAAGCGACCGGATTATGAAAGACGCTTTTGACAACGTTTATAAGACAGCCAACGAATACAAAGTTTCACTACGTATTGCTGCCTACATGGTGGCTATTGATAAAGTGGCGAAAACCTATAAGTTCCGTGGCGGTTTCTGATTGCAGAAACAATAAATAATTAAATTTGCACAGCAGGCTTCGGCTTGCTGTTCTTTTTTCACCATAACCGATCATCGATGACAATACATAAAGAAGGAAGGACATTACTTTTCGTTTTGTTGCTTATCCTGTTTGCACTGAACTGGCTTATTGCTACGTATTTTCCAGACGCAACCACAGTTCAGACTCTTGTGCTTGTTGGAAGTTTGTTGTTTTATTTGTTGATCCTTCAATTTTTCCGGATACCCCTCTTCACTGTTAAAAAAAATGAGAAATGTATCATCGCACCGGCAGACGGAAAAGTAGTAGTCATTGAAGAGACTGAAGAAGGTGAGTATCTGAAATCAAGAAGAAAGCAAATTTCAATTTTTATGTCACCTGTTAACGTGCACGTCAATCGCATGCCCGTTAGTGGCGCTATTAGTTATTATAAATATCATCCCGGAAAATATCTAGTGGCCTGGCATCCCAAGTCCAGCACAGAAAATGAGCGAACAACAGTAGTGGCCAAAATGAAAGATGGAACAGAGATTTTATTCCGTCAGATTGCCGGTGCATTGGCACGCAGAATAAAGTGTTATGTAAAAGAGGGGCAGTTGCTGGAGCAAGGAAGTGAGTTTGGTTTTATCAAGTTTGGATCACGAGTAGATATTTTTCTTCCTCTCAGTGCAACCATCAAAGTCAGTGTGGGTGATGTGACAAAAGGTGGTAAAACTGTTTTGGCGGAGTTCTGATCTATCGCTAAATCTGTCCATATACACCAAATTGAGCGATTGCCCAACTAAATCAATGACTAACGCTTGTTACCGGGGCAGGACTTTTGTACCTTTAGAAATTAGTTTCATTTCATTTTTAACATACATGAGATGATTACTGTTAAATAAGAAATATGAATACAGCTCACTTAAAATTTGCTCCCACAAGGCCGGATTTTTTTCCAACGCTTTCCAAGAGAGTCAACGAATATTTCAAATCCAACAATATCAGTCGCTATAGCAACACAGAAATGGTAATCAAAACCATTTTCATGTTTAGCTTATATCTTATACCGTACTTTTTTATCATCAGCGGAATCTTTGCTAACGTTTGGTTATACATGGGCTTGTTTGCCATCATGGGGCTTGGCAAGGCAGGCATTGGCCTTTCTATCATGCATGATGCCAATCATGGCGCTTATTCAAAAAAGAACTGGATTAATAATGTATTAGGCGCGTCTCTCAATCTGGTTGGTGCTCTCTCCTTTAACTGGAAAGTTCAGCACAACGTGCTCCATCACACCTACACCAATGTACATGATGCGGATGAAGACATTAGCCCACGTGGTATACTACGTATGGGACCCGAGTCAGATTGGAAACCGATGCATCAATTTCAACACGTTTATGCCTGGTTTTTTTATGGTCTTTTAACCTTCGTATGGATTATCTTTAAAGATTTTGGAAGACTCGCTAAATATCAAAGAGAAGGACTGGTTAAAAAACAAAAAGCATCCCTTACGCAAGAGTGGTCTATATTGCTCTTAACCAAAATCATTTATTTCGGATACGTTTTGGTGCTACCAACACTGTTAACTCCGCTTACCTTTTGGCAAGTGTTCCTTGGCTTTTTTGTGATGCACTACATCGCAGGGTTTATTTTAGCAATTATCTTTCAGCCGGCACACGTGATTGAAGGAACTGAATATCCTGTGCCCGATGATAAGGGCAATCTTGAAAATAACTGGGCTATTCATCAAATGCATACGACCACCAACTTTGGTCATCGGGAAAAACTGTTTTCATGGTATGTTGGTGGGTTGAACTATCAGGTAGAACATCATTTATTCCCCAACATCTGTCACGTTCATTACCGTAAACTGGCGCCAATCGTAAAGAAGACGGCTGAAGAGTTTGGTGTTCCGTACAAATCGCAGGATACTTTCATGCAAGCCCTTGGCGCTCACGCCCGGTTGTTGAAAGAATTGGGGAAACGTCCTGAAATGAAGCCAGCATTGGCATAAACTACTCCATCGCTTCTAACATATTAACGAACTGGTCGAATTCGATTAGCTCAGTCTCCAGCACATTGTGAGATCGCTCAGCTTCTTCGAGCAATAGGATCAATTCTGACTTAGTCACAATACGATCTGATTTTCTTAGCAAAGTTCTAATCTGAATTAGTTCATCAATGATCTTCGAGTCATTATAAACAAACGATAAAGAAATCACTTTTTCATACGGCATTGAATTCAGAGCACCCGTTGCTTTGGCAGATTCCCAGGCAGAAGTTTGAAGGGAAGGGACCGTAATATTGCTTATACCAATGTGTACGGGCCAGGTAGTCGTTCTTCTTATAGAAGAATCAGCAATGTCAATGAATAAGAGTTTGCCAAATTTTTGGTTGATAGAGTCCGCTTCCTTGCGCGTTCCGATAAAAATCAGACTTTTGTCAACTTTTACCAGTACTTCCTGTATTTTATGGATTGACCTGAGATTTAAGCTTACATTCTCATGAAGAATATTTTGATTGATATCAACTTCCTTCATTAAATTCTCAAATGCACTCTTTGCAAGTTTTAACTCATTATTGCGTTCACGCCACTCATCCAACTCAAAGGCAATGAGAATTCCAAATAGTGCACTAAAAAATCCTATGATATGATTAGGCCAGTCGATTTTCAACCGGGGAAGATGCATATCAAGCAGTTACTTCGTCAAAAGCTTTGGTGAATAATTTCATTTCTTCCATAGTGCCAATACTTACGCGGCACCATTCTTTCTGCTGATAGTCCCACACCCTGATCTGAAATCCTCGCTTTTCTGTTTCTTCCAAAATTGTCTTCCCCTCTTTGGGTGCAGGAAAAAGAATACAGTTGGTCCGCGACTTCCCATGAAACCATCCTTTTGAATCCAGATACTGTGTAAAGTATTGCATGGCCTCATTATTTTTCTTGCGGGTCATGTTTGCAAAATCGGCATCAAAGAGTGAGGCCTTAGCTGCCGCCAATCCTGCCTGATTAATAACGGGTCCCATTTGATACCAGCTCAATTTTTTGATCATGTCCGGATGAGCAATGCAATAGGCTATTCTCAATCCTGCCAATCCATAAACTTTGGAAAAAGTTCTGGAGACAATTACATTATGTCCTGCTTTTACCAACTCAACCATAGAATGCTGCTCTGATGGTTCTAGTAACTCCAAATAGGCTTCATCCATAAATACAGTAGTCTTCTTCGCCATCTCAATGCAAAAATTGCGAAGCTTGCCAGACTCAACAATAGTTCCGGTTGGGTTATTAGGATTACAAACAAACATAAGGCGAGTATCCGATTTCATGGCTGAAGCCAAGGCCTCTAGGTTATGCACATGGTATTCATCCAGGTCAACTCTGTCCCACCGCCCTTTCAGTTTTTCGGCATATTCCATGAGCGACCGAAATGTTGGGAAGGCAGACAATACTGCACCACCTTCTAGCGAAACACCCATGCCCGCAAGACATAATGTTTCAGAGGAGCCATTGGCAATCAATATATGCTCAGGACTCACGCCCTCTTTTTCAGCAATTATTTTTTTGAACTCATTGATTGTATCAAAGGCATAGCGGTTGAATTCACTCATCGATTCATCCAATGCCTTCCTCGCCTTCGCTGAAGGGCCATATGGATTCTCATTCGAACCTAACCGAATCAATTTCCCTAGCACCTTTGGTGTATGAAGTTGCTCTGCCCTGCTTACAGGAGCAGCCAGTAATTGATCTGCCAAAATGGTGCTGAGTCCAAATCCGGCTGATAACGTAAGTGTGGATTTAAACCAGTCTCTGCGGGATAGTGATTTCATAAGAAATGAGTTTAGGGTGAAATGAAGGTATTAAAAATAGCTGAATTCCTGTCAAAAAGATTTTATGAAAATTTGCTGGCTATCCGACAACTTCATCAAAAGCCTTCACAAATCCTTTCATTTCGTCCAACGTTCCAATGCTTACCCTGCACCACTCACGTTGCTGATAATCCCAGATGCGCATCAAATAGCCCTTCTCTTCCATTTTGGTAAGAATTGTATTGCCGGCTTTGGGAGCAGGAAAGAATACAAAGTTAGTATAGGTCTTTCCGTAGGCTATCTTTTTTTTATCCAAATAATTTGTGAGTACCGCACGGGCTTCCAGGTTTTTCGTTCTCGTTAGCTTCATAAAATCTTCATCTCCCAAACAAGCTTTGGCAGCAGCAATGGATCCTGTGCTGACTGGAATATCGTGTTGATAGCTGGAGATACGATTGATCAATTCAGGTTTGGCAATAATATAGCCCACTCGCAAACCTGCCAGTCCATGGATTTTTGAGAAGGTACGCGAGACAATCACGTTCATATCTTTTTTTACCAAATCAACCATCGAAATCTGTTGAGCAGGCTCGAGAAACTCCAGGTATGCCTCATCAGCATAAACAGGCACTTTTTTTGAAACTTCTTCGCAGAAGGCTTTCACCTTTTGAGGATCAACTAATGTCCCACTAGGATTATTGGGATTGCAAATAAAAATCAATCGGGTATCATTTCTAATCGCAGAGGCCATCGCCTCATAATCGTGCTCAAGTCGATCATTTAAATTTACTTTATGCCAGGTCGCTTTAAATATCTCGGCAAAATTCATCAACAGGGAAAATGTTGGAAACACTGACATTACGCTTCCACCTTCTAAACCAAACGCTACACCCGTTTGACAAAGAATATCACCAGAGCCTGCGCCTATGTGGATATAGTCTGGAGTAACGCCCTCCTTTTTCGCCAACAAAGATTTCAGCTCATCCAATTCCTGAATTGCATATCGATTGGATTGTGATAGACTTTGAATAATAGCCTGCTTTGCTTTTTCTGAAGGCCCATAGGGGTTTTCATTAAAATTCAATTTAGCCAGCAATGGAGTTTTACTGATGCCTGGCGCAAAGAGTTCCTCCGCCCTGCTCATTGGACTTGCCATCAGCTGCGAAGCAAGTGATGAGGTCATCGTAAATCCTGCCGTAAGTGCAAATGTGGACTTAAGCCAGTCCCTGCGATTAAGTTGATTTTTCATAGTTATTTATCTCCAGGGAGGTTTGTTGTAAGCGGTAACATAAGCTTCACCATCCAATATTATCATTGGATCGTTTACATTTTTCGGATGATTCCTTTTTTCCAGCCGGTACGAGCCGGAACCCTTAGTCTGGGAATTATAATAAATCCGATCGCCCTGAAGATACCAGCTACCACGGTCTGAATTTTGCGATGAGGTGCCTCCGTATAAGTCAGGTGTATTCACGCTGCGGGAACTTTCACTATAATACTCATACGTGCCGTCAGCGTTCAGTGTAATGCATGTGCTGGAACTGCTTCCTCCTGAATTGGTACTGTTCACATTTACATAGCACCATTTTCCTACAAGCTCCATCGCTACTGTGCCCTTGCCTGTTACCTGATTTTGTTGTCCCGAACCCATACGGGCAGCTCCTTTAGAGTAGGTGACAGTTTTATTATTTCCCGTTAATGAAAGCTGATCACCTTTCACAAGGTATGCGAACATTACATTTCCCTGACTGGTAATCAATGTAACATGGCCAGGTGAAAGTTGATATTGAAAAGTGTTGCCCAGATAGGCGCACTGCCCGTCATTTTTAAATTCAATAGTCTCTCCATTCCCCGACCACACACCAATAATAGCTCCTGGATTTGAAGTCGCGGTCGTTTGACTTGGCATATTAACTGATGGCCCTGCATCAGGAATAGATTCCTCCTGACCATTGCGTGAAAAATTTACAGTACCTTCTAAATCTCCTCCTGATAAAGCCAAGGAATTTCCCTGGAGATTGAAGTTATATTTTGTGGTAACTCCATTTTGTGTTATCGAAAGTGCATTGCCAACAGTAACAAACTTTATCATTTCGCCATCAAATTCGCCTGATCCATCTGCATTAAGCATAAGAGTCATCTGATACCCAAATTGAGAATTCTGCCAAAGCCCATAAATTTTACTTTGCTGGTGAGCCTTAGCACCTATCTGTGCGATACCGGGAAGTGAGATCAGCAATAAGATTAGGGTCTTTCTGAGCTGCGCCATATCATTTCAGGATATTTTCGAAGATACCAAAAAATAATTTCAAAAATCGAGAGTAATACGAGCGCTTACCTTCTACTAGACTCCCGGGAGAGGGGTTCAAATCAATTTTTCAATAATGCCCATCACCTGCCGTAAATAATGCTCATCAATTTTATCAAAGTCGTTCGATTTATTGCTATCGACATCCATCACTAATACCACTTCATTACTCTTAAAAGCGGGAAGGACTATCTCAGATTTAGAATCCGAACTACAGGCAATATGTCCAGGAAATTTTTCAACATCCGGAACCAGCAATACTTTCTTCTCTTTCCAGGAAGCACCACACACACCTTTACCGAAAGCAATTCTAGTACATGCAATGGGTCCCTGAAAAGGGCCAAGCACCAATTCATTTTCTTTAACAATATAAAATCCAACCCAGAAAAAATTCATGGTCTGGCGGAGTGCTGCAGCAATATTAGAAAGATTGGCAACTATATCCGGCTCCCCGTGAACCAAGGCATCAATTTGAGGAACAAGCGTTTTGTATTTCTCTTCCTTAGAAGCAGTAGTGTCGATAATCAATTGTTCAGCCATTGTTTTCAGAATTAGCGACTCCCGATAGCGGTTTGCCTTGATCAGTTTTCTCCTCAGTGACAATATGCTGATTATCACCGGTGATGATGTTTTGCGATGAATCAATAACAGTTGGCAAAGCTTCCGGCCCCTTATTTTCAAGGCTCATTGTCTCATGAGCAAAAAATCTCTTTTGAAAAATAAGAATGGTAGCTACCCCTAAGAAAATAGATGAGTCTGCTATATTGAAAACAGGGCTGAAGAAAAGAAAATATTCTCCTCCATTGGGCATCCATTCAGGCCAGTAAAAATCAAATAGCGGAAAGAAGAGCATATCAATAACCTGCCCATGAAACCACTTGGTTGGAGATCCTATAAGTGCATTGTTGAGCAATACTCCATAAAAGGTGCTATCAATCACATTGCCTACCGCTCCTCCAAGAATTAATGACATGCAAATAAGAAAGCCTGAGTGCGCACCTTTCTTCGCCATCTTATACAAGTAATAGGCAATTCCTATCATTGCGCCAATTCGAAAGATAGTAAGCGCCAGTTTACCAAATTCACTCTCCCATCGGATGCCAAAGGCCATGCCCGGGTTGAGTAAATAGTGAAGTCGAAACCATTCTCCAATGACATTCACCTCCTGGTGAATAAACATGTATTTATGGATTAACAATTTGCTTGCTTGATCCAGGACAATAATAATAAGAGCTATTAGAAAATATTTTTTCGACTTCATTCCAAGGATTTTTAAGTACTGGGGTTCGTAGCAACTTCAAAGCTCCGATACCGTTTATTTTTTGACTTGTATTTTAACTTTGACTACAGATTCTTCCATTTCAATTTCCACAGCACCGTGCACTTCCTCTTTCAACTCTAAACTCAATGCCTGGGTCTCAGTACTTATGTAATCTTTAAAATCGTTTAAGGCGGAGGTAATTGCATCACCATATCCATTCAAGAGCGATTTTTTATCAACCTCAATTCCTATTTTATCAAGTACTTCAAGGCCCATGTCTTTGCGCATATTCTGAATTCGATTCACAAAATCGCGAGCAATTCCTTCTCTCTTCAAATCTTCAGTAATGGTGATGTCCAGCGCAACGGTAACCGAGCCCTCGGAAGCTACAGACCAGCCCGGAATATCTTCCGAACTGATCAATACATCTTCCAGCACCAAATCAAATCCGTCTTTGGATAAAGAGTCCCTTTTTTCCAACGTAGTAATTTCGACTTTGGTTAGAGAATTAATCACGGCAGACACTTCCTTCATTCTGGGCCCGTATTGCTTTCCTAACTTCGCAAAATTAGGTTTTACTTTTTTCACCAATAAGCCGGAAGTATCATCGATATATTCGATTGATTTTACATTCACTTCAGCTTTGATAATATCTTCCACAACTTTCACGCGCTGCGCAAATTTTTCATCTACTACAGGCAATAGGATTCTATGAAGAGGAGTACGAACTTTAATTTTACTGATTTTCCGAATAGAATGAACCAGAGAACATATCTTCTGCGCATATTCCATTGAAAGTTCCAGCTCACCATCCATACTATCTTTCTTTGCTTTAGTCAGGTCTGTATGATGTACCGATTCGTGGCGAAGGGAAGTATTATCTTCCATTGCGCGGTCACGCGTATTATCAGTAAGGTTTTTATATAACCACTCGGAAAAAAATGGTGCTACGGGCGACATTAATTGTGCGACCACCACTAAACATTCATGCAATGTCTCATACGCGGCCTGCTTATCTTCCGTCATCTTACCCACCCAGAAGCGTTTGCGGTTTAGACGGACATACCAGTTAGAAAGATGATCATTGACAAATTCCTGAATAGCCCGCGTAGCTTTGGTTGGTTCGTAATCTTCATACGCTGCGGTCACTTCAATAATCAAAGACTGAAGCTTAGAAATGATCCAACGATCAAGCGGAGTCAGGTTAGCAGAAGAAACATTACTGATTCCATCTCTTTCAAAGCCATCTATATTGGCATACAGAGCAAAGAAAGAATAGGTATTTTGGAGTGTTCCAAAAAATCTTCTCTGCACTTCAGCTATTCCTTCCAAATCAAACTTGAGGTTATCCCAGGGCGGTGCATTTTCAATCATATACCAACGCACAGCATCCGGGCCAAATTTCTCTAAAGTGATGAACGGATCCACTACATTACCCTTACGCTTGCTCATCTTCTCTCCAAATTTATCAAGCACAAGACCAGTAGAAATTACATTCTTAAAAGCAACTCCATCATTATTTTCTTTCTCATTCACTGCTTTGATCTCATCACTACTCTCGTTCAGTAAAGTGGCTATCGCATGAAGAGTAAAGAACCAACCACGTGTTTGATCAACACCCTCTGAAATAAAGTCTGCGGGGAAACTCTTTTCAAAAATCTCTTTGTTCTCAAATGGGTAGTGCCATTGGGCGTAGGGCATAGCGCCTGAATCAAACCACACATCTATTAAATCAGTTTCGCGTGAAAAAAATCTCTCATAAACAGAAGTGCCATAAATTGAAACACCGTAAGACCTCATATTCTCTACAAAAAAGAGTCTATCTATATGGGGTCTGTGAAGATCAATTGATTCCTTTATGTCAGCTGTGGGCTCAACAAAATCACGAAAAACCATGAGAGGGACACCAAGCTGATTAAATTCCTTTTGAGTTATTGCAGATTTACTTGAGAGCCTAGCAATCAGAGTTGTAGTATCTAATAAATGAATGCCCGCATGTGAGTGTTTTTCCTTATAGTACTCTTCATATTTAGAAACAAATGTTTGAAAATAGGGGCCATTCTGCGCCTTAATCTCTTCAACAAGTTGATTAAAATTATTATTTAAGCTGAACCAGCCTTCTTTATAAAGTTCATTTATGCTACCAATAGCAATTATTGTATTCATGTTTCCGATAAATCTTATGTCAGTAGTCCAAATCGGCAGTGGTGTTCCCCAATAACGTGACCGTGACAAATTCCAATCCACAAGATTTTCTAGCCAATTGCCGAAGCGGCCTATGCCAGTGCTCTGGGGCTTCCAATTAATGGTATTATTCAGTTGCACCATCTTGTCTTTTAGTGCAGTGGTTTTGATAAACCAAGCATCGAGCGGATAGTACAATATGGGTTTATCAGTTCTCCATGAATGGGGATATGTGTGCTCGTATTTTTCTACTTTGAAAGCTTTTTTCTCATACTTTAGAATGATGGCAATAATTGCATCCGTGGTTTTATAATGGGGAAGGCTCTCATCTTCATCTGTATAATTTTTTACATAAAAATCATTTTCATCCAGAAATTTGTGCGTTTTGATTTCATATCTGGTGATGGCTTCCTTAAGCTTTACACCGATCTGCTTCACAAATTTTCCCTTCTTGTCAACGGTCGGCACATCATTGCCAGTCTCATCTTTCAATGTAAGTGGTGGAATCCCATTTTGTCTGGCTACGCGAAAGTCATCTGCTCCAAAGGTCGGAGATATATGAACCACACCCGTGCCATCTTCTGTAGTGACAAAATTATCCGATACTACCTGAAAGCATTTTTCTGCATCATAAGGTGGTGGCAAATAAGGCATCAGTTGCTCGTAAGAGACACCAACAAGTTGCTTACCCTTAACAATATATTGATCCTCCTCTTGTTCAGTAGGGTTAATTATTAGTTTTTCATCCGGACTGATGATAAGATTCCCTTGAAATTCAACATGAACGAAGAGTCTTTGTAAAGCTTTCTTTGCAAAAAGAACATTGACAACAGTATTATTCTTTCTGGTTTTAATCAGGATATATTCAATGTTTTCACCAACTGCCAAAGCTGTATTTGAAGGAAGTGTCCAAGGTGTGGTTGTCCAGGCTAAAATATAAATATCCCCCTCAGTAACGTTCTGATATAAGAATTCAGACTTCGCATCCCGCTTCACTTTAAACTGAGCAACAATTGAAGTGTCTTTCACTTCTTTGTAGCAACCAGGTTGATTTAATTCATGTGAACTTAGGCCAGTTCCATCTGATGGTGAGTAAGGTTGAATCGTGTAACCTTTATACAAAAGTCCTTTATCGTAGAATTTTTTCAATATCCACCACAATGTTTCGATGTACTCTTTTTCATAGGTGACATAAGGGTTCTTCAAATCCACCCAGTAGCCCATCTTCACCGTAAGATCGTCCCATTGATCTTTGTACTTCATCACCGTTTCGCGGCACTTCTGATTATAGTCTTCTATGGAAATTTTCTTACCGATGTCGTCCTTGGTAATCCCAAGTTCTTTTTCTACTTGAAGTTCTACCGGCAATCCATGGGTGTCCCATCCGCCTTTGCGCTTTACCTGAAATCCCTGTAGTGTTTTGTATCGGCAAAAAATATCTTTCACGGTGCGTGCCATCACATGGTGAATGCCAGGCGTGCCATTGGCAGAAGGTGGGCCTTCATAAAAAGTGAACTGAGGACTGCCCTCTCTTTTACTTACTGATTTCTCAAAAATATTTTCTCGCTTCCAAAATTCTAAAATATCGGTAGCCATCGTGGCAAAATTCAGTTCCTTGTATTCTTTATACTTCATTGAAAATACTATTCATTGTTATTTGATAGTTGTTCGTTAAGGGTGATGGAAAAACAGTCGATCTACTACTGTTGCATTCGACCACAATAAATTAAGTGCATCTCTAAAAACCTTGTCATGTTGAGCTTGTCGAAACATATTTTCTAGTATGGACTCTCTAAATCGGCTTCGACAAGCTCAGCCTGACAAACAATTTAGGTTTTTGGAGATACTCTTAATTCTCTACTCCGCAGCGCCCTTTCTATCGTGAATTTTAATTTTACTTAAATCAATCTCTTCATCTTCGTGCTCTCCATAAAAACTGGAATCAAATTCATCAATCAGCAAACGCTCCTCTTTTCCCTTCTTTGGCTTATCAAATGTCATGATGAGAGCAGGAAGTAAAATTAAATTGGTAAACATGGAGATTACCAAAGTCGTGGAGGTCAGGATACCCAACGCAATTGTCCCTCCGAAGGAAGAAAAAGCAAAAATTATAAAGCCGGCAAATAGCACAATGGAAGTGTAAACAATGCTCTTTCCTGTTTCTAAAATACTTTCTGTCACCGATACCGGAACAAAAAAGTTATTACTGAACTGTTCTTGACGGTATTTTGCCAGAAAGCGTATTGAATTATCAACTGAGATGCCGAAGGTGATACTGAAAATCAAAGCCGTGCTGGGTTTCAACGGAATATTAAAATATCCCATGAGACCCGCGGTGATCATCAGCGCCAGCAGATTGGGAATCAGGGAAATGATGATCATCCGCACGTTGGCAAACAAAATAGCCATAGAAAAGGAAATGAGAATAAAGGCCAGCAAAAGACTCTCCTGCAGATTGGCAATCAAAAATTTGTTGCCCTTAATGAAAAGTTTTGTGGAGCCTGTTACGGTGGCCTGGATATCAGTTCCCGCAAAAATCCCGGCCAACTTAGGTTCAATGACAGTACCCACCAACGAGTCTAATTTTTTTGAACCGATGTCAGCGATCTGCAAAGAGATTCTCATCTTTTGAAAGGTAGAGTCAGCAAATGACTTCAGTAGCCCGCTATTCTCTGTCTGTCCCTTCATATATTTCAAAATGAAACCACTCTCCCCTTTTGTGGGCAACTCGTATCGGTCAGGGTTTCCATTATAGAAGGCCTGCTTAGAAGCCTTCACTAAACTGAGCACTGAAATGGGCCTCGAAACATGATCTATTGAATCTAAAAAGGACTCGAACTCATCTATCTTCTGAAGATTCTTCACATTAAAAATACCCCTGCGCTTGCCGGTATCTACCATAATTTCCAACGGCATGATTCCGCTAAAATTCGATTCAAAAAATTTGAGATCTTTTTTGATTTGACTTTCTTCCGGAACATCATCGACAATGAAAGAAACCGATTGGAGTCTTAACATCCCGAGAACTGAAGCGGTAGCAAAGGCAATTGATACGCCATAAATAATCATGCGATGGCGATGAACAATCAAATCAATCCACTTTACAAATGAACCCATGATTTTAAAATCGAGGTGACGCATGTGTTTAGGCTCTGGTGCTGGCAGCCAGGAGAAAATCCCAGGGATCATGATCAAACTCACCACAAAAAGTACCATGATATTGATACCGGCTACAATACCAAACTCACGAAGAACAAGTACATCAGTTGATAATAGTGTTAGGAATCCGATGGCCACTGTCAGGTTGGTAAGAAAAGTGGCCAGGCCCATTTTATTCACAACAGAGGCAATTGCCTTTTCTTTGTCGCGGTACTTATTGAATTCTAAGTGATACTTATTGAGCAGATAAATAGCATTGGTAATTCCAATGGTGACAATCACAGGGGGGATCAATCCACTGAGCAATGTGATTTTAAAACCAAACAACGCCAACGTTCCCATTACCCACACCACCACAATACCGATGATAATCATAGAAAAAAGCACCGCCCGGAAGGAACGGAAAAATAAAAACATGATCAATCCGGTAACGATCGCTGACAAATACAGAAAGAGAGATAACTCCTTTCTTACCTGTGTAGCGACAACGGCACGCACAAAAGGAAGACCTGCGTAGCGTACTTCAATTCCAGTATCTTTAGAAAATTCTTCACCAGCAGCTACCAACGCATCGGTCATCGCTACACGTTTGGAAGAATTGATGACGTCTTTGTTGACGGATACAAGTAACATGGTCGCGCCATTGGTCGGATTTACAATCTGACCCATATAGGTTTTCTGATTGCGCATTATTCCCATCAAGCTATCCAACTCTGTCTGAGAAGTGATGTTACCCTTGAAAAGATCAGTCAAATAAAAACGTTTGTTAAGTGTATCTTTTAAGATGATTTTTATTTGAGGAAGGCCGAGGACATTGTTAATCCCTGGAATCGAGCGAAGCTTATCACCAAGATCTCTAAATTTTTCAAAGTTCTTTAGTACATAGACAGAACTATCCTTCAATCCTACGGCAATGATATTTCCATCCTCTCCAAATTGCTCTTTAAACTTATTCAGGAACAACATATCAGGATCATCTTTTGGCACCGTCCTGCCAAAGTCGTAACTCATCTCTACCTTCGAAGCTTTATAGCCCATGAAAACAGTGATTGCACAAATCACAAGGATGAGCGGGAGGCGGTATCGGATGATGAACTTAGCGACAGTGGTCCACATAAACTTTAGGAAACGGCAAAGCTAAGGATTTTTGAGGTTTTTGAAGTCTCGCAAATGGTCAAAAACGAGCCTATTTGAAGGGATTTGTAGGCTTTTGAATCTCAGCTTAGTGAAATGCCCTTGATCTTGCGGTAGAGTGACAAGGCATGCCTGTCGGTAAGTCCTGAAATAAAATCGATTGTATTCCGAAGCATTGCATAATGGTCTTCGGGTGCCTGAACGATGGCTTCGCGTATTTCTTCCGGCACTAATAAAATCAGGTTTTGATATTTTCGTGACTTCACGTTTTGCATCAGGTATAAACCAGCTTGAGTAAACTCATGCAATAGTCCCGGCAAAACTTCATGCCCAGCCGCTTCAATCTCTACCACTTGACGGGCACGGTAAATTTTTTGAATGGATACTTGGCTGATTTTCTTAAGTGCATCCTTGAACTCACAAAGATCAGTGAGGGCCTGGTCAAATTCTCCATCCAATATTTCTTGTTCGTGATCGAGGAAGATTTGGGTACACGCTTCAATCAATTCGCCAATAGCCATGGCACGAAGCACTCCAATTTTTTCATTGAGCCCGGCTTTGCTGCTGAGCTTATTACGATTAAGCTTATCTTTTAAAATAGGCGCAAGCAAATCAACGGTTTCATCAAAAGATACCAGGCCGAGACGACAACCATCCTCCAGGTCAATGATGCTGTAACAAATATCATCGGCAGCCTCCACCAAAAACGCCAAGGGATGGCGACTCCAGACATGATCATTACCTCCCTGCAATCCAAGTTGCGATGCCACCTCAGTAAATATCTTTTGCTCGGCCTCAAAGAAGCCAAATTTCTTCTGACTCTTTTTATTCTTATCCCTTGCTAAGAAATGAGCGGGGCATGGATATTTTGTAAAGGCTCCCAGTGTAGCACATGTAAGTTTCAGTCCATATTGACTTTTGTTGAGAATGCGGAAGCCCTGCGCATTACCTTCAAAGTTGATAAGCTCTGCCCATTCCGTTTCTGTTACTTCAGTCTTAAGAGATTGTCCAAAAGGATGGTGCTGAAAGAAATCAGAAATGGCATCTTCTCCCGCATGACCGAAAGGCGGGTTGCCGAGATCATGCGCCAGGGAAGCCGCTGCTACAATTGCTCCAAAATCAAAGAGAGAAAAATTCACATGTAACTCAGGATGACGCTGCAAAATTACTTCTCCTGCTCTTTTGCCTAATGACCTTCCTACACTCGATACTTCCAAGCTGTGGGTTAATCGCGTATGTACAAAATCCTGCTCTGGCAAAGGATGAACTTGCGTCTTGTCTTGCAACCTGCGGAAGGGATGTGCAAATATGATGCGGTCATAATCCTGTTCAAAAGCAGACCGTGATTGCTCAGAAGAAGATTCCTTTTGACCAAGTCGGTAGGAAGAGAGGAGTTGAAGCCAGTTCATGATCAATTAATTTGGTAGATTTCTCGCTCACGCTCGAAATGACATTTGATTGTTTTGCGTAACACCAGTTACTCCTTTAACACCAAATCAATGCACATTACTGCTGCCAGAATTAACTCCCTCAATGGATGATCTGCCGGAACCTCCGAATTGATTTGCAAAATATAATTGTCGGCTGATGTAAACAATTCTTTACCGAGCCCATTCCATTTTTTTGCAACGGTGGCGAATTCCTTGCCATCATTAGAAATAAATTTAAAATCCCAGCTTGTCCAGGTTCCTTTCAGCATGCAAAGCGACCTCTCATTCTGATCCAACACTTCAAACTTTCCTCCTATGGAGAAAAAGTGCTGCTTGAATTTTCCAATCAGGGCATCGTGCTCATTGAGCACCTCCACCGTAGACCGAAAGAAGGAAACTCCTCTTCGCACCGTAATTATCTTTTGACCCGTGGGTGCTTTGATGACCATGTTAAACGGGGTCATTCGTTTGTAGTCGGTGAACCGAAGCATTTTGGTAAAAAATCCCAAATTCTCTTCACGACACTCAAGCACAATCTGCTTTGTGTCAGGATCAAAAATGTCAAAGCTATTGGCCGCCTTGAAAATTTTGACATGCTCTTTTACAAAAAAGAGGTTTTTATTGAGGATGCTATTCATACATTATTCCGGCTTGGTGATTTGAAGAGGGTCTTGCTTTAGAATTTTTACTAACAGGCTGTAAAAATGAGGTAATTGTATTGAAAATGTTTCGGGTCGCTCAAAAAAGTTTTCAACGGCTACTGCAAAGAACTCCTCCATACTTTCAAATGCGTATCGTCTGAAAAAATGTTGCTCATCTGCCTGAAGAGCCTTCATCTCCACTAACGCTAATTCTTCAAACTGACTTATCAATTCCTCATTCAGCACAGTATATTGATGCTGCATAAGCTTATGTTCAAGCCACAGTGCATGGGCAAATTCATGAAGCATTAAATTAAGTCCGTCATCCGGCCTGTCCAATCCCTCCATTACTCCACGCCAACTGAAGACGATAATCCGTAAGCCTGGATTTACTTCACCCTTATGCCGCTTATGGGTGTATTTTGAACTGTAATAATCCGGATATACAATAATCTTTTCAAAATAAGTAAGACTCTCTGCAGGCAATGAAAAAACCAATTGACTTGCCCCACAGCAGATAATGGCCATCTTCGCTCTGGTGAGATTTTCATTATCTCTGGAAATAAATTCGAAATACTGATAATGATCACGCACGAGTCTAAGAAACTTTAATTTTTTTGACCAGGGCAGTTTGGTGTAGTAACCATATTTATGATTGAGAAAGCGATGAAATACAGGGCCATGATAAAGCCTAAACTGAGTCTCCTCATAAAGTCGATAAAGTGATTTAAAAATAATTTTAACTAGCTCTCCCACATTAGGAATTTACCGAGAAGGACAATCCTGAAAATGAATAATCTATTTTAATGAGCTAAGCAGGTTTTTTAAAGAGCATTCCTTTTCAAGAACCCCTCTGACTTCAGTGATTTTAAGACGTTGCTGCTTCATCGTATCACGTTCTCGAATAGTTACCGTATCATCCTGAATGGTTTGATGATCGATCGTAACACAGAAGGGTGTGCCAATAGCATCCATTCTTCTATACCTGCGACCGATCGTGTCCTTATCCTCATAATAGCAGCGCATGTCCAGTTTCAGATCATTCATAATAGCTTCCGCTCTTTCGGGAAGGCCGTCTTTTTTAATCAACGGGAGTATGGCCACTTTATTGGGAGCCAGTGCAGGAGGAATCGACAACACAACACGCTCGCTTCCCTCTTCTTTTCCTTCTGCTGCGGCAATCTTTTCTTCCTTATACGAATTGGATAGCACTGACAAGAACATTCTGTCTAAGCCCACTGAAGTTTCCACTACATAAGGGATAAAATTTTGGTTGTCGTCAGTATCAAAATACTGAAGTTTCTTTCCGGAAAAATTTTCATGGCTCTTCAAATCAAAGTCGGTGCGGGAGTGAATCCCCTCCAATTCTTTAAAGCCCATAGGAAAATTGAATTGAATATCACAGGCGGCATTGGCATAATGTGCCAAATTCAAATGGTCATGATAACGATAATTGGCTGAGCCGAGGCCAAGTGCCTGGTGCCATTTCATTCTTTTCTCTTTCCAGAATTCATACCATTTCATTTCTTCGCCTGGCTTCACAAAGAATTGCATTTCCATCTGCTCAAATTCGCGCATGCGAAAAATAAACTGGCGCGCCACAATTTCATTTCTAAATGCTTTACCAATTTGCGCAATCCCAAAAGGAATTTTCATCCTTCCGGTTTTCTGGACATTAAGGAAGTTGACAAAAATTCCTTGTGCCGTTTCTGGGCGCAAATAAATCTTATTGGCATCTTCCGTTACAGAACCCATCTCAGTAGAGAACATTAGATTGAACTGACGAACTTCTGTCCAATTGCGTGAACCAGAAACAGGATCGGCTACCTCCAGATCAACAATAATCTGCTTTAGGTCCACCATGTCCGATTTTTCCATTGCCGTCTTAAGACGGCTATTGACTTCATCAATCTTCTTTTGATATTCTACCACTCTGGGATTGGTAGCTAGAAACATTTCTTTGTTGAAGGATTCACCAAATCGTTTTGCCGCCTTCTCTGCTTCTTTCTCTATCTTATCTTCAATTTTTGAAATTGCATCTTCAATCAAAACATCTGCGCGATAGCGTTTCTTCGAATCTTTATTGTCAAGCATGGGATCATTAAAGGCATCTACATGGCCGGAGGCCTTCCAGATAGTGGGATGCATAAAAATAGCAGAGTCAATACCTACAATATTGTCATGAAGTTGCGTCATGAACTTCCACCAATATTCCTTGATGTTGTTTTTCAATTCTACCCCATTCTGACCATAATCGTAGACGGCACTGAGTCCATCATAAATTTCACTGGAGGGGAAGATGAACCCATACTCCTTGGCGTGGGAAATGATTTTCTTTAAAAGGTTATCGTCTTGATTGGCCATAAGGCTGCAAAAGTAATTTGAAAATCTGAGGATTTGAAAATTAGGGTGCATTTCAAATTGTCGCACCTCAACATCGTCAACCTATTTGGCTCTTTAAGACCTCTCCCCATCTAATGGCCATGTTTTTGGCTCCCCTCTCCGCTGGAGAGGGAAGGCATACTCTTCTGTCGCACAAGTTTGGATGGGGTGAGGTTAACTTTCAATAATTTGAAATGCCCCTGAAAATTATCAATTGGGCGCCCCCGGTAAGGTGATGGAGAAAGAGGAGCCTTTTCCATAGGTTGAATTAACGGTAATTTGACCTCCAATCTTTGATAGGGTCTCCTTTACGATATACAACCCCAGCCCCGAACCCTCTGAATTCTCATGGGCGCGGTAAAACATGTCAAATATTTTTGGCATGTGCTCAGCAGGAATTCCCATTCCATTATCTTCTATCCTAACCACATAAGAATCACCTGTTTTTTTACATGCAATCGCTATGTGAGGATTGGGTTTTCTTAAGTCGTGGTACTTTACTGCGTTCGAGATCAGGTTACTGAAAATCACCTTCAACCGATATGCATCTGACTGAAGTTCCATTGATTCATCGATGCCGTTTTGTAATAGAATCTCGCTTGAATCTTTTACAAACTTTAGATTTTCGGCTACTTCATCAATTAAACTCCTGAGATTAATCATCTCTTCAAGAACTTCCACACGGGCATTTCGGGAATAATCAATGATCTCTTTAATAAACTTATCCATCACCAGGATGCGATTCTGCATGTGGGCGTGATATTCCCGAATGGTATTGATATCGGTTGTCATGCCCGACAGGTTAATGAGCCCGGTGAGGGAACTTAAAGGTGCTCTTAAATCATGCGAGGCGCTATACACAAACCGATCGAGTTCCTGGTTTGCCTTTTCAAGTTTTTCGTTTTGCGCTATCATAACTTCCTGATTCTGTCGTAGTGATCGCTCAATCTTATAATTGACTTTTGAAAACATTAAAAATGAAAGAGTAGAGATAATTGCCGTTACCGTAATGTTGATCACAAAAAAAATTCGGCTTTCATAAGGACCAAAGAAACGATAGGCGATCAGATCAAGATCATACAAGAAAACGGTCAGGTATAAAAACAGTGAGAGCGCTATAAAACAAATTCCTTTTTTCCACTCCTCAAAGCCATAAATAATCATTGCCACTACACCCGCTGAGAAAAAATGAAGATGTATACCTGTTTCAAAGGGTTCACTTGATGCAACTAGAAATATCAGTCCATTAAAAAATGTCAGTCCAACGATTTTTGCAGCATCTAATCGTTGATAATAATTCAACAAAAAAGTGAGTACAGAACAGATAAGAAATCCGATGTAAATAAAAGTCTGGACATGAATCTCAAGGAACCAATCCAATGTCATGTAAAGGAAAGTAACGACAAAAACAATAATCGACAGTCGTGAAACCAGTTTACTTCTCTTCTGTTCAGACAGATTAATGTTGCTTTCCTTTGCACCAGCTTTCATGAAGGAATCATTATTTCAAATCTTGTTCCCTGACCCAGTGTAGACTCAAAAGATATATTCCCGCCAAGCTTCTGCACGGTCTCTCTGACAATATACAAGCCCAAGCCCGAACCCTGGGATTTCTCTGAAGCTCTGTAAAACATATCGAATATTTTCGAATGATGCTCTTGTGAAATACCCACTCCATTGTCTTCGATAAAAATTCTGACATGATCTGGCTTTGAAGCTGTTTTCACAGAAATAAACTGGTTGTCCTTTTCGGGATCACTGTATTTAATGGAGTTGCCAATAAGGTTATTCAAGATGACTTTTAAACGGCTTTCATCTGTCTTTACATCAAGCTCTCTGGGAATATCATATTTGACAAAAATATTTTCTGAACCCTCGGCATGCCTGAGATTCTCTACCACATCATTGATAAGTTGATAAAGGTTAGTAGGTAGCCGCTTTACCTCTACTCTTGAATTGCGTGAATAATCAATGATTTCACGTATAAATTCTTCCAGATGATGAATTCGTGCCTTCATCATCTGCAGGCATTGTTTAACCTCTTCAGGATTTTGGGCTCTCTCAGCAATCGAGATCAACCCCAACAACGAACTTAACGGAGCTTTTAAATCATGCGATGTGCTATAGACAAACCGATCTAACTCAGCATTTGTCTTGGCTAACAATATATTTTGCTCGATGACTCTCTGTTCTGCTTTTTTCCGTTCACTAATATCGATGATAGAACCTACAACCATCATGGATTCACCCTGCTCATTAAAGACAGATTGACCACTATCTGAAAACCATTTGTATTTACCGCTTTTGATTTTTAAGCGCAACTCCGTGTGGAATGGTTGATGTGTAGCAAAATGATTACTCATTGCTTTACCCACGATGGGCTGATCTTCCGGGTGAATCAACATTTGATAATCCTCAATCTTTCGAATAATCAATTCACCCGGACTATAGCCTAATAACTCTTGATAGTAAGGACTTATGAAAATTTCATTCTTACTTCGCTCCCATTCGTAAATACCAGCTTTGGAGCCCGTAATTGCCATCTTATATCGTTGCTTGCTCCGCGCTAACTCTTCCGTGAGCTGCAGTAAATTCTCTTCCTTCTGCAGAAGTGCTGTTTCAGAATGATGATTACTGTCAACTAACAGGAAGATTATTAAAACCGAGGCTACAAAGGCAATAGTGAAATTGATAAGAAAATTAATCCTGACGAAGGCTTCGGTCAGAACAGGTTTATGGAGAATGGAAAAATTGCCAAAATAAGCTAAGAGAAACAAGCCAAATGAAAGAGTAACAAATAACAATCCCCAGGCCCGTTGGCGATAACCAAAAAGCCCAAAGGCCGCTAAGCTAGCCGTTACAAACAATACAAAGACTCCACCCTTACCGGGGTCGCTTGCTGCAAATAAGTAAATAACAAAGTTAGTATTGACAAGGAGAACAAAGTTAGTGAGAAAATGCTTTCCTGCCCTGTTGGCAAAAAATGACAAAACCATGATTGCAATAAACACCACGTAAACAGGAATATTTGGATAGAGGTTATTGGTGATGTCACGAATGATATAAATAGCCCCAGCAGCAACCCCAAGAATTGATAAATGACCTCTTAACAAAGTGCTCTTATAGTCACTACGGGTAGTGATGTAGCGTTCCTTTCCAATAATCAGATTGCGTAGGGTATGTTTAATGGCCATTGCTTTAAAAAACACAATATAAATAGAATGATTAAGGGGTAAAACAACTTATTCAATACCTTAAAACCAAAATTTACCCCTAACTTGAAACCGATCATGCCACTTTTCAGCCGCATCGGATTTGCATTAGCCTTCTCTCCCACAGCAGAAGCTATGTTGGCAGAAACTGCCCGTTGGGCAAAACTATTTCAAGCAGAATTAGTATTGATGCACATCGGCCCTCACGGTGAAAAAGAAGAGTATTTGCTGAATGAAATTCTTAAGAAAGTTGATCTTTCAACACAAGCCCATAAAATCATTTGGGAGGAAGGCGAGCCAGCTGATAAAATTTTAAAGGTTTGTGACCAGCAAAAAATTGACCTCCTGATTGCCGGTGCTTTGAAGAGAGAAAATCTGGTGCATTATTATGTCGGCACGATAGCCCGCAAAATTATGCGCAAGGCAAATTGCTCACTAATGATGATTGCCAATCCTTCGGTAGAGCCTCACCCATTAAAAAATATTGTTGTTAATGCGGAAGACAGTCCTTTTTTAGAAGAAGCACTTAGTGCAGCTTGTCAAATTGCCTCCAAAGAAGAAAATGCCTGGGTCCACATTGTGCGTGAGTTAAAATTATTAGGGCTTGCCTTGGCAGCTACGGATCAACATTCAGAACAAGAGTATGCTGAAGTAAAACAACACTTATTGAAAGATGAGATCGTAGAAGTTGAAAAAATGCTGGGTCGAATTCCTCACGATCAAATTAAAGTGAATATCAAAATGCTATCCGGTAAGTCGGGCTTTGAACTATGCAAGTTTGCCGAACGTAAGCAAGCTGATCTCCTTATTGTAGGAGCTCCTGCCAAACGATTTTCTTTATTTGACCGGGTTTTCCCACATGACCTTGAATATGTGTTTGCAGATATGCCCTGCAATCTTCTTATTGTTCATCCACGTGAAAAACCTTAAAAGATGAACAAACTCAATCAACAAGAGATCATGAGTCTGCTCATTCAGTTGAGTGTCATGCTTGCTATGGGAAGGGCATTCGCTGAGTTAGCCAGAAAATTAAAACAACCTGCCGTTGTTGGTGAAATCATTGCCGGCATTCTACTTGGCCCCACTATACTCGGTACTATTTCACCCGATGGGTTTCATTCTTTATTTCCCCCAGGCTCATCTTCTTTAGTATTGGATGGCTTTGTGCAGGTAGCTGTAGTACTTCTTTTATTTATAGCAGGTCTTGAGGTAGACCTTCACATTGTCTGGCAGCAAGGGCGACAGGCAATCTATACCAGTTTTTTTGGATTGGTCATCCCTTTTTTCTTTGGCTTCTTGTTCCCTTATTTCTTCCCTGATTTTTTTGGCAGTGATAATAGTGCAAATCACCTCGCTTTTTCGCTTTTTATGGGCACTTCCATGGCCATCACTGCATTACCCGTTATCGCCCGGATACTTATGGATTTAGGAATCTTCAAATCAAGGATGGGGATGCTGGTGATCTCGTCTGCCATGATAACCGATATTATTGGCTGGTTAATTTTTTCTGTGGTGTTGGGTATGATTGGCAAAGGACATCAAAACATGTCTCTCAACTATACCATAGTTCTCACAATTTCATTTACCGCCATTATGCTCACGTTGGGGCGCGGGCTAATCAATCGAATACTTCCTTGGGTGAATAAGAAAATGGCGTGGCCAGGTGGATTATTATCCTTGTCTCTTGCGCTTTGTTTTATTGGAGCGGCTTTCACAGAATACATTGGCATTCATGCTTTGTTTGGCGCATTCATTATAGGAATAACCCTGGGAGATTCTGAACATCTTTCCGAGCGGGCCAAGGAAATCGTTCATCAGTTCATTAATAACATCTTTGCTCCTTTATTTTTTGTCTCCATCGGACTGAAAGTAAATTTTCTCGTGAATTTCGATTGGGCACTTACGCTCGCCATTCTTGTGATTGCATTTGCCGGCAAAATAATTGGCAGTGGGCTTGGAACAAGATTGGGTGGCTTTACCTGGCGTGAGTCCGCAGCCGCTGGCTTTGGTATGAATGCCCGGGGAGCTATGGAAATAATTCTCGGCTTGATTGCTTTGGAAAATGGACTAATTAATGAAAAAGTTTTCGTTAGTCTTGTGATTATGGCCTTAGTAACCAGCATGACCAGTGGGCCGATCATGAAATGGGTTTTAAAACTTCCTGCACCTACACATCCCAGTTCTTAGAAGAAGCATTCACCGACACACATCTTGTGTTCACCTACAATTCGTCTATTCCTGCCTTTTTGCCCTAGACGTGAGCCAAAGTCTTCCGTTCCTTTGAGTATAAAATTTAATTACTTATGGAAACCGATAATAAAGATTTAAGAAGAAAGCGCAAGAGCGAATTTGATAACCGCTTTGGAAGAGTTTGGGGAGGAATAATACTCGTTATTGTTGGCGCTGTATTTTTGGCTCGTAGGGCCGGAATCGATTTTCCTCATTGGCTCTTTTCCTGGGAGACCTTGGTGATCGCCATTGGATTATACATTGGAGTGCGCCAGTCTTTCCGTCCCGGGGGATGGATGATTGCAGTTGCTGTTGGAGGTGTCTTTATGTTGGATGATGTCCTGTATGATATCAATCTAAAACCTTACCTCTGGCCTTCCATCATTATCGCCTTTGGTCTGTACATGATCTTTCGACCAAGATCTAATTTCGGAGGTATGGGAGGTTCATCCATAAATTCTTCCGAAGATATGATTGATGACGTTTCAATATTTGGTGGAACAAAAACAAACATTATTTCAAAAGATTTTAAAGGAGGGGAGATCACTACTATATTCGGTGGTACTGATCTCAATATGATGCAGGCAGACTTTAATGGCACAATAATTATTGAACTTACTCAGATCTTTGGCGGCACCAAACTGCTAGTGCCTGCCAACTGGAATATTAAATCCGAAGTGGTTTGTATTTTCGGAGGCATTGATGACAAGCGCCCTATGGCCACAGAAGTTTCGAATGCCTCCAAAGTATTGATACTCAAAGGAACTTGCATTTTCGGAGGCATTGATATTAAAAGCTACTGATCAGCAACTACTTTTAAATCAAAAAAATATGAACTGGTATATTGCAAAAATAGTTTTCAAAATTTCAAACGGAAACGAGCGGAACACCTCTCAGTTTGATGAGCATCTTCGATTGATCAAGGCCAATAGTTTTGAAGAAGCCATCTTAAAAGCACGTATTCTGGGCATTCAGGAGGAAGACTACTTTCTCAATGATCACCAGCAACCGGTGAAGTGGGAGTTTGTCAATGTCTCTGAATTACTACCACTAAACGAAATTAAAGACGGACTCGAAGTATATTCGCAGATAAAAGAAATTGAAGAAGCCAGCTCCTATATCCATGGCGTTCATCAACGAGCGGCTTCCTTACAATTAGTGCATAGCCCGGTATTTTAAACATGTCCAAACCATCTCTTCAAAAAAATAAAATTGCACTGATTTATGCAGGATGGTGGATGGTCTGGTTTTTTGATCAATCTCTTGTTCTCGTTCAAATTGGATTTCCCTGGAGCATAGCACTGATTGATGCAGCCGTAACGCAACTGGTATTGGCCGTAGCCGGATACACCATCAATACCTCGATGCATTCTTACCAACCGAGCCAGAAAAATTCATTTTATGTGTTCACGTGGAGCATCGCCTTAGCAGCCCTTTGTGTATTTCTTCAGCGATGGGCATTATCTCAATGGCTGGGCGAAGTAGCAGGGTATAATTTGTTTCTTGAAAATTCACTCGTGGTGCGGGGCGCATTTGCCTGGCTCATGATTATGCTGATTGCAGTACTCACCTGGACGTGGGTGTATGTTAGTGAACGGCATGAAAGTGAAAAACGAAAACAGGATAGTGAACGACTGGCCCGCGAAGCAGAGCTTTCAAGTTTACGATTACAGTTACAGCCTCACTTTCTTTTCAATAGCCTCAACTCCATCAGCGCACTGGTGGGCACGCAACCTGAACTTGCCCGAACCATGATTCATCAACTATCTGATTTTCTTAGAGGTACTATTGGGAAAGCTAATCAGCAATTAATTACTTTGGCGGAAGAGTTAAAGCACCTTGAACTCTATCTTGCGATCGAAAAAGTTCGCTTTGGGCATCGGTTAACTTCCATCATTGAACATGATGAAAAAGGCTTGACTATGAAACTACCCGCCCTTCTGTTGCAACCTATTGTAGAGAATGCCATTAAGTTTGGCTTGTATGATCATATCGGTGATATCACCATTTCTGTAAAAGCAAAAACGGAGAATGAAAAATTGATTATTGAGGTACGAAATCCTTTTGATGCCGTCACCTCACAACCTAGAAAAGGAACGGGGTTCGGTTTAAATTCAATACAACGCAGACTGTATTTGTTGTACGCGCAAAATGATTTACTCACAACGCAAACAGAAAACGCTACCTTCATCACCATCCTCAAAATTCCTCAACCGATATGATCACCGTAATTATTATTGATGATGAACCGCTGGCGCGGAGTATTGTAAAAGAATATCTGCAATCCTATCCTGAGCTGCATATTGTGCAGGAGTGCAACGATGGCTTTGAAGGAGTAAAAGCCATCACCCAACATCAACCCAATCTGATTTTCTTAGATATACAAATGCCGAAGATCAATGGTTTTGAAATGCTGGAACTTATTGAACATCCTGTTTCCGTCATTTTCACAACGGCTTTTGATGAGTATGCTATCAAAGCATTCGAGGCGCATGCCATTGATTATTTATTAAAACCATTTAGTAAGGATAGGTTTGATAAAGCAATGTTCAAATGGCTTGGCCAGCAAAATGCACAAGCAACTCATCCGTCAAATGATCTTCCTCCTTCAATCTCCAACCAACCCGAAGAGCGCTATCGTGTGGTGGTCAAAAAAGGAGCTAATATTCATATCATTCCGATCAATCAAGTGCACTACTTTGAGGCGTATGATGATTATGTGAAAATCCACACCAAAGATGGAATAAATCTTAAGAAGAAGACCATGAGTCATTTTGAAATAGTGCTAGATCCTTTTCAGTTCGTTCGGGTTCATCGATCTTACATTATTAACCTACAGGAACTCACCAGAATTGAACTATTAGAAAAAGACAGCCATGTTGCATTACTGAAGAGTGGCGTTCAAATTCCCCTTAGCCAGGCTGGTTATAGCAAACTGAAAAGTGTTTTAGGAATTTAAGCAATTGCCTCCTTTAAGAATTCATTCAACGGTTTCATCGCCTGACTGGCAATCGTAATACTCTTTAGAAAATTTTTCTCCTTTACTTCCTTGTCGGTGAAAGGATGTGATACAATAAAACTTTTGCATTTCAACCAATCCAGGCGTGGATGATCTTTGGCAAAGCCCTTGGGAACGGTTTTTAGCTTATCAAAATCATCAAAGCCTTTGAACCATTTTATGAACTTCTTATCTCTAAGAATTTTATCAAGTCGGTCTCCATTGTAGTCTATCTCTTGCCGTATTTTTCCAAGGTTCGCAGGGTCGGGCATGTATAAGCCTCCAGCAATAAAACTTTTGTTGCCCGGCTCAATGTGCAGGTAATACCCTGGCTCTTGGATCATTTTACCACCTGGCGAAAAGCCAGCACCCATATTTATTTTATAGGGGCTTTTGTCTTTACTGAATCGCACATCGCGATAAATGCGAAAGGCGAGCTTTTTCGGATTAAGCCCTGCCATTTCAGGATTAAACTTGATCAATTCATTTAAAAAGGTGTTAACAAAAGTTTCAAAATTCTCCTTTGCCTGAAGATAAGCACCCTTGTTTTTTTCGAACCAGGCGCGATCATTATTTTTTGAAAGTGCTAGAAGGAATTTAAAAATCTGTGAAAAGTCCATAGTTGTACTATTTTAATTTTTTGAACTCATAAATGACTTTTGTGCAAAACAACCACGTGGTAGATCTCTCGCTCGAAACGACAACTTATAATTATAAAAAATCTACAATTTTTTCCAGTGCCATTCCGCGGGAAGCCTTGACTAAAACAGTGGAATCTTGAATTGGGTTCTTGATCAGGTACTGAATAAGCTCTTCCTTCGCGTTAAAATGCTTGATTGACGAATTTGATTTTAGAGCTGCTTTCATCAGCTCTCCGCATACGTAGGCCTGACTAATATTTTTGTTCTTAAGTAATTGGCCAATTTTCTGATGCTCCAATTCCGCTTCATCTTTCAATTCATACATATCTCCCAAAATAGCGACCTTATGTTTAGCACTCATTGCTAAAAGATTGTTGATCGCAACTTCCATCGAACTTGGGTTGGCATTGTAAGCATCAAGGATGATGGTATTTGTTCCTTTTTTTAAAACCTGCGAGCGCATGTTTCCAGGAATATATTCTTCTATCGCTTTATTTGCATCCGCTGCGTTTACACCGAAATATTTCCCAATACAAAGAGCAATGGCAATATTTTCAAAATTATAATCCCCCATCAATTGAGTTTGCACAATAGTTCCACTCTCATCATTATAGCGAATAAATGGATCGGCATCCATCAACTCACAATGATAATAGTCACCCGGAACAGGATAAAATAAGGGTGCCTTAAAACGTTTTGCCATATTGGCAAGAATAGAATTTTGTGAATTGATAAATACTTGTCCGTTATTATTAATCAGATGCTGATACAATTCTGATTTGCCTCTGACGATATTTTCAAATCCACCGAATGTGCCGATATGTGCTTTGCCAATGTTAGTAATGAAGCCATGAGTAGGATTGGAGATAGCACAAAGACTTGCAATCTCACCTACATGATTTGCTCCCATTTCAACTACCGCAATCTCTATGGAAGGATCAATTGCCAAAATGGTCAATGGAACTCCAATATGGTTATTGAGATTCCCCTTCGTTGCATAGGTCTTATATTTCTTAGTTAACACTGCATTTATCAATTCCTTACTTGTCGTCTTTCCATTGGAACCAGTTAAACCAATCACTGGAATTTTTAACTGATCGCGGTGATGCCGCGCAAGCCTTTGTAGCGCCTCCAATCCATCCTTTACCAGAACGTAACGATCATCCTTTTTGTAAGTACCCTCATCCACTACAGCATAGGCAGCTCCCTTCTTCAATGCCTCTTCCGCAAAAGTATTGGCGTTAAAATTCGGGCCCTTCAATGCAAAAAATACCGAACCTGGGGTGATCTGCCGAGTGTCCGTAGTCACTTTTCCAGATTGCAAATATTTTTGGTAGAGAGATTTAATGTCCATGGGCCTGTGAATCTAAACTATCGTAAAAAATCAGATTATCTTGCAAGGCAAGATAACAGCTAGGGGGCGGTCATCGTTAGTTCAATGAATAAAAATTTTATGTCTCGTATTGGCCTGTGTTTATGCTTTCTTCTTGTCACTCTCGCTGCACAGGCACAGTTCTCGTATTCTATTGATCAGCGTATCGATGCGGAAGTAAATGGAAAGAAGCTTTCCCTCCCGTGGGCCGGTGGTTTTAACTCCGCACAATTCAATACCATGGATCTAAATGGAGACGGAAAACAAGATCTGGTAGTTTTTGACCGGTCCGCCAATAAACTGATCACCTTTCTCAATACAAACAATCAATACCACTATGCGCCCGAATACGAGCTTCTCTTTCCTAAAGAAGTAAGTCAGTGGGTTTTGCTACGCGATTTTAACTGCGATGGCAAAAAGGATTTATTTACCAGCGATCCTTTCGGCATTGTGGTGTTTGTTAATGTAACAATGTCTGGAGAACCATTGAAATGGAGAGCTTATAATCCGGGATTTCCACTGTTGACAAAAGGTTTTAGTGGAAACATCAATCTAAAAGTAAATGCCAGCGACATTCCTGCCATTGATGATATTGATGGAGACGGAGATTTAGACATTCTTAATTTAAAATTTGTAGGAACGGGCACGGTTGAGTATCACAAAAATTTGAGTATTGAACAAACAGGAAAATGCGATTCATTGCAACTTGAACGTGTTACGCAAAACTTTGGTGGTTTTGAAGAGTGTTCGTGCGGATCGTTCGCTTTTGGACAAACCTGTTTGGCCTCCGGTGGACGAACACAACATGCCGGGGGCAAGACTTTGTTAACCCTTGATATTAATAATGACGGAGACCGGGATCTTCTTTTCTCAGAAGAAACCTGTTCTCAACTCTTCTTGCTCCCTAATACAGGCACGAAAGATAACGCCATCATGGTAAGTGCCTTGAGCTATCCTTCTTCACGGCCAGTGATCTTTCCCATTTTTCCAGCACCCTTCATCGAAGATGTAGATTTTGATGGTGTCGCTGATTTACTCGTCTCTCCGAATATTTACTCACGCACTTTTCAAAACATTGACTTTCAAAACTCTGCCTGGTTTTATAAAAATACAGGGTCAGCAACGCTTCCCATCTTCACCTTTAGCAAAGAAGATTTCTTACAGGATGAAATGATTGAAGTAGGAGATAACTCGGTGCCAGCATTTTTTGACCATGAGGGTGATGGCGACCTGGATATGTATATAGGTAACTATGCAGGTGATAATTTTCTGGGATCCATTTACTTCTTTGAAAACACAGGAACACCTTTCAGTACTTCCTATAAGTACATCACCAATGATCTTTATGATTTAACCAACAGTAGTCTTTACAATTTCAAACCTCAATTTGCCGATATCGATTCTGATGGAACAATCGATCTAGCTTTTACTGCCTCGAACCCTCAAAATGGCGAGACGGCTCTGCTTTACATTCCCAACAAAAGTAGAAACGGCTTAGATATTTCAGGCCAAACCCTAACACCCATAGAATTTAATATTGGCCAAGGTGAGAACATCAATCTTGTCGATGTAAACCAAGATGGGCTCACCGATATCCTCTTAGGCAAGGCAACCGGAGCCTTACAGTATTGGAAAAATGTAGGGCCATCGGGAAGTTTTAATTTTTCTTTAGAAAATGGAAGCTACCTCGGCTTAGGGAGCAGCACCGAAAGACAAAACCCAGCCACTTCTGTTGCGGATTTGAATGCAGACGGAAAAGCCGACCTGGTGATGGGAGATCAACGTGGCACACTTACTATTTTTAGTGATTTCCGAACTCAAAGCGCTACGCCTGTTGGGGTAAAAAATATTATAAGCGATCCTTTCTCAAAAACGACTATATCAAAAAATTTGGGAGGGAGAATGTGGCCTACGATTGCCAATCTTTTTAATAATGACAAACCCGCCATCATTGTTGGCAATTCGATGGGTGGAATTCATATTTTAAAAAATGATGAAGCTAATGAACTCCCTGTTGAGCCGACTATCGACTTATTTCCTAATCCCGTTTCCCTGGGAGAACAATTTTTTATTCGCCCCGATCGAAACGTTCAAGTACAATTTTTCTCGCTACTTGGACAAAAGATCTCTGGCGAATTTTTTCTGCCTGCCAATGTAAGTTATCCTTTCACGATGGAAGGGCTTGCCTCCGGGCTTTACATTGCCCACTTCTCTGTCAACGGAAAAACCTACGGCAAGAAATTTATCATTCGTTAATCTTACTTTTGTGCCTCAACTTATTTTGAATGAATAACTACGCCATTATTTTTGATATGGACGGAGTGCTGGTCGATAGCAATCCGTATCATAAAATCGCCCTTCACCAATTTTGCGCCAACTATGGATATCACTTAACTGAAGAAGGCTTGCGCAATACCATCTACGGAAGGACGAATAAAGAATGGATCACTAATCTCTTTGGTGCTTTGCCACCGGATCAACTTGCTCAGTATGGCGAGGAAAAAGAAGCTTTGTATCGGGAGCTTTTCGATAAAGCTATACAACCTGTTACCGGACTGATTGATTTTCTACACCTTCTGGACAAACATAAGATCCCCAGGGCTATTGGTACGTCTGCTCCACAGTCGAATGTAGACTTTACTCTTTCAAAAACCGGAATGGTGAATTTCTTCTCCATTATTCTTGATGAGTCTCATGTGACTCATGGCAAGCCAAATCCTGAGATATATATTAATGTCGCGCAGAAACTTGGACTTCCGCCCCAGCGGTGCGTTGTATTCGAAGACTCTCTTTCGGGAGTAATCTCTGCGAAAAGTGCAGGAGCCAAAGTTGTAGGGATAACAACGACACATACGGCTGAAGAACTTGCCGAGACTGATTTCATAATTAACGATTTCAAGAATCTGGACCCGATAGCCTTATTTGGCAAACTCTTCAAATAAGACTCACCAGAGCCGGTTTTGTGTCTAAGAGCTCATAAGCTAAGGTGGCAAAAGCTTACATTTCGGGCCAAAAACCAGCATTAGTAATCATCTTTCAAATGATAGCCAAGGGTAGGGCAATATTTTAGAAGTCATTTGGATTATTCTGCATGATTTGCCGATATTTGCAATCCCATTTCAAAACGGGGCATTTTAACTCAACTTTATATGGCACGGGTTTGTCAGATTACAGGAAAGCGTCCACATTCTGGAAACAATGTTTCCCACGCTAATAACAAGACCAGACGCAGGTTTTATCCTAACCTTCATACAAAACGCTTTTTCATCCCTGAAGAAGGAAAGTGGATTACGCTAAAGGTGTCTACGAATGCGATCAAGACGATCAATAAAAAAGGTATTTCAGAAGTATTGAAAGAAGCCCGTCAAAAAGGTACCCTTTTACTATAATAACAACGAACAATGGCAAAGAAAGGAAACAGAATTCAGGTTATTTTGGAGTGCACCGAGCATAAGGCTACTGGCATGTCTGGCATGAGCCGCTACATCACCACCAAAAACCGCAAAAATACCACCGAACGTATTGAATTGAAGAAATACAATCCGGTGTTGAAAAAAGTAACTTTACACAAAGAAATTAAGTAATCATGGCAAAGAAAGTAGTTGCTAGTTTAAAGAAAACGGATGGAAAAAATTACGCCAAAGTAATTCGCGCGATTAAATCTGATAAGACAGGAGCTTACTCTTTCAAGGAAGAGATTGTACCGGTTGAATTAGTAAAAGAGACGCTGGCTAAAAAATAATAATTAGCCCATTTCATAATAAGAAGTCCCCACAAGGGACTTTTTTTATTGAATCTGTTCTTCAGTGACGCATTCAATTAAAGCGTACTTTTGAATTTACACGCATTGTTACATGTCATTTCTCGGAAATCTCTTCTCTAAGGAAAAAAAAGAAACGCTAAACAAAGGACTGGAAAAGTCGAAAGACACTTTTTTTGGTAAGCTTGGAAAAGCACTCGTGGGGAAATCGTCAGTGGATGAAGAGGTATTGGATCAACTGGAGGAAATTTTGATTTCATCGGATGTGGGAATTCAAACTACCCTGAAAATCATTGATCGCATTCAGCAAAGAGTAGCCAAAGATAAATACGTTGGTACCAACGAACTGGATAGAATACTCAAAGAAGAAATCGCAGGCCTTCTCTCTGAAAACAATTCTTACGCGACAGTGGATTTTGATATTCCCTCTGGAAAGAAGCCTTATGTGATGATGGTTGTAGGGGTCAATGGTGTAGGGAAAACAACTACCATTGGAAAACTATCGGCTCAGTTCAAGAAAAACGGAAAATCAGTATTGCTAGGTGCTGCCGATACTTTCCGTGCAGCAGCAGTAGATCAATTAAAACTATGGGGAGAGCGTGTAGGTGTGCCAGTTGTGGCTAAAGGTATGAACACTGATCCATCTGCTGTTGCGTATGAAGCTGTTGAAGAAGGCGTTAAAAGAGGCGTGGATGTCATCATTATCGACACAGCGGGAAGGCTTCACACCAAAATAAACTTGATGCAAGAGCTTTCAAAGATCAAGCGAGTCATTCAAAAAGTGATTCCCAATGCACCACATGATGTTATGCTGGTATTGGATGGCAGTACAGGGCAAAACGCAATGATTCAAGCCCGGGAGTTTACCAAAGCAACAGAGGTGAGTTGTTTAGCCATAACAAAGCTGGATGGAACTGCCAAAGGTGGGGTGGTTATTGGAATCTCAGATGAATTCAAAATTCCCGTTCGCTATATTGGTGTTGGCGAAAAGGTGGATGACCTTCAGGTTTTTAACAAGGAAGAATTTGTTGATTCCCTTTTTACGAAAAAATGATTTGGTTTATTTAAGTTTCCTAAATGGGATTCTCCAGAAGACCTGGTAATTAAGTCCCCAGTAAGTACTTTTCTCTGCCCGACCATAGCCTGGAATATCAAAGGGAATCACCCCCGGAGTGCTACTCGTGCTGGGAGCAAACTTAAAGCGGGCCGTATACCCCATCCAGAATCCTTTCCACATTTTGACACGAAGCCCGGTTGTTAGTTCACCCCATCTGCCGGTAATTCCCGAAGTGGTTACTGATTGTTTAAAGTCACCAAAGTCCGGATCGGTAAATGTATAATTCACGGTCTCATCAAATTTTGATTGCCCGTAGCGAAAGCCCAGAAAAAACATGTTGCGATCGGGATCTTTTAGCAAAAAATTGATATCGGTTCCTATTCGGAAATAAGTCCCATCATTCTGATACGTTCCATTTAACAGCTCTTCATTTTTTGCCCAACTTCCATAATCGAAGGCCAGGTAATAACGGTAAAAATCAACGTCTGCATTGATCTCCCATCCATTAAATTCATTTCCAGATTGACTTCTAATTATACTGATAAGATCAGTACCCAGTCGCAGGCCTGAAGGAAGGTACTTATGTTTTATCGTATCGGACGGATCTTTTGAATTCGCTGACTGACTCATAACGGCCAGTGGGATGCCAAATAAAAAGGAAAGGCTAAAAAAATATTTCAACATTTGTGGCATACGCTTGAGTTGAAACATCGTGAAGCAACGCTGTATTGACAAGTTGAATACTGTCCTTCGCAAAACTTGTATTTGTAATTTGTAATTCCTTATAGTAAGTAAAGGCCCCGCAATCCACAGCTATCACTCTTGTTTCTTGTGAATAACTTACTGTAATCGTTGAGATTTTGTCTGAATAATCCAATGTAAATGTGGTGGAGCTTTGCCCCGGGTTTACCGGCAAGAGTAAAGTGGTTGTTTCTTTATCTTTATACAGAATTGAATTCGAACCTGACACCGTTACGGAAGTGAAAGCAATCGTAAAAGGTTTTCTGTCTGCTTTTGAAAGAAGCTTCACCTGCATCAGATTGGTGGCCGTGATCAGACAATCTCCCTGGTCGAAGCAACTGGAAGAAAGGATTGCCAATAAAACAAAGAGTATGTATTTAATCATGGATTTAACGTGCAAATATACTTTTTAACAACTCGCTTCCATGCCGATTTCAAGTCCTATTTTCCTAAATTTGCTGCTCTTAGTTGAGAATACCTGTGAAAACCAAAGGCTCCAAAAAAACTAAAGTTAATATTGTCACGCTTGGGTGCTCCAAAAATACAGTTGACTCAGAGGTCTTGCTCACCCAGCTCCGGGGAAATGGAATTGATGTTACCCACGAATCGAAAAAGGACGATGCCAATATCGTAGTGATCAATACCTGCGGCTTTATTGACAATGCCAAGCAGGAATCTATTGACACCATCCTTCGTTATGTGGATGCAAAGGAAGAAGGGCTTGTGGAAAAAGTTTATGTCACCGGTTGTCTTTCGCAACGGTATAAAGATGATCTTGAAAAAGAAATCCCGGACGTTGATGCCTGGTTTGGCACCCGCGATCTTTCAAGGTTACTCAAGCAACTGAATGCCAATTACAAGCAGGAATTAGTTGGAGAACGAATTCTTACCAACCCGAGTCATTTTGCTTATTTAAAAATATCAGAAGGCTGTGACAGGCCTTGCTCTTTCTGCGCCATTCCCCTTATGCGAGGGAAGCATGTCTCAAGACCAATGGAAGAACTTGTGTTGGAAGCAAAAAATCTGGCTAAAAAAGGAACCAAAGAATTGTTGCTCATTGCTCAAGATTCCACCTACTATGGTTTAGACCTCTACAAAAAAAGAAATCTTGCCGAATTGCTGAGCCGCCTTTCGGATGTGGAAGGTATTGAATGGATACGACTACATTATGCTTTTCCCACCGGGTTTCCACTCGATGCACTGGACGTGATGGCTGAACGCGCTAACATATGCAAGTACATAGACATCCCTTTACAACATGGCTCTAGCCGAATGTTGCAAATCATGCGAAGAGGCACCACGCGTGAAAAAACCGAATCTCTATTGCAAATGATTCGCGAGAAAGTACCCGGCATTGCTATTCGAACTACATTGATTGCTGGCCATCCGGGAGAAACTGAAGCTGACGTAGAAGAAATGCTCCGCTTTGTAGAAAGATCACGTTTCGATCGGCTAGGTGTATTTGGTTACTCTCATGAAGAAAATACTCATTCCCATTCGATGCCGGATGATATTCCGGCAGAAATCAAACAGGAGCGTGTGGATCAGATCATGGAACTACAACAGGGAATATCGCTGGAGTTAAATCAACAAAAAATTGGAAAAGAGTTTAAAATTCTAATTGATCGTAAGGAAGACGGAAATTTTATCGGTCGCACGGAATACGATTCTCCCGAAGTTGATAATGAGGTGACTCTGGATGCGCATAAAAATTACCTGAGAATAGGTGATTTTGTTCAGGCAAAAGTTGTCCAGGCGTCAGAGTTTGATTTGGTGGCTGAACCTCTGTTATAAACTAAATCATTTCTTAAACTTTCGGCTGAAAAAGTCGTTATTCGGGTTATGCTTATCATTTTTACACTGACGTGTTGTTAATATGCAGTTAAAAAAACTCCCCTTTTCGGATACTCACTCCTTTTCACCCTTCTTTCTCGATTACATTCAACAAAAAGACACACTCAAAAAATTTTATAATCGCTTTCCTAAAGTCGAAAATTTTAAACCACAGCTCACTGAAAAATCAACCTCATTTGCAGCTACTCACCGTAAAACATTAGTAGATACGCTGCTCAAACAATACAAGAATCTCGAGGCATCAGAATCTGTTAAAAAAAATATCTCCTCTTTATCGTCAGCAAAGACATTTACTGTTACGACAGGGCATCAGCTCAATATTTTTACCGGTCCGCTTTACTTCATTTATAAGATTGTTACCGTCATCAATGCCTGTAAAGAGTTAAAAAAATCTTACCCTGAATATGAATTCGTTCCGGTCTATTGGATGGCTTCCGAAGATCATGACTACGAAGAGATCAAGTACTTTCGATTGTATGGTCAAAAGTATATTTGGCAAACCAATCAAAAAGGAGCCGTAGGTCGGTTTAATCCCAAGACCATCGAAAGCCTGGAAATTCCCGGAGATACTAAGATTTTCAAAGAGGCGTATCTAAAAAACAGTTCATTAAGTGCAGCCGTAAGACAATACGTCAATGCTTTGTTTAGCAGTGAAGGGCTTATTGTGTTAGATGCCGATGATCATGATCTGAAAATGAATTTCAGGTCTATTATTAAAGATGATCTCTTTGATCATTCCCCAAAGCAACTAGTAGATCATTCAACTTCTCAACTTGAAGAACAAGGGTATCATCCACAAGTACATGCAAGGGAAATCAACTTCTTTTATTTAGAAGATGGACTACGAAATAGAATAGAAAAAAAAGAGGATGAATTTGTAGTGGTGGATACCTCGCTTCGCTTTACCAAAGATCAAGTCATAAAAATGATCAATGAGGAGCCGGAGAAATTTAGTCCCAACGTCATCCTAAGACCTCTTTACCAGGAAACAATTTTACCGAATCTGGCGTATGTGGGAGGTCCAGCAGAAGTGATTTACTGGTTGCAGTTCAAAGGCATGTTTGATCATTTCAAGATACCCTTCCCCCTGCTGATGCCGAGAAACTTTGCGCTGGTTATGGATGCTCCATCGGTGAGGAAATTTGAAAAAACCAAACTGGAACTTGGTCATCTCTTTAAAGAAAAAAATTCTTTGTTCAATGATTGGATACATCAAAACACAACGCATGAACTTTCGTTAGCCTCATCAAAAGTAGCGCTGGCCAAAACTTTTTCAGAATTAAAAACCAAATCGGTTGGTATAGACTCAACCCTGGAAAAATTGGTAAGTGCAGAAGCAAAAAAAGCGGAGAATAGTCTTGAAAAGATTGAACGCAAACTTATAAAAGCTGAGAAACGACTCCATTCTGATAAGCTCAGACAAATAGAAACGCTGAAGGATTCACTTTTCCCCGGTGGAAGTCCACAAGAACGCACAGATAATTTTTTAAATTTCTACCAGCAAGACCCACAGTTTATTCAAAAACTGATTGATTCTTTTGACCCTTTTGATTTTAGGTTCAATGTATTGAGCTATAATGACTAAACCCGAACTCAGAAAAACATACCTCCAAAAACGTCTTGCTCTTACGGAAGCAGAATACCTTCATCTCTGCCGACAACTTTGCGAACAATTTTTTTTTAGTGTCAATGTTTCCTTCATTAAGGTGTTGCATATTTTTTTACCCATGGAAAAAAGGAATGAACCGAATACCTGGTTAATCATTGATCGCCTGCGGAGGGAATTTCCTACTATTCGCCTATCGATTCCTAAAACAAAAGAAACGATAGAAAATTTTTACTTTGAAGGACTTCATCAATTAGAAAATAATGCCTGGGGAATTCCCGAGCCTAAGCAGGGAATCCCCACTCCCATTGAAAAAATTGATTTAGTGATCATACCACTTCTGGTCTTTGATAAACGTGGTCACCGGGTCGGCTATGGGAAAGGGTACTACGATCGTTTCCTTTCAGGCTGCCGATCTGATTGCAAGAAGATAGGCCTCTCTCTTTTTGAACCAATTGATCACATTGAAGACATTATGGAAGAAGATATTAAGATGAATGGATGTGTGACTCCCTCTACCTTCTTTAGTTTTTAGATTGCTGAAAGGCTACGTTTATCGTTTTTTCAGAAGAAAAAGGAAGGCCCTCATTCGTTATTCCCTGAAACTGTACAATCATCTCCCCGACATCATCGGAAGCGTAAAAACTTACACTCGTTCTTCCATCGGTTCCGGTTTTTACTAAAGGATTCCAATAGAGCGTTGATCTAAAATCCGGCACCCGTTGATTTGAGTTTTTAGCGTAGTTGTTTAGCTTGAAATCGACAGGCATACTGAGTCCTTCAATGCTGAGCAATTTGCCATCCGCCCGCACTTTTTCACCAATGGCATCCTTTGTTTGAACAAAGATGACCCCATTTTTTCCAATGGCACCGAGTCGACTAAGTTTCGTTTTATCTCTCACTACTTTTACGGTTAATATATCGGCAGGCTTAAGACTCAAAAACAAGTCAGTATTCTTTGACATTACCCCATCAATAATGTATAAAGGCTCTGATGTTGGAATACTATTTAAGGTTCCTTCAATAAGAATTAACCTCACCGTTACTTTGTCACCTCGTATTCGGTGTTGCACAAAAGGAAGTATCTCGCGGATCATTTCTTCCATATTGGGGAAAACTAAAAACTCCTGAGCATTCACTTCAAAGTCAGCTCCACCTAACTCATCTTCGAATTCCATATTCGGATTGAATCCTTCTCCTTTCGCATCCGGTTTTGCCTTGGCATAAAAGTTAAAGGATTGATCCATGAGGTCCTTCTTAAACTTATAATCTCCGTAGGTTTCAATGGAATCAGTTTGCTTGAGCGCAAGCTCTTTGGGGAAATTAACAGGATGGTCGTCCAAACGAATCACAAATTCCTTTTTTAGCTCGCGTCCTTTGTTCTGCACCGTACAGAATAACTTGTCGCTTCCCCAAAAATCGTACATGAAAGGCAGTTCAAATTTTCCTCCCTTCGAAGCATATAACTCGTAGCCCATCATGTGCTTTTGAAGATAGATCATAATCATGGTAGAGTCTGGCAATGGCTCCTGCGTTTCCCGATACATGCCTGATCCCCTTAAGCTCATGGAGTTCTTAAACTTATACTGTGGCTTTCTAACTTTGCCCTCTACAATCTCTTTCCAGGGAATACGCTGCCAGGTCAATGGAATCAAATAGTAGTCTGAATGACTACGCCACTCCTCTATAGACAGTCCTGACTTAGTTAAATATTGTCTTAATTGAGGCAGCTCGGAAAGAAGTAATTCCAAATCTAATGAGGCTGATGTGGGATTAGGGAAAAGATTTTTGTTAATCACGGAAATGGCTCCTTCTCCCGAAATCGGATTTCCACTATCATCCTTGAGCCAAATATCGAGTGTCACAAGTTCGCGCGCACTAACGGATTCTCGGGTAGGCTCAATAGCCGCTTTAACTTCGCTACTGCGCTTCCAAAAAATTCTCTCCGCTTTTACATTACCGCTTTGATCCAAAATAGAAAGCTGATTTAATCCGGGATGGAGATGTTGAGCCGGAATACTCACTTGCAATGCTTCACTACCCTGAAATGGAAGAGGTCTTGTAAATGAAATTCTATTCCGTGCCGTCACTACCAGATAAAGATCCTGATTGCGCAAAGCAGAAGTCACTGGAATTAGAAGAGTCACCTCCTGAGGCTCTTGAAGAAGGGTGGAGGATGTTAATTGAATGGCTATTCCATCTTGCTCTAGTTGATTGATGAGAAATTTTTGATTATTTCCCTCCAGTTCAGCATAACATCCTATTGATGGAACAAATTTTATTTCCCCCAATCCATTACTATTCAACGTTGCACTCACGATTGTTTCACCACCTTGATTCTTGATCGTCACCCTTCCTGAAGGTGAGGATTTTATGACAACCCGGTTGCTAACGCCACTCACCAAATGTCCTCCCTCCGGAAATAAAGAAACTAAAGATGTCATTGACGGCTTATCCGCAGCAAGTTGATACCTGCCCGCCAGCAGAAATTCCTTAGAGAAAAAGAAAGATTCATCAAAATTTTTCATCCATTCGCTAAATGCAACAAAGTGATACTTGCCGGGCTGTAAGTCCCTCGATAAAATTATTTGATTCTCCGATTTACCTTCCACTACCCGAAAACTTTGCTTCTGAACAAGTTTCCCGTCTTGATCGATCACTTCCAATTCAAGAATCTGCTTACCTGCTACAGGACGAAAGTCTTCGTTTACAAAATAAGCTTTGAAGAAAGCAGTATCGCCTCCTACATATGTGTCTTGATTAAATAGCAAATGAACACTTACCTGTGGATTGGCTTTCGTGTAAGCCTCAAATTGCTGAGTCAACCTGAGAAGAAAATCATCTTCGGCAGACCAGGAGATCAAACAAATGGAAAGTGCGAGTAGTTTAAGGGCATCTCCAAAAACAACAGTGTTCGTCATTCTGAGGGAGGCACGACCGAAGAATCTACAATTACATCTTAAAATTATCAGATTCTTCACTGCGTTCAGAATGACGTTGAGGTTTTTAGAGATGCCCATAATTATATTTTTCATTGCCAATCGATTGGTTTTTGAGTCGTTGCGTATTTATAAGAAAGACAGGAGTTGTTAACCTGCGCGGGTGCAGGCGTACCGGGGATAACAATAAAGACTACCTTTTTAGTTGCGCCCGCAGCATAGAAAAGACCTTGTGCTTGTTCTGCTCCGTTTTTCTCAAAGATATTTGTGCGCACAACACCAGAAGGAGGTTGAAACAAACTGCCCGTACCTTCCTTTTGTGCCTGAATATTTTTCCAAAAATCAAAGGCTGTCAACGAAAGGCTCAATTGCTTCACTTCAATCATCACCTTATCATAAAAATAAAGATTGTTGACAGGCACATAGCCCAACTTAACCCGTTTAAAATTTCCATTCGAGACAAATTGATTATCGCTGACATGCGGCTTGTCTTCAGGCTGCGTTACCCAACAGGTGCAACAATCGCATGACTTACCCGGTACGGACAAAATATTACCGTTATTTACTATGAAAGAACTGCAGGGAAGCGGATCTGCCCGAAAACCTTCACCGATAGGTACAACATGTAATTCCGGGAAAGTTTTAACAAGGTAGATAGCAGAAAATTTCCAGCGAAGCTGATTATCAGAATCGGGCAAACCTTTTGAATCCATATAAATGTCAAATCCATATTCAGTGGGCGCATCTATCGGTTGAAAAGATACTGCTTCATAGTAAACACTATCTACTTCACCCACTGGCTTTATCATTTCCGGAACGGATTCAAATGTTTTTCCATCTCTTCCTTCCACGCGAACATAGTACGCTCTCCCAGTTACTCCTCTTATTCCATCAGGCTTGGTTTGATATATTCCCTGCTCCACTTCCTTAAGTACTTCAGAATTTCCAAGGTTATCAAAAATGGCAACGCTCTTAGCGGACACAAATTTTCTAAAATTTAAATCCGTATCGAGTTTTGATGCACGGGTAAGTTCCACCGTATAAGGGCCAGGCTCGTCTGTTATGAGACCATCCACGACTAAGATATCTCCACCACTGGGAATTTCAATACTAATCCTGTCGACACAAGAGTTGAATAAAAGAAAAGTGAACAATAAAGAAAGGGCATCTCTAAAAACCAGCGTGATCGTCATTCTGAAGGAGGCACGACCGAAGAATCTACAGTTAATCCCTGAAATTAGCAGATTCTTCACTGCGTTCAGAATGACATTGAGGTTTTTAGAGATGTCAATAACTAATTTTTTCATTGCCAATCGGCTGGGGGTTGATTTGAGGAATATGCTCTTCATCCTTTAAAACTTAAAGGCATAACTCACCGAAGGAAGCGCTGTGCCGATGATCGCTAAGCGATAAGGTCGCAGTACTCCGCTATCAACTTCTTTGAAGAAAATACTATATGGATTTTTGCGGGCATACACATTGTAGATTGAAACGGTCCAGGTTCCATCCCAGAATTTTTTCCGTTTGTGATTGCCTTCTATGACAATTGCAATATCCAATCGATGATAGTCAGGGATACGGAATTGATTGCGTTCCGAAAAATTAGCGATGGAAAGATTATCAATAATAAAGGCAGAAACAGGTGTTGTTACCGGGCGGCCTGTGCGGTAAGTAAAAGCTCCTGTAAAGAAGTAACGTTTGGAGATTCCATACTTCCAGTTGAAGTTAAAGATATTGGGTTGATCATAGTTAGACGCGTATTCATTCCCGTTGTTGATGGATTCGGAAGGGGTTGGTCCTTTGATGGTACGGAGCGAACGGGAGTAGGTATAATTAATCGAACCGGTCAGTCTTCCTAAGTTTTTGGCAATCTGAGTTTCTATTCCATAAGCTCTTCCTTTCCCTTGTATCAGGTCTGTTTCCAGTTGAGGATTTAAAATCAACTGAGCTCCATCTTTAAAGTCAAGAACATTGCTGATGTCTTTATGATAGACCTCTACAAATGTTTCGTACATCTTCCCCTTAAAGTTTCTGAAATAACCAATCGAAAACTGATCGGCCATCTGAGGCTTGAAATAATAGCCGCTGGGCTGCCAGATATCGATTGGCGTAATGGCGGCAGTATTCGTGATCAGTTGCAGGTATTGATAAATTCTGTTGTAACCAATTTTAATAGATGAATTAGGATTGATGGTATAGCGAAAGGAAGCCCGTGGCTCAACTCCGTAATACGTCTTAATCTTCTCACCCGATTTAAAAACAAGTGTATCAATCAAGTTAAGTGTCTCAATAGGTTCTCCCGGTTTATAAATATTTACATGGGCGGGCCCCAATGCGGTAAACGTTGAGAAACGAACGCCACCGTCCAGGAAAAATTTATCGTTGATGGTAAAGCCATCTCCTAAATAAATACCAGACTCTATGGATTGCTGCTTTTCAATTTGAATGGGCTTAGCATTAGATGTCGGTGAAGAGGGTTCAAGTCGACCTGGATCAAATCCGTAGTAGGTGCTTTGCAAACCAAAGGATAATTTATGCGCTCCTCCCTGATAATGGAAATCTGCCTTGAAGCTGGGATAGGTTATCTTATAAGAGAGATTGAATCCCGTTATCGGATTTTGATCAAATACTTCATATCCATAAGAGCCATATCCTAAAAGAAAAGAGGAATTTAACTTGGCAGAAAATACATGGTCTAATTTTAATGTGCTCAAAAGATTGTTCCATCGATACGTAGTATCTCCTGATAATCGAAATTCATCATGACTGCTATATCCCGAAAAGGTGAGTTTCGTTTTTTCACTAAAGCGATGCGTCAATTTCACAGTGCCATCATAAAAGAAAACGGTGCTATTGGTTAGGTCTACATAATTGGTGCGGATGCTATTGACAAACCAATCCGAATAGGATGCCCGCATGGAGGCAACAATGGAAGTTTTATTCTTGGCAATGGGGCCACTGATCAGTAGGTTACTGGAGATAATTCCTATACCACCGGCACCACCCCACTTTTCAAAATTTCCTTCTTTGGATACAATGTCGAGTACAGAAGAAACACGTCCTCCATATTCTGCCGGAATACCACCGCGATAGAAAGTAACATCACGTACCGCCTCTGCATTGAAGGCAGAGAAAAAACCAAACACGTGGGAACTATTGAAGACTGGCAAACCATCGTACAGGATCAGGTTCTGATCCACTCCACCCCCTCTTACATTAAAGCCTGAAGCCGCTTCACCGGAAGTAGTTACGCCAGGCAAAATTTGAATTTGTCTGATCAAATCTACTTCACCAAATAATGCTGGCGCACGTTTTATTTCTTTGATGCTAAGTTGAGTGATATTAATCCGGCTGGTGGTAATCTCGCGGGCAGCTTTATCAGAGATAATAACCTCTTCCAATAAAGTGGGTGTTTCTTCCAAAACAATATTGACCGCACCGGTTTCAAAGGCACCAAACTCCACCACCTTTTCTTCATAGTTGACATAGCTAACCGACAGCACATGTTGGCCTGTCGGCAGTTGAACCTGATATTCGCCTTTTGGATCCGTAATGGCCACCAGTTGAAGATCGCTTACCACAATACTGGCTCCCACCAACGGTTCATTGTTCTTGGAATCAGTAACCTTTCCTCGTATGGTAACTTTTTGTCCCTTCTTAAAAGTAGCAGGGTTTCCTAAGGTAAGTTGTTCAATTTTCTTTCTGCCTTGAATAGCGGTGTTAATCAATGAACTGCGCTTAAGATCCTGTTTCGGATCTTTCACAAAAACAACCGAGCTGGGGTTTAATAGAAAATAATTCAGTTCAGTACCCAGAAATAATTCATCCAGAGCTGCTCCAAGCGGTTGGTCTTTAAAGCTTTGCTCGAAAACTATTTTATCGGTCCACTCCGGTAAATAATAAAACCTAACCGGATGCTTTGCTTCAAACTCATTTAAAACAGCCGATAAATTTTTTCCTTGTTCGGTTCCATCCAGCTTTTGATCTAAGATGGACTGTGCTTGGCTATCTATAAAAAATAACCCTAGAAGGGGGAGTAGTATTTTTTTGAGCATCGTTTTTGCAAGGTGTAATACGAAAGATAAACGGTTGATTTCAATAACCAAGCGTATTTGATAAGCACGGATAAAATTAGATGAAGGCGGAAATGATTCCTGATCGCCTTTCCCCTACCTTGAATTAGGTTTTATGAAAAACGCACTTATTCTGTTTGTCGGTTCACTCTTTATCTGCTCCTGCATTGACAGGATTAATATTGTCATACCAGATTCATATGCTTCACAACTTGTGGTGGATGGAGTGATTACCGATGAGCCAGGGCCCTATACCATAAGGCTTTCAAAAGCGACAAGAATTGAAAAATTTCTCCTCCTGAATACTGAAGTAGAATCCAATGCTCGTATTACGATCATTGATAATGCCGGCATATCAGAAATTCTTACCGAAATAGAACCCGGGACTTATCAAACTAAAGTTGGCGGGATTCAGGGAGTAATAGGGCGCAGTTATTCAGTAAAGATTGAAACTAAGGATGGAAGGATATTTGAATCCCTACCCGATACCATGAGCCCCGTGGGTGAGCTTGATAGTTTGTATTACGAATTTGAATCGTATACTCCGCTTGCAGATCAAACCCGCTATGGTTTTCGTTTCTATATAGATGCGCAAGGCCTTCCCGGAGTTGATAACTTCCTAAGGTGGAAATTTACAGAAGTCTTTGAAATTGATGCTGTGCCGAAAGTGCATACTTCCTCAAGGCCTTTCCCGTGCACTCCCGAACCATCTCCCTGCAGCGGATGGATTTTGGGAGAGTTTGGACTTCAACAAGTAAGTAATAATTGCAGTTGTTGTAAATGTTGGGTAACCCGATATGAAGATAAGCCCCACATCAACGACAATCAATTTGTATCTAATAATAAAGTGAAAAGAGTAGAGGTGGGGTATGTACCCTTGGAGTATTTTCCTTTTCAAAAGGGAAAATATCGTGTTGAAGTAAAGCAAATGAGTCTTTCGCAGGTAGCGTTTGATTACTGGCGAATAATTCTATCTCAAAAAGAGGGAGCGGCAAGTCTCTTTCAACCCCCGACCGGAAAAATTAAAACAAACATCTTTGGAATGGGTGACCCAGAAGATATCCAAGGAATCTTCTACGCTTCCTCTGTGAAGAAGAAGCAATACTATTTAGGGTACAAGGATGTAAAGGTAATACAGAGAGTACCGCTGTGGGATTGTGAAGAAGGTATCATTGCTCAGGATTGTCGGCTAGCCTTTCCTAATTCTTCCACTCTACCCCCTGCAGACTGGAAATGAAAAGATTGTTTCTTATATTTTCATGTTGCCTCATGATTTGTTCGTGCGTAGACAGAATAAATATAGAAGTACCTGATTCCTATACTTCTCAATTAATTGTAGATGGAGTAATCACGGACGAGCCGGGGCCTTATACCGTAACACTTTCTTTGTCATCAAGAATTGAGGGATTCCTTCCATTCCGGAAACTTGTATCGGCAGCTAAGGTTACTCTTTTTGACAATGTCGGTAATTCAGATGTGTTGCAAGAGATAGAACAGGGAACCTATCAAACAAAACCCGATGGCATACGGGGAACGGTGGGACGTGAATATTATATAAAAATTGAATTACAGGATGGGAAAGTCTATGAGTCACTACCCGATAAAATGACTCCGGCTGGCAATGTGGATAGCATCTATTATGAACTTGAATCATTTCAACCCGTAGACGGCCCGACCCGATACGGATTTAGGATTTATGCCGATGCGCAAGGTGTTCCAAATGGTGATAATTTATTTAGATGGAAACATACAGGGACTTTTGTAATCCAAACTCAACCTGAGTTGCATAGAAGCCCTGCTAATTGTGAGATGGACATCAGGCCATGTGCTTATGTCGGTCCTTATAATGAGTGTACCTGTTGTACGTGCTGGGTCAATCAATACGATGAAAAGCCGTATGTAAGCGACAATCAATTAATAACAGTAGGAAAATTTAAAAGGATTGAAGCAGGCTTTGTGTCCATTGAGTATTATCCGTTTCAAATCAAGTACCGTATGGAAGTAAAGCAAATGAGCCTTTCACGAGTCGCTTTTGATTATTGGAGGACACTTCAAACCCAGAAAGAAGGAGCTAACAGTTTATTCCAGCCCCCGACAGGAAAAACCAGGACCAACATCTTTCAGAAAAATGGGTCAAACGAGGCACAAGGACTTTTTTATGCCTCCGCTGTAAAATTGAAACAACTTTACCTCACCAATGCTGACATACCGGTTACACTGGCCGTTCCGAAAGCAGCCTGTGATCCTCCTGGAATCATAGCTGAAGATTGCCGATTGGCCTATAGGTTCTCTTCCACAACCAAGCCCGCAGACTGGAAATGAAAAAGCTACCGCTCTTATTGCTCTGCCTTTTATCAATTACCTCCTGTATTGATAGGATCAATATAGAAGTACCCGACTCCTATTCTTCTCAATTAGTAGTGGATGGGGTAATTACGGATGAACCGGGTCCTTATACGGTGCGCCTGACCAAGTCTGTAAGAGTTGAAAAGTTTTTACCCTTGAGTCAGGAAAGTGTAGCAAAGGCAAGGCTTACTATTTCTGATAATGTGGGCAATTCTGAAGTGCTGACTGAAAAAGAGCCCGGTTTTTATCTGACTAAGGCTGGTGGAATGCAAGGTGTTGTAGGTCGTGCGTATTCTTTACGCATTGAAACAGCGGAAGGAAAAATATACGAGTCAGAACCTGATAGAATGAATCCGGTTGGAGAGGTGGATAGTTTGTATTACCAGTTTGAATCGTACCTCCCCATCAATGATCAGGAGCGATATGGGTTTCGTTTTTATGTTGATTCGCAAAGCCCGGAAGAGGATGCTTTTTTACGTTTAAAATTTACACGAGTTTTTGAAATTGATGCGTATCCGGACCTACATATTGTTGGAAGGTGTATGCCAGACCCAAGACCATGTGGTGGCAGAATATTTACAGAGTTTGGACTCAAAGATGTGGGTGAATGCACTTGCTGTAAATGTTGGGTCACCGTAAACGAAAATCAACCCTATGTAAGTGATAATCAATTTATCTCCGGTGGAAAATCCAAAAAGATTGAAGTGGGCTTTGTTCCTCTGGAATACTTTCCCTTTCAGTTAGGCAAATACAGAGTAGAGGTAAAGCAAATGAGTCTTTCACGAAAAGCGTTTGACTTTTGGAGAATCATTCAAGCGCAAAAGGAAGGTGTCGCCACTCTTTTCCAGCCTCCTACGGGCAGAATCAGAGGCAATATTTTTGCAACAACCGGAGCTGAAGAAGTGCAGGGTTTATTTTATGCTTCAGCTGTGAAAAAGAAACAGCGCTACCTGACCTATACCGATTTTAGTTTTACAAAATTCTCCAAAATTCCATTTTGGGGTTGTGAGGTGGGAAGGATAGCGGAGAGTTGCTTACTGGCATATCCTAATTCATCTAACGTAAAGCCTGCTGACTGGAAGTGATCCGAATAACGGCCACACCTAGCTTTTAACATGATATATTCTTTCCACTTTCTGTTTAAGAACAGGCAAATCACTCTTGATTGTCTCCCAAATGACACTCAGATTGATCTTAAAATAATCGTGCACCAGTATATTTCGAGATCGGATAATAATAGTCCAATCAATTTCAGATAACTCGCTTCGTGTTTCTTTTGACATTTTGTTTGAGGCTTCACCTATATTCTCCAAAAGTTTAATGACAGCCAATTGAAGCATATAGTTGTCCAAAAACTTTTCTAAGGTAATTTCGGTGGTAAAGGATTGAATGGAGTTTATAGCATCTAGAATATGACCAAGTCTTTCCTTGTCGCCAATACTACCTCTCATAAACAAGGAGTTTATCCTTTTCAATATAAGGTTTCAATCGAGGCGAAACTCCTTCTACCGTGATGAGGTCGACATTTTTTTTGAGGAGTTCTTCAAGTTTAAGCTGAATGCCAACAAACTGATATAAGCCTACTCGTTCATCCAATTCTATCATTAAATCGATATCACTTGCTTCATCCTGGACACCCCGTGCATAGGATCCAAACAAATACGCCTTTTTTACGGGTTGGCTTCTCAAGTAATCACTAATAACTTTAATATGATCCTCCATAAAAAATTTATTGATCAAAATTAATCAATTTTTAATCCTTTCAGTAAAAAGTAAGAAAGTAACTATACCTTCCGGCTCCTGTTGGCTCAGGCAATGGAATGATCCTAAGCCCCAGATGATGTCCCAGGAGTCGAGGCCAATGACTTTTCGGTCGGAGAAACATTTCTGCAAAATATCCAGCGCACGATCATCCTGCTTGTTGCGATAGGTGGGCACAATCACATACTTATTGCTAATGTAAAAATTTGCGTACGAGGCCGGCAACCGTTGATCATCATAGACAACCGGAGATGGCATCGGCAATTCAATTACATTCAAGGCCTTTCCATTCTCCAATTTCATTTTACTGAGCAGCTTTAGATTTTCCTGCAGCGGAGCATAGTTTTCATCAGACTTATTTTTCTCTACCACCGTCACCACGGTATCTTCATTGACAAAACGTGTGATGTCATCAATGTGTCCATCCGTGTCATCTCCTACAATACCATCGCCCAACCAAAGTATGTTACTTACTCCATAATAATTTTGAAGATACTCTTCAATCTGTTGCTGATTAAGGTGTGGATTTCGATTGGGATTAAGGAGACACGATGTGGTGGTGAGTAGCGTCCCCTTGCCATTAAAATCGACAGAGCCACCTTCCATTACAATCCCCGGATATACTACCGGAATTTTATAGTGAGCCCCCACTAACGTTGGAATGTTATCGTCTAAATCAAAAGGTGGATACTTTCCACCCCACGCATTATAACCCCAATCAAGGATGATCTTCTTCTGTTCTGCTTTGGGGTTAACTAAAAAAGCAGGTCCATGGTCACGGCACCAGGCATCATTGGTAGGATGATTAAAGAATTGAATGTTGGCAACGTCAGCACCTGCTTTTTGCAAATGATCCATCGCCTTGTTCTTCATGGCTTCATCCACCACATTAATGTTTACTTTCTCACCTTCGGCCACGAGCTTAATAAATTGGCAATAGATGGGATAGATCATTTCAATTTTCCCGGGCCAGGAAGCTTCCTTATGCGGCCAGCTTAGCCAGGTGGCACTATGCTTTGCAAATTCAGCAGGGAAGAGGTAGCCTTGCTCTTTAGGTATCATTTCTTTTGGAATTCGTTGGGTAAGCAAAAAGACGAACAACTAACAACCATCAACGAATTATTCATCAATATATCTCCTTGTAATCGGCTGATAGGAATCAATCCTACGATCACGTAAGAAAGGCCAGTGTGTACGGTAGCTGTCCGTTTTCTTCAAATCTATTTCCAACACATTTACCTCTTCTTGTTCGTGAGAGGCTTTGTATAATATGCTCCCAAAAGGATTGGAGATAAATGATCCACCCCAAAATTTCATGGCGCCTTCTTGTTCAAATCCTATACGATTAACACTCACCACATGAACTCCATTCGCTACAGCGTGACTGCGCTGAATAGTTTGCCAGGCATTATATTGTTCCGTGTTTGTTGCCTCATCTTGTGAAGTGGCCCACCCAATTGCGGTAGGATAAAATAAAATTTCTGCCCCCATCAGTGAAGTAATGCGTGCAGCTTCGGGGTACCATTGGTCCCAACAAATCAAAACCCCGAACGTAGCAAACCTGGTCTTGAAAACTTTATAGCCTAAGTCGCCAGGGGTAAAGTAAAATTTTTCATAGTAAGCCGGGTCATCCGGAATGTGCATCTTCCTGTACTTACCCACATAACTTCCATCGGCATCCAATACAGCTGTTGTATTGTGGTAAATACCTTCTGCCCGTTTTTCAAAAAGCGAAGCAATAATTACAATCCCCAGGTCTTTGGCCACTTTTGACAAGGCATCGGTGGAAGGGCCGGGTATTGATTCTGCTAATTGAAAATTTTGATAGTCCTCAACATCACAAAAATAAAGTGATCTGAATAATTCCTGCAGACAAACTATCTGGGCACCTTTTGCAGCTGCTTCCTTTATTTTTTGAATAGCCCTTGTAAGGTTTTCTTCCGGACTCTTCGTGCAGTTCATTTGCACCGTGCCGATCTTTACCGTTTTATTAGACACTTTCTTAAAATTTTAGATCGACAAAAGTAGCAAGGATTTTGGGTTTCCTTTACTTTTTAATGGCTCTTACCATTTCTTTCTTTCCAGGGGGACCAGGTAATGTTTCCACATTGAGTCCCAGCGATTTCAAATCACGCTTCAACTGACCTTTGGCACAATACGTAACAAAAACAGCTCCCTGCTTCATAGCCTCTTCTATCTTCTGCAACACATTCATCTCCCACATATCAGGCTGTTTGGAGGGAGCGAATGCATCAAAATAAATTAGATCAAATGAGGAAGGCGAAAAAAATACTTCTTGTATTTTATTCTTTAGCTTCTTTAGGAAAAAGTCTTTTTCAATAGCCTGCTCCTCCTCCCATAGTTCATCATGAAGTCGCGCGAAATAATGACTCGCGTTGTCAAAATTAAGTGCCCGGGCATAATTTAAGAGCAGAGCTGTCTCTGAACTGATGGGATATGCCTCTAACGTTGTATAATGAAATGGTATGTTCGTTTGTAGTGACGTCTGTAATGTCATCAGCGCGTTTAGTCCTGTGCCAAATCCAATTTCTAAAATAGAAATTTGTTGAGGTTTGTGTAGCTCAATGAAATACTCTAAGCCATTTTTAATAAAGACATAAGCCGATTCCTGAATAGCTCCATGGATGGAATGATAGGTTTCGTTTAATTCAACATTAATCAACGAGTGAGAGCCATCTGAGGTAATGATTATTTTAAGTCCGTTAGACATTCGTGATTTAGTTTAAGGCAAACGATGTAAGAGTAGTTCCAAAAAGGTTGCCTTTGCTGACCTCAACCCGTCACCCATTCCATCCGATAGCTATCGGAAAGAAGTACAAAGAGTTTTTAAAACTACTCTTAAAGAATTTCCAAAATTCAATTCTGCCCTTTTCGTCTTCTTTCAAGCTGAGATATGTCTTCCAGATCTTTCGATCGCCTTGTCATTATTTTATTTTGAATGAGGTCTTCATACCCAATGACTTTTACCGTCAGGTTGTCATCTACCTTAAAGTCATACGCTCGTGCGTATACTTCATTGTAATCCAACTTCCCATCAATGATGGCCAATAATTCCACAAAAAAGCTTTCCAGAGGAATGCGAATGAAAGTTTTCAGGAAATCTTTCGCAGCACCTTCTATTTCGCTGGTGCTAAATCCAAATTCATTTATAGCTTTTAGTAGATTATGATAATTCTCTTGGGTTGGGTTGTACCATAAATCCAGGTCACCGGTTGCCCTGGTATAACCATGTACATTCACAGCAACCCCACCAATAATCATGTACTGAACCTTGCATTTGTTCAGTGCCACAAGGAAGGCTTTAACCTCTGATAGTTGAACCGTCATTCTTTTCTCTTTAGCTCAACACTGTTGGATGGCATTTGCTTTAATAATCTGCCTTGAGGGGAAAACATTATGCTTAATGAAATCAAATCAAACATTTTATAAAAGCGGCCTCTTGGCCCCAACTCAATATCCTGTGCGATCTGAGTTTCATTTTTTTTATGAATGGAAACAAGCAACGCTTTTTTCATGAACCTATAAAACAAGCTAAAATCATTCCTAAATTACTCATTTAGTCTTTCTTAATCAACGCCACGGCATAGGCATTTATGCCCTCTTCCCTACCCACATAGCCTAAGGTCTCGTTGGTGGTCGCTTTGATAGAAATATCTTCCTCAGTAATATTCATCAGTGGGGCCAATGTTTTTTTCATCTCCTGAACATGTGGATTGATCTTCGGATTTTCCAGACAAATTGTGCAATCAACGTTTTCGACAGCCCATCCTCTATCGGCTAACATCTTCGTTACTTCTTTTAAAAAATATTTACTGTCCTTCCCTTTCCACTGTTCATCCTTATTAGAAAAGTGAAAACCAATATCACGCAGGTTAGCAGCTCCCAACAAGGCATCACAAATAGCATGTATCAACACATCGGCATCAGAATGGCCTACAGCCCCTTTCGATGCTTGCAATTTTATTCCTCCCAACCAGAAATCTCTGCCCGCTTCTAATTGATGAACATCAAAACCCATTCCTACGCGAATCTTCATAAATCAGACATAAGTAGTAAGACGTTAGATATAAGACAACTCATCATCTCGCCAAAAAACTTCCATCGACAATCAACAGCTTAGCCCCACTCAAGGTTACAGAACGATGTGAGCTTTCCGCATCAGAAACTTGGTATGACTTTCCGGGTGTCATCTCAAATTTGCGGCCATCACGTAGTTCTGTTGTTAATGCTCCCTCCAACACAAAAAATAAATGCCCTTTTTCACACCAGTGATCCGCAATATAATTTTCAGAATAATCAACCATTCTTATTCGCAACCCACCTAACTGTAAAGTCTGCCAGGTAGCAAATCCTGACTCACCCTTGTGAAGAGTAGCCGGAATTTTAGTCCAGTCTGTTACCTGAAAGGGAATGATATACTTCTCCATTTTAATTAGGTCTTGATCGATAAAACATAACACTTGAGTTTTCTTCGTGCAGGATTTTCTCCGCTACACGTTTTACATCTCTTAAAGACACTTCTTTAATTCTATCCCCTTCCTTATTCACAAAATCTGCATCCCCTGATAATTCAGCGAACGCAAGATTCATAGCCCGGTTCATTACTTCTACTTTATCAAATTCTAAAGTTGCCTCGGCCTGGTTCTTTACTTTTTCTAATTCCTCAGGTTTCGCTCCTTCTCTCACAAACTTCATCAGGAGATTATCGACTTCTGCTTCCGCCTTCTCTAATTCAATGCCTTCTCTAATTCTTCCACTAAAAACCAACAATCCGGGATCCATGGTGCCCATGCTAAAAGATGATATCGAAGTAAATATCTCTTTTTCCTTCACCAACTGCCGATACATTCTACTGGAATGACCCCTACTTAAAATGTCACTCATTAAATCAACCGCATAAAAATCTTCGTGAAAACGACCCGGCATGTGAAAGGTCTTATAGAAAGCGTTGGCCGGAACATCTGCTTCAACATTCAACATGCGTTTTTCATTCTGAACCGGTTCTTGTGCCAGTTTGCGCGCAATCTTTTTCCCGGACGGTATGGGGCCAAACCATTTTTCTGAAAGTACCTTCACCTGCGCAAGTGTTACATTGCCGGCAACGACAAGAATGGCATTACTCGGAATATAATGACGAAAGAAAAAATCCTTGACATCGTCTAATGTTGCATTTTCGATATGGCCAATTTCTTTACCAATGGTGGCCCATTGATAAGGATGCACATGATAGGCCAACGGCCGGAGTTTTAGCCACACATCACCATACGGTTGATTGAAATAGCGCTGCTTAAATTCTTCAATCACTACTTTGCGCTGCACCTCCAGTACCTTCGGATCAAAAGACAAGCTGAGCATACGATCACTTTCCAGCCAAAAGCCAGTCTCCAGATTGCTGGCCGGTACTGTTAAATAATAATTGGTGATGTCTGTATTCGTAAAGGCATTATTTTCTCCACCTACATTTTGCAAAGGCTCATCGTAATTCGGAATATTGGCCGACCCACCAAACATCAGATGTTCGAACAAGTGTGCAAATCCGGTTTTATCGGGTTGCTCATCGCGTGAGCCCACATCGTAGAGAATATTCATGACCGCAATCTGCACCGTGTGATCTTCATGGACGATGACGCGTAAGCCGTTGTCTAGTGTAAAGGATTGAAAAGGGATCATGACGCAAAATTAACCCGTATTTTGAGAAAGATCGTAAGATGGGTGCATTTCAAATTGCCGTGCTTTGAACCTCACCCCATCCAAGCTTGTGCGACAGAAAGTTTGCCTTCCCCTCTCCGGTCGGAGAGGGGAGCTACTCCATCAGCCAAGCATAGCCGTAGATGGGGAGAGGTCTTGAAGTGCCAAATGGGTTTAATTTATTGAGTCGCGGCAATTGGAATGCACCCCGCAAGATTAAAGCTCAACAGGATTCAAAGAAAGATTTTAACTTGCCGGGCAATTTTATCCGCATGAAATTCAATCGAAAAAAATACTCCGACTCCGTCCTGAAAGACCTCTATCAAGCCCTGCTAAAACCCCGAATGATAGAGGAAAAGATGCTGATCCTCCTGCGCCAGGGAAAAATCAGTAAATGGTTTAGCGGCATTGGCCAGGAGGCTATTTCGGTTGGTATTACACAGGCACTGGAGGAGGACGAATATATTTTACCCATGCACCGCAACCTAGGAGTCTTCACCAGCCGCAAGATGCCCTTTGATCGCCTCTTTGCCCAATGGCAAGGAACCATGATGGGCTATACAAAAGGTCGTGATCGTTCTTTTCATTTTGGAACCAATGAACACCACATCGTGGGAATGATTTCCCATCTCGGACCACAAAACGGTGTAGCCGATGGTATTGCCCTTGCAAGCAAATTGAAGAAGGAGAAAAAAGTAACCGTAGTTTTTAATGGCGATGGAGGTACCAGCGAGGGTGACTTTCATGAAGCTATTAATGTTGCCGCTGTTTGGGATTTGCCCGTTATCTTCGTTATTGAGAACAACGGCTATGGATTGTCCACTCCAAGTGCTGAACAATTTCGTTGTAAAAGTTTTGTCGATAAAGCCATCGGTTATGGCATCGAAGGCGTGCAGGTAGACGGTAATAATATTCTTGAAGTTTATGATACCGTAAAAACGCTGGCCGAAGACCTCCGCAAAAAACCCAGGCCCATTCTACTCGAAGCGATTACTTTCCGCATGCGAGGACATGAAGAAGCGTCAGGCACTAAATACGTACCCAAAAAACTCATGGAAGAATGGGCAAAGAAAGATCCATTAGAAAACTACGAAAATTATTTAGTAAAGGAGAGCGTGCTTGACAAGAAGACAGTCGAAAGCATTCGCAAAGAAATAAAAAATGAAATTGAAGAAGGGCTGGCTATCGCTTTCGCGGAAACGCATCCCGTTGCCGATACGCAGATTGAACTGAACGATGTGTATGCTCCCTTTACACAGGTAGTCACAAAGCCAACAGAAAAAAAATCTGAAAAGCGCTTTATTGATGCCATCTCAGACAGCTTACGCGAGAGCATGGAAAAATATCCTAAGTTGGTTTTGATGGGACAGGATATTGCAGAGTACGGAGGTGCGTTTAAAATCACGGAAGGCTTTGTCGATAAATTTGGAAAAGCGCGGGTAAGGAACACACCTATATGCGAAGCGGCCATTGTGGGTGCTGCCCTTGGGTTATCTATTAAAGGAATGAAGTCGGTAGTAGAAATGCAGTTTGCCGATTTTGTAACAGAAGCTTTCAATCAGATTATAAACAACCTGGCTAAATCACATTGGCGATGGGGTCAGTCTTCGGATGTCGTGGTTCGTATGCCCACCGGTGCGGGCACAGCAGCAGGGCCGTTCCATAGTCAATCCAATGAGGCGTGGTTTTTTCATACTCCGGGATTGAAGATTGTTTATCCATCTAATCCGTATGACGCGAAAGGATTACTCAATGCAGCTATCGAAGATCCGAATCCTTACCTGTACTTCGAACATAAAGTCTTGTACCGCTCGGTAAAGGAGCAAATACCTGATGCGTATTATACTATTGAAATAGGAAAAGCAAAATTAGTAAACGAGGGAAAGGATATCTCCATCATCACCTATGGCATGGGTGTACATTGGGCAAAAGAAATTTTAACAGAGATGCCCGAAGTGAGTGCGGATATTCTCGACTTGAGAACACTATTGCCCTGGGACAAAGAAGCTGTTGCTGAAACGGTAAGAAAGACAAATCGGGTTATCGTTCTTCATGAGGATACGCTGACAGGTGGAATTGGTGCCGAGATTGCAGCATGGATCAGTGAACACCATTTTGCTCAACTGGATGCGCCTGTGATGCGTGTTGGAAGTTTGGATACGCCTATTCCCTTTGCGCCTACCCTGGAGAAAAATTTCCTCGCCAAAGGAAAGTTAAAACTCAAAATCGAAGAATTATTGAAGTTCTAACAACGCAAAGTAAGAAGTCATTCTGAAAATCGTTCTGTATACTAAAAAGCGCTGGGAAAGCCTAAAAAGGTATTTTTCCTTATCTTAGCCTGTTCTAACAATCCATTTTTTGAGCATAAAGAACGGAAATAGAGTTTTACCATTTAATGGCATTGGAAAATCAGCAGGTGTTCTTGCTCTGATTTTCTTTTTTGCATTCCCTTCCTTTGCTCAAAATACCAAAGGAGATAAGCCCGTTTCCAATCAACGTCAGATACGAGAAACAAAATTCAAAAGGAGCAATAAGGGAGGCGATAAAGCAAAAACCAAGGACATAGCAGGGCGTAGAATAAGAACAAAAAATAAATCTTCTGCCAATAGTGCCAACGCCAACTGGATTTCTATTTCGCCCTATAAAAACAGAAAACAAAAAGGTACCGATCAAGCCTGGAAAGGAGATTTTGCAGGAAAGCGATTAAAGCCCAAGTCAAAGACTGCTGACGCAGCCCGCAACAATGTGTATCCACAGCAAGGTCGTTATAGTCGGTATGTTTCGAAACAACCAAAGGGAAAGTCAAAAGTTTATACCAGAACCGCTTCCGGAAATTATCCTATACGTCAAATGCCCCGAGATAACCAGCGTGCCTGGAAAGGTAACATGCGTGGTGGCGCTGTCGGAGCATCATCGGCCTCCAGACCTTATGTAACTGGCCGCAAGAAGAATGTGTATTGGGGAAAATTCTCGAAAGGCGAGCGAGCCAACACACGCGACATTACCGGTGGTCCTTTGCGCACACGTAATTTTAAAACTACACCTCCGGGTTTAGTCGGAAGAGATACACTTAAATTTTTTGGGAGGAGACCGGGGGGAGATCGCACCTATAAAGGAAGCGCTACCGGTGGTTATATTTCTACCAAGAAAGGAGAGCGAGCCTGGCGTGGTGATCTTGCAGGAGTCGCCATTCGAAAATCGACCGGCAGAAGAAATGAGGTGGCGGGCAAATTCTTCTTTCCAAGAAAACTATCGGTCACGGCAAAGGCCAAGAAGCAAAATGGTAAACTTTCCGGTGGAGGGTACCGAACTCGTTCTAATAAAGGAGGAGACAATCAACCGCTTCCCGTACGAACTCCCGGTATAGGAGCTAGTGGCATCGCTAAAGCATTGGGAAGCACCAAGGGCAGAAAGCGAAATAAAGGAGGAGGAAGTGTAGGCGGATCATGGAACAATGAGGGGCGGGCGATTGATAGTCGAGAAGGAAGTCCCTGGGCACAAAAATCTCTAAGCTTTCAGGGGAATTATAAGCGAGGTGAACTTCAACCCGGTTTTGGACAAGATGGTCTTGATTTCTCTGGCAACGCTAAAGCAAGAAGGCAAAAAAAGGGAGGCGGTAGCCGCAGTGGAAGTTGGAATAATGGAAACGCTCCAATCAGTGTTCGGGCTCCGGGAATTGGTGCCAATAAGCTTGAAACATTTCAAGGCAATTTTAAAAAAGGAGAATTAACTCCGGGCTTTAGCGAGCAAGGAATTGGCTTTTCAGGAAACGTAAAATCGAAAAGACCACTTAAAGGTGGCGGAAGTGTTAGCAGAAAATTGTGGAACAATAATCAAAATGCAATTCCTGTAAGACAAGGCGCCCCCGGTTCAGATCGGGCGTCAGGATTCCCGGGCCACTTTAAGAAAGGTGAATTGCAACCCGGCTTTAGTGAACAAGGAATTGGCTTTGCGGGAAACTTAAAAGGGCGTAGGCCACAAAAAGGTGGCGGAAGTGTGAGCGGAAAAGTTTGGAACAATAATCAAAATGCAATTCCCGTAAGGCAAGGTGCACCTGGTTCAGATCGGGCTGCAGGTTTCCCTGGTCACTTTAAAAAAGGAGAATTACAACCCGGCTTTAGCGAACAAGGAATTGGCTTTGCGGGAAACATGAAAGCACGCAGACCACAAAAAGGGGGTGGCAGCGTAAGTGGAAAATTGTGGAACAATAATGAAAATGCAATTCCTGTAAGGCAAGGAGCGCCAGGGTCAGATAAAGTCTCCGGATTCCCAGGCCACTTTAAAAAAGGAGAACTGCAACCCGGCTTTAGTGAACAGGGAATTGGCTTTGCGGGAAACATGAAAGCAAAGAAGCAGAAAAAAGGCGGTGGCAGTATTAGCGCTAACCCACGCAATAATAATGACGAGCCCGTTGCTGTCCGCACACCGTTGTCTGACGATGCCAAAGCTGCAGATTACTCCGGCAAAATAAAATTACCGAAGTTCTGGAAAGAATATATTCAGAACCCCAATGCTGCAGATGAATCCATCAAAAAACATAGGCCGGATAAAACTACCTATCTGGTGGATGGACTACAGGTAGAAAATAAACAAGGTAAGTACGAAGAAAAACCTAAGGCCGCCAAAGGGTCACTTCCGGGTATAGGGCCTACCAGCGGCACGGTGAAAGCAAGCGAGTTTGCCGGTAACTTAAAGTTGAAAAGAAATTATAAGCACAATCCGCTTAGCGCAAAAGAAGCATTGGATGGAACCCCTGCAACAAAATCTTCTGTGAAGGCCGGAGAATATGCACACAGCATGAAAATGTATTGGAGCTATAAACATAATCCAAGCAGTGCCGACAATGCTTTAAAAACAATTAGCCCCACACGTGCCTTCGAAAAAGCAGAAATCTTTACAGGTCACTCCCGCCTTACCAAGAGTTATCGACACAATCCAAACAGCAATAAGGATGCACTCAATGTGGTGGCGCCTGGCAAAGCCTATGCGCGCATTAATGATTATCAGGGAAACCTGAAAATGAAAAAATACAACGGCAATCGTCTACATCCTGATGCACAATTCGCTCACAACTATCAGGACAATGTTGCCGGAGAACGAACCATTTTGACCAACATTAAGTTGTTCTGGGCAAAGTTGTTTAAGAAGAATGATACTCAACCTGCTATCGTAAAAGAAAAGGAGCGAAAGCCCCGTTACGATAAAAAAGAGCAGGATCTGTGGAAAGCCTTATACGACTGATCATCTTATTAATCATCTATGAATTGGATTGAACTGAAGACCTTGACTCAGTTGGAAAAGTTGCGGGAAGAATCGAAAGAGAAAACGGCATTAATCTTCAAACACAGTACGAGTTGCTCCATCAGCAGAACGGCTTTAAGTCGACTTGAACGAAATTGGAATGAACAAGAACTTCCCCAAATAATGCCTTACTATCTTGACTTGCTCGCTTTCAGACCTGTATCCAATTCAATCGCTGAGTCATTTGAGGTAGAACATCAATCTCCTCAAGTGCTAATTATCAGGAATGGTAAATCCGTTTACAACAGATCTCACTTTGATATTGACTATCGATCCATTAAAGCAAGCCTCGAAAAAATTTCAGAGGTTAAAAATTAAAGCTCACCGTTTGAACAACGGAATCAGATAAACTTAGCGCAACAGGACAAGTCAATGCGGCACGTTTTAATTTTTCTTTTTGTGTATCCGTGACGTTGAGGGACGGATGTGAAAAAACTATTTGAATCTCCTTTATCTTTCTTGGATTTTCTGCCATAATCTTAGTCACTTCAGACGTTAAACCGGTCAGCTCGATTCCTTCCCGGTTGGCTAAAATTCCCATGATAGTAATCATACAACTGCTCAGTGCAGAGCAAACTAAATCAGTAGGGCTGAACGCTTCCCCCCTCCCATTATTGTCAGTCGGTGCATCTGTGATGATCGTGTTACCTGATTTAACATGGACGGATTGAGTTCTCAGGGAACCAGTATAAATGGCTGAAATGGTTGGCATAATGCTTAAACTAAAGGTTTTACTTTTGCGTTCTTCTTAGGGAACGTGAAATAATCATAATTTTCTATTAAAAGAGCTTTTTCTCAGTGGCGTTCCAATTTTTACTTTAAATTTAACCTCAGGATTTTATAAAAATGTCACTTGCCAGTAAAATAACGAGTCTGTTAATTGTCCTTCTGGGAACTTCTGTAGGCTCATTTGCCCAGACGCAGGATAGCTATGACTATGATTCAGAATTTACCTGGGGGATAAATAAAAACTCTGCCGGAGGGCTTATTGGCGGGTTTACATTTAAAAAAGCGAAGAAAAGAAGTGATCGGGTACTGGAAACTTACGGCTTGGAAATCATGAACGTCAAGCATTCTCAGGAAGTAAGACATAACTCACGTTCAACTGGTAACTTCTTTATTTATGGTAAAAGTAATTATCTCTACGCGCTGCGTTTACAATATGGGCGGGATTTAATTTTCTTTAAAAAAGCTCCTCAGCAGGGAGTAGAAATCAAAGCCGTCTTTGCGGCAGGGCCTTCCATCGGAATTGTGGCCCCGTACTTCATTGAGCGATCAGTAGACAATAGTATTTTTACAACTATTCATGAACAATATGATCCGAATAATCCAGCTCATGGATTCAACAATATACTGGGAACAGGTAATTTATTTGAAGGTATAGGATCCTCCAAGCTGCAACTTGGCGGAAACGTAAAAGTTGCATTCAACTTTGAATTGGGCACTGTCAAAAGTCAAGTGACGGGCTTTGAAGTAGGCTTTCTTGTAGATGCTTATGTCAACAATGTAATTTTGATGCCCACTACCTCCAATAAATCCGTTTTCCCTACGATATTCTTTACACTATTCTACGGCAACAGGAAGTGATTTTATCTGTTTCGAAGGGTTATTAGCATTTCTCACAGCATTTTTTCTAATTTCTTGTGACTCTATGGCCAAAACTGGATTCTATTCCTATATTTGAAATCCTAAACCTGAAAATTTGTATGGAAGCGAAAAAGACGGAAAAAGCAGACTTAACCAACAAGACGAGTTTTTTCTTCAGTATTGGCTTATTCATCTCCATGGGACTCATGGTGATGGCTTTTGAAATTAAGCAGTATGATGATGCCACTGTTAATTTAGTGGCCAAAAATACCAACGCTTTTGAAGAAGTGATGGAAGTTCCTCCAACGGAACAACCACCCCCACCACCTCCTTCCGTACAGCAACCTCAAATTGTTGAAGTTCCAGACGAAGAAGAGATTGAAGAAGAAATTCCAAATTTCGATATCGAAGTAACAGAGGACACTAAAATTGAACAGGTGGTAGTGCAGGCAGAAGAGCCAAAGGAAGAAGTTGATGAAATATTCACTGTGGTAGAAGAGCCTGCAAATCCTAAAGGAGGTATGCCTGCATTCTACAAATACATTGGAGATAAAATGAAATACCCTGCCCAGGCTCGCAGGATGGGAGTTGAAGGAAGAGTATTCGTTGAGTTCGTTATCAATAAGGATGGCTCTATTTCGGATGTACGAGCGGTAAAAGGAATTGGTGCTGGCTGCGATGAAGAAGCTGTGCGTGTAGTGCAGGCAGCTCCTTCATGGAATGCTGGTAAGCAGCGCGGTAAGTCTGTTAAGCAAAGAATGGTACTCCCCATTATTTTCAAATTGGGATAACCTTTGAATTGAATAAAAACTTGAAACCCTTCCACACTGGAAGGGTTTTTTTATGGTCAATAATTCACCTGCTATAAAATGAATCCCAGAAATAGTCCAAGAATAATAATCGACCAGGAAGGAAGCTTGGTAAAAGCGAGAAGGCAGAATGTGCCTATTGTAAAAGAGTAGTTCAGAATATTATTATCTAAAGGCTGAAACAGAATAACCGCTGCAGCGGCCACCAAGCCCGCATTGGCAGCATTGACACCCACAAGAGAAGCTCTTATCGGTCTGAACTTCTTTAGACTATCCCAAATTCTTATCATAAAGAATACGAGAAAAGTTCCTGGCAAAAAGATCCCAGCCGCAGACATAATCGCACCCAATAATTCTCCACCGATTCCAAAATCGCGCATGGAGAGCACACCAATATAGGCACTGAAAGAAAACACAGGCCCCGGAACAGATTGCGCCAAAGCGTATCCTGAAAGAAACTCCTGAGCCGAAAGCGGGTGATATAATTTTGGGTACTGAACAAACTCTGTAAAAAGCATCGGTGTAAGAACCTGCCCTCCGCCAAAAATCAAGCTGCCGTTTCGATAAAAGTTTTCAAACAATAGAATAGGTAAGAACTTTGTAATTCCACCAAGGATGGCAGCAAAAATTAACACTCCAGCCCACAAAAAGAAGTTCGACCAGGGAACATCTATTTTCTTCTTTTCTTCTTTGGGGTGAGCTTTATAATCAAAAGCAGTCACCACACCCGCGATGGTAAGAATAATAGGAAAGACAAAAGGAGTTTTAATGAAGTAAGAAGCCACGGCAGCAACCACCATTAACACCAATCCTATTCCTGACTTCACCGTTTTCAAACTGATCGAATAAGCCGCATAGCTTATTAAACCAACCGCCATAGGTTGTATAAATCGTGTGAACGCCAGCGAAATTTGCTTTTCCTGAAAGCTGGAAATCAATAGACCGGCTACCGTCATGATGATCACAGAAGGAAGCATCCAAATGAGCAACGTGAGGTAGGCAAGATTAGGGCCGCCCAATCTATAACCCACCGCACTCAGTGTCTGCGTAGAGGTGGGGCCTGGTAAAACCTGGCAAAGAGAATTTAATTCAATCAGTTCATCTTCCGAAAGATATTTTCTGCGCTTAACCAAAATTTCCTGAAAATGAGCCAAGTGAGCTTGTGGCCCTCCAAAGCTGGTAAACGCCAGCAGGATGACATCCTTAAGAAAAATGATATAACGAACTCGTTGAATCAAATTAATGGTTTATTTTTTCAAGCCAATCTCACGCAGCCGCTGATTAAGAAAATTTCCAGCGGTAATATCATCCCATACTTTAGGATGTTCTTTATCAATACAAACTGGTAATGCAGCCAAACTCATTTCCGACCGGGGATGCATAAAAAAAGGAATTGAATAACGTGGCTTATTCATGTGCTGACGTGCAGGATTAACAACGCGATGAATGGTTGACTTTAGCTTTTTATTGGTTAGTCGCTCAAGCATGTCTCCCACATTAACGACCAACTGCTCTGGCAAAGCTGTAATCGGAATCCATTTACCATCCCTGCGCAATACCTGTAATCCGTCTGCACTCGCACCCATCAGCAAGGTAATTAAATTGATGTCGCCATGCTCCGCTGCTCTTACTGCATCAGCCGGTACAGCATCTGGATTCTCAATAGGAAAATAATGTATGGGACGAAGAATACTATTGCCGTGTTTCACTTTTCCATCAAAGTAGTTTTCCGGAAGATTCAAATAGAGTGCAATCGCCTTGAGCATTTGAACACCTGTCTTTTCCAAGCTCCGGTATACTTCTAATCCAATTTTGTTAAACTGTGGCAACTCTTCCGGCCACACATTATTCGGATATTCTTTTTTAATAGGGTCATTATCTTCTACCTCTTGACCAATATGATAAAACTCTTTCAGGTCACCCGTGTTGCGGCCCTTGGCGTGTTCTTTCCCTTTGCCTATGTATCCCCGTTGTCCTGCTAACTCGGGGATCTCGTATTTCTGCTTCACCGAATCTGGCAACGCAAAAAATGCTTTAATCAACTCATAAAGTTTGGCCGAAAGTGCTTCATTGAGATAATGATTCCGAATGGCCACAAACCCTATGTTGGTGTACGCATCCCCGAGGTCTGTCACAAATTTTTTTCTTTTAATGGAATCAGTTCCTGTGAAATCAGCTAAATCCAGTGAGGGCACCTGATCATATAATATTTCACTCATAGCATCTTTAGTTGCCTTTACACCGCCAATTAAGGCCTAATGCAAGCTAATTATTTTTAAGTAAATTTACCTTGCTCGCTACGCTAGCCCGACTTTTGAACAGGTGAGTCCCAATTTAAATGAGAATTTAGTGGTCAAAGTATGCCCCCTCAATCGCTGGCATGCTTTTAGCCGAATGAACAAAACGATTTAACCACATTAAATTATAAATCTTATGAATACCATTAGTCGCAGAAAATTTGTAAAAGATTCGTTGAAAGCCACCGCCATCACAGCCATAGGCGTACCCCTCCTGTTGGATTCTTCAGAGGCTATTGCAAATCAATTAGCAGTAGTTTCCAGTGCATTTCAATTTACGCAAGTTGCTTTGCCTTATGCCTATCAGGCATTGGAGCCCAACATCGATGCCATGACCATGGACATTCACTACAATAAACATCATGCTGCTTATATCAAAAATATCAATGATGCGATCACCGCTGAGAATATTTCGTATGCAACTGAAATGGAATTTTTTACCAACGCTTCCAAGCTTTCGGCAAAAGCGCGTAACAACAGTGGTGGCACCTGGAATCATAATTTTTTCTGGCAAATCATGAAACCCAATGGTGGAGGAGTGCCTGCCGGTAAAGCTGGTGATGCCATCAACGGTGCCTTTGGATCTTTTGATAAATTTAAAGAGCAATTCACACAGGCCGCCATGACACGCTTTGGATCCGGCTGGGCCTGGCTCGTAAATGATAATGGTAAATTAAAGATTGGATCTACCCCTAATCAGGACAATCCCCTGATGGACCTGCCTGCCGGACAGGCAGGTGTAAGCGAACTAAAAGGAACACCCCTACTTGGCCTTGACGTATGGGAACATGCCTACTATCTTAAATACCAAAACAAGCGCAATGAGTATGTAGCCAATTGGTGGAATACAATAAACTGGGAAGAGGTGGCGAAGAGGATGGTATGAAGAATATCAAGCTCTTGAGATGTCTCGTCCTGAAATAGGTTTACACAAACGTAACCTAAAAATGGAAAGATATTCAAAATGCTACGCTTCAAAATGGCAAAGCCAGTATAGTGAAGAGTTCAAAATGCATGTGTGTCAAGATTTTTTGCTAGGGACACTCA
>JANMYO010000015.1:0-166549 GCA_031382175.1 Bacteroidia bacterium | reverse complement strand
CCGGGCCGTTACCCTTTATTTTCTTGATCACCATGTGGCTCTTACGAATCCAAAGGAAGTAGCTAAGGCATTACAAGAGATAAAGATCAGTTTTCAAGTTAATGCCCATGGACTGACTGAAACTTTTTTGAATGGACTTATTGTGGAGAAGAAAATCCGCAAGATGAGAATCGCTGAAAATGTGAGTCAGGTAAGCGCTATCAAAGAGGTACGTAGAGTGATGGTGGAACTCCAGCGCAAGATGGGGAAGGAGAGAGGCATTGTGATGGACGGCCGTGACATTGGCTCAGTGGTTTTCCCCAATGCAGAGCTTAAACTTTTTCTGACGGCAGAAGTGTTGGTCAGAGCATTTCGCAGGCAAAAGGAACTTCTGGAAAAAGAAGACCTGGTAGATCTCGATACTGTCATTGCCAATCTGAGGAAACGGGATGAAATTGACAGCAACCGTGCTGAGAGTCCACTGGTAATGTCACCTGACGCAACCCTTATCGACACCACCTACATTACAGTCGATGAGCAAGTAGAAGAGGTAATCCGTCTGGCTCTAGGAAGTATGTTAAGAGGGCCAAAAAAGTGATTTAATTTGAGCGAATTTTCTGGTCTGTGATCATCATTTATTTCCCCAAAAAACAAAGCCTCGTTAATCTCAAAAACCTTTGAATCCTAGTCTAAATTACTAATTTTGCCACGGCCTAAAACTAATCATTGCCAATCAGACCAATGGGCAAATTCATTCGACTCAAGAAAGGTTTTAATATCAATCTCGCAGGCAAAGCTACCGCCAAGGTAGTTGATGCCGGACCCGCAGAAACATACGTTATCAAACCTACTGATTTTCAGGGGATGTATATGCCCAAAGTCCTTGTCAAGGAAGGCGATGCGGTAAAGGCAGGAACACCATTATTTTTTGATAAAAAGTACGAAAATATCGTACATGCCTCTCCCGTAAGTGGTGAAGTGGTAGAAGTTAAACGGGGTGAGAAGCGCAAGCTGTTGGAAATTAAAATTTTAGGTGATTCCAAAATGGAGTTCGAGGCTTTCCGTAAGTTTTCCGTTTCAGAAGTAGCAAATTTATCCGGCAAGGACGCAAAAGAAGTGATTCTGAAATCAGGAGTTTGGCCAAATATCGTTCAACGTCCTTATGGTATTATCGCTGATCCTGCTGTTACTCCGAAAGCGATTCATATTTCTGCTTTCGATTCACATCCTCTTGCTCCGGATTATAGCATCTTGTTTAAAGGTCAGGATCACTTCTTTCAGGTTGGAGTTGATATTCTTAAAAAATTGACTACCGGACCAGTTCATGTAAATGTTCATACTACCAGCGAAATATCAACTGTCTTTTCGCAGGTAAAAGGAGTTGAGGTGAATAAATTTTCAGGTCCACATCCAGTGGGCTGTGTGGGTGTTCAAATCCACCACATCGACCCTATTAATAAAGGAGATGTTGTTTGGACAATAAATCCCGCAGGCGTCATTCAGATTGGAAAACTATTTTTGAATGGCACGTACGACACAGCTAAGGTTGTCGCTGTTGTTGGCTCAGAAGTAAAGACTCCACAATATTATAAGACCTATGTAGGAGCTTCGATCAAAAAATTGATTGAGAACAATCTTAATAGCAATCATGTTAGAATAGTATCAGGAAATGTTTTGACTGGAACCAGTATTGCATCCGATGGACATTTAGGATTCTTTGATCACCAGCTTTCAATAATCCCTGAAGGTGATTATTATGAACTATTAGGTTGGATTACACCTGGTGCGAAGAAGATAAGTTTTCAAAGAGCGCTTGGAATTTTTTCATTCCTTACTCCCAATAAAGAGTTTAAGCTCGATACTAATACACACGGAGAGCTGCGAGCCTTTGTCCAAACAGGTGTCTTTGAAAAGGTAACTCCGATGGACATTTTACCGGAACAACTGCTCAAAGCAATTCTGGCAGAAGACATCGATGAAATGGAAGGCCTTGGCATCTTTGAAGTAATTGAAGAAGACCTGGCACTGTGCGAATTTGTAGATGTATCAAAAAATAATGTGCAGAAGATATTAAGAGAGGGAATTGATCTTGTTCAACATAGTTAATTTTGTTTTGAAATGAAGTTTTTAAGGAATCAGTTAGATCATGTAAAGCATAACTTCGAAAAAGGTGGGAAATGGGAGAAATTCTATTTCGCCTACGAAGCATTTGATACATTTTTGTTTGCTCCTAATTCCGTCAATCCTCCCAAAGGAGCACAGATAAGAGATGCCATCGACCTAAAGCGTTTGATGATGACAGTGATTGTTGCCATGTTACCCTGTTTAGTTTTTGGGATGTGGAATGTGGGGCATCAGCATTTTCTTGCATTAGGTCAAACCGCTACAATGGGACAAAAATTTGGGATTGGTGCACTTCAGGTAATGCCTATTGTTATTGTTTCCTATGCTACAGGATTAGGAGTAGAATTTGTTTTCTCAACACTGCGCAGACATCCGGTGAATGAAGGATTCCTTGTAACAGGAATGCTTATCCCATTGGTAATGCCGGCAAGTATTCCATTATGGCAAGTAGCAGTTGCTACTATTTTTGCGGTGATCATTGCTAAGGAAGCTTTTGGAGGAACTGGAATGAATGTACTCAACGTAGCCTTGACTGCACGCGCTTTTTTATACTTTGCCTACCCGTTGCAGATTTCAGGTGAAGTTTGGACTTATCTACCTGACAAGGCTCAGGCTGTTGCAGGATATTCAGGAGCTACACCGTTAGCTATTGCAGCTCAAGCTTCAACCACAGGTGAAAATGTTGTGCAATCCTTTAACGCTTTTGGAGCGGGTTGGGCAGACAATCTTTATAGCTTTTCAAATATGTTCTTTGGGTTCATGCCGGGTTGCATAGGAGAGACTTCAACATTAATGTGTTTGATTGGCGCTGCTATTCTAATTTTCACAGGCGCTGGAAGCTGGAAAGTGATTGTGAGTGTTTTTGGTGGAGCGTATGCCATGGGGTTGCTAATGAATCTCATTGGCGGAAACGCTTTTATGGAAATGCCGGCTCATTATCATTTAGTAATTGGCGGACTTGCATTTGGTGCGGTCTTTATGGCTACTGATCCGGTAACGGCCTCACATACCGAAACGGGGAAATGGATTTATGGTATTTTGATAGGCGTGTTCACCGTGCTGATCAGAGTGTTTAACCCTGCCTATCCGGAGGGGATCATGTTGGCGATTTTATTAATGAATGTCTTCGCCCCGCTGATTGATTATTTTGTAGTAGGTGCAAATAAAAAAAGGAGATTACAACGTGCGACAGTCTAATCTTTACATCATTCTTTATTCGGCAGCCATTACCGTGGTGTGCGGTGGTTTGCTGGCATATGCTTCCCAAAGCCTTAAGCCCTTGCAGGATGCCAATATAGCGTTGGAGCAAAAACAAAATATTTTGCTGACCGTCATGGAGTTGAAGGAATCGGACAATGTGTTGGATATTTATAAGAAAAGGGTAAAGGCCTTTGTTGTAGATTTTCAGGGCAATGTAAAGCCGGGTTTGAAACCGGAAGAAGTGATTGTAGCCGAACAGTATAAAAAACCTGCGGAGGAACGCCTTCTCCCGGTTTATAAATTTGTGAACGAAAACGACTCTACCAAGGTTGAGTATGTGGTGTTGCCTTTATATGGTTATGGTCTGTGGAATAGTATTTTCGGGTTCGTAGCGCTTAAAGCTGACTTAAATACAGTACAGGGTGTGAAGTTTGATCATTTGGGAGAAACCCCCGGGTTGGGCGCAAGAATAACTTCGGATGATATTCAAAGCCGCTACAAGGGAAAGACTGCTTTTGATAATGAAACGTTATTGTCTGTAACAATGCAGAAAGGAGAAGGACAGGATTATTCAAAGGACTCACACAAAGTGGATGGCATGTCCGGGGCAACCCTTACCGGTAAGGGAGTGAATAATATGATGATGGACTATCTGAAGTGTTATGAAAATTATTTAAAGAAATTAAAGGCTCAAACCGCATCAATATGAGTGAAGTAGCAGTGGAAGTAGCAAAAGAAGAAAAGAAGGAACCTCTTTTTTCAAAGAAGACAAGAAAGATTCTCACAAACCCATTAGACATTGACAACCCCATTACCGTACAAATTCTGGGTGTCTGTTCTGCTCTGGCAGTAACAACGCAGATGAAGCCGGCCTTTGTTATGTCAATAGGCCTTACGGTTGTAACGGCCTGCTCTAATGTAGCGATTTCCATGATGCGGAATTCTATTCCATCGCGTATCCGCATCATTGTGCAGCTTGCAGTCGTATCGCTTTGGGTAATTCTGGTTGACCAGATATTGAAAGCGTATGTATATGATGTATCCAAGCAAATGTCTGTCTATGTCGGCTTGATTATCACCAACTGTATCGTTATGGGTCGGCTAGAGGCCTTTGCCATGGCAAATAAACCCGGACCTTCATTTATTGATGGACTTGGAAATGGCCTTGGCTATGGAATCATACTAATGACATTGGCTTTCGTAAGAGAACTCTTTGGCGCGGGTTCACTTTTTGGATTTAAAGTGTTTGAAGCAGTCGGAATTCATTACAAAGGCAATGGTCTGATGCTACTTCCTGCCGGGGCTTGTATTTTATTGGGTATCATTATTTGGGTTCAACGAAGTTTGAACGGTTTCCGGGAGTCCCATTAATTATAATTATGTAAGCGTATGGAAAATTTATTAAACATAGGAATACGGTCGATTTTCATTGACAACATGATCTTCGCCTACTTTCTGGGCATGTGTTCGTTCCTTGCGATTTCTAAAAAAGTAACAACAGCCATCGGACTTGGAGTTGCCGTAATTTTTGTGATTGGTGTTACAGTCCCTATCAATTGGATCATCCAGAACCATGTGCTTAATCCAGGATCTTTGGCATGGATAAGTGCTGACCTAAAGGATGTTGATTTGAGTTTTTTGCAGTTCATTGTTTTTATTTCAGTTATTGCTGCTATTACACAGCTTACGGAAATGGCGGTGGAGAAATTTTCACCAGCTCTTTACGGAACATTAGGAATTTTCCTTCCATTGATAGCCGTGAATTGTTCTGTGTTAGGAGCTGCTCTTTTTATGGTTGGACGACCTTATAATCTTGCCGAAGCAACCGTCTTTGGATTGGGATCAGGAATAGGCTGGATGCTCGCCATTGTTGCGCTAGCAGGAGTTCGGGAGAAGATGAAATATTCAAATGTTCCTGGCCCGCTGAAGGGTTTGGGCATTACATTTATTTTGGTAGGACTGATGTCGCTCGGATTTTTGAGTTTCATGGGATTCTCACTTTAAAAAGGAACAAAGATAAAGTGAAGGCTTCCAGCTAAAACGGAAGCCTTTTTACTTTTGGGAATTGCATAGTTAACTGGACTTACACAAATAACCATACGTCAATTGCGAGCACCTGAGTTGGATGTGCGCTGGAGAGAAGCAATCCCATAAATTTTGGGGATCGCTTCGTATCACCCCCTTCCTACGCATATACTCGCGATAACGGAAGATTATGAGTTTGTGTAACATTAATATTTAAATTAAGAGATTTGTTATGAATAACGCTCTTCGCAAAGTTGTCAGGTATTTTTTTGGAGGTACTTTATTTATTGTACCCTTGGTAGCTACCGGATATTTTATTTTCCTCGCTTTTCGTTGGCTGGATAGCCTGTTAAATCTTCCTTATCCTGGTTTAGGCTTTGTGATCATCTTTGGCGCCATCACAATCTTCGGTTACTTCACCACCAACTTTGCTTTCAAAACATTTTCGGATTGGTTTGATCATGGCATGAACAAGATTCCGTTGGTGAAACTAATCTATTCTTCGGTCAAAGATCTGTTGGCTGCTTTTGTAGGGGAGAAAAGAAAGTTTAACAAACCTGTATTGGTCACTATTAATAAGGAGAATAACCTTCATCGCATTGGATTTATTACCCAATCTGACTTATCCGATTTAGGCTTAGGAGATATGGTGGTAGTTTATTTTCCTCAGTCCTACGCTTTTGCCGGTGACCATTTTCTAGTCCCCAGAGACAGTGTGAAGCCATTGAACGTTTCAGGCCCGGTTGCCATGAAGTTTATTGTTTCAGGTGGTATTTCCGGTTTCAAAGATCAATAGACAATTGTGAAAAAGGTTATCCGGATAATTTTCTTTTTTTTTGTTGGACTCTTCCTGCTCATTAATTTCTTTTCCTCCTTTGAAGAAGTTACACCTTCCGTTTCATCCTCAGAAATGGATGGGGATTATTATACAGCTGATACATTACTGAATGAGATTCAACTCACTCATCATCGGATTTGGAAGGACTTTGACGGTAATGACAGAAGCCTTGAATATTTAGTTTCGTCAAAATCGGAAGAAGCGTCATTTAATTTTCGAAATACTGTAGAGCCTGCGGAGGATGGTACCGAAAAGACATTCTGGAAGAATTTTTACTTTGGACTTTATGATCACGACCAGGACGCATTGAATTCAATACAAGATTCAATTCGTTCACTGGATGAAAATCCGGAGCAGCAGGGTTTAATTTATAAGGCTGTTTCGTTGATTCAGGATATTCCCTACAATTATATCTTGCCAGACGACAGTTGTGAGATGCATACCGACTTTCCCTGTGTACCGCTTCAGCGATATGGAGTCTTATCCCCAATTGAGTTTTTATATACCCTCTCGGGTGATTGCGATACACGAACAGTTCTGCTTTTTACATTGTTGAAAAAATTGGGATTTGATCCAATCATTGTAAATAGTGCTCAATATCGCCATTCCATGCTGGCCGTGGATGTTCCAGCAGAGGGCGATTATTTTATACATAAGGGGCGAAAGTTTTACTTTTGGGAAACAACAGCTACCGGATGGTTACCTGGTATGCTGCCTCCTGATATGAACAATATTGACTACTGGACAATAATCTTAGACTATGAATTCCAAGCTGACCCTACTCGCTCTTATTGAAATCCTTTCGGCCCTTAGCCTTGGTGTGGCTATCATGGCGGCTACCTACCTTTTGCTAAAATACCTAGGCAAAAAGAGATATGACATCAATCACACCAATCAGGCTTTTGGCATCTTTATGGCCAGCATACTTTTCTCGGTCGGCTATTTAGTAAGTGGAGTTATCCAGCCACTGCTTTCTTTGTTTAGAATTTTATCGACAAAAGAAAACGTTTCAAATCTGTTAGTGGCATTTATCGGATACGGAGCCATTTATATCCTGACTGCCTATGTAGTAGCCTTACTGGTTTGCTTACTCGGCATGGTAATTTACAATTACCTCACTCCCATTGATGAGATTCAGGAATTAAAGAACAACAACATTGCAGTGGCCCTTGTAGTGGGAAGCATCATCGTGACACTTAGCCTCATGACGCGTGGAGGAGTGGAGTTACTAATTGAGTCGTTTATCCCTTATCCGCAGATGTATCCGAAATAGAATCTAACTGATTACGCCAGAACCAATTAATTCTTCTCCATCATACCACGCAGCAAATTGGCCGGGGGCAACTCCACGCTGAGGTTGTTCAAAAATAAGATAAAGACCTTTATCTTTTTTGTGAAGTGTGCAATTCTCTAGCGGTTGACGATAGCGAATTCTTACTAAGAAATCTTTCACATCTCCCACCGATAATTTAAGATCTTCCCGAATCCAATGTTCATCTGCATTCGGAATAAATAACCCACTGCGATAAAGTCCGGGATGATCCTCGCCACTTCCGGTATAAATCACATTTTTTTCCGTATCGGTTCCGATTACAAACAATGGCTTTTCATAGCCACCAATATTCAACCCTCTACGTTGCCCAATGGTATAGAAGTGCGCTCCATTGTGCTCACCTACTACTTCACCCAATTCAGGCATTAGTTCATAAGATTGTGTTATATGATCAAGGTCATGGGAATTATAACCGTTTTTGAAAGTAGTTGAATTGGCGGGTACTTCAATCACCTTTCCTTTTTTTGCTTCAAGGCGTTGCTGTAAAAAATCAGGTAAGTGAACTTTGCCCACAAAACACAAGCCCTGAGAGTCTTTTTTCTCAGCCGTGGCAAGCCCTGCTTTTTTGGCAATAGCTCTTACTTCTGGCTTCAACAATTCTCCAATGGGGAAGAGGGCCTTTGAAAGTTGTGCCTGAGTGAGTTGACAAAGAAAATAGCTTTGATCTTTGTTCTGATCTTTACCGGCAAGCAATTGAAATTGAACTTTGCCATCTTTTATAATTTCTCCTTTACGACAGTAATGACCTGTGGCTACAAAGTCAGCCCCCAGCTTTAAAGCAGCTTCGAGAAAAACATCAAATTTTATTTCACGATTGCAAAGTATATCGGGGTTTGGTGTTCTGCCGTGTTGATACTCACCAAACATATAGTCAACAATCCGCTCTTTATACTCCTTACTTAAATCGATGGCCTGAAAAGGAACGCCAAGGTGTTGGGCTACAATCATGGCATCGTTGCTATCATCCAGCCAGGGGCATTCATTGCTGATCGTGACGGAGTCGTCATGCCAGTTTTTCATAAACATGCCGATCACTTCATAGCCCTGATCCTTTAATAAATAAGCTGCTACACTTGAATCAACACCTCCCGATAAACCGACAATTACTCTTTTCATTTTATTCTAAGGCTTTCAATTGACTATTGTAAAGCCAAATTCTCTGCTAAAAGTTCATTGACAATTTGATTGAATCGATCTTTAAATTGATCGTAATAAATACCTGTGCCAGGGCCTGTGAATCCGGTGTGAATGCGTTTCACTTTTCCATCTTTTCCAATAAAAATAGTAGTGGGAAAGGCCAATACCCGGTTTAGCGCAGGTAAGGTTTCTGAAGCTTTGTCCTTATCACTCGTTCCCGCTATAACGAAATCATACTCGACACCCAACTTCTCCTTCATTTTCTTTACCCTTTCGCTCGCATAGATAAAATCATCTTTTCGTTCATAGGCCAATCCTAGAATTTCAATACCACGATCTTTGTTTTCTTTGCACCATGCCGCCAGGAACTTGGTTTCATCCATGCAATTGGGGCACCAGGTACCAAAAATTTGAAGAATGAGTACTTTATTTTTAAAGCGATCCTCAGAAGGACCAACCTTATCGCCACTCAGATCAGGAAAACTAAAATCAAGTTTTTCGAAGCCGGGCTTTAGGAAGGTTAGTGATTCAGCATTGGGCATTCTGGCGTTTTCACTTTTAATTCCTTTCCAGGTTTCGTGAGAAGATTTGCCAGAGTAGAAATCACCATGAATTGAGTCGCCCTCCAGAGTTGCTGTGAATAAAAATGCATGATTGCCATCGAAGGTGCTAAGCATTAGTCTGTCATCAACAACATTACCTTCAAGGTATCTATAGTCTCCCGTGGGGGTAAGGAATGTACCCGTTACGTGGTTGAGATTTTGTTTAAAAATGGCAACTGAAGGGTAGACTTCAGTATCTGATTTAAATTCCAGTGCGTAGGTTCCTGAAAAATCTTTGGTTACCGGTGCACTTTTCACAAACCGAAAATCCTCACCGAAGCTGGCAGAGAAAGGAAGTTTAAATTCTCTATCATAATTTTTAAAGTAAAAGCCCTGTAATGAATTTCCATTTATTTTGGCGCGGAGTTCGATATCAAAGATGAACATTACAATCTTAACGGTGTCCCCGACAATCGATATTTCATCCTGAAGTAATTTCTCTTCCCCATTCTTAAGATAAACGTTAAACCCGGTTGACTCTTTTACAACCTCAAAGTTAAAGGGGAGTTGTTGTCCTTGCAGTTCAATCACTCCCCGCCATAAACCTTCTTTAAGTTCAACTTTATTTGGCGCACAGGAATACAGCGTTAAAACCAGAAGTAATATTGTCATCGCTCTCATGAAGGAGTTTTAAATTTTATTTGCGAACACAAAAATGAGATAAATGATTTAGAATAGCGTGATTAGATAAGCCATTTGTCTGTTATTTTGCAAATCATTAACAATCATCTACCAAATGTTTGAAAATTTTAAGGTATTGGAGCTTTCTTCCGTTTTGGCGGGTCCTAGTGTAGGACAGTTTTTTGCTGAACTCGGTGCCGAGGTGATCAAAGTCGAAAATAGCAAAACAGGAGGAGACGTAACAAGAACCTGGAAGGGAGCTGGCGAGCAAACTGATGACCGGTCTGCTTATTTCTGTTCTGTCAATTGGGGAAAGAAATCCGTGGCCATTGATCTTACTTCAAAAGAAGGAAAAATGATGGTTCAGAAGTTGGCTTCGAGGAGCGACATTGTGATTGCCAGTTACAAACCTGGAGATGCCGAAAAACTGGGAGTGGCTTACGAACAACTACGAACAAACAACGAGCAACTAATTTACGGACAAATTACGGGCTATGGTTCCGACAATGATCGTGTTGGATACGATGCTGTGATTCAAGCGGAAGCTGGGTTTATGGATTTGAATGGTGAACAGGATGGGCCTCCTGTAAAAATGCCAGTCGCACTGATTGATGTTCTGGCCGCGCATCATTTGAAGGAAGGACTTTTGCTGGCGTTGTTAAAAAGAGATAGAACGGGAGAGGGGAGTTTGGTGGAGGTGTCGTTGATCCAAGCTGCTATTTCTTCTTTGGCTAACCAGGCAACTAACTGGCTCGTTGCCGGAAAGTTACCAACTCGTAAAGGTTCTGCCCATCCTAACATTGCTCCTTATGGCGATTCATTTATCACTAAGGATGGAAAACGCATCCTTTTGGCAATTGGAAGCGACAAGCAATTTCAAAGTTTAATGACACTGCTTAATCATTCACAATTATCGAAACTACCAGCTTTTTTTTCTAATAAAGCTAGAGTTATTAATCGAACGAAATTAAATGAGGAGCTTTCAGCTTTAATCAGAAACTTAGAGAGTGAAGCACTTCTTAATCAATTACATAAAGCCAAAATTCCTGCCGGCATTATTCAAAACTTGAAGGAAGTATTTGAAATGCCTGAGGCAAAAAAACTCTTGATTAAATCAGGAGAACTAATTGGAGTAAAAAACTTTGTTGCTTCAAATACTTCAATTCCTACACTATTACCCCCTCCACATTTTGGAGAACACAACAAGGAAATTTTGAAAGGTTTACAATAGGTTTGCTGATTACCCTTCAGAGACTGGACAATTACAAAGTCCGGATCATTCATAACAGCTCCATATTTTATAGGTAGATCGAATTCCTGAAAATTTATTTCCAAAAATGCCTTTGACTGCTCCGTGCAATCAAATAGCTCATTTACAGATTCTTAGAAGTAGTGTCCAATAAGTCACTTAAACTGATCCAGCTCCTAAAACCTTTAAATTCAATTGAATTTGAAGAAAACATATAGAAAAGTGGGTAAAAGTGGTGGAAAGTGGGTGAAAATTACATAAGTTTGCTTAAGAGGAAAAAGGCAACCACTACGTCTATGACTTTCTTCACTAGTGAATATGAATGTAAACTTGATGCCAAAGGCAGGCTTGTCCTGCCTGCGCGGATCAAAACTCAGCTTCCCGAGTCCGATGGCGAGGGGCAAGAGCTTGTGATCAGGCGCGGTTTCGAGCAATGCCTCATCATTTACCCAATGGTGGAGTTCAAAAAGGTATTCTCAAAAATTTCAGGTCTCAACGAGTTTAACGAAGAGTACCGCAAACTTCAGCGGAACTTTTTGGCGGGGGTAGTAACAGTAGAGCTGGACAGCAATGGCCGGTTTCTGATCCCTAAGAACATGCTTACCTACGCGCAAGTCGATAAGGATGCGATGCTGGTAGGCACAGGAAACAAAGTTGAGATATGGAATCCAACGATCTATGAGAAACATCTGATCCAAGACCCAAGTGAGCTGTCTAAGCTAGCTGAAAAGTATTTGAATGAGTAGCGCGTTAGTCACGTTGCCGCGAGAATATTTTAATAGTGGAAAGTGTAAAAGCTACAAGCTTCTAGCTGCAAGCTACTAGCCTGTGTGAGTTGTTTATGAAAGATTTTAAAAAACTTATGATCTGGCAGTTGGGTATGGATATAGTGGATAAGGTGTATGAAATAATGCCTTCTCTTCCGACAGATGAGAGATATGGAATGCGATCTCAAATGACAAGGTGTGCAGTTTCGATACCTGGAAATATTGCAGAAGGTAGTGCCAAGACGAGTCAAAAAGATTATTCACGATACAGTGAAATCTCTTTAGGATCGGCTTTTGAATTGGAAACTCATTTGTTAATTATTCAGAGAAGGAAATGGGCCAAGGAAGAAAAGATTTTAGAATTATTAGTTATGATAAATAATGAGCAGAAGATGCTCGCATCGTTCATTGATAAACTAAAGGCATGATGAACTAGCTAGTCGCTAGTAGCCAGAGGCAAGAAGCTGATGTACCACAAGCCGGTGATGTTAAATGAGTGTATTGAAGGATTAAACATCAACCCTGAAGGCACCTACGTAGATGTGACTTTTGGAGGTGGTGGACACAGCTTAAGAATCCTGGAATACTTGAAAGGAGGCCGATTGATTGCCTTTGATCAGGATGAAGATGCTAAAAAACAGTCTGAGAATATTCAGAGTCGTTCTTTCACTTTTTGTCAGGCGAACTTCAGGTTCTTGAAACAGTTCTTGAAGTTAAATGAAGTGTCAAAGGTTGATGGCATACTTGCTGACCTTGGAATTTCATCGCACCAAATCGACTCACCGGAACGTGGTTTTTCTACCCGCTTCGATGGTCCCCTGGATATGCGAATGGATCAGAAGGGTAAAGTCACAGCAGCGAAAATAATAAATGAGTATTCAGAAGAAGCACTTCATAAAGTCTTCGGCATGTACGGTGAACTAAAGAATGCACGGACAGCAGCAAAGGCAGTTGTGCAGGCCCGGAGCTCAAAGCCTCTGGTGAGTACACGCGATTTAAAAGATGCTCTATCGAGTGTTGCTCCGAAAGGGAAGGAGAATAAATATTTCGCCCAGGTGTTTCAGGCGTTGCGCATCGAAGTGAATACAGAGATGAAAGCACTTGAAGATTTTTTGCACCAATGTGGTGAAGTAATGGAGAAAAAGGGGAGGCTGGTGGTAATGAGTTATCATTCGCTGGAAGACAGGATGGTGAAAAATTATATGAATACCGGAAAGGCGTTTGGGGATTTAGAAAAGGATTTCTATGGCAACCCGATCAAGCCTTTTCAGGCAATTGGCCGAAAGCCGATGGAAGCATCGGAAGAAGAAGTAGAAATGAATAAGCGTGCTCGGAGTGCGAAGCTGAGGATAGCAGAAAAAAATTGAGGTATTTGTTTTAATAAAATGGCAGAGAATAAATTAAGAATTGAGCCGGAACGAAGTAATGAAGCAAGGGTAAAGCCTTCGCAGAGCAAGGGAACAAGCTTTTTCTCGGGCATTGAAAACCGTCTTAAACTGGAGACTTATTTCGAGGAAGGGTTTCCGGTAAAGTACTTACCAAAAATTGTATTCGGTATGGTATTGAGTCTGATTTATATCAGCAACAGCCATTATGCTGAGAAAACAACCAGAGCAATTAATAAGGCTCAAAGTGAGGTTGAAGATTTACGAGCTGACTTTACCACATTAAAGTCTGACGTGATGTTTGCCAGTAAACAAAGCGAGGTAGCCCGAAGAGTAAAAGCTGTGGGATTAAAAGAGAGTTTAAATCCACCCTTTAAAGTAGTTGTAGAAGAAGATGAATATTAAGAAGTCCATCTTAGTAAGAGTACGAGTAGCGTTTTTGTGCGTAGTGGTCTTTGCTATTAGCGTAGGAGCAAAAATTGGACATATCCAGTTTGTGGAAGGTGATAAATGGGAGAAGATGAGTGAAGAAATCAATTTTGATTATAAGAAGGTAAAAGCAACGCGTGGTAATATCTATTCTGATAACGGAAGTCTATTGGCCACTAGTTTGCCCTTTTATAAAGTTGCCATCGATCCTACCTTGGCGAAAGATGAAGTTTTTAAAAAAGATATCGATTCTCTTGCCATGCTCCTGTCAAGATTCTATAAAGACAGATCCACGTCAGATTATAAACAACTTTTGAAAGATGCCCGCGCCACCGGTAAGCAGTATGTGATCATCAATCGTAAGCAAATCAATTATCAGACGAAGAAAGAAATGATGGAGTGGCCAATCATTCGTGAAGGCCGCTACAAAGGAGGGGTAATCTTTGAGAAGATGGATGTTCGTTATCGCCCCTTCTCCAACTTAAGCAGAAGGACAGTGGGCTTTGTTAATGAAGATGGGAAAGGCGCAGGGCTTGAATTTAGTTTTAATGAAGCGCTGGGAGGTCAGGATGGCGAAGCACTTTTTCAGAAGATAGCTGGCGGAACCTGGAAGCCTGTGTTTGATGGTAACAATATCAAAGCAATTGATGGACTGGATATTCAAACAACCATTGATATTAATCTTCAGGATGTGGCTGAGACATCTCTTTATGGTGCCATGAAGCAACACAATGCAGATGAAGGAACTGTGGTTGTTATGGAAGTGAAGACAGGTCATATAAAAGCAATTTCAAATCTTACAAGCGATGGAAATGGTGAATACTCAGAACAATTTAATCATGCTGTAGGTGGTTCATTCGAACCTGGCTCGACTTTTAAATTGGTGACGATGATGGCCTTACTGGAAGACACCAACATTGAGTTGACAGACAGTATCAATACCGGGAAAGGTGAATTCACTTTTTACAATAAAAAGGTACGCGATCATGAAGAAGGTGGCTATGGTAGAATAACTATAAAAGATGCTTTTGAGAGATCATCCAACATTGCCATGGCAAAATTGCTGGATAAGAATTTTGGTACCAAGCCTTCGAAGTTTTTGGACCATGTTGATAAGCTCAAACTCTCCAAGCCGCTGGGATTACAAATTACGGGTGAATCCTTTCCAAAAATTACACGACCTAAAGACAGGGGTTGGAGCGGTATTACCTTACCCTGGATGGCCTATGGTTATGGTTTTGAGATGTCACCGCTTCACACGTTGACACTATACAATGCTGTCGCCAATGATGGAAAAATGATTAAACCTGTTTTTGTAACCTCCATCACGAAAGCAGATAACGTAAAGGAAGAATTTGAAACAGAAGTAATCAACTCGAAAATTTGCTCCACTAAAATATTGAATCAACTGAAAGTGCTTCTGGAAGGTGTAGTTGATAGGGGTACAGCTAAGAATCTTAAAAATTCCTATTACCGCATCGCGGGAAAAACCGGAACAGCCCAGATATTAAAGGATGGTCGTTACGAAAAGAAATACATCACCTCATTTGTTGGGTACTTTCCGGCACACGCTCCAAAATATTCGGCTATTGTCTTAATCAAGAATCCCAGAGGGATATTTCAATATGGAAATAGTGTAGCTGGCCCGGTCTTCAAAGACATCGCTGATAACATCTACTCCAGAGACATCAATCTTCATTTGGCTATGGAAAAGAAAAAAGTTTTAGAGCCAGGGGTATTTCCAACGATTAAGGCAGGAAAGCAAGAGGAACTGACAATGCTAAGTAATGAGTTAGGGGTCTCTAACCATTCATCAACAGAAGAGGAGTGGATTAAAGCGGCAAAAGATGGTAATGCTGTCGTGTGGAAGAAAAATGCTATGGTACGAGATCATGTGCCAGATGTAACGGGAATGACGTTTCGAGATGCAATTTATGTATTGGAAAAATCAGGATTGCAGGTAGTGTATCAGGGAAAGGGCAGAGTAGCTGAACAATCCATTTCACCGGGTACAAGAATTTCAAAGGGAGCAAGAATTTATCTGAGGCTGACGTAAATGGCAGAACTAAAAGATATATTATATAAAGTACACATTACATCCACCTCGGGAGATATGGGGGTGAATGTGAAAAGTATTTGCTTTGATTCTCGTAAGGTGAAGCCGGGCTCCTTGTTTGTTGCTGTAAAAGGGACTTTATCCGATGGTCATTCATTTATTGAAAAGGCTGTTAATCTGGGAGCTTCAGTTATTGTAGCAGAAAAACTTCCTGAGAATATTTCGGATAAGGTTACTTACGTTACCGTAAAAAATAGTGCTCATGCCCTTGGTGTAATTGCGGCCAATTATTTTGATAACCCATCGCACAAAATAAAATTAGTAGGTGTAACTGGTACCAATGGTAAAACTACGGTGGTCACTCTTTTGTTTAAACTGTTTAATTCGCTGGGTCATCGTTCTGGGATGTTATCCACAGTTGTTAATAAAATTGTGGATAAAGAAATTGAATCGACTCACACCACACCCGATCCTATTCAACTCAATGAACTTTTAGTTCAAATGATTGAAGCAAAGTGTACGCATTGTTTCATGGAAGTAAGTTCTCATGCTGTCGATCAGGAACGGATTGGTGGGTTAAAATTCATCGGAGCCATTTTTACGAACATCACACACGATCACCTTGATTATCATAAAACATTTGAAAACTACATTAAGGCTAAGAAAAAATATTTTGATGAACTAAGTTCAGAAGCCTTTGCGCTGGTGAATGCAGATGATAAGCGTGGCATGGTGATGCTTCAGAATACGAAAGCAAAGAAGCAATCCTTTGGGCTGAAGAAAATGGTTGACTTTAAAGGAAAGATAATAACCAACTCCATTGAAGGTCTTGAAATTGAGATTGGAGGTAAAACAGTATGGTTCAAGTTGATCGGAGATTTTAATGCCTATAATCTCCTGGCGGTATATGGTGCTGCAATGCTATTGGAAGAAGAGTCGGACGAAATTCTGACACATCTTTCTGCGATGCAAGGCGCTCCGGGAAGGTTTGAATTGGTAAGACCAGGTTCTAGGATAATTGCTATCATTGATTATGCACACACACCGGATGCGTTAAAGAATGTTTTAGAAACGATTGCTCATTTCCGCACGGGGACAGAACAAGTAATTACCGTGGTGGGATGCGGTGGTAATCGAGATAAGACCAAGCGGCCCTTGATGGCTTCAATCGCCTGTCGTTTTAGTGATAAAGTGGTGATTACTTCAGACAATCCACGTGATGAAGATCCTCAGGAAATTATACGTGAGATGAAAACGGGTATTGGTCCTACCGAGGCAAGAAAGACAGTGATTATGGCCGATCGGGAAGAGGCGATTAAGACGGCTATCATGTTAGCTAAAGAGAAAGATATCATTCTTGTAGCTGGTAAAGGACATGAGACTTATCAGGAAATAAAAGGCGTAAAGTATCCTTTTGATGATAAAGAAGTTGTAGAACGTATGCTTAAAATGTTCTCTAATTGATTTGAATGTTATACTACTTATTCGACTATATCGAGAAACAATTTAACCTTCCGGGAGCCGGACTTTTTCAATACATCTCCTTTAGGGCTGGTGCGGCTGCAGTATTGTCGCTGTTGATTACCATCATGTTTGGTGAGCGGTTGATCAATTTCCTAAGGAAGAAGCAAGTAGGAGAAGATATTCGCGATTTGGGTTTGGAGGGCCAAATGCAAAAGAAGGGGACACCTACGATGGGTGGGCTAATTATCATTGCAGCGATATTGATTCCTACACTACTCTTTGCAAAAATTGATAATGTGTATGTAATGCTACTGATTGGTACAACGGTCTGGCTTGGATTCATCGGCTTTGTGGATGATTATATAAAAGTGTTTAAGAAGAATAAGGAAGGCCTTGCGGGGCGATTCAAAATTGTTGGTCAGGTGGGGATTGGATTGATTGTGGGTCTTACTCTTTGCTTCAATGATAATGTTGTCATCAAAGAGCCAAAGCCTTCATCAGTCAATACAGTTAATATTGATTTTTCAGAAGATAGTGAAAGTAAGACCGACTACCGCGAAGTAAAATCTACTAAAACCACTGTTCCTTTCTTTAAAAATAATGAGTTAGACTATAGCAAAATACTTCCCTTCATCGATAGGAATTACACCTGGATCATTTACACGTTAGTAGTTATTCTAATTATAACCTCAGTCTCTAACGGTGTAAACATAACGGATGGAATCGATGGATTGGCAGCGGGAACATCCGCTATTATTGGATTGACACTTGCCATCTTTGCTTATCTGTCTGGTCGTGTTGACTTTAGTACCTACCTCAATATCATGTACATCCCCAATCTGGGAGAGCTGGTTATTTTCTGTACTGCATTCGTTGGTGCCTGCTTAGGTTTCTTATGGTACAATGCTTATCCCGCTCAAGTATTTATGGGTGATACCGGAAGCCTTTCACTGGGTGGAATCATTGCAGTTCTTGCATTAGCTGTTCGCAAAGAGTTGATGATTCCTGTTTTGTGTGGAATTTTTCTTGTAGAGCTTTTATCGGTGATCACACAGGTTTCCTATTTTAAATACACGAAAAAGAAATTCGGAGAGGGCAAACGACTTTTACTGATGTCCCCGCTCCACCATCATTATCAAAAGAAGAATATACCGGAAGCCAAAATTGTAGCAAGGTTTTGGATCGTTGGAATATTGTTAGCGATAGTCAGTTTGGCTACTTTAAAATTAAGATGATTTGGGAAATCGAATTGTGATATTGGGAGCAGGTGAAAGTGGAACAGGGGCTGCGCTCTTGGCGAAAGTCAAAGGCTTTGATGTTTTTATTTCCGATCAAGGTGGAATTAAAGAAAAGTATAAGACGGAGTTAATTGCTAATTCAATCCCATTTGAGGAAGGTCAGCATACTATTGATAGAATTATAAATGCGACTTTGATTATTAAAAGCCCAGGTATTCCTGACAAAGCAGATGTAATAAAAAAATGCAAAACCCTGGGCATTGAGATAATTGATGAAATCGAGTTTGCCTTTCGTTTCTTAAGTGGGAAGATAATTGCGATCACTGGAACGAATGGTAAAACGACCACCACATTGTTGACTTATCACTTGATGAAATCAGCAGGATGTAAAATTGCTCTGGCAGGGAATGTAGGAGAAAGCCTGGCGCGAAAAGTGGCTTTTGAAAAAAATGATTGGTATGTAATAGAGATTAGCAGTTATCAATTGGATGGAACCTACACCTTTAAGCCTGATATTGGAATACTGCTCAACATCACGCCAGATCACCTCGATCGATATGAGTATAGCTTAGAGAACTATATCAACTCCAAATTCAGGTTGATTCAGAATATGGGAGCTGATAATCAATTCATCTATTCTTCAGATGACCCGATTGTAGGAGAAGAAGTCGGGAAGAGAAGAATATGTCCGTCATCAATTAAAATTTCTCTAAAAGATAATTCAACTCCCATTCATTTTGATGGAGAGAAAATGTCATTCACCCTTGGCAACCAATCTTTCCGAATTGCTCAGACTGAAACTACTTTAAAGGGGCCACATAATTTGATCAATACTATGGCAGCTGTCACCGCGGTAAGTTTAGCAGGGGTGAGTCATGAAATGATTATGAAAGGGTTAATGACTTTTAAGAATGCACCCCATCGCCTTGAGTCAATTGCAACTATCAACGGAGTAGAATTTGTCAATGACTCCAAGGCGACTAACGTGGATTCTGTGGTGTATGCATTGGGCAGCTATCAACAACCACTTATTTGGATTGCAGGAGGAATAGATAAAGGCAATGATTATAACCTTATTAAAGAGCAGGTCAAATCAAAAGTAAAAACATTGATTTGTTTGGGAAAAGAGAATGATAAGCTTAAGAAAGCATTCAATGGTGTAGTGCCTGAGATCCATGAAACGCAAAGCGTCAAAGAGCTAGTTCAAATGGCAATGAAAGCTGCTAAACAAGGTGATGTGGTATTACTCTCACCGGCATGTGCAAGTTTTGATTTATTCAAGAATTATGAAGACCGCGGAGATCAGTTTCGTGAAGCGGTGTTGGAATTGAAAGGCATGAATTTAGAAGTTAGGATTTAGAATTCAAATTTTGAATTGATATGAGACTGAGTAAAATAAAAGAATGGGCTGATAAAAACCTTCAAGGAGATCCAGTCATTTGGGCGGTGGTGTTCGCTTTATCAATGATCAGCATTTTGGTGGTATACAGTTCAATCGGCACGTTGGCATTCAAGCGCACAATAAGTCCTGAAATGTATCTCGTGAAGCATACGTTCATGGTATTCCTCGGGCTTGCTGCAATGTGGGTGGCTCATAAAATAGATTATCGATACTATTCAAAAATATCCAGGTTGGCGTTATGGATAAGCGTTCCATTGTTGATCTACACCTTTACAAACGGAACATCTATTAATGATGCAGCCCGATGGATTACGTTACCTATTATCAACACGTCTTTCCAGCCTTCTGATTTCGCCAGCCTGGCACTGATTATTAATCTGGCAAGTATGCTTTCGAAAAAGCAGCAAAATATTGAAGACATAAAGGACTCACTGATACCCATGCTGATTTGGTGCGGTGTGATCTGTGGTCTCATTGCCTTAACCAACTTATCAACTGCAGTGCTTCTTTTCGCAACGAGTATGCTGGTGATGTTCATCGGACGTGTGCCAGTAAAATATTTGGCTATGCTGCTTTTAGTAGGAGCTTTGGCAGGTGCAGTAGCCTTGAAGTTTGGAGTACGAGGAGAAACTGCAAAGAATAGGATATTGAGTTTTGTCAATGGAACTGAACTTCCCTTTCAGGCGAAGCATGCTCGCATAGCAGTTGCAACAGGAGGTATTGTAGGCAAGGGTCCGGGCAATAGTGACCAACGCAATATACTTCCGCATCCGTATTCAGATTTTGTGTATGCCATCGTGATTGAAGAGTATGGTATGATTGGCGGTATTGTTGTGCTGGTGCTGTATCTCATTCTTCTTCATCGGGGCATGAAGGCGGCCTATAATAGTGAACGAGCCTTTGGTGGACTGCTGTCCGCAGGACTAAGTTTTGATTTAGTCTGTCAGGCGATGGTAAACATGGGTGTTGTGGTTGGCTTGGGTCCGATCACCGGTCAGCCTCTGCCCTTGATCAGTATGGGAGGAACGGCTTTAGTATTCACCGGTCTTTCGGTTGGCATTATCCTTAGTGTAAGCAGAGGTGAGCAAGAAGTGAATTGGGGCCAAAATAAAGTAGTCGAAGAATTAGAAAATAAGGATATCGAAGCTAAAGCAGCATGAAATTAATTAGCCAATTAACCGATTTAACGTCATTTCGAGGAAGGCACGACCGAGAAATCCCCGTTTTTCCTCAGCAATCTGAGATATCTCGCTGCGCTCGATATGACGACACGTTGTTTTACGTAACATCAGTTAATAATCAAATTGGTAAACTTTGTTAAAGACAGACAAACCATATCGATTAATAATAAGTGGAGGCGGAACAGGAGGTCATGTTTTCCCTGCGATTGCCATTGCGAATGAGTTCATGAGACGCCATTCGAATGCCGAAATTCTTTTTGTAGGAGCCAAGGGGAAAATGGAAATGATACGTGTACCTGAAGCAGGCTATAAAATTATCGGCTTATGGATAAGCGGCTTGCAGAGAAAATTAACATTGTCCAACCTTGTTTTTCCATTTAAGTTGATCTCAAGTTATTTCAAGGCAAGGGGTATTGTCAGAAGTTTTAAACCTCATGCTGTAATCGGAACGGGAGGCTATGCCAGCGGACCAATCATGCTTGCTTCTACGAAATTTAAAATTCCTTCACTCATACAAGAACAGAACTCGTATGCAGGCCTTACCAACAAGCAATTAGGACAGAAGGTGCAGAGGATATGCGTTGCTTACCATGGCATGAATCGTTACTTCCCAGAAGAAAAGTTAGTTGTTACAGGTAATCCTGTTCGGAAGGATATTGGTGACCTTGATGCTAAACGTGCAAGTGCATTGAATCATTTTGTGTTCTCTCCCCGCGAAAAGACGCTTTTAATTATTGGGGGCAGTTTGGGGGCACGAACTATTAACGATAGCATTCTCCTGGGTATTGATAAGTTGATTGATGCCAAAGTTCAGGTAATCTGGCAAACAGGGAAAATGTATTTTGAAAGTGTCAAGGCTCAGATTCAGGATAAAGATTTGAGAGGGATAAGAGTGTTCGATTTTTTAAAGCAGATGGATCTTGCTTATGCAGCATCGGACGTGGTGATCTCAAGAGCAGGAGCATTATCAATTTCTGAATTGTGTCTTGCTAAGAAGCCCGCGCTTCTGGTGCCTTCACCCAATGTTGCGGAAGATCATCAAACTAAAAATGCAGAAGCACTTGTCAACGAGTATGCCGCTGTTATGATTCGCGATGAGGAGGCGAAGACTAAGCTGGTAGATGAAGCATTGAAATTACTGTACGATGAAAATCGTAGTAATAAATTGAGAGAAAATATTGCGCGAATGGGGAGGCCAAATGCCACTATTGAAATTGTAAATGAAATTGAAAAATTAATAGGTGCAACTAAATAAATACGATAGTATCTATTTTCTGGGCATAGGCGGTATTGGCATGAGTGCGCTGGCCCGCTGGTTTAAGCACAAAGGAATGCGTGTTGCCGGTTATGACCGGACACCAACACCGTTGACACACGAACTGATTGAAGAGGGAATGGAAATTCATTTTGATGACAAAATAGAATTTATCCCCGGATATATAAGTGCAGAGAAGACGTTAGTCGTATTTACTCCAGCCATCCCTAAAAATCATGCGGAGCATGCCTACCTAAGAGAACAAGAATTTGCGATACTCAAACGTTCGGAAGTCCTCGGTTTACTGACAAAGAACTACAAAACTGTGGCGGTAGCCGGCACGCATGGTAAGACCACTACGTCTTCTTTGTTGGCTCACATTCTGAAGACCGCAAACATGAACATGGTAGCCTTTTTAGGTGGCATCACTACCAATTATGAATCGAATTTGGTCATGAATGGTGAAGTCAATGACAACACTATTGTGGTCGTAGAGGCTGACGAATTTGATCGTTCATTCCTGCGCTTGTTTCCAGCTATGGCGATTGTTACTTCCGCGGATGCGGATCATCTTGATATTTATGGTGATCACAACTCAATGCTTATTTCATTTAAAGATTTTATAAAACAGATTCATAAGAAAGGAAATTTAATCATTCATGAATCGATTGCCACCTTGGCGGAAGACATTGATTTGATTACAAAAGAGACTTATGGCATGAGCCGGGGACAATTTTTTGCCGGCAATATTACTCCGACTGGTCGGGGTGGTTTTTTTGAGTTTGATCTTCATGGCTTTGGAAAGAAGATTGAAAAGATCCAGCTCGGTGTCCCCGGTTTTCATAATATGGAAAATGCTATTGCAGCGTTGCTCATTGCGTTGAAGCTTGGCGTAAGCGAAGAGCAAGTCCGTAAGGCATTGGCCTCATTTCGTGGCGTGAAGCGTAGGTTTGAATTTATCGTTAAGAAGGAAAACTTAATATACATAGATGATTATGCACATCACCCCACGGAGATTGAAGCGTTTCTTAAATCACTGAAGTCGATGTATGCCGGCAAAAAATTGACTGTCATTTTTCAGCCACACCTTTTCACGCGCACGCGTGATTTTGCCGAAGGCTTCTCAAAAAGTTTGAGCCTGGCAGATGAACTCTTACTTCTGGATATCTATCCGGCACGTGAGGAGCCTATTCCGGGAGTGAGTTCAGATATGTTGTTTAAGGATATTACAAGCCCCGTAAAAATACGCTGTAGCAAAAAGGATGTGTTACAGAAACTTGAAGATTTGGACATAGAAGTATTAGCCACTGTGGGTGCGGGAGATATTGATACACTCGTCAAGCCAATAAAGGAAATGATGAATCGCAGAGGAGCATGAGCTGGAAAATAAACATACGACAGGAAATAAAAGTAGTGGTAGCCCTGATTGGTGTTTTCTTTTTGATCGCTTTTGGCGAACGGAAACAAGGGGGAGCCATTTGCAAGGATATTGTGATTGAATTAGACAATGTTCATGAGAATCATTTTATGGACGAGGCCGATATTTTAAAACTTATTGAAAGAAGTGGGGAGACTATTAAGGGCACTAGTATAGAACACATCCGGTTAAAGGAGATCGAAGCAAAGCTAAAAGGTGATAAGCACATTCTTGATGCCGAACTCTATGGTGACTTAAAGGGAAACCTGGTTGTGAATGTTGAATTGCGAAGGCCGATCGCCAGGATTGTTCAGGAAGATGCACCAGATGCTTATATCGCTGAAGATGGGACTATTATGCCCGTTTCAGAAAAATTTTCTTCCCGGGTTGTATTGATTAGCGGCCCTTTTGTGAAGAGACTTCTGGAAAGTGAAAACCTAAATAGAACTGTGGATGGAATTCAGTTGAAGGAGATGATCGAATTTATCAACGATGATAAATTCTGGAAAGCACAGGTAGCGCAATTGGATTTATCAAAAGAAGGAAAGATCACAATCTATCCTCAAGTTACCGGACAACGCGTAGAGTTTGGTAAAGCAGAGAATGTGGAAGAGAAATTTAAGAAGCTCATGATTTTTTATAAGGAAATTCTCCCACAACGAGGATGGACAAAGTATGAGCGAGTTAATTTGGAATACGAAGGACAAGTAATAGCTGAATAAATTAAAACTAACTATAACAACCACCAAAAACACATAGAGCAATGGAAAATTCTAAAATAGTAGTAGGACTCGATATCGGCACAACTAAAATATGTGCTATTGTGGGTCGCAAAAACGAGTATGGAAAACTCGAAGTACTGGGCATGGGCAAAGCCGAGTCGGAGGGCGTGATTAAAGGAATCGTTACCAATATTGATAAAACAGTATTTGCCATTGGCAAGGCGATTAAAGAAGCCAGTGAAATGTCGGGTATCGATATCGGTGTAGTGAATGTTGGAATAGCGGGTCAGCACATTCGCAGCACCGTCCATCATGGTAGCATCACGCGCAATAGCCGCGAAGACGAAGTGAGTATAGAAGATGTAAATCGCCTTACGGAAGATATGTATAGAATTGTTATCCCACCAGGAAGTGAAATCATTCACGTAATGCCGCAGGATTATACGGTGGATTACGAGGAAGGGATTAAGGACCCCGTAGGTATGAGCGGAGTAAAGCTGGAAGCAGACTTCCACATTATCACAGCACAAACGAGCGCCATCAATAATATTAACAAATGTGTAAGGCGCGCTGGCCTTGAAATTGAAGACTTAATTCTTGAGCCTCTGGCTTCCAGCCTGGCTGTGCTAAGCGAAGAGGAAAAGGAGGCTGGGGTTTGTTTGATTGATATCGGTGGTGGAACAACAGACATCGCAATCTTCTATGACAACATCATTCGTCACACAGCGGTAATTCCTTTTGGAGGCAATATTCTTACGACAGATATTCAACATGGTCTGATGGTAATGGCCAAGCAGGCGGAGCAATTGAAAACCCGTTTTGGAAAAGCGATCGCTGAAGAAGCGAGTCCAAATGAAATTGTCTCTATCCCGGGCATACGCAACAGAACGGCAAAAGAAATATCGGTGAAGAATCTTTCCAATATTATTCAGGCCAGGATGGAAGAAATCATTGAGATGGCGCACGGAGAAATTATCAACTCCGGATTTGAGAAACGATTAGCAGGTGGTATTGTGATTACCGGAGGAGGATCTCAATTGAGTTGCCTGAAGCAGTTGGTGGAGTACATGACGGGAATGGATACCCGCATTGGTTATCCCAATGAGCATCTCGGCAAAAGTAAATTAGAAGCTGTTAAGAGTCCCATGTATGCAACAACGGTAGGTCTTGTTCTTTCTGGTTTCCGTTCTTTAGATGAGCGTGAAGAACGCTACAAAGAAGCGAAGGAAGCGACCAAAACCGTGAAGGTGAAAAAGGAAAAGGCTAATCCTGCCTCTGATTTTTTCTCCAGTATCCTTAATAAAACAAAAGGATTATTGATTGATGACCTCGATGGTAAAAACGAATATTAAATAACTACTAAAAAATAATTGTCATGTTTGAATCTGGATCATACAAATTTGAAATTCCTAAGCATCACAAGTCGATCATTAAGGTGATCGGAGTGGGAGGTGGCGGAAGCAATGCGGTGAATCATATGTACCGGCAAGGCATCAAGGATGTCGAATTTGTCGTGTGCAACACCGATGTGCAGGCGTTGAACAGCAGCCCTATACCGTACAAACTTCAAATTGGAACCAACCTTACCGAAGGTCTTGGTTGTGGAGCTAATCCGGAAGTGGGTAGAGCAGCTGCTGTTGAAAGTAAGGATCAAATCCGTGAAATGCTGGCAGGCACTAAGATGGTGTTTGTTACTGCAGGTATGGGTGGCGGAACGGGAACGGGTGCCGCGCCTGTCATTGCAAAAATTGCAAAGGACATGGATATTCTTACCGTAGGTATTGTAACAGTTCCTTTCTCTTTTGAAGGAAAGAAAAAATCAGCGCAGGCTCAATTAGGTATTGAAGCGTTGCGGGCGAGCTGTGATACAGTGCTTGTGATACTTAACGATAAGCTAAGAGAGATTTATGGGAACCTTGCCATTGGTCAGGCATTTGGTGAGGCAGACAATGTATTGACCACGGCAGCCAAAGGCATTGCCGAGATCATCACATTGGCGGGTTATGTTAATGTTGACTTCCAGGATGTTCGCACCGTCATGTTAAATGCCGGGGCAGCGGTGATGGGTTCGGCTGAGACGCGCGGTGATAACCGGGCGATCAAGGCGGCTCAGCAGGCGCTGGCTTCTCCGTTGTTGGATAGCAAGGACATCATGGGTGCAAAGAAAATTCTTTTGTCCATCATCTCCGGTGAGGAAGCTGAATTGCAAATGGACGAACTGAGTCAGATCACGGAATATATTCAAGAACAAGCAGGAGATGAAGCAGAAGTGATCTTCGGCCATGGTGTGGATAGTAATTTAGGTGATCGCATCAGAGTCACCGTGATAGCGACAGGTTTTGCGCACGAAGGAAGAGTAACAAAGAAAGAGGAGGACAAGAAAGTACATGATTTAGATCGTACTCAGATTCCTCTCTTTGAAGCTGCAGATAACTCAGTGAATCAGCGGAATCAGGAAATCGAGTTAAAGGTTAAAGAGGAGGCAATCCCAATGGCATCTGAAATTGACAAGCCTATTTTAAAGCCAGAGGAAAAACAGATTTATATAAAGCCGGAGGAAAGACCTTTCCGGAAAGAAGAACCTTTGAAAGAAGAGCGCGCTTACACCTTTACCCTTTTTGAAAAAGAAGAAATAACCGCCCGTCACCAAGACGATGATACGGATGAAGACGAAGATGAAGATGGTCTTTTCCGAAAGGATGAAGACGAGTTTGAAATGGGTAAAGAGATTTCAGCGGATCAGATAATTAATGATGAAGGAATGATGGAGTACCGTAGAACGAAGGAGCGGCTGGAAGAACAAGCTAAGGCACGCAGAGAAAAACTAAAGTCCAACAAGAAGCAGGAGATGACGAAAGAAGAGTTTAATGAGAAGTGGACACTTCCTGCCTATCTGCGCAGGGGCGTAAAAATGGATAATGTTCCTCATTCTTCGGAGTCGTTTATCTCACGGTATAATTTGAATGATGATAATAGCTTATTAGGAAACAATAAGTTCTTACATGACAATGTGGATTAGGACCTCACCCCAACCCTCTCCGGAGGAGAGGGAGGAGAAGTCCCTCTCCTCCGGAGAGGGATTTAGGGAGAGGTCAAGATATGGCATTTCCGGCATGACTGGTTTTTACTCCATTCGTAGTGGTTGTTGGTGGTAAATATTTTTTGCCGGTGCCGGAGTGCCTTCTTTTTGGTCAGGAGAATTGTGAAGCAGGGATTAGTATTTTTTACTGCGCCTGATCATAAGTTTTTTAAACTGGGGAGCCGGATTCTATGATCCGGCTTCTTTTTTAGCCCTCACCCCATCCCTCTCTCCAATAGCTACCAGGAAGAAGGAATTGATCTAATACCAATGTTAATATTTTAGAATTTTTCCACTGCTTTGAAGTTTTTCTTTGGCTTCTTTCCAGCTAAGTAGTGAATTGGATCCAATCGAAAGCGTTCTTATTTCTTTTGCAATAGCCGCGCTGATTTTCATGGCTTCTAAATGAGGTCCGCTTCTTGCAAAATTCTTCATGGCTTCGGGAGATTCCCATAGGGTCATCGTATAAAAGGTTGTCCAAAAGCCGGTACTCTTTAAAGAAATACAGGAAGCATTTTTGGCTTGCTTCATAATTTTTAGATAATTCGAAGCAAGGGTAAAATATTTCCATGGAGATCGAAGCTCAATGAGCGTGATGGTTAGAATCATATTTTTTTTAAAACCCGATCATGCCTGCGACAATAATTGTAATTGCCCCAAGCAATGAAATAACGAGCGTCCTTTTAAAGGCGAATGCAAACCATTCATTAAAGGGGATTCCGGCAAGCGCAATGACGGCCATAAGAGCACCATTGGTTGGAATCAGCAGATCCATAAGTATAGCACCAAATTGAAATGCTAATATGCAAATCTCTCTGGACAGACCGATCAGATCTGAAAGAGGCACCAGAATGGGCAGGGTTAAGACCGCGTGACCTGAATAACTGGGAACAGCAATATGAAATAGACTATGGGAAACCATCATTCCTACGGCAGACAGCGTTGTGGGCAAATTTTGCAAGGGGGTAAAGAGACCATAAATTATAGAATCAATAATAACTCCTTCTTTCAGTACCAGGGAAATACCATAGGCAAGCCCTAAGATCATGGCAGCAAAGGTCATCTCCTTCATACCATCACCGTAAGCTTTGAAGGTCTCGTTTATACCTAGTTTGCCAATGAGCCCTGCGGTGACACCTAAGACAAAAAACTCAGCAGATATTTCGTTGAGACCCCAACTCCAGGCAAGAAATCCATAGGTTAAAATAATGGATGCGGTTAACGTCAGGCAAAGAATAATTTTGTTTTGAGGTGAAATGAGCACCGAAGTGGACGAAGGCTCTGTTTGTTTTTCTATTTTATTTCTGTTGGCATACCGGATCACCATCAGCATCCATAGACTAAATCCGATAAGGAAAGAGATTAGCCTGAAGATACCTCCGGAAAGAAAAGGAACTCCCGCAAGCTTTTGAGCGAGTACTGTTCCAACAGGATTAAGAGGACTAAAGGTTGCTCCAATAATTGCCGCTCCATAGCTAATTGCGACCATTACCAAGGGCTTATAGCCGAGTCTTTTTCCTAATATTATTAAAATGGGTATGAGCGGAATAATTTCTTCTTGCATCGCTTGCAAGCCTCCGCCCATGGCAAAGAAAAACGCAATGATTAGTAGGGTCATTTCCTCTTTGCCATTCATTTTTAAAGCCAGATAGGTAACACCTTCCTTTAATGCACCTGTTCTTTCGATGACATAGAAACAACCTCCAACAAGAAAGATGAGAGCAATAACTTCACCCCCGGCAATAATTCCCTTAGGAATGCAGAGGATTATTTCAAAAGGAGATAGTTGTCTGGCGTCAATTGTTTTGAACGATCCCTGAGTGACAACTTCCCGTTCGGTCATTGGGTCAATTGTTCTGTCGAATTTTCCTTTTGGAATAATGTAAGTAAGCACTCCTGCAAAAAGAATGAAGCCAACTGTGATCGTGAGTGCGTTTGGGAAACTACGTATCTTCATTTTTTGGCGAGCTAATCAAATGTATTAAAATAGTCTGTAAAACCTTCCTTGACTTACGTCAATACTTTGACTAAATAGCTCTAAGGAAAATTCGACATGCCGGGACATACTATTCAACCCTTACTCAACAAGACGTATATAAAGGCTAAAAGCGCCCAAGGTGTTTATATTTTTGATGAGTCAGGCAAACGCTATCTGGATGGTTCCTCTGGAGCGGTAACTTGTTCACTGGGTCATTCACATCAGCGGATGCTGGAATTCATGAAGCAGCAAGTGAACAAGCTTCAATTTGTTTATCGCTCGCAATTTGGTTCTGATGAGGCTGAACAATTGGCAGAGAAGCTCTTCAACTTATCTCCTCAAAAAACGCATGCACACACCTTTTTTGTAAACAGCGGTACGGAGGCGATTGAAACTGCTATGAAGGTAGCGCTCCAATTTTGGCAGGAGAAGGGTCAACCCGAGAAAAAACAATTTATCTCCCGATGGAAAAGTTATCATGGCATTACCATGGCCGCACTTTCTCTGTCAGGTCATCCATTAAGACGCCAGCGATTTGAAAATTCATTGGAGAAATATCCTGCGTTGTATGCTGATTTGGAGAAGGACGCACTAGACATACAGACAAAAGAATTCACTAATGTTATTGAAAGGATAGGGGCAAAGCACATTGCCGCTTTTGTAGCAGAACCCATGGTGGGTGCGGCAGGAACTGCTCTAACACCGCATGCTGATTATTATCGTGAGATGCGCAAAATCTGTGATGAGTACAATATTTTATTTATCGCTGATGAAGTAATGACGGGCCTTGGCCGAACGGGCAAATGGTTTGCGATGGAGCATTGGCAGACGAATGCCGATATCGTTACGGTGGGTAAAAGCCTCGGTGCGGGATATGCTCCCATTGCAGCGACCCTGATGACTGAAAAAATAGTGGAGCCGATAAAACAAGGAAGTGGTTTGATCATGAGCGGTCACACGTATAGCGGTCATCCGCTCTCATGCGCAACAGCTCATAAGGTACTGGAGATTGTTGAGCAAGATAAGTTGCTTGATAACGTGAATAGGAATGGACTGTATATTAAGAGAGGACTAGCTGATTTTCAAAAGAAGTACTCTTTCATTGATATTGTCAGAGGTAAGGGCTTGATGATGGGCCTTGAGTTTACTCCATCTATCAAAGGGTTGCAGAATAAATTCATCGATACGTGCTTCCAGAATGGACTACTGGTGTATCCCGCTGTAGGAGGCGCCTATGGAAAAGATGAGAATGGCATCATCGTATCACCTCCATTTATAATTACACAAGAAGAGTCAGACGAGCTGTTGCAGAAATTTGATCAATCTTTAAAAGAAGTAAGCCAGGAACTTTAGTATGAACATTTTTGAAAAAGTAACGAGTTACGAAAAAATCCGACCTCTCTTTTTTGATGGGATGACATTACTCTTTGGTGGATTTGGTGGCGTAGGAACTCCGCCCGGGTTAGTTGATTGCCTCATTGAATCAGGAGCAAAGAATGTTCATCTTATTGGCAATGATGCCGGTTTCCCCTGGATTGGAATGGGTAAATTTATTTGCCTGGAAAGAGCGACTTCTTTAGTAGCCTCACATATTGGATCAAACCCTACAGCCGGTGATTTGATGAATCTGGGCAAATTGAAAGTTGAATTTTCTCCGCAAGGAATTTTAGTAGAAAGAATCCGTGCCGGTGGTGTGGGACTAAATGGTTTTTTAACTGAGATCGGAAAGGGAACTAAACTGGAATATGATAAGCAAGTGGTCAAAGTAGGTGAAAAGGAATTTTTATTGGAATCACCGATTACCGGAGATGTTGGAATTGTTTATGCTAGGAAGGCGGATACGTTTGGTAATCTTATTTTTGATAAGACTGCTCGCAATACCAATCCGTATGTAGCGATGGCAACCAAAGTGACCATTGTGGAAGCAGAGGAGATTGTGCCGATGGGCGAATTGAATCCAGAAGAAATTATCGTACCCGGAATTTATGTAAAACACATTGTGCCTTCGAAAGGCTATAATTGGAAGTGGATATGGGAGATGAAAGACAAGTCATTGCGCAGCGAGCGGCCCGCGAAGTAAAAGACGGGATGATCGTCAACCTCGGCATTGGGATACCCTCTTTGGTACCCGACTACCTGGATGCATCTATTCATGTTTTTTTTCAGGCGGAAAATGGTATTCTGGGAATGGGCCCAACGCCAACCACCAACCTGGATGGTAACTTAAGTAATGCTGCGGGCTATCCTGTCTCACTGTTGCCGGGAGGAAGTTATTTTGATAGTGCTTTAGCTTTTGGTATGATTCGCAGGGGTTTCATTGACATATCTATATTGGGAGCACTTCAGGTAAGTGCGAATGGGAACCTGGCCAATTGGATTGTTCCCGGTAAGCGAGTGCCAGGTGTCGGTGGTGCTATGGAATTAGCCTATGGTGCAAAGAACCTGATTGCATTGATGACACATTGCGAGAAAGATGGCAGCCCTAAAATTGTAAAAGAGTGTACGTTGCCAATCACAACGTATCATTGTGTCAAGAAGATCATTACAGAGATGGCGGTGTTTACGATTACAGATGATGCACTTCAATTAGATGAACTCATGCCGGGATATTCTATAACAGATGTTAAGAACAGCACTGGCGCTGATTTTATTGTCTCGAGTACTTTAACGGAGAAGTAAGTTATGAACAAGCACCAAGCTAAAATAGAAGCCTATATTGACGAGCATCAACAGGAGGCTATAATTTTTTTGCAAAAACTTGTACAACAACCCAGTTTGCAAGGGAATGAAAAAGGTGTCCAAGCCATCGTAATTGAAAAACTGAATCAATTAAACCTGAATGTAGATTGCTGGGATCCGGATCATGCAAACCTCGTCAAGCATCCTTATTTTGTAGAGTCAAGAAAAAGTTATGCCGGCAGCCCCAATGTAGTAGGGGTATGGAAGGGCCAAGGCAATGGAAAATCAATCTTGTTGAATGGACACATTGATGTAGTTCCCGAAGGTGATACCACCAAGTGGAGTCATGATCCCTTTTCCGGAAAAATCGAGAATGGAAAAATGTTTGGCCGGGGAACTACCGATATGAAGGGCGGTAATGTTTCCCTTCTGCTCGCGCTTGAATCTATTATTAATTCGGGCATAAAACTTAAAGGAGATGTTATTTTTGAATCGGTCATTGAGGAAGAAACGGGAGGAGTAGGTACGCTGGCCGCGGTTGTGCGAGGCTATCGGGCCGATGCCGCTATTGTACCCGAGCCCACTAACATGAAATTGTTCATTAAGCAACAAGGTTCAATGTGGTTTCGTGTGATTGTAGAAGGAAGGTCAGCGCACGGGGGTACTCGGTATGAAGGTATTTCTGCTATTGAGAAGGCGTGGAAAGTCTTCCAGGCAATCATGGATCTTGAATCAAAACGTAATGTTGCCATCAAAGATCCTTTATATAAAGGAATACCTATCCCGCTTCCGATTAACATTGGGAAAATCCAAGGTGGCTCATGGCCTTCTTCTGTCGCTGACCTGGTTACACTCGAAGGCAGAATAGGAGTGGGGCCAGAAGAAGAAATGCAGGATGTTAAAACTCAACTCGCAAATTGTATTGACAATGTTTCCACTAATGATGAATGGCTGAAAGAACATCCTGTGAAACTGGAGTTTTTTGGAGGGCAATGGATACCCAATGCGATTGAAGCCAATCATCCATTTGTAAATTTGATCAAGGAAAAATTCGAGGTTGTCTATAAAAAGCCAATCAAGATTGAAGCCTCTCCCTGGGGTACAGATGGCGGAATCCTCGGCAAAGTTGGCAATACACCTACCATTGTCATCGGACCAGGCGAAACAAAGCTAGCCCATTATCCAAATGAGTTTATTGATTTGCATGAAATCATTCAGGCGGCTAAGCTTTTTGCCATTATGATTTTAGAATGGTGTGAAGTTTCAGAAGCTAATTCGTGAATACAGAAATCAGAACAGCGGACGCCTATGTTTCTGTCTATTCGGATCGCTTCAGTAGTCGAATCCGGATTGATGATTATTCAGGAGCTTTAACAAGCGTATTGGAAATTATTGAAAATGAAACGGAAGGTTGGGTAGAAAAACTCATCGTAAAGTCACGAATCCAGGATCTTTTGTTCTTTGAATCAAATGGATTTATAAATGAAGCGCATGTAGACAATTATTTTTTAGGCACTAACATGTACTTTATGACAAAGTATTTTTCTCCTGACCGACAAAAGAGTGTAACATGGGATGCCGAAGAATTAATTGTCAAAACTATTCTTAAACAAGAAATAAAGTTTTATCAAGAAGACCTTTCAAATGTAAGTATCGCTTCAAGAGATGACTGCAGCGACCTTGCATATCTCTACGGAGAAGTATTCCCCATTTATCCGACACCCCTAAGTGATCCCAATCACCTGAGGAAGACAATGGACGAAGGGACAATTTATGTTTTTATCCGTCATCTGGGGAAAATTATAAGTGCCGCCTCAGGGGAAGTCAATGCTATATATAAAAATGCTGAGCTGACTGATTGTGCCAGTCGTCAGGAAGCTCAGGGGAAGGGTCATATGAAAAAATTACTTTCTACATTGGAGGAACTTCTTCTTCACAATGGAATCCACTGTTTGTACACCATCGCCCGCGCGGAGTCGATAGGTATGAACAAGGCATTTCATCAGTTGGGTTATCACTATGGTGGAAGGTTAAAAAAGAATTTGATAATTTATTCTGGTTTGGAAGATATGAATGTGTGGTATAAAATGTCTAAACTATGATTAGTTTGATTATTTGAATACTATGATTAGAGGATTTTAAATCAATTCGATGATTAATAAGAATTACCCGGAAAGCGAGCTGACAGAAAAGATCATTGGTTGTGCTATGGAGGTTCATAAGTATCTTGGAAATGGATTTCAAGAGGTAATTTATCAAAGATGCTTAGCTATCGAAATGATAAGGCAGGGCATTGCTTTCAGTCGTGAACATGAAATGGAAATATTCTATAAAGGTGAGCAAGTGGGATTACGGAGAGTTGATTTTTTTGTAGAGGATAAGATTATGGTGGAGCTGAAAGCGGTTATTCGGTTGGAAGATGTTCATTTGGCTCAAGCAATTAATTATCTGGAGGCTTATGGTATGAAGATCGGCCTCCTAATTAATTTCGGAAATACAAGCCTGCAATTCAAGAGAGTTATGAAGCCTTCAAGAGAGCGTAGTTCCATGAAGAATTAGACTAATTTGTATTATTAATCATAGACTATCAAGAAATCAAACTAATCATAGTTAAAGACAAATGGCAAAGACTCAACTACTCCTAAGAAAGGTCGGTTTCTTTATAACCTTATTACTTTCTATTCTTAACCTCCACGCACAGCGCGTCCCTGTCTTAAACCAAATTGACCTCCCTCACAATTACTACTATCGCGAACTGTATCTTCCCCAACTCACGAGCGGGCCTTCTTCGGTTGCGTGGTCTCCTGATGGCAAATCTCTCGTGTTTTCGATGAGTGGGAGTTTATGGAGACAAGAGCTTGGCAGCGAGATAACCGATCAACTCACCGATGGAAATGGTTACGACTATCAACCGGATTGGTCCCCGGATGGCAAGCAAATTATTTTTGTGCGTTATGATGGCGCTGCTGTTGAGTTGATGGTGATTGATCTGACCAGCAAGCTAACCTTTCAATTGACAAGCAACAAAGGAGTTAATCTTGAGCCGCGATGGTCTCCGGATGGGAAACAAATTGCTTTTGTATCCACCGCAACCACTGGCCATTATTTATTGTATAAGGCTACCATGGTTGCAAACAAGCTAACGGAGCAAGTCTGCCTGACTCCTGACCGAAAAAGTTTAGTGAAGCGTTATTATTATAGCGCTTTTGATCATGCCGTCAATCCGACCTGGTCACGCGATGGAAAGAAAATCATTTTTGTTTCCAACAAGGAGATAGCGCATGGGACAGGAGATATTGTGTCCATCAATAGTGATGGGGGCAAGCCTGAGATTATTCACCACGAGGAAACCAATTGGCGCACCCGTCCTGATATGTCACCGGATGGAACACGGATGGTGTACAGCAGTTACCTTGGGAGAAATTGGCATCAGCTTTGGCTTCTGCCAAGTGAAGGTGGCTATCCTATGCCCATTACGTATGGAGACTATGACAATACTTCACCCCGCTGGTCACCCAATGGAAAGCAGATCGCCTTTATTTCCAATCGACTGGGAAATACTTCCCTTTGGGTAGTGAATGCCTATGATGGGAAACAGCAACAAGTGATCAGTCGAAACTTGAACTATGTAAACCCACACACTACATTGGCATTAACGGTTCAGAACGAAAATGGAATTGCAGTAGCAGCCCGCATCAGTGTGGTTGATAGCAAAGGAAAGTTTTACGCGCCTGTGAATGTATGGATTCATGCCGATGATTCACGCTATCCCAAATCACAACAGTTCGAATCGCACTACTTTCATCAGGAAGGATTGTGTGCAATTTCTGTTCCTAAGGATAAATTGACGATTCAGGTTAATCACGGTCCGGAGTACGAGATTGAAAAGCTGGAAGTAGATGCGAGTCAGAATCTAATGCCACTGGTTATTAAGCTGAAAAAACTTTCATTGCCCAATGATTACGGTAAGTGGTGGAGTGGCGATGTTCATGTGCATATGAACTACGGTGGCAGCTATCGCAATACACCCGAGCGGTTGATACAACAAGCCAAGGCAGAGAACCTGAACTTTACCTACAATCTGATTGTCAACAAAGAGCAACGCGTACCGGATATTGATTATTTCTCAACACTACCTGATCGGGCTTCTACTAATGAGTTCATGCTCTTGCACGGACAAGAATTTCATACCAGCGTCTGGGGACACCTGGGATTGCTGAACCTGAAGAACAACTTAATTATTCCGATTTATGCCGGCTATCCGCAAACGGCAGCAGCCAGTCTTTTCCCTAACAATAGATTTATTGCCGATCGTGCCCATGAACAGGAGGGGCTTGTGGGATATGTTCATCCTTTTGATCAATCCGATATTTTTCCTGGCCAGTCTCCTACGTTGATTAATGAGTTTCCTGTTGATGCAGCCCTTGGAAAAGTAGATTACTATGAACTTATAGGGTTCAATGATCACAAAGCTTCAGGTGAAGTTTGGTATAAACTTTTGAATTGCGGATTGCGGATTCCTGCGGCTGCAGGAACAGATGCCATGGCTAACTATGCCAGCTTACGAGGCCCGGTAGGATTGAACAGAGTCTATGTGAAAGCGGATGGACCTCTCAATCCTGATACATTTCAAAATAGTTTGAAGCAGGGTAAGAGCTTTGTCACCAATGGACCAATTGTCGGCTTAAAAGTAGAGGATGCAAAACCGGGCGAGCAAGTTATCATTAAACCCAATGGCCAAAAGCTTTCTTACAGCGGTTTTTTAAGAAGCGCAGTGCCTGTAGATCATGTGGAAATTGTATGGAATGGTGAAGTGGTTGCCAGTCACACAACAACATTAACAAAAGAAGTAGACGTGAAAGGAACGCTGGATGTCAAAGGTCCGGGATGGATTCTACTGAGAGCATGGAGCGGGGCAGCCCATCCGGATCTTCCTGATCTTTATCCTTACTCTAGTACCAATCCTGTTTATGTTGAAGTTCAAGGTATGGAACTGAAGTCGAAGCGAGATGCAGAGTTTTTCATGCCTTGGCTAAATCGGATTGAAGCTGCGGCAAAGGCGAACACAAGCTATCGTACTGAGGAAGAGAAGACAAATATTCTTACAGATATCACGAAAGCAAGAGAGTTTTTCGCCAACTGCATCTTGAAAGCAACTGTTAAGTAACGCAGGCTTTTCAATTTACCGCCAATTGCGAGTACCTGCGCTGGATGTGTGCTTGGGCGAAGCAATCCCCAACCGAAAGGATCAATCACTTTATCCTCCCATACTTTTTCAACACCGCTACCAACCGATCATGTGGAATCGCGTAGGCCGTATTGCCATTGATGCCTTCCATCGTTTCGGCAGCGATCATCGCATTCACGATAGCTTCTTCCGTGGCAGCCGTTACAGCCACAAAGATGGGATCGATCTTTTCATTGGGTAACATTTCCAAATGTGCGATATCATTTTCTTTCCCTGCTTCCGGATTAGCCGTAGAGAATGCAATAAAAATATCACCTGAAGAATTTCCCCCGCGTCCGCCCATCACGCCAATGCCCAGCGACACCCGCTTTACAATTCGCTTGAGTTGGTGGGGGAGCAGTGGAGCATCGGTAGCCACCACGACAATGATTGATCCCTGATCTACATCGGGTTTGTTTTCTTTAGGCAATAAATCAGTAATCTCTTTACCCACCGGAACACCGGCAATGCTCAACAAGGGTCGTCTGCCATAGTTGGCCTGCACGAGTACACCAACGGTGTAGCCACCTTCTTGGTCTGTCAATTTTCTGGAAGAAGTTCCGGTACCACCTTTAAAGCTGTGCGCTATCATACCGGTACCCCCTCCCACATTTCCTTCTTTGATCGGCCCACCCGATGCGGTTTCAATGGCTTCAAACACATGCTCCTTCTTTACGTGAAACCCATTGATGTCATTCAGAAATCCATCCCAGGTTTCAGCGACTACCGGCAGACTGATATCTCCGGAGTAATTACTTCCTTTCACTTTCTTCATATGCCATTCAATCACGGCATCGCGCACAATGCCAACACTGTGTGTGTTTGTGATGAAGATGGGCGAACCGAGACAACCCGATTCATCCACCCAGGTAGTACCCGTCATCTCGCCATTTCCGTTAAGAGTAAACCATCCGGCAAACACACGTTCCAAGGAACCTTTGCCTTTAGGAAAAATAGCGGTGACACCCGTACGCACAGGCCCTTTTCCCGTCACCAGCTTTCCACTTCCTTCAATCAATGTTTTATAGCCGACTTCAACACCGGCTACATCGGTGATGGCATTATACTTTCCCGGAGTTCCTTCAAACGGAATTCCCAGATCGCGGGCTCTGGGTTTTATCGTTTGTGCTGACAGGGTCATGCTTGCGTTTAGTGTAGCAACCAGGAGAAGTGAGATAATAGTTTTCATTTTTGAATTGGTTTTCCATTTGTTTGATCAGAATATTGACACCGAAACCTCACCCCAACGAAGGTTTACAAGCCGCACGATTTTTGTTCCCCTCTCCATTGGAGAGGGGAGAAGAGGCACTATCCGCAGCACAAGTTTGGCAGGGTGAGGTACTAAAATTGGGAAGGTTTGTTTATATTTCCTATCCGGTTAACCCCTTCAATCCCATGTCAAAAAAAACGATCTACATTTCCTTTCCCATTCTTCTTTTGCTGGGGGTTTATTTCCTTGGCCCCACACCCGATAAACCGAAATTTGAAAAACAGATGCCAGTTGTGCCGCAGGATGCAGCTGCGTTGGAGAGCTATGTTGCCAAGAATGAAAGCCTTCACAAACTGAAACCCGATAACGAAGCCCGGATTGTTTGGGCGGACAGCACCAAGAAGCGAACTGAATACAGTGTGGTTTATCTTCACGGATTTTCAGCCAGTCAGGAAGAAGGTGATCCCGTGCACGAATCCTTTGCCAAAAAATTTGGATGCAACCTGTACCTCGCGCGCCTGGCCGATCATGGCATTGACACCACCGATCAGTTGGTGAATTTCACAGCCGACCGTTGGTGGCAGAGCAGCAAAGAAGCGTTGGCCATTGGAAAAGCATTAGGAGAAAAAGTCATTGTCATGAGTACCTCCACGGGAGGTACAACGGCCTTGCTCTTAGCAGCAGAGTATCCTGCCGATGTATTTGCCTTAATCAACCTCTCACCTAATGTTGCGATCAATGATGGTAACGCGTGGTTGCTCAACAATCCCTGGGGATTGCAAATAGCACGCAAGGTAATAGGCGGAAACTCAAGAGCTTTTCCTCCCGACTCGCTGAAAGATCGCTATTGGAATAACCCCTATCGGATGGAAGCCGTGGTGCAACTGGAAGAACTGCTCGAGGCTTCCATGACTAAATCAACCTTTGAAAAAGTAAAATGCCCTTCACTCTCTTTATATTATTACAAGAACGAAAAAGAGCAGGACCCTACCGTAAAGGTGAGCAGCATACTGGAGATGAACGAACAACTCGGTACCCCTGCGGATATGAAAGTAGCTATACCGATACCCAATGCAGGCGGCCACGTGCTGGGTTCACATCTGGTTTCCAAAGACTTGGAAAGCGTGCAAAGGGAAATAGAAAAATTTGCTGTGGAGAAGCTGGGGATGAAGAAGGTTGGTATATAGGAAGTATAGGTAATTGCATATAGCCAAATGTTGGCTGCCATAATTCAGGACGATGTAGCATTCACAAAGAAAGAAAAGATGGACTTCGAACCAATCGGCACCATTAAAACTGCAAAGGACTTATTTGACTTTGTTGAGAAGAGAGAGCAAGAGAAGAAATGGATATACCGTGGACAAATTGACTCTTCATGGGGACTACAGACATCAATCGACAGAATGTTTGAAGACCCTCTGAGTTATAAAAAATCAAAGCTAAACACTGAACTTGTTCTATTGAAAAGATTCCAGAGAGAGTCACACCATTATGGAATCAATAACATTGACCTATTAAATATACCTGAGTGGTTATCCTTAATGCAACATTATGGAGCACCAACTAGACTGTTAGATTGGACACATTCGCCATGGGTAGGATTATTCTTTGCGATAGCTGAGTTAAATGAAAATAAAAAAGGTGACAAGAAAATGGCTTCCCTTTGGTTAGCAGATTGGACAGCGATTGACCGGAAGATTAACAATACAGTAAAGGATAAATTCAAAAATGACCATAATTTAATTTCAATTCAGAACTTTAGTGACATTGTTAAGTCAGGTGATGGAGTTATCAAACTGAACTCCTTTAGACAGAATCAACGACAAATTATTCAACAAGGGACATTTCTATTTCCACTTAATATTGAGAAAACTTTTGAGGAGAATTTAGGGAATACTTTAATTAAATCAGAGTTGAAAAAAGTTTTGTTATCATACGACATTAAGGATGATGTAATGAAGATTCTTTATCGAATGAATATCTCATACACGACACTTTATCCCGGAATAGAAGGATTTGGCAAGTCTCTAAAGCATCTCTATCACATTGACGGAATTATGAATTTGGAAAATGAGATTACTGACTATTTGAGTTATAAAAGGAAGTTCGAGTAGAATTACGGCAGCCAACACTGTGCATAAGCCATAGCAAGAGTTCGGTGTTGTGTTATAGTTTATGTTTCTTAATTTCGTTCCCCAGTTAGTGCGCGTTTGCAATGCGTCCCTAGTAAAATCAAACTTATGAACCCCATCTTCAAAAAACTAAACTACAAAGACCAGCGACAGATTTGCATAATCAATGCACCTTCATCTTTTAATAAAGAGATGGACGAGCTGGCTTTGTTGGTGAGCATCAAGACCAGCCTGACAGGTGTTAAGAAGGTTGAATTTTTTCTTGCCTTTGTTACCCGGCAGCAAGAGGTGGATGATCTTACTAAGAAGATTGTTCAATTGATGGAAGCAGACGGCATACCCCTCAGTTAGTGCGCGTTTGTAACGCGTACCATACATAAACGACAAGTATGAACCCCACCTTCATAAGACTAAACTACAGCTAGCAGGAGATTTGCATTATAAATGCGCGCCCAGATGATGGCGGAGAAACAGAGTAAAAAACTAAATACAAAATTATGACTTCTATTGCAGATTTAATCGTCTCTAGGCGTGACTTCTTAGAAAATGGCGGGACTTTATTTTCTGGTCTGTCAATGATCCCATCGTTGACAAGTGATGCCCAAGATGATGACGCCCTTTTATTGCACGAAATAAAATTACTTAGTGGAATGGCCGACAATACCTTTAAGCAGCTATGGACAAATTTAGGAGGAATAACAGAAAAAGAACTGGATTGGAAGCCAAGCAAGGAGTCCAATTCTACAAGGTGGGTAATCGGACATCTTTATTGGTTTGAAGAATGGCTGGCCGACACAATTGAGAAAAAAGGAAGATACCTTACGGATAAAAAACCAACCTCAATACAAGACATCTCTTTTCAGGAGGTGAAGATGAAATTTGAAATTGCCCGAAATAGAGTATCCGAACTATCAAAATCACTCAATCCCGAACAAATAAAAAGTGAAATCAACTACGTGGGTAGATTTGACTTGCCAATTCGTGAATTACTACAAGTGCATGTTCTTCACATGTCCGGACACCGATACCAGATTAGGTACATTAGGGGGACATATAGTAGAGTGCACCATACAAACAAAGCAGACTTTGATCCTTGGTAGACACTCAATTAGGCGCGTTTGTAACGCGTACCATACATAAACGACAAGTATGAACCCTACCTTCAAAAAACTCAACTACAAAAGCCAGCGGCAGATTTGCATTATCAATGCACCATCGTCTTTTAATAAAGTGATGACTTCAATGGCAAGCATAAAGACCAGCCTGACAGGAATTAAACAAGTTGGATTTTTTCTCGCCTTTGTTACACAGCAGCAGGATGTAGATCATCTGACAAAGAAAATTGTTCCGTTGATGGAAGAGGATGGCATACTTTGGTTTGCCTATCCAAAGGGAACCTCGAAGAAGTATACCTGTGAATTCAACCGCGATACCGGTTGGGCGGCCTTAGGCAAACAAGGCTATGAGGTTGTCAGGGCTGTAGCCATTGATGAAGACTGGACGGCCTTGCGTTTTCGCAATGCGGAAAATATTAAGAAGATGACACGAAGCTTCGCCATGTCGGAGACCGGAAAGAAAAAGTTGCTGCTGCAAAAAAAGCTTCAAGACATAGGTAGTCACTCCAACCTTTCCACATAGATCCCTAAAAATCCTACCATAAATGAAGTCCCCTTCGACAAGCTCAGGGTGACAATGGACCCTTTTTTATGTCAGTCTGAGTTTATCGAAGACTGAGTTTATCGAAGACTGAGTTGGAGAAGATTAGTTTGGTGAGGTCTTACCTTTTGTTTTGGCTAATTCTTTAATTTTTCCCCAATCATTAGTAAACAAGCCTCTTTCTTTTTCCGACCCCAACCCTTGAGTTGTTTCTCCCAACGTATTGCTTGGTTAATATCCGAGAACCTTTCAACATATTTTAGCTTAACTGGCCTACGCTTATAAGTAAAGCTTTCAGAGTGAATGCCTTCATTGTGTTCGAAAATCCTTCTTTCCACATTATTGGTAACACCAGTATAATACAAGCCATCGGAACACTCGACTATGTAAACAAAGTAATTATGATCTCTTGACATACATTAATCATTGATATCACCCTTCGACAAGCTCATGGTGACAATTTTTATGTCAGTCTGAGTTTATCGAAGACTGATTACAGGGTCTGCTAGTTTAGAATTCTGTTTTAATCCAATTCGGTTTCAAATAGGTTATGTATTTCTTACCACCCTTCGACAAGCTCAGGGTGACAATCCTAATATACCCTCACAAAAATTACTTTTTCCTACAAAACTCCATAATCAAATGCTTGCCTAATAGCACTTTAATAGAAGTGTTGATTTCAAAGATGGAGCGGTAAGTCGCTTCGTTTTTCGGATCGGATTTAACTTGCTTCCGGTAGGCTTTACGGGCAAAGAAGTAGAGAAGCGGATAAAGGAACAGCATCCATTTTGAGGTAGAACTATATTTTGAAGGATGAATTGTTTTTAACTGAAGATGATTGATGGCCGCTAAGGTCCGCAGTCTCAATACCCCACTGATAAAAAGTTTGCTAAAGTAGCCTCCCTCTTTTCCATCCCAAGAGACAAATGCATTTAATTCGTTAGGAGCAGGGGTGGAGTAATGTTCACTCTCCATCATGAACTGTGCCAAGCGGCTTCGAAGTGATGAACTGTTGGGCGTGGTAAGAATGAAGATTCCGTCAGGTTTTAAAATTCTTGCTGTCTCAACAAATAAGTGATGTTGATTCGGAAGGTGTTCGATCGTCTCGGAGCAGATCACATGATCAGTTGTTGCATCAGGAAGAGGAAATGGTTTCTGTAAATCAATAAATTGACAGGTGGACTTCCCAAGCCTATTTTGTTCAGGGAAGAGATCGAAGAGCTGAACTTCTGCTCCGGCTTCTTCAAACAGATGAGCGATATAGCCACTGCCAGCAGATAAATCAATGACTAGCTTTTCCTTAAGTTCTGTTTTATGGCTTTTGGTGTAATCCTGAAAGAATTTTAGCGCACTGTCTCGGGTATGTGCGATATCAGGAACCGATTTGCTCATGCTTTATTGACGAACTGAATGGCCCTTTCAAGATCTTCCGGGGTGTCAATGCCCATCGTTTCCTGATTTGTCTCGGCCACTTTTATAGAATAACCATTTTCAATCCACCGCAGTTGTTCGAGCGACTCTGTTCTTTCCAGAGAGGAAATTTCAAGCTTGGTGATCTTGGCAAGGATATCATGACGATACGCATACATTCCGATGTGTTTGAAAAAAGAATGATGCGCTAGCCATTCCTGCTGTGACATATTGCGCACATGTGGTATGGGTGAACGACTAAAGTAAATGGCTTCATTGAAATCGTCTTTCACTACTTTCACTACATTGGGATTGAAGAGTTCTTCTTCCCGTTCTATTTTTTTGATGAGCGTGGCAAGTTCGGTTTTTCCATCCAACAGTTGTGAGAGTAAGTCAATTTGTTCCGGTGCGATAAAAGGCTCGTCTCCCTGAATGTTGATAACGTAATCGAATTTTTCTTCCTGACTGCTCAGGGTTTCAAAGCAGCGGTCGGTTCCGCTGGGATGACTCTCCGAGGTCATGAACACTTTTCCGCCAAAACTTTTTACATGATTAAAGATAACAGGGTGATCAGTAGCTACCAGTACACGGGAGAGCAGTGTGGACTTCATTACCTGCCGATAGACGCGCTCAATCATTGATTTTCCGGCAATGTCTGCTAAGGGCTTACCCGGAAAGCGCGTAGAAGCATAGCGTGCAGGAATGACTCCAAGTATTTTCATGAATTTGTTCTTCGTACTTTTAGTGTGCTGCCTTCGGTATCCACCACTTCAATGGCATCTCCTCTTTCAATATAATCACCCCGCGTAAAGGCGTCATAAATATCCTCCTCAATTTGCACTCTTCCGCTTGGTCTCAACACGGTGTAAGCAATTCCTTTTTTTCCAAGCATCGCTTTGGCATTGAAATTCGTGGTGTAACCTTTGGATGTTTCTTGTATGTCGGTAAGTGCAATTCGTTTAAACGCTTTTGTTTGAGTAAGCTTTGCTCCCCCAAAGAAGAGCAGCAATGCTCCTCCCGTCAATCCTCCGATGGTGGCAAACGAAGCCACAATGATATCTCCAAGCGGAACAAACTCGAAGTTGAAGAAATCATTATTCAACATGATAAGAATAAGTGAGGTGAGCGTAAGCCCTATACCAAGTACACCGGCTACGCCAAATCCGGGAATGATGAAAATTTCAGCGCCCAGCAAGAGTAATCCCACAAACAAGGCAATGATCTCCCAATACGCAGCAAGTCCATTCAGGTAATAAGGAACAAGATAAAGAAGCAGGGAGATAATGGCAGCGAACAACGGAAACCCGACACCCGGAGTCTGGAGCTCAAAATAGATTCCACCAATGATCACGAGAATAAGTATTCCGCTGATAAAAGGGTTTAGAAAAATGGCAATAATCTTTTCTGGAATGCTAAGTTCATACTCCTCTAGCATATAATTCTCAATTTTATTACGTTTCAGGATTTCTTCGATCGATTCAACCTGCGCTTCGCAGTAACCAAATTTCATTGCCTCTGAAGTAGTAAAGGTAATCACACGGCCCTCTTGTTTTATGCTGTCAATCACAATACGCTCATCCACCATGCCTTCTGCAATGCGGGGATTCCTTCCAGTCTTCTCTGCTGTAGATCGCATAATGCCACGCATGTAGGCCTGATACTTATCAGGTGCCGCTTGTCCACCTGCGCCTTCAACTACAGTGGCCGCACCAATCGTTGCACCGGGTGACATGTAAATGCTGTCGCAGGCAATGGAGATCAATGCTCCTGCTGAGGCCGCATCTGAGTTAATATAGACCCAAATCGGTTTTTTGAAGTCCATGATAAAGTCAACGATCTCCTTTGCATCGGTCAATACACCCCCGTAGGTATCCATGTCAATAATTACATAGTCGGCCTTGGTTGTTTCTGCGTGCTCCAATGCCAGTTTCACGTATCGTGCCATGCGCGGATCAATTTCTGCCTTGATTTCCATGACCATCACCTTTGGCTTGGTGGCTTGAGCCATGGTGCTGAAGCAGGCCATCAGTAGTAGTGCAGCGCTTATTACAATTTTCTTAATCATCACAATCCTCCTATTTTTGTATAAAAATAACAGTCTGAACGGGAATATCACTTGAAAGTAGTGTATTCATTTTTTACGCTGAGTTACATGGAGAAATTGTAACTTTGAGAATTGTTTAAACTATGATAAAAATTATTTTTTTGGCAGCCATTCATTGGCTGAATCCGCAAATTCCTCCCGACTCATTGAGGATGGAAACGATCAACGGAAAAACCTTCATTATTCATCAAATTGGTGAGCGGGAAACACTCTACGCGATCTCCAAGCGCTACGGTACGCCTATTACAAGCATTTTGGACTATAATAATACTGCTGATGCCGGGTTAGAGATTGGCCAGATATTGAAAATCCCGTATGTTCCCAAGAGCAAAACGAAATCTGGCGATGGAACAATTCATAAGGTGGCACCAAAAGAGACTTTGTATTCCATTGCGAAACTTTACAATGTCACGGTGGATGAACTTAAGGCCTGGAATAATCTGAAGGATGGTGGTATTTCAACCGATCAGGAGTTGATTGTTCGGAAAAAGGGAACGACAACGCCAACAACAACCGTAAGTAATGTTGTTAAGGGTAAGCATACCGTAGGATCGGGAGAAACACTTTACTCCATTGCCCGCCAGTACGGAGTTACAGTTCCTCAATTGATGGAGTGGAATAAAATCACGGGAAGTGAAGTAAATGTTGGAGATGTATTAACGGTAGCGGGCACAGGAATCGAGCAGAAGACTCAGACGGCAACTGTTGGTACAAGCACAGTGATTGTTGCGGAAACAAAGCCTGAGAAGGAAAATGCCATCAGGATTTCAGAAGCTGTCACAGGGTCGGATGAGGTGAAGCAATCTGGCCTGGCAGAATTGATAGAAGGCACCGATGGGAACAGAAAATACCTGGCACTTCATCGCACCGCAAAAGTAGGTACGATCATGAAGGTCAGGAATGAGTTGAATAATCGTGAAGTATTTGTAAGAGTAATCGGTACCATTCCCGATACTGGGATTAATGATAAGATAGTTATTAAGATTTCTAAATCTGCCTTTGATCGCCTGGGCGCTATTGATCTCAAGTTCAGGGCAGAGGTGACGTATTATAAATAATCAGGTTGACGTTCCCCGAACTAAGAGAATTCCTCGACTCCAAAGTAGCGTTATACAATCGTCCAGATTTCATCGAACATGACCCTGTTTCGATTCCCCACCGCTTCAAAAAAAAGCAAGACATCGAGATAGCAGGGTTATTTGCTGCGGTCCTTGCCTGGGGGCAACGGATAACCATTATCAATAAGACGAATGATCTCCTTGATCGGATGGGCAATGCTCCGCATGATTTTTTGCTGCATCACAAATTGAATGACCTGAAAGCTTTTGAAAATTTTAAGCACCGGACTTTCAATTCTACCGATGCTTTGTACTTCATCGAATTTCTGAGTCAGTATTATAAACGGAATAAATCATTGGAGGATTTATTTCTCGTGTCTACGGAATGTAAAACCACAGAACAAGGACTAATTCATTTTCACACTTCTTTTTTTAGTCTTGAAGATTATCCACTAAGGACAAAAAAACATATCTCCACTCCGGAGCGAAAGTCAGCGTGCAAACGCATTAATATGTATCTCCGCTGGATGGTACGCCAGGACAACAAAGGAGTTGATTTTGGAATTTGGAAAAGGATATCTCCGTCTCAACTGATTTGCCCTATTGATTTGCATGTGGAGCGTGTGGCGAGAAAATTAAAGTTGATTAAGAGTAAATCCGTAAACTGGAAGACTGCTCTTGAATTAACGGAAAATCTAAAAAGACTAGACAGCGCTGATCCGGTCAAATATGACTTTGCACTATTTGGATTGGGGATTGAAGAAAAATTTTAGCCTCACCCCATCCAAGCGTTATGTTAGAGTTAAAGGAGTGGCTCCCCTCTCCGCCTGGAGAGGGGAAGGTAAACTTTCTGTACCGCAAAACCAGGATGGGGTGAGGCTGATATTACTCCATTCCTGGCTGCTTCAATACAAAGCCCGTTTTCTTTTTCTCGTCATCAACCATTTTCTTTACATCACTGAGCAACTTCTTTGCATCGTAAATGATACCGTCTTTTACCGTGTACTTGATACCACCAACACGCTTCACAGTATTGTCGTCCATAAGTTTAATGGCACCGGTACCGTATAATACTTGCAGGTTCTCTAACGGATTTTGATCGATGATGACGAAGTCGGCCAGTTTACCAATCTCAACGGATCCTGTTTCCTTATCCATGCCAAGGGCTTGGGCTCCATTAAGTGTGGCCGCCCGAATTACTTCCAAGGGATGGAAGCCTGCTTCACGAAGTAATTCCAGTTCGCGTATGTACGCAAAGCCATATAGCTGAAAGATAAAACCTGAGTCCGAACCTGTTGTAACACGACCTCCTTTGTTTTTATATTCGTTGATGAACTTCATCCAGAGTACGTAGTTTTCTTTCCAGGCCACTTCTTGTTCAGTTCCCCAGGAATGCCAATAAGATCCGTGTGAGACGAGACTAGGCTGATAAAATTCCCATAGCGAGGGTAAAGTGTAAGTTTCATGCCATTCCGCTCTGCGCGCCTTATGCAGATCACGACTGGCTTCGTAAATGTTAAACGTAGGGTCTAATGTAAAATCAAGATCAAGGAGAGTTTTCATGACTTCATTCCACTTTTCTGATCCCTGTCCTGCAGCCTGTTTCCAAAGTTTGCCTGCTTCACCAAAGCGATCTTGCTCATTAGTGTAATTATAGTTAAGCGGATAATTTTGAACGGTTTGCTTGTCAAACAATGCTTCGGGCAATCCGTACCAATGCTCCATGCTGGTCAATCCTGCTTTGGCGGAATGAACTACATTCCATCGGGCTACATCAAGTTGGGCATGATGACAGTTGCTTCGTAAGCCAAGCTTTTTGTTTTCGTCCAACGCAGCCTCCATAATATCAGGCCTTGCTCCTCCAAACTTTACTCCATCCGCTCCTTTCAATTTATTGTTACGCACCCAGGCACGTGCTTGTTCAGGCGTACTGATAGGAGTTGGATTCCCCATCCCAAAATAAGTGTAAGCCTTAATGCGTGGTGCAGTAATAAGATTTTTAGCACTCTTATTTTTTTGATCTACGGTCCATTCAATTCCATTTCCCGAACCCGGATCACAAATGGTGGTAACACCATGGCTCATCCAGAGTTTAAAAACATATTCTGCATAAGGAGCCTGATTGCCTCCCGTGTGTGCATGACAATCAATGAACCCCGGCATCAGATACATACCCTTGGCATTTAACTCTCTTGCGCCCGGTTCAACTGATAATGGCATGGGTACTTTGGGATAGCCCGCATTTTGAATATCAACGATACGATTCTGTTTCACAACGATATCCACCGGACCAACCGGAGGCGCACCTGTTCCATCAATCATCATCACACCACGGATGATGAGTTGTGTGTAGGGGCCTTCACCCTCTTTTATTTCCGGTGCCGGTTTCACTTTTTCGGCTTCCTGAGCAAAGGCAGTGAGAGTACCAATCGTGAATAAAATGATAATTAGTTTTTTCATGATAACGGTTTATTAATAGATCAATTCATTCCCGGTTGCTTCAGGACAAATCCTGATTTTGCTTTTTCATCATCCACGATCTTCTTCACATCGTTTAGCAGTTTTTTTGCATCATAGATGATACCATCTTTGATGGTGTATTTTATTCCACCAACACGCTTCACCGTGTTATCTTCCATCAGTTTTATCGCGCCAACTCCGTAAAGAACCTGAAGATTTTCCAATGGATTTTGATCAACGATCGCAAAGTCGGCCAGTTTGCCAATCTCCACCGAGCCAATTTCCTTATCCATCCCCAGTGCTTGTGCACCATACAAGGTGGCAGAGCGAATTACTTCCAAAGGATGGAATCCGGCTTCGCGCAACAGCTCCAGCTCTCGAATATATCCAAAGCCATATAATTGAAAGATGAAGGCATTATCAGAACCAGCAGTTACTCTTCCGCCACGATTTTTATACTCATTGACGAAGGTCATCCATAGTCTAAAATTTTCTTTCCAGGCGATTTCCTGTTCTGTTCCCCAGTTAAACCAGAAAGATCCATGTGCAGCACGATTTGGTTGATAGAACGCCCAAAGTTGCGGGAGTGTATACGTCTCGTGCCATTCCTGCCTGCGGGCTTTGTGAAGATCACGCGTAGCTTCGTAGGTATCAAAAGTGGGGTCAAGGGTGAAATCCAATGCCAGCATAGAATCCAGAACAGCATTCCATTTTTTTGAAAAGGGAGCAGCAGCTTGTTTCCACAATCTTCCCGCTTCTTCAAAGCGATTTTGTTCGTTGGAATAATTATAGTTCAATGGATAATTCTGGATGCTACTACTGGTAAGCATGGCTTCCGGCAGGCCATACCAGTGTTCCATGGTAGTAAGTCCTGCGGAGGCTGAACTCAGCGCGTTCCATCTCGCCACACCAAGTTGCGCATGATGACAGGCTGACCGCAATCCAAGTCTTTTATTTTCGCGTATGGCGGCATTCATGATATCAGGAGCTGCTCCAAAAAATTTAATACCATCAGCACCACGCATTTTATTTTCATTTACCCAAAGTTTAGCCTGCTCAACAGTGCTAATAGGTGTTTTGCTACCCGAACCAAAAGTTACGTAGGCTTTAATCCTTGGAGCCGTAATGAGATTTTTTTCGCTTTTCCCCTTTTGATCTAAAACCCAGTCAATGCCATTTCCGGAGCCAGGGTCCCGGACAGTAGTGATACCGTGTGCCATCCAGAGTTTAAAAACGTATTCTGCAATGGGAGCTTGACCGCCTCCAATGTGACCATGCATGTCCACAAAGCCCGGCATCAAATACATGCCATCGCAATTCAATTCTTTGCCACCTGCTTCCAACTTCGGTCTGCTACCCTCACTTGCCATACCGGGAGTTGGTAATCCAATACTTACTATGTTAACAATTCGATTTTGCTTGACTACAATATCAACCGGACCTACTGGAGGCGCACCAGTGCCGTCTATTAGCATGACCCCGCGAATAATAAGTTGTGTATGAGGTCCATCGCCCTCTTTTACTTCAGGGGCTTTTTGCATGGTGCTCTGACCGTTGGCTATCCAGGCACTGGCAACAAATAAAAGGATGAATACTTTCTTCATGATTGGTTTGGAATGTGAATGAGAAAGCTAAAGAATTTAAGAACAAATCGAAACCAATATCTGACAGGCGGTTCAATGCATACCGCGGTTTAAAATTGAGCCTGACATACCAGGAGATATGTCTGTTTTATCTGAATGTGATTAAATTTTCACCCTACTATTTATAAAATCTATATATTTTTTTTATAAATGGCTTAAATTTTACCCTATTTCAATCGAATTCTGTAATTTATTTTGAATAAAGGGTAAAAAACAACCCTAATATTCTGATTTTTGACAAAAAACAGAATAGTTCGACTGTCGAATAACCTTAACCACTTAACTATGAAAAAATCAATTGTATTCCTTGTCTTGTTAATTGCCATTAGCATCCTGGCAGTCATCATGCCAGCGGTGCCAGGCCCCATCGTAACCGAAGGCATTAATTCCGGAGATGTTGCCTGGATGCTTGCGGCCACTGCCCTGGTACTTCTCATGACCCCCGGACTAGCCTTTTTCTATGGCGGCATGATAGATACCAAGAACATTATTTCTACCATGCTTCAAAGTTTTATTGCCATGGGGGTGATTAGTGTATTGTGGATCGTGGTAGGGTTCAGTCTTGCCTTTGGCGATTCCATCGGTGGAGTCATTGGCAATCCTTCCAGCTTCTTCATGTTCCAAAATGTATTGGACGGAAAGCCTTGGTCTCTGGCGCCCACCATTCCTTTGGTGTTGTTTGCATTGTTCCAACTCAAGTTTGCCATCATAACACCCGCTCTTATTACAGGCACTTTTGCGGAGCGTATTAAATTCAAATCCTATATCCTATTTCTTGTTCTGTTCTCTTTACTAATCTATGCTCCACTGGCACACTGGACATGGCATCCTGATGGATTTCTCTTTAAGTGGGGAGTTCTTGACTTCGCAGGCGGAACGGTAGTACATATGTCTGCCGGTTTTGCGGCATTAGTGGCTTCCATTTATTTAAGAGATAAGAATGAAAAGAAATTGACGATTTCACCTGCCAATATTCCTTTTGTTTTGCTTGGAACAGGGCTACTTTGGTTCGGATGGTTTGGGTTTAATGCCGGTAGCGCATTAAGTGCTGGTACACTGGCCGCTTCTGCATTTGCCACTACAAATACTGCTGCTGCAGCGGCAGGGCTTGCCTGGATTCTTTTTGATGCAGCGCGTGGTAAAAAAGCTTCTGCTGTTGGATTTTGCATAGGCTCCGTAGTAGGGCTTGTTGCTATTACTCCTGCAGCAGGGTTTGTTACTGTTCCTTCAAGCTTATTCATTGGAACATTTGCGGCAATCATTAGCAACGTAGTAGTGCATTGGAAATCTAAAACCTCCCTGGAAGATACCTTGGATGTATTCCCTTGTCACGGAGTAGGTGGCGCAGTAGGCATGCTCATGACAGCCTTGTTGGCGAATACAGCAGTGAATGGCGCCAATACAACCGGCAATGGCCTTCTCTTTGGAGATACTGCATTATTTATTGTTCACCTGGAGGCACTGGCTATTGTCATTGGTTTCACGATGGTGGGATCATTCCTCATTCTGAAGTTCGTTGATCTGATCTTCCATTTGCGTGTGAGTGCTGAGGATAAGAAAGTAGGACAAGATGTAAGTCAGCATGGAGAGAATGCACATCCTTTCGAATTGAGAACCGCCAGCTAAAATTTATTATTTCGCTAGTCTTGAAAAAACAAACCAGAAAATGAAAGGAAACAATAGAAAGTCAACAGGTACAAGTCCTTAGGCTCTGTGCCGATTAGAAATCGCAGCTGATTTCTGATCACTAAAGCGTCCCAGGGAGTGTCAGATACTCCGCTGGGACAACCTTAGCTTATTGTTCATTAAAACACACACAAAAATATGAAAAACTATAGACTATGTCTTTTATCAATAATGATGTTTATTTTCTTCGTTACTTGTTCATCCTACGGTCAGTCACCCATTCTTGTTGCTTCAAATGAAAGTGTGCCAGTGCTAGGGCTAAATGAGCCCATCGTTACGGCAGGAGAAAAAGTAAAGTCAGAACAGGAGGAAGAAAAGAAAGAAGGGAAACTTACGGTGTCGGGCTATTTAGACTCTTACTATTTCACCAATTTCAACAAGCCTGCTTCCAGAGACAACATGGGCCAATCGGGTGTTGGCAGAGGCTTTGACAGACGAGTGGATCAGTTTCAGCTCGGGATGGTGCAAACTGTTTTCAAATACACCAATAGTAAATCGGAAGCTGTTGTTGACCTTGCCTTCGGGCCAAGTGCCCAATACGGTAATTATGGTAATGTGCCGGTAGCGACTCCGGCTTACGGTTATAAAATTGGTAACGATGTTTACTCAGCTGTGATGATTAAACAAGCTTATTTCAAGTACAATGCTACTGATAAGCTTTCCTTTATTGCCGGACAATTCGGAACGCACATCGGGTATGAATACATTGATGCTCCGCTCAACTTTTTCTATTCCATCAACCACACCTTCAATAGTGGTATCCCCTTTTATCATACAGGCGTAAAAGCTACTTATGCCTTTAGCGATAAGGTTTCACTGATGCTGGGCGGAGTAAATGGATTTGATTACGTTCATGATAACAACAGGGCAAAGGGATTGATTGGCCAATTGAACCTTGTACCGGCAAAAGGATTGAGTGTTTATCTTAACTATATAAACTCCAATGAATCCAATGCCGATTCATTGGGTAATACCCCGAAGGGAAACTTTACGGTTTATGATCTAAACGGAGGTTATCAGGCTACGGATAAATTCTTTATTGGCTACTGGTTTATGTTTGGCTCGCAGAAAGGAACGCTGGGATCACCTGGCACTTTTGTTCCTGCTGACGGCATTGTTGACAAAGTGAGAACCTGGTATGGCGCTAACCTCTATTTAACCTACGCGCTTTCGGATGTTTTTAGCCTGGGAATCAGGGCAGAGCATTTCGACAATAAATCGGGGGCCAGGGGTCTTCGCAACGTGGATGGTACAGGTCAGGCCATTGGAGCTTCAGTAAATACCTTTACACTAACCGGATCGTTTACCTTAGCCGATGGTCATCTTCTATTGAAGCCGGAGTTGCGAATGGATTCATTTAACAAATTGTCTGGCGCGGGGAATGAAAGTTCACAGCAATTTATGGATGCCAGTGGTAACTTCACCAAGAATAGCCAAACAACATTAGGAATGGCAGCGATTTATAAATTCTAAATAGTTTAAAATTCAAGATTCAAAGTTCAAGATTGGACGCCTACTCAATTTTTAACTTTGAATCTTGAATTTTTTAATGACTACCAATGTCAAACTGATCTTTCAAACTTAGACTCATCAAAACGAGATTTGAAAATTCATTCTTTCTGAACTGGGTCTTATTTTTTTTAGTGACAGCATCAATATATCTGCCTTTTACCGGTTTCTCGGTGCGATAGTATCCAGTGGATTGTTCCTTCTTTTCAAAATAAAGTGCGTAAATCATTACTTTATAAGCACCATCAACTACCTCCACCACAAACTTGCCAGTCCATTCTCCCTCCCAATACATGCGGGGTGTATTCAGATAAGTTCTTCCATACTTCTTGCAGTCAACCTTATAATGGTTTAGTTCTCCGCTATATCCTGCCTCATTCCGAGTAACGTTGAACGTAAAGAATTTTGATCTAATCATTTGTACGATTTTGCCCCGAAGGCTATCCCTTGAACCCTTATACTCATACGTGTATCCCCAAAACAGATCGTTGTTCTTTACTTCAAAATGATCATACTTTTGCCCGAGTGCTAATTTGGAAGTGAGCACAATAAGGGAAAGTGCGAGAACATAGTATCCTGATGACTTCCGCATTTAACACTTTAATTGAGTTCTAATCTGGTTTAATATGTGCTAAAAGGCAAATAATATTATTTTCCAAAGTTGAAAGCAATTATAATAAAGGATGGCTTGGAAACAATCGTTTGAGGGATTTGGCAAAGCACTTAGGTTGATTTTTTTACTTTTTTAATTCTGAAAAGTGGTTACCTTTGGCGCGTGAAGATCAAAAAGTTTCTCTGCATTCATCTCATTTTTATTGTACTTCTGTCCTCAATGGGGTACACTAAGAGTTTTTCATCCGTTGAAGCAGGAATTCAGACTCAACAACACTTAGCTTCAGAAACTCAGTTAGCCGAAGATGCTCAAGATGCCATTCAGGTATTCCGTGAAACATTAAAGATTACAGTTTCTGCTGAAACCAAGTCTGCATCATTCAACCTGTTTCAGGATTCAGGCCGATTGATTTTTACTGTTATTCGTTATGCAAAGTATAACTCCTACTTGCTAGCCCAACTTTCTCACGGTTCTTCTGAAAAACTCTTTCTGGAATTCCGATCACTTCTTCTTTAGGAAACACCGCTCCGATTTTCTCCTGTTCTGAATTAACGAGTTTTTCGTCAGTTCATAATCTAATCAAGTTTTAAATTTATTCCTTCGTATGAAGAAGTTTTTATACCTCATAGGTTTTGGTATCATTTCCCTTACTTCCATAGCGCAGCCTAGCGATACGGTATTGTCTTTTTCGCAAGCCAAGGCGCGACTGATGAGCGTAAATCTAAATCTGCTTGCTTCCTACTATGATATTAATATTGCTAAGGCTGTAGTAATCCAGGCCAAAGTTTGGAACAATCCCTACTTTATTTTTAATGGAGATCTTTATTCGAATGAAACAAACGAGTATTTCCATTTTAGAAATCAACACCTGCTTCAAATTGAGCAGACCTTCTCTTATGCTGGCAAGCATACCAATACTGTAAGATTGGCCAGGGTAGGCGTAGAGATGGCGGAAAAGCAAATGGAAGATGTGCTGCGCAGCTTGCTTTTTGAAATGGGAAATACCTATACTGAGTTAGCAGCACTTCAGTCAAAACAACTTCTTTATCAGCAAGTACTTTTAAGTTATGATAAATTGATGGCTGCTACGCATAAGCAGTTGGAGTTGGGGGCCATTTCTTTGACAGAGGCTTTGCGTTTGGAATCAGAGTACGTGACGGTACAAACTGATGCAGTTGCAAACTTCAACGAAAAGGAAAAAGTAACATCCGAGCTAAAGACTTTGCTTCGCTTCCCTCAGGACACCACCTTTTATGTAGAGCAAAAAATTCCGGCTATTGCGCAGGAGTTTGATCCTACTGTCATTGCAGAGCAAGCAGTAACCATTCGCCCTGACTTACAGGTAAAAATGTTTGTCAAGAAATACCAGGAACAAAATTTAAAACTTCAAAAATCCACGAGTGTACCCGATATCAAATTGGCTTATCAACCTCGTGATCGTGGCAGTAATTATGTTCGACCTTATCAGGGATTTAATGTTGAGTTCAATATTCCTTTATTTGATAGAAATCAGGGTGGAATCAAAGTGGCAGAGTTTAATGTGAAAAAATCTTCTCTGGAATTTGAACAGATTGAAAACCAGGTGCGGAATGAAGTCACAGCAGCGTATAATCGCTACCGAAGTTCAAACTCGGGTCTCGCCAATTACAAACCTGAATTCCTTGAGCGATTGACACAGCTTAATAGGAGTACCAGCGAAAATTTTCAAAAAAGAAATATTGGATTGCTTCAATTTATCGACCAGCAACGGATCTATATTCTCACCAATATTCAAATGATTGACTTGAAGAAGCAATACCTGAACAATGTTAATGAATTGAATTTTACAGTAGGCACAACACTAATTGATAGCGATAACTAATCAAGCAAGTATGAAACGATTTTTTTATTTGTCAACTGTTTTACTCATACTCCTTTCGCAAGAGACCTTTGCACAGGAGAAGGAAAAGATATTGGCCGAGGCTGATACAAAAAAAATGTTTGAAAAGAAATTTCGATGGGGCATCAGTTGGAACCAATATTGGGGTACCATTAAAGGTGATAATCTTCCCAGAGATTATTTTGCTAAGCCATGTGTAGGCGCTAGTTTACGCGCAGAATATTATCCACTATCTTTCATTGGAGTTGGAGTTGGCGTTGGAGTACAGCAACGTGGTGCAGGAATTATCAATACTGATAATTATGGAGGTTCGTTCACTCATCCTTGGGAGCCTAATTATGACCCTGACTCAACCTATCGTCAGAGGTTGCGAATGAATACCATCGAAATACCGATTACACTTCTATTGAGAACACCGAAGGATGTAATTAAGGGAGTCAGGTTAAGCGGGGCCCTTGGTTTAGTGTGGGTAAAAAATGATTATGTAAAGGATTTTTTTAATAAACCTGAAGATGGGTTTCATATAATAACTGATGTAAGTAGCGACTATATATCCAACGATCTCGGCTATCAGATGTCTTTGGGCGCAGATATCAATGCTGCTGAATCTTGTATTTTTCAGTTCCATCTGGTGTACTCAAAGGGAACAAAAAACATTTATAAAACGGGTTCAGGAAATGGCCAGACAGAAACGTACGGATTTAGAGTGGCCTGGCTTTTCTAAATCAAATTTAAATGACAACAACAAATCGCTTATCAAACCTTGATTTATCTTAAACTGAAAAACTAATAGCTGACATTATGAAATTTAAAGCCCTATCCACCCTCCTTGCTGTTTTGCTGCTCTCCTGTAGCAAGGACACTGATAAAATACCGGATGCTAAATTCAAGCTTACAGAAACTCTTTCTAAAGGAAAAGAACTGGCTCAAGTCACACTTATGACGGTGGAATCAGAAATGATGCTGACAGGTAAGGTTAGCTTTAATGAGGATAAGGTGGCAAGGGTTTTCCCATTGGCAGGAGGGTTTGTTCGTGATCTGAATGTGGAATTGGGCGATCATGTTGTCAAAGGCCAAATTATGGCCATCATTCGAAGCCCGGAGATTGCAGGGTTTGCCCGCGAGGGTTCGGCCGCATTATCACAGGTGCATGTGGCAGAAAAAAATGCTCAGGTCGCAGAGGAACTTTTTAAAAGCGGGAATATTTCTGAGTTGGAATTGTACAATGCTCAGAAAGACCTTGACAATGCCAAAGGTGAGTTGTTACGGATTCAGGCGGTACTGGATATGTACAGTGCAGGAAGTGGGTCGGTTTATCCGATCAAGTCACCCGTGTCTGGTGTAATTGTTCAAAAGAATATTGCGCTTAATATGGAATTGCGCACAGAGGATATCAGCCCGGTATTTATCGTAGGAGATCTTTCCGATGTGTGGATAATGGCGAATATCTATGAATCTGACATTACCAAGATCAAAGAAGGGTATAAAGCAGAGATCACCACCATTCCCTATCCCGATAAAATCTTTCGCGGAAAGATTGACAAAATATTCAGCTTGATGGACGCTGAAAGCAAGGTGGTGAAAGCCAGAGTCACTCTCAAAAATCCGGACTTTGCGCTGAAACCAGAAATGTTTGCCAATGTTAAGATTAGCTACACTGAGCCGCTTAAAAAGCTCACGGTTCCTTCCAATGCCCTGATCTTTGATAAGAGCAGGAATTTTGTGATGGTCTATATAGCCGATGATAATATTGAAACACGCGAGGTTACAGTTTATAAAGACAATGGTAAGATCGCTTATATAGAAGATGGTTTAAAAGCAGGTGAAAAAGTCATGACCAAATTCCAGCTTTTGGTTTATGATGCACTTAACGACTAATACACTTAACGACTTTTGACCATGGATAAGTTTGTTAAAAATATTATTTCATTTTCACTGAAGAACCGGTTCTTTGTTTTCTTCACCACCGCTATCCTTATTGCTGCGGGAATTTGGAGTTATTTAAAAACACCGCTGGAAGCTTTTCCAGATGTTACTAATACTCAAATTATTGTAGTGACCCAGTGGAACGGTCGCAGTGCTGAGGAAGTAGAGCGCTTCGTAAGCATCCCGATTGAAGTAGCGATGAATAGCGTACAAAAGAAGACCAGCGTACGCTCCATTTCCATGTTCGGGCTTTCGGTAATGAAGATCATTTTTGAAGACGATGTAGAAGATTTCTTTGCACGACAACAGGTCAATAATCTTTTACGAAATGTAAATCTTCCGCAAGGCGTTGAGCCGGATGTTCAGCCACCGTACGGTCCTACAGGTGAAATATTTCGGTATTCACTAAAGAGTGATCGCAACACCAGTGAACTTCTCGCATGGCAGGATTGGGTCATTGACCGCCAGCTAAGAGCGGTACCGGGCGTAGCCGATATTGTTTCCTTTGGCGGGGCACGGAAAGTTTTTGAAGTAAATGTTAATCCCTTATTGCTTTCTAAGTATGACATCACACCTCTGGAAGTATATGAAGCGATTTCTAAAAGTAATATTAACGTTGGAGGAGACGTAATTGAAAAGAATGGTCAGGCCTATGTGGTAAGAGGCATTGGTCTCCTGCAAAGCATAGAGGATATTGAAAATATCTTGATTGAAGCCATTAATGATGTACCCATTTTGGTAAAGAACGTGGCTTCGGTAAGAGTGGGGTCGATCCCTAAAGTGGGTCAGGTAGGATTGGATGCGAATGATGATGTGGTAGAAGGCATCATCGTGATGCGCAAAGGAGAAAACCCTGCTCAGGTTTTATCCCGTGTAAAGACAAAGATTGCGGAGATTAACGAAAAGATTCTCCCTACCGATATTAAAATGGTCACCTTCTATGATCGGGATAGGCTAATGGACTATTGCCGTGAAACGGTTCTAGGCAATCTGGTGGAAGGTATTCTATTTGTTACTATCGTGGTGTTCATCTTCATGCTCGATTGGCGGAGCACGGTAATTGTATCGATTATCATTCCCTTGTCGCTGCTCTTTGCTTTTATGTGTTTGAAATTGAAAGGCATGTCAGCCAATTTGCTTTCGATGGGGGCGATTGATTTTGGAATCATTATTGACGGGGCCGTGGTGATGGTGGAGGGCCTGTTTGTGCTGCTTGCCACGAGGGCGCATGAGATTGGTATGAATCAATATAATAGCCTATCTAAACTTGGGCTTGTGAAAAAAGCTGGCTCGGAATTGGGAAAGGCAATCTTTTTTTCCAAACTGATTATCATTACCAGCCTCGTTCCTATATTTTCATTTGAGAAAGTGGAAGGAAAACTTTTCTCTCCACTGGCCTACACACTGGGGTTTGCATTGCTGGGAGCGCTGTTGTTTACGCTCACCCTTGTACCGGTTTTATGTAGCATCTTTTTTGATAAAGATGTGAAAGAGAAACACAATCCAGTCGTTAATTTTTTCAATAAAATTGTTTCAAACGGATTCTCATTCACCCTTAGTCATAAAAACAAAAGTTTTTGGGCAGCCATGCTAATTATCGCGGCAAGCCTGTTTTCGTTTAAATTTTTAGGGTCTGAATTCTTACCAACCTTAAATGAAGGAGCTTTATGGGTAGAAGCTAAACTACCGATGAGTAGCTCCATTAATGAAACTGTAAAGTTTGTTAAAATCTTCCGTGAGGAACTGAATGAGTTCGATGAGGTGGAATCCGTGCTTTCACAGATTGGCAGGTCGAATGATGGAACGGATCCATCTGGTTTTTTCTATGTACAATGTCAGGTTAACCTGAAGCCTCAAAAAAAATGGGAACGGGATATCACTACAGAGGAGTTGATTGAGGAGATGGATAAAAAATTAAGACAATATCCCGGGGTGGTTTATAATTATTCGCAACCAATTATTGATAACGTAGCGGAGGCAGTGGCCGGGATCAACGCTTCGTTAGCCGTTAAAATATTTGGCGATAATCTTGAACAGCTCAACTCAAAAGCAGACTCCATCTCCACGATACTAAGAACAGTGAGAGGAGTAAAGGACCTGGGTATCCTTCGCAACATCGGGCAGCCGGAACTTAGTATCATTCTCAATCAACAAAAAATGTCTGCCTACGGGATTACCATTGCGGATGCAGAAACGGTAATTGAAATGGCAATCGGTGGGAAAACAGCTACCCAGTTTTTTGAACAAGAGAAAAAGTTTGATGTCCGGGTTAGGTATGAGGGTGAATACCGCAAATCAGAGCGAGAAATTAAGGAACTCAAAGTGCCTTCTATGAAAGGTAACAAAGTGCCGCTGAAAGAGATTGCAGAAATCAAAGCGGTTACGGGCCCTGCATTTATTTATCGCGACAACAATAAGAGGTTTATTGCAATCAAATTTTCCATTCGCGAAAGGGATTTGGGGAGTACTATCGCAGAAGCTCAGGAGAAAGTGAATGCACAAATTTCCATTCCAAGAGGTTACAGCGTTGCCTGGAGTGGCGAATTTGAAAATCAAGTGCGAGCACAAAAAAGATTGACAGAAGTTGTGCCGGTGTGCTTAGTCCTTATTTTCTTTTTGCTGTTCGTGGCTTTTGGAAACGTAAGGGACGCAGGTCTGGTGCTTGTCAATGTACCCTTTGCCATGATCGGGGGAATTTTAGCACTTCACGTTACGGGCACGATATTCAGTATTTCTGCAGGTATAGGCTTTATTGCGCTCTTTGGTCTTTGTATTCAAAATGGAGTTATTCTGATCTCTGTTTTTAAGAAAAATCTCCAAAATGGAATGCCCATGCAAGCTGCGTTAATCCGTGGTGTTGCCGAACGTACGCGCCCTGTGGTAATGACTGCCATCATGGCTGCCATCGGGTTAGTGCCTGCTGCGGTCTCAACGGGTATTGGTTCAGAAACTCAAAAACCTCTGGCTATTGTTGTGATTGGTGGACTCATCAGTGCCACCGTATTAACACTCTTGATATTTCCTCTGGTATTTGAATGGGGCTATCGCAAAAGCTTAATCCAACCTAAGAAGGAGAGTATTGAGAAACATAACTTTGAAGATTTTGAGGGGTAATTGGATACTGATATTATTGGTTTCTGTCAGTATCACCAACCAGGTTCTTGCACAGTCTGAACTCAACGAACTTACCGTTGACAGGCCGGGCATTGCAGAGGCACCGTTTACGGTAAGCCCCGGCACGTATCAATTCGAGGTCGGGTTTGATTATTTTAAAAGATATAATGGAGAGCTGTATCATCTTCCAACGGCTTTGTTCCGCACCGGAATAAGCAAAAGAGCAGAAGTAAGAGTCTCTTCACGCCAACTCATCGATAGAACGGAAGCTAGGGAATTCAATGGAATTTCACCACTAACGGTAGGCGTTAAAATGCACATTATCAAGCAAAGGGAATGGATACCGGAAACGGATATTTTAGCCAATGTAATAGTTCCTGTAGGATCCTCTGCGCAAGCCAGGCACCTTGGGCCGGAAATCTTGCTTTTGTTTGAGAACGATTTTTACCCCAATACGGCCATTAATTATAATATTGGATACCTCTGGGACGGCAATCGCGGCAAAGGTGTTTTCACTGTTTCCTTGTGTTTTAATTACCTGCCGACAGAAAGAATCGGATTATTTATAGAATACTTCGATTACCTGCCTGACCGATGGCCTGGAGAGCAAGGTGTAGATGGGGGTATTACTTATTTACTCAGACCCAAACTGCAACTTGATCTTTCAGCGGGTATTAGCCGACTTGAGAAGGAAAACAACTTTTTTGTTTCTTCTGGCTTTTCATTCCGTCTTGAACAAGACAGAGGTAAAGACTCAAGATGATTAAATTATATCTGTAGCGATTCCCGAACATGGAAATCTCCGCCCCAAATAGATACAGCCAAGCTGATACCAATTGAGTTAATAGTAATATGAATCATTTTGTATCTTCAGGCATATCATTTAGAATCGAGTAATTATGAGTTCTCAACTGCGCATCCCTTCATCCAAAAACCCGAGAGTCGTTATTGTAGGCGGTGGCTTTGGAGGAATACAATTAGCCAAAAAATTGAAAGGCAGACCCTTTCAGATTGTGTTGTTGGATAAGCATAATTATCATGCGTTTCAACCCTTGCTTTACCAGATTGCTACAGCAGGACTTGAGTCTTCTTCCATTGCTACACCCTACCGCGCTGCATTTGATGGCCAGAAAAATCTCGTTTTCCGCATGGCCGAAGTAACAGAAGTGGTGTCGGCACAGAATATAGTAAAGACAAACATTGGCGAAATTAAGTACGACTTTCTCGTTATCGCCTCAGGGTCAACCACCAATTTTTTTGGCATGCAGGATGTAAAGCAGCATGCCATGCCAATGAAGTCAATTCCGCAAGCATTGGACATCCGGAGTATGTTGATTCAGAATTTTGAAAAGGCTGTTAACCTTGAGCACAAAAGTGATGAGCAGGAAAGTCTGATTGACATTGTTATTGTCGGAGGCGGGCCTACTGGTATTGAAACAGCAGGAGCCCTCGCAGAACTGCGCAACCACATTTTGCCCACCGACTATCCGGAGATCGATTTTAAAATGATGGACATCTACCTGGTAGAACTAGGCCCGCGATTATTGGCTGGTATGTCCGAACAGGCTTCTACCAAAACCAAACAATTTCTCGAAGAGCTTGGAGTCCAGGTTTGGCTCAATACGGGGTTGGTTTCATTTGATGGCTACAAGGCCGTATTCAACAATGGCAAAATAGTTCTCACTACCTCTTTGATTTATGCAGCCGGTGTGGCAGGTGCTGCTCCGGCAGGTTTTGAAAAGAATTCTATCAGCAGGGGGAACAGATTAAGTATAGATAGCAAGCTTCGGGTTAAAGGTCATCAGAATATTTTTGCTATCGGAGATGTGGCTGCCTTTATTCCGGAAGGAAAGCAAGTTCCTTTGCCCATGGTGGCGCCTGTTGCCATGCAGATGGGAAGTTACCTGGCCGAATATTTGAAAAATGGAGCAAAGGATAATCATCATGAATTCACTTATACTGACAAAGGCAGTATGGCCACCATTGGCAAGCACAAGGCAGTAGTTGATCTGAAGCATTGGAAAACGCAGGGAGTAATTGCGTGGTTCATATGGATGTTTGTTCACCTTATGTCATTGGTGGGCTTTGGTAGTAAAATACTTGTTTTTCTGAGTTGGACATCAGCCTATTTTGGTTCCGATAAGAAACATCGCCTTATTATAAGACCCTACTGCAAACCAACTGAGGACTAGTCCTTTAGAATTTAATGAAGAGCCTGTGGTTTTACCGCTCTTGTAAAAGAACGAATCGAACGACTTTTGTTTTTCTTAATTTGAGTTAAAATCTAATCCAATGAAACTCAACTTATCCAATGTTCTTTGGATAGCTTTTCTAGCTATTCCACATTTTATACTTGCCCAGAAGACCAAGCAGGATGTTATTAAATCCATTGACGCTAAGTATGATCAGTATTCGGTTGCGGCAAAGCAAATATGGGACTATGCCGAAGTTGGTTTTCAAGAGACTCAAAGCTCCGCCTTGCTTCAGCAAACATTGAAAGATGCCGGCTTTAGCATTCAAAGTAATATAGGTGGCATGCCCACGGCCTTCATCGCTACCTATGGTACTGGTAAGCCGGTGATTGGTATTCTTGGTGAATTTGATGCACTACCTGGAGTTGCTCAGGAGGCAGTGCCTGAGTTAAAACCTATTGCAGGGCAGGTGGCAGGCCATGCATGCGGACACCATTTATTTGGTGTTGCTTCGGCTGCAGCGGCTATTGCTGTTAAAGATTGGATGATTGCGAATAAAAAAACCGGCATCATTCGTTTTTATGGAACACCCGCAGAGGAGGGAGGCTCCGGAAAAGTTTATATGGTTCGTGATGGCGTCTTTAATGATGTCGATGCCGTGGTGAATTGGCATCCCTCTTCTTCTAACAGCGCAAGTTATGGTTCATCGCTGGCCAATAAGAACGGAAAATTCAGATTTTATGGAGTGGCCTCACATGCGGCCGCTGCACCAGAGCGTGGTCGGTCGGCATTAGATGGAGTTGAAGCAATGGATGCTATGGTCAATATGCTTCGTGAACATGTGCCGATGGAAACACGAATTCATTATGTGATCACCCGTGGGGGCGAAGCGCCCAATGTGGTGCCTGCTTTTGCTGAAGTGTACTACTATGTGAGAAATCCTAGACGCGATAATGTAAAATCAATTTGGGAGCGAGTTGAGCTAGCCGCCAAAGGAGCGGCCATGGGTACCGGAACGCGTGTGGAGGTGGAAGTGACCGGTGGAGTTTATGACCTTCTCGGTAATGAAACCCTTGCCAAAGTAATGGATGCTAATCTGCGTACGGTTGGAGGCTATACCTATTCAGAACAAGAGAAACAGTTTGCTTTGAAAATTCAGGAAAGCTTCAAAGATCAAGCAAGGCCGATTGAATCAACACAAGCAATTGAACCTATCCGATCCTTCGATGGATCAGCCTCCACCGATGTTGGAGATGTAAGTTGGGTAGTTCCAACGGTTGGACTGGGCACCGCGACATGGGTTCCCGGAACAGCCGCGCACAGTTGGCAAGCTGTAGCCGCTGGTGGCACCAGCATTGGTTTTAAAGGGATGATGATGGCTGCGAAAACAATGGCATTAACGGTAACCGATTTACTCACGAATCCTGTGCTCATCGAAGACTCATGGAAAGAGTTTCGCAAGAAGCGAGGTGAAAATTTCAAATACGAAGCCTTGATAGGAGATCGAAAACCTGCGTTGGATTATAGGAAATAAGTTTTACTAAACTTATTATGTGATGTTACGCAAACCAATCAAGGTCATTTCGAGCGTGAGCGAGAAATCTGCTAATTTGTTGGCCATAAGTATCCCGATCCTGATAACTATCAGGATCGGGACCAGTCGTGCCTGCTTCGAGATGACATGCGATTAATTGTTTTCGTAAGGCAAGTTGTTATTGCGTTACAAACTTTGCCACTTCATTAAAAAACTTGTGCGGATCCTGCCAAAGGTTACGACTGTAGAGGGCAAGGTACTTCCAGTTTTTTTCTTCCAGCAGGGCAGGCACATAAGCATGCCGGTCTTTCACCGAAATACTTTGATGGTAAAGTTCATCATCGGTTAAAATTACGCCTTGATAAAATTCTCCTGCCTGAACTGTTAAATCATACAATGGTAAACTGTTAGCACTGATTGGAAAAATGGGATAAGTCGTGTCTCCCCACTGTTTTACTTTGTCTTTCAAGTACCCACTGGCGGGACGACTGGGGCTCTTGTCTTTATAAGCCGTGAATTTTCCTTGTGAGACTTCGAGTGCATACTGCAAATAGTTCTTAAGAAGTTTTGGGCCAGCATTTTTTGTGTCTTCGGTGTGTAGTTCTTCCGGTCGGATACTGGTGACAATAATTATTTTTTCCCTCGCCCGGGTCACCGCTACGTTCAATCGATTTTCTCCACCGGCTTGATTCAAGCTTCCAAATTGTACTGACAATTTTCCTTTAGCGTCAGGAGCATAACCAATGGAGAAGATGATTATATCTTTTTCATCACCCTGAACATTTTCTATGTTCTTGACAAAAAGTGTTTCGGGAAGACTCACCTGCTCAAGGGATGATTTCACTTCCAACAAATCAAGGATGAGCATTTGCTGGGGAGCATTGAACGTGACAATTCCAATTTCTTTTTTAGGATCTTTACTAATCAACTCCAGAACCAGCCTAACAATTTGATCGGCCTCCACCTGATTGGTATTGTTTTCCCATTTCCCTTCCAACTTCAGGTATTGAATGGGGGGCTCTTGCTGATTGATGGCATTCCTGTCAGGTAGAAATTTCAATCGACCTTGATAGAAATGCTGATTCGAAAAATCAATTAAGGGCAGTGATTTGCTACGGTAGTGACTGCGAAGATCCGTTTTCATTAAGTAGCGGTTGCAGAGTTCAAGTAAAGAGTCAGCGTCCAGATCCGGATCTTCCTGATCGTCTTCCTGCCATCGTACCTGGTAGAGATCGCTCGGACGCAACTGCCGATCATCCCCCGCGACAACTACCTGCTTACCCCTATACATAGCGGGAATGCCCCGCTCCGCAAAGCATTGTGATGCTTCATCGAAGATAATCAAATCAAATAGTTCATCCATTGGAAACATAGCCGAGACAGACTCTGGAGAGGCCAGCCAGCAGGGTAAAAGTTGGAACAGCTCGTCTTTGAATTCCTGTATTACTTTCCGGATGGGCCAAATTCTTTTTTTCTTAATTGCCTGGTGGTAGAGATCGCGGTAGGTAACCTGGTTATTCAGGCGATTGAATTCAAGGTCAGCAGTAACATTTTCTCTTGCTCGCAGTAGCAAAATTTCATTGCTGATTTTTTGTTTTTCTTCAAGTTGTTCGCGGAATTCAGATTCCAGAAGGGTAAGTTTTCCGGAAGAGACCATCCGGAGTAGCGGAAACTTAAGTTCGATGTGTTCAATCCAGGCCAGGCACAGGCTATTTAAAAAAAGAGTCTGTAATTGGATATTATCCTTTGTAAGGATGGCTTCATTGAGCTTCGTAATTATATTCTTTTCATCCGAAGTGAGTGCTTCTTTAAGTTGGTCGAATTCAACGAGTGCATCAAAATCTCTTTTTAAGGTTTGGGTCAGTATTTCTGCCGTCTCTGGTTTATCGGAGATGCTCTGAATTTGAGGCGTAGTGAGGTGTGCAAGCCAGGGCACTTTGGTTTGCTCTATCGGAGCAAGAATGCGGTACAGAGATTCCAGACGAGAAGCAAACTCAGTCCATGTAATTTTCTGCGGGTCAACGATATTCTTTAATCCCCGGATGGTGCTGAAAACTAATTTGGCCTCTATAGCTCTGTGCTGATCTTGAAACCAATGTTGAAGTGATGAGAGCTGATAACTCTCTGGTACATTCAGCAGCCATTTTTTTGATTTGAGTTTGGATAAGTTATGCTCCAGATTAAGACGGCTGTCTAATTTCTGTTCCAGCGTCCGAAAGCCGGCCTTGTCATTTTTAAGTCCGTTTCCAACGAGCGTCCGTTGAATTAAATATTTATCTCTTGAGAATAATTCCCAACGGATAAGACCAAAAAGACTTTTCCTTGCCTTCATGCTTCTTCGTAGCGCTTCCTGAAATTGACCAAGTTGAGGGAGTGATACCGAAAGTTCGGGGCCTTCTGCATCGTAACATCCCGCTACCACACGTTCAATGTTAGAAAGCCATAGTGAACTTGTTTCTTCCTCCTGCTCAGAAATCATCTGTTGGAAAAATGGAAACCTTGATTCTTCGCCTAATAGTTGGGTAATTTCTTCTGCGGCAGTTTTCTTTTCCAGTAGTGCTTCACATTCCGACCAACTCAATTCCGCTCCGAGAGATTCCTTTAATTTTTGAAAAAGCGCCTGAGCAAATGTGGGTATGCTTTGAAGAAGGAGTTGTAGTGATTTCAAATCAGAAAGTCCGAATGATGAAAATGATTTTCTTTCAAACCACGGATAGCTCCTGTCTTCAAATTGAGCGGCATAATGGTTGAACGACTTAAGCTTAGTGAGAAAAGCGCCAATACTATCCATTTTGAAATGCTGAAACTCCTGTTTCAGGTTGATCACTTCAGAAACGGAATTTGAGCGAAGATAAAGTTCTTTGACGTTGACACCGGCTTCACCCTCATCGAATAAGGCATGTTTAAATTCTTCCAGATCCTCTGCGATCTGATCGATGCGATGACTGACCTGAAGAAATTTGCGCTCCAACTGAATAGCGTCCAAACTTTTGTTCTTAGATCTATATTCATCTACGCGATCAATCTGAGAAGCAATCTTTTCGTAGATATCCTTACGATCACTTTTAAAGTCATGGACCAATCCGATGAAGGGCGAAAGCTGAAGTGATTGCAAGCGGGCATAGACTACATCTAAGGCGGCACGTTTTTGACAGACCACAAGAATGCGTTTACCCCCTGCTATTCCATCACAAATAAGATTGCAGATCAATTGAGACTTGCCTGTACCAGGAGGACCTTGAACGACAATTGAGTTACCGAGTTTGACGGCCTTTAGGGAATTCTCTTGCCACACATCCATGGAAAATGCGGAATACACTTTATCCTCCTTTACCCGGTGAATAAAATCCAGAGATTTGGGTGTGGAATTAGTTTCCACCATGCTCCGCTGCAGAAAAAACTCTTCTAGATCTTGTATTTTTTCATTCTTAATCAGATCCAAATAATCGGGGACCAGATAGGACCCTGCTTGCGGAAAAATACCTAAGACGGCTTCGGGAAAAAGCTTTAGCTCACCCTTTTTATGGTGATCTTCAAATTCTTCTTTTTTAAATTCTGAAAAAGGTGAAAGCTCATCACGGTAATTCTCCGGATTGAAATGTATTTCAATGTTTGCTTTTTGTAAGAATTGATAAATAGCTGTCCGGAAAACAGTGCTGTCCCGGTCTACCTCTTCAAAGTTTTCCTCCAACAGAGCTTCCTCTGCCGGAACCTCATTGTAGAAGGCATAGCCAAGAAGAAAGGACTTATTGAATGAAACTTCACCATCTTGTCGACATTGAATGACCCAATGATTATTTTCCACCAATAGTTCTACCGGAAAAAAAAGAAGGGGACATTGTACGGCCGTTCCATCACTGAATTTGCCCCGCACAAAGGGCCATCCGATGTGAAGGTCTTTAGATCCCCGTTCTTCAAAAAGAAAGTGATCCAGCCGTTGGAGCTTCTTTAATTTTCCGCTGGCTTCGTTGGAAACCTCCATCCGTGAATCCAGCACGGGGCAAATAATCTTTTTCTTCTGTGCGATCAGTGCTTCGAGAATGGAGAAAGACTTTTCCTTATTAAGTTGACTTAAAGCGTGTAGATCCAGAAACTGTTCTGATCGTATTCGGGGGAGGTACAAGGAACGATTATTCCCCGAAAGATTGGTTAGCCTTCGCAAATAGGCAGTAAGTAGTTTTTTGATTTTTTCCTTTTGCTCCACAACTAATCCTTTACGGTAAGGTAGGGTTTTATCTTTTGGAAAGTTGATTCATCCACGGATACAATCGCCTTCAAATCCTCGATCTGCCTGAATTCACCGTGTTGGAATCGGTAAGTGGCAATAGCTTTAGCCAAAGCGAACTTGACATAGGGGTGAGAGGCAAATGTTTTTTCATCGGACTGATTGATATTTATCTTCCGGGGTACATATCCTTCGGTAATAAAAAACCGTTTTTGTAAATTTTTTATTGCCAGGGAATCTAGTCCATATACTTCAGTGAGTTGTTGCATAGCGATAAATCCACCTAATCGATCTCTGTAGTTGATGATTCTCAAAGAAAGTTTTGGTCCGATGCCATAAATTTTTATGAGCTGAGCAGTATCGGCCAGATTGATGTCAAATCGTTCCAGAGGTACATAGTCAGGTTTTGTGGAGAAGGCCTTCTCCTTTTTTTTAATTTGTTTCTTCTCGGGTAAATCAATGAATGGGGTTAAGGCCAAAAACAGTGTGGAGTCCATTCCATAGATTTTAGCGAGGTCTTTTTTGACTTTAAAGACCCCTCCTTTTGAGCGATAATTAACAATTCTGGCGGCCAATTTTTCATCCATTCCAAGCGCACTGAAAGTCTCTTTTGAAGCTTTATTAGGATCGAATGCAAAAAGTTGAAGAGTTTTTTTTGAAATGCTATCGGGTAGATTCCATTCCCAACTCGTGATCAGACTATCTAGTTTTCGGGCATCCGCTGAAGAATCGACCGGTTGGGAAGTAATCCACCATTGGTACAAGGGTTCGGAAGCCAGAATAATTACCATTAAGGGAAGCAGTATTAAGAATCCGTTGGTTTCGGTTCGGGAGAAGCCAAGAAGGGCCCTGATCCATGCTCGAAGTCGGTTCATGTAGAAATATAAAAAGAAAAAGAATTAAGCCGGGCAATTGTTTCTTCCTAAGGTTGAGGATTTTAAGAATAGCATTTTACCCCAAACTGATCTCCGGTTGCCCCATCGATGCCAATCGGCAGTATCTTTTTACCCTTATTTTTCGTTTTTGATCCGATAGGCCCAAAAAATGAAATCACTTACTTCAAAGTTTCCCCTGTTCATGCAACTAAATCCAGCAGAGAAACTAAATGCCTCATTTCCCTATTATTTGAATGATGAACGCAAGAATATTCTCCTAAGTCTGGGGATAGGGACCTTTGTAACTCTTTTTCTTGCCATTTATCGGCCTTTTCAACAATTCACTATTGCTCACCCTTTCACGCTCACCCAAAGCCTTTTGTATGGTGGTGTTACAGCATCTATCCTTGGATTAAATATTCTTGGGTTGCCGAGACTTTTCCCAAAAGTTTTCGATGTGTTGTTCTGGACGGTGAAAAAGCATTTTCTTTTTTTGGCCTGGAAATGCTTTTTGATCGGGGTGGCTTGTGTCTTTATTGACAAGTTGTTTATTTGTCCGGAGGACACGTGGCTGGAGATTATCACCAGGGTTTATATGCAGGTAGCATTAACTGGAATTATTCCTATTACAGTGACAACTCTGCTCTTGCGCAATAACCTGCTCCAATTCAATCTTGCGAGTGCCATCAAGGCCAATCAGGAGTTGGAGAAGATTAGCGTCATGAAAAATGAGGTTAGTAAACCCTCTGCGTTAAATCAAATCACTATTTTTTCAGACACAACAGATACCCTCAGCCTGAATTTGCCTGATTTACTATTTGTGGAAGCTGATGACAACTATTCCACTATTTTTTGGAAGAATGGGGGAGACGTTCAGAAGAAAATGCTCCGAATGAATTTGAAAAATGTTGAAAATCAGATGGATAACGTTTACACGATCCGTTGTCATCGATCTTATATTGTTAATATCAATGCGATTAGTAATGTGAGTGGCAATACCAATGGCTACAAACTTAAGATTCGGGATTCTGATTTTTCGATACCCGTTTCCCGTCCAAAGGGAAAAGAGGTGATTGAAAAGATTGGTCAACTCCGCAATATGATGGAGTTGTATTGATCCGTTCGCCCCAAGGCCTTACTTTTTACCCCGCCACCTCGTCTTTCACGTCAAAAGCATAGCAGTTTACTTCATTGCTTAAAAATCGAAGTCCAAATTATTCTTGCAGACGTTCTCAGGTTAAAAAAATAATAACACTATGAAAAACTTAATTCTGTCCATCATTGCATTAATTGGCTTTGTTCAATTTGAATCAAAGGCACAAACCAAATCAGAGCGATTTGATTACAAGCTTGAGATTGCGTCAGATGCTATTCAGCTTAAAGCAGGTTCTACAACACAGGTTGATCTAAACCTGATAAGAGGAGGCAGGTATAAGAATCATGCTGCCACTCTGGGACTTTCATCAGCATTGCCAGCGGGCATTGCTGTGCAATACGAGCCGGCACTCAATGTAATGGAGAAGAGTTTGATCACCATTTCCAGCACGAAGGAAACTAAGCCCGGTGTTTATTACATTGGAATTAAGGCAACTATTTTGAATAATATTAAGAGCACACTGCTAAAAGTAGAGGTTAAGGAAGGCTTGGCTGAAGGTGCCGTGACTTCAGTGAACTAGTAGTTGGGGCACGTGCTTAACATTGAAAAGGGCTGCACCAGGATAGTGCAGCCCTTTTATTTTGCAGAGACAACAAAACTATCCACCAAATGGCTTATCAATAGCCGTGGCCAGTTTGTTTCCAAAGATTTCAACCCCGTTCTCAGTAACGAGGAAATTATCTTCAATGCGAATTCCAAACTTTCCTTCGAGGTAGAAAGCGCCATCAAAGGCGAATGTCATTCCCGGTTCTATTTTTTGTTTATTTCCTTCTACAAGGTAAGGCGGCTCATGGATATCAAGCCCAATTCCATGTCCACAACGGTGAGGAAGAAATTTATAAGTTGGAGTGTAGCCTTCTTTTTCTAAAACCTTTCTGATGGCAAGATCAACACTCTCGCATTCAGCGCCTGGATATAGTGCTGCAATACCCGCCATCTGGCATTTTTTAGCTACGTCCCAAGCCCTTCTTACTTCATCAGAGGGCTTACCAAAAGTAACGGTACGGGAAACATCGGATGTATATCCGTGAACACTAGCTCCCGAATCTGCTAGAATTACTGACCCTGGCTCCAGCACAAATCGTTGTAGTGTGCCGTGAATGTAACTTGATGCCGGCCCGAAACTTCCTCCACCCCAAACATTAGTGGATCCTTTGCGCTCGTGACCTTCTTTGTAGAGCCAATCAATTTCATCCTGAGTCATTCCCTCATAGAGACTTCCCAGCGCCAAGGCATGAACCTCCAATGAGATTTCTGTCGCTCTTCGATGTAAGCTAGCCTCTTTTCTAGATTTGATAGCTCTCAAAGGATGAGTGACAACACTAGCTTCCTTATAGTGGGCAGTAGGAAGTGCTTTCGCTAGATTTTTATAATACCAAAATGGAATACCTTCATCTACGCCAATGGAGCCGGTAGCCAGACCCATTTCTTTTAAGATGGTGGCACTAAGTGCAAAGGGATCTTCATATTCTTCCCAGGTCCGCATAGTGTTGCCTCCGAACACCATTCGCTCTAAAATATTGTCGTGCTCAAAGCGTGGGCAAATAGCGATTGGTTCTCCTTCTTTGGGTAGAAAGAGCGCAAACAGGCGATCATGGGCGGGGGCTTTGATACCTGAAAAATAGAGTAAGTCGGTGCTGCCGCTAAGAAAGAGTACATCAATTCCTTGCCGGGCCATCAACTTCCTGGCCTTTTCATGTCTTGCTTCAAATTCGTTTCTGTCGATCTTTTCAACATCATCGATGCGGGAGGTAATTCCTGCTAATACTTTTTCCAGATGATCGAAATTTGTCTTCATAGCTTACTTAATTCATTAAATAGAAAATGCACCACATCATTCCAAGGTTGAATCCGGCATGACACAACACTGCTCCCCAGATGGAACCTGATTGATTTCTTACAAAAGAGAGTAAAATTGAAACTGCCATCATCAGAAAGATCCAGGGAAAAGCAGATGGCAATAAACGATAGCCAAATACTGTTGCCATCAATCCATGATGAGCCAGATGGGTTACGCCAAAAAATGCAGCCTCAATAACGGTAGCGGTCTTTGTATCCCATTTTTCTGCAAAAGCTTCCTGCATTATGCCCCGAAAGAAGAACTCTTCCCCAATAGGACTAAAAATCATAGTCGGTAGAGCGAAGAGAATAAAGAATAAATAATTAGGCCGGATGTCCTGAATGATTGTACCCTTGTTAAACGTATTCATCACGCTGGTGTACCAATGAGGTGCGGTGTTTCCGTAGGTGAGATACCCTATTAAATACACGAGCACAGCGCCTGCAATGCCAAGAAGAAATCCCCACAGGAGCCAAAGAGGTCTCGAAGGCTTGATCAATCCAATCTGTTTCCTCCCCGGATTTGATAAAAGCAAGAAGGGAGTAAACCACATGAACATAAAAATAATAATGATTGCATTGTAGTAGCCATTCATTGCTAAGATAAAGCGTGGAATCGCAAGAAGTATTGCCAGCACTACAATAAAGACCCAACTCTGGGGAAGGAGCTTTTTCCAGAACGGTTTTAGTTGAAATAAGACTCCGGGCTGCACGGACCTGAACTTACTAGGGAACAAATATCTTATTCTGTGCGAGGCACCAACTTAGTTTTTTGTAAACCTTGATGATATTCTCTTTTGAAATATCTCCATCAAGCGATTTCAATATTCTGTCAGACAATGTTCCTTCTTTCAGAATGACTTCCAATTCAGGCTCCCATTTTTCAAGCGAAGTATGTCCCGGCTTTAGCAGACGATGGAAGATTTCTACCCAGACTTCTTTTGCTGTTACAAACTCTTTTATCCCAAACAGGGCAAGGTATTCTGAAGTATAAATTTTTGCTTCCTGTCCGTATTGAGTTGTTTCGTCTAAGATACCCGCTAGTATCTCTGTTCTGATTTTCATTTGCTCCTCCATACTAATAAATTTTTCACTTACCAAAGCTTTTATCGTTTCGATGACTAAGGTAATAATGGCCATGTCGGCTGTGGGGCATTCCTGAATATCCATAATTCGGATCTCAATAGAGCCACGGTCGAAGCGGGGAATGGCCCCTCTTGAATTTACCCAGATGGGGTTAAGAATATTCTCTGGATCGTAAGGCGCTATATCTGTTTTGATCTTTTCGTAAATGGTATTGAGGTAGTTTCTTTTTGAAAACAATGCCTCGGGTATCACTTTACCCGTGATGGAAGGAATTTTTGATTGGTTGGTTTTATAGTAATTCAATCGTGTGTCCAGGAAACCTGTGATCTTGCCTTCAAGAATAGGAGAACTGGCGCAAAGTGCTGGAAGGATAGGAAGGATGATTCGTATAGCGGCATGGAGTTTGGCAAACTCCTCGTCATCATAAAAAGGTAAGTTTAAGTGAGTGCTTTGAACGTTTGACCATCCATGCCCCTGACAATCAAAAATTTTGTTGTAGATGGCATACACTTCATTGCTATCGTGTGGCCAGAGTTTAGTTTCTTTTAAAGGATCCATAAACGGATGCGCTGCACCGGGCATCAGCATCGCATTCCATTTCTCGAGATGAGTATTGATTCTTTTAATATCATCCGCAAAAGCGCTCTCCAGTGCATTGAAGTTAGACTCTGGTCGTGTTGACTTCAATTCTACCACATGTAGCACCAGTTCATTTGACCAGGTAACGATGCCGTTTTCAAAATCACTGCCATACTCGCCCAGCTCCTGCTTCAGCAATTCATCGGTGATTGGCTTTACTTCCAGCGTATCTTTATCAACAATCATGTACTCCAGCTCTATGCCGTAGCCTTGAAAGATGTGAATGCGGGTGGGTTGGCTCATTTATCGAGTTTAATTTTGTTCAAAAATACTTCCATGATGATGCTATACAACTTATCCTTGAGTACTTTATCTTCTATGCCTGCGTCAATACTTGGATTGTCATTAACTTCAATGACATAATATTTACCATCAATTTCTTTCATGTCCACGCCATATAATCCTTTACCGATCAGTGAGGTAGCTTTCAATGCTGTTTTCAATAGTCCCGAAGGGGCCTGATCAACCGCCATCACTTCTACGTTTCCTGTTCTTGAATCTTCTTCTTGTGCATTCCAATTCAGAATTTGCCAGTGGGCGGAAGCCATAAAATATTTACAAACAAAAAGTACCTGATTGTCAATAATGCCTACCCGCCAGTCGAAAGGAGTTGGCAGAAACTCCTGTGCAATAAGTAAATCTGATTTGGCAAACATGCTCTCCCGCACTTTTTTAAATTCCTCAAGATCATTGATTTTAAAAACCCCTTGGGAAAAGGCACCATCGGGCTGTTTGAGAATGAAGGGAAAGGCCATCTTTTCAGGTAGTGAGAGACAATTGCTTTCGGTGATCACATAGGCTTTGGGTGTCAGTATTTTGTTCGCACTCAGAAGCTCATGCAAGTATACTTTATTGGTACACTTGAGAATAGATTCCGGATCATCAATGACGGCAAGGCCTAAGGAAGAAGCTTTTTTTGCAAACCGGAAGGTATGATGGTTCACGTTGGTAGTTTCACGAATAAATAGGGCATCGTACTGGATGAGTTGATCGAAATCATTTTTGGTAATAAACTCCGTATTAAATCCCGCTTCAATGGCTGCTCGATAGAAACGTTTCAGTGCGCGATCGTTTGAAGGAGGATGTTTATCATCAGGATTGACGAGAATTGCGAGATCATACTTTTTTCGATCCGGTCGATAGTCGCGCTTACGCATAAAATATTTTTCAAGCGCCACAATCAAAAGAGGTCTATCACTTTCGGGGACTTCTCCTAAACTAATCAGGCGGATGCTTTGTAAAACCCATTTGGTTTTCTTTGAAAAGACTGCTCGTAGCGAGGGTGCCTGCACCATTTGAAAAAGTTGAATCGCTATTTTGTTTAGATTCTCCGATTGCGTTGTGCCGAAATAGATATTGAATTCAACACGATCATAAGGTTCATTCTTAAAAGTTTTTTGAATAAGTTCATCAAAGTCGAGAGAGTCATCCCGGAGTATTGAGGGGAAACGCAGATCTTGTATAGTAGAGACACCGGGCAATACCTTATGCCCTCGTGCTTCAGCTAGAAGAGACACGTAGTAGCCTTCACTTTGATATTGATACGACTTACAAAGGTTTAAGACTTTTAAATTCTTGATGGATTGATAGCCTTCGTCTGACAAGTACTTATCAGGACTGATGACGTCAACATCTTCCAGACTGATCTTCCAGCTTTCAGGTTTTTCAACAACAATCAGCTTGGGCATTTCAATTTATTCAGTTCGCCTGAGTTTCGTTTTCTTACTTTGTCTTTGGCTCGATGATCAGTAGATTGGCGTCATAGGTTACAATCCCCAGCATAATACTATTGATCAGCCGGTCAAAATTTACACTGTAATATTGACTTTTCAAGGGGTTGGGGTTCATGGGGTCTGCCAGGTAAACGTAATTGCCCGCTTCATCATATCCATTGATGACTGCAAAATGCCCAACGGGCTCACCTTTAATGCTGTCATATTTATTGTTGGATGGGATTTCCCTCCGGGTTCCATAAAGATAGGTCGCGCTCAATCCTGTAAGGATAGGAATTGATTTCTTTAGGTAACCCTTGATTAGTTTTTCATCAAGCTCGGCATATAATATTTTTCCACCTGACTCCAGAAACTTGATATAGGATTTAGAGGCAACCTGGAGTTTGCGGCTTTTAGATTTATAACGCATCTGCAGCTTGAGATTATAGACCATCTTGGCAGGTGAGTTTTTGAACCAGGTAGGGTCAAAGATGTTCAGGTTATAGGTATAGATAGTGGCCTTATACCCTCTCTTCAAAGCATGATTGCCCATCATTACTGCCAATGTGCCACCGGCTTTCAGACTTTTTACTTCATCGATTACCTCCTTGAGAGAAATAGAATCTTGATAATATTCATAGAGTGCATGAAGGCAGGTTGGCCCACATGTCACTTCATCCGGTTGTGCCAGAATATCGAAGTTGAGAAAAATGGCTTGGCGGTGTGACAATCTACAAAAGTTTAGAGATCAGCAAATCAAATACCTCCACAAGAATCAGGATGATGATGATCCATTCCAGTGTGTTGCTGACGCGCTGGTGCGAGATATCCCTGAAAACACTCAAATTGTCTTTTATGATGTGGAGTGTATATTCTATCTCACTGAAGCGAACCCGAAGATCAAAATGCTTCATTAAACCTTTGTGCAGAGAATCAGAATACTCATCGTCCCACACCAGTTCGGGAGCGTCAAAAATGTAAATATTGTCGGCTATATCATTTTGAGTATTCAGCGCTTTGCCAATAAATTTCAGCATATTCGTTCTTCCGATCTTCAGCCTTCCCGTTGTTTCCAGGTGTGTAGTGAAGCCCTGGATTTCAGTGAGCAAAGACTCAGAAATGCCATTGTAATGATCCAATGCTACAGACTGCGCAATATTTAGCATAGCAATACGAAATACTTTGGCATCTAACCGGTCAACGATAACCTGATTAAATTCAAATTTCATATCCCCTTCGTGCATGCTGATCTCGTGGTCATCGCGTAGCCAGTTAGGAGCAGGGTTTTTCAGATAAGCCTGTATGGCTTTGACAGCCAGTTTAATTTCATCTTCGGAGTGCCCCGAAAAGACGATGACTCCATAATTAAAATAATACTGATAACGATCCCCTCCAAAGTCATAAAAGAGCTCGGTTGAAGAGTCCGCCACGGGCTTGATGTCCAGATAGGCCTTGAGGCCCTTGATATCAAGTTGATTAGCAATTAGAATAGCTGATAATTTGACTGTTTTTCGCATAACCTCTAACCCAAATTTAAGCTTTTAATCATGGTTAAGAAACCTGAGACTGGAGGGAAAATAAGATATTGCATTAAATTCAGCCTCATAGTATGAAGAAGTTTTTGCTCTTTCTTTTCTGCTCTTTCTTTTCATCGTCTGGTTTTGGATGGGGCGCCACCGGCCACCGTGCCACCGGATTGATTGCTGAGCAATATCTGAATACCAAAGCGAAAAAGAAGATCAGTCAATTGCTTAATGGTGAGTCTCTGGCCATGGCAGGCAACTGGATGGATGAAATTAAATCAGACTCTGCTTATGACTATATGAATGACTGGCATTGGGTCACTATTGAAACGGGGCAGACGTATGGTCAATCGAAAAAGAATTCTAATGGAGATTTGATAAACGCGCTCGAAAAAATAATTACAGAACTTAAGACGCACAAACTTACCGTAAAGCAGGAAACAGAGTATCTCAAAATATTGATCCATCTTGTTGGAGATATTCATCAGCCTTTTCATGTAGGCTGCTGTAATGATCAGGGCGGAAATAAAGTGAAAGTGAAGTGGTTTAGAGGCGAAAGTAACTTGCACAAAGTATGGGACAGTGATATGATTGATGAGACCAGGCTAAGCTATACTGAATTGGCACAAGCATTAGGCAAGCCAGACAAAAACACCGTTGCGGCCTGGCAAAAAACTGCAGTTCGTGACTGGGCAAATGAATCGATGAGCTACCGAAAGCAAGTGTATGCGATTGGCGATGGTAATTTGGGTTATAAATACTCCTACAGAAATTTAGGGACAGCGAAAGAACAAATATTAAAAGCAGGAATACGATTGGCGAATATCTTAAATCAGATTTATGGCATATAATTTTTTTAGTTGATCAGGTTAATTTGCTTGAATTGGCAATGACACCTCCAACTTTTCCCAATAGATAGCAATCTCACCCTTGTTGTCACTTTCTGGTTCGATTACATAACGAAGCCGTTCTTGATGGCTCTCCTCCATTTCGGGCTTTACCTTTACGCGCACAATGTCTAGCTTTTGATCGTAGTCATCGGCTAAATGTTGATCCCAATTTTTATTGACGATGATGGTCCATTCCTCTTTTCCGGGAATGGTGAACAGGGCATATTTTCCAGGAGCAATATTGACTCCACCAATTTCAACTTCCTGATTAAAATCAATGCTAGTAGCACGGTGGGCACCTGTTACCCATACGGTTTCAAATGAGATAAGACCTCCCCAAATGACGCGTCCCCGAATAGCAGGGGAGTAGTAGTTGATGGTGATTCCAGTGTTGCCGATGGTTCCCATGGCTTTTGCTTTAAGGCTACCTTTTAAAGTATCTGTTGCAGATTGCTCAGCGATGATAACGGTACCTTCTTCCAGAGGAGCCACGATCTGTGATGACTTCTCTTTTTCACTCTCACCATCATTTGTTTTAGGATTTGCGCAACCTGAAAGAAGAGCAATAAGAATGATGCAGCCGAAAATTTGTTTCATGTTTAGATTTGTTAATTGGATGGGTTATTATAGGGTAATACTGGCGACTTTAATATTCTTTTCATTATCGTCCGTCCAGGCAAAGATCAATTTATTTCCGGATTTAGTCATTTGGGGAAATCCGCTCGACCGGGATTCAGAACTTGTCGCTATAGTGATGGAAGGCTCCTTTCTTCCGTCCGAATAAACTTTAATGGCCTTGATCCTTGTTCCTTCCATCCAACTCACCATCGCACTCTTATCATCAATTATTACAATGTCAACACGTCCTATGGCACCTCCCTCATGGATCCGGATGACATTGCCAAAAGTAGCCCCACCATCTGTTGAGAAAATTACATTTACGTGTGCAGTATCTGAAGCAGCCGAAAACCATGCCGTGGCAAGATAATTTCCTTCTGCAGCAACCCTGGGACCATTAACGGGACATCCGGCAATTTTCCAATTGTCATTATGAATTGATTTGGGTTCAGTCCATTTGTTATCAACCAATCGCACGATAGACATATCTCTGATTTCTTCATCCGACCTATCGCGATAAATTACAATCGGTCCATTTGTTGTAATAGCAGCCGTTGTCTGACAGCAATCACAGGTTTTGTTATCCAATTCCCATTCGTTGATTTTATTTCCTTTGCTATCTATAATAGCTGCTCTTAGACTCATAGCCCCATGATGACCTCCGTGACCTTCCATTCCCACCATGCCTTCCATGGCGGTATTTCTTCCATCGAGCCAGGTCACAAAGAAATTATCTCCATACGGGAGCAGTGTAACGAACCCATGCTCGGCTTGCTTTTTGTCATCGTGCAGTACGATTGGCTCAATCCAATTCTTTCCGTTGTCGTTCGATATTGTAAGTTTTACATCATAAGCATAAGTGCTCTCTCCGCTCTTATCGAGAAAGTGCGCCATGAACTGCTTTCCGTTGGTTGCGATCATTGGGTAATCAGCCCAATTTACAAACCAGGAATTGCCTGATGCAACTATCATCGGCTCAGCCCACTGATTATTGTCAAGAGATGATAATTTCAAAATCGATTTTTCTTCACTCTTCTCAATCCAGGAAAGATAAACAGTGCTGTCCTTGTCTGTGAACAAAAATGGCTCTGCGCTATTTGGTTTTGAAGGGGAGGGGATAGAATGGATTGATTGTGCTTGTTCAATAGTGCTTTTCTTACTTGAACAGCCCATTACAATGGCACACATAAGAAGAATGTAAAAATTATTTTTCATGGTCATTCATTATTTTAGTGAGTAAGTCCATACTGACAGCATCGTCCCATTTTCTTGAGCCTGTCTCTGAAAATTTCAATTTCCCTTCTGTGTTGAAGATATAAGTTGTGGGTAAAGCCTGAATAGCCAACACTTCAAGGTTTTCAAGATGAGCATAATGAAAAGTATAACTGTGGTTTTTAATAAATTTTTCAATTTGTTCCGTATCTTCGTTGGAGGCCAAAAGAAAAATTACATTCTCGTTTTTTAATTTGTCTTGTGCGCTTTCGATAGAGGGCATCTCCTGAATACAAGGTTTGCACCAGGTTGCCCAAAAGTTGATGAAAATAGTTTTTCCTTTGTATTGTTCGAGGTCAATATCCTTACCATTCAACTCTTTCAGTTTGACTTTGACAATATCATTATCCGTTTTGGTTGTGGAAATAGATTGATCTTTAATTCCACCCGTGCAACTAGCAAGAATAAAAAGAAACAGAAAAAATAATTTTTCGGTCATCATAATTGTTTTTTTTTGACTCGTTACGTTTGGGCTGTGAAAGACAAAATTTTGAACAGTATTAAACATGCTCATAGTTTTAAATATGCTTCGCCTGTAATCTCAGGCTATTGGCAATCACTGAAACCGAACTTAAACTCATAGCAAGGGCTGCTAGCATGGGGCTTAGCAATAATCCGAAAAATGGAAATAGAATGCCAGCGGCTATGGGTATGCCAATGGCATTATAGATAAAAGCAAAAAATAGATTCTGCTTAATGTTACTCATGACTTCCTTACTTAATCTTCGTGCCCTGATAATTCCTTGCAAGTCGCCTTTCACTAAAGTGATTCCTGCACTTTGAATAGCTGCATCTGTTCCAGTGCCCATCGCAATGCCTACATTCGCTTGTGCCAATGCTGGTGCATCATTGATGCCATCTCCGGCCATGGCCACTATCTTATTACTTTTTTGAAGCTCAATTACTTTGTTAAGTTTATCTGCCGGAAGATACTCTGCTTCATACCCGTCAAGGCCAAGTTCTTCGGCTACAGCTCTGGCAGTATTTTTGTTATCACCTGTCAGCATAATTATACTAAGGCCTTGCCGTTGTAGTTCACGGATGGCACTCTTTGAATTTTGTTTGATTGGATCCGATGAACTTATATAGCCTGCCAATTGATTATTGATGACGACAAACATAACCGTTTCGCCTTTTGACTGTCGGTCGTTTATTTCTTTTGTTTGGTTATCATCTAACGTTAGTCCTTGTGCTTTGATCAGTTTGGCATTGCCAACAGTAACTTTGTTTGCATTAATGCTACCCGTGATACCATAGCCAGTGATAGATTCAAAATTTTCAACTGGGCTTAGCGTGAATTTTTTATCTTTTGCAGCAGTTATGATGGCCTCGGCAAGTGGATGTTCACTACTGCTCTCTAAGGATGCGGCAAGCTGCAGTATCTTGTCTTCGCTCTTTTCATTATCGAAGGTTTTTACTGATTTAAGGGAAGGCTTTCCTTCTGTAATAGTTCCTGTTTTATCGATGACGAGTACGTTTACCTTTTCCATTTCTTCTATCACTTTAGCTTCTTTAATCAATACACCAACGGTAGCACCCAAGCCCGTGCCCACCATGACTGACATAGGTGTTGCCAGTCCCAAAGCGCAAGGGCAGGCAATGATCAGGACAGTGACTGCATTGGCAAAGGCAAACACTAATGCAGGCTCTGGTCCCCAAATGGCCCAAGTGATGAATGTTAAGATAGAAATACTCACAACTACCGGCACAAAGAATTTAGAAATTCTATCAGCCAAATTTTGTATGGGCGCTTTCGAACGACTTGCCTTATTGACCAGATCAATGATTTGAGCAAGTAATGTGTCCGCACCAATTTTCATCGCCTTTATTTCAAAGCTGCCAGTACCGTTTACAGTGCCGCCTACAACTGAATCTCCTTCATTTTTTTCCACGGATATTGATTCACCCGTAATCATAGATTCATCCACGGCACTGTGGCCTTTCATGATGATACCGTCCACTGGAATCTTTTCTCCAGGTCTTATTTTTAAGAGATCATTTACGTTAACATGCTCCAATGGAATTTTTTGTTCCTGACCATTGCGGATGACGGTAGCTTCCGGTGGCACCAAATTCAGGAGTGCACGAATGGCACTGTTTGTTCTTCCATGTGCTTTTAGTTCCAATACCTGGCCTAATAATATCAATGTGAGGATGACAGTAGCGGCTTCGAAGTACAAATGCACTGCGCCATCCATTTTGAATTGATCTGGGAATAAATCGGGAGATACTAAGGCAACGATGCTGAACAAATACGCTGAACCTGCTCCGAGAGAAATCAAGGTCCACATATTAGGTGACCATCGGATAACAGACAAATACCCGCGCTTAAAAAATTCAATGCTACAATAAAATAAAACAGGTGTTGATAAGACAAACTGGATCCAACCCCAGGTGGTTTTAGTTGCGATTGCAGAAAGATGTAATCCCATCATTTCACCCATTGCAATTAGAAACACCGGAATGGTAAACGCAGTGGCGATCCAGAATTTTTTAAGCATGGCTTTATAAGCAGCCTGCTCCTCATTATTTTCTTTCTGAATGATATTAGGAACCAAATCCATTCCACAGATAGGACAAATCCCAGGCTCATCACGAATTATTTCGGGATGCATAGGGCAGGTATATTCTACTTTGCTGATGCTTAGTTTCTGTTCCTTCACTAAATGCATTCCGCAAACCGGACAGTCACCCTGCTTGGTATATCTCTTATCTCCTTCGCATAGCATCGGACAATAAAAATCACCACTACTATTTTTGATGTGGGGGATAGTAGCGTGTTTGTGCGAATCAGATTTCTTACTTTTAATAGCAGGCAAGGGTGGGAGAGAATTCTTTTTAGGGATTTGTTCTGTCTTTTTTTCTACGCCTACTTTAACCAAATGCATTCCGCATACAGGGCACCTTCCAGGCTGTGAGTAGGTTTTATCACCTTCACATCGCATTGGACAATAGTACAACTCAATTTCACTACTCATATTTCTTCTTTAATCCGATTCGATACTTTTTCCAGCACATCACTTAAGTATTTCTCCAGTACTTATTAACAATATCCAATTTCATGCGTAATGACGGATTCAGTTAATATCTTCATGTCGATCAAAGCGTTTCTTGTGTTCTTCCGCATTTCAACATACGCTGTCCCATATAAGGATTAATGATTTCATTGGTGTTGCTAACCCAGGTAGCACCATCACCATTTTTTGCCATGGGGCAAAACTGATAATAAAGAGCGGATTCATTAGGGTGATAAGCTTTTACCATAGCATAGATACTTTCGCTTATGGTGGAAAGTTCCATGCGGGTTTCTTCAATGTCTGTGCTTGTGCTAATACCCTTAAGTCCTTGATTTAGCTTTGTTTGTTGGGCGTGATAAAAATCCATTTGTTCGCCCACGAGTTTAGACATATCAAATTTATTGACCGTCTCAGATAACTTTTTTGCTGCCGCCTTTGCTCCGTCTTGATTATCTTCAATCAAGGCCTGATTCAACGAGAAGTAATCCGCCAGGAAACCGTTGAGTTGAGTTTTTATCGAAGGGTCTACATTATCGAACGCTTTTACTTCAACTGGTGTTGCCGCTTCTGCCTTGGCATGATCCGCCTGATCATGACCTTCGTGATTTTCAGTTGCTTCTTTTTTGCTACCAGAACACCCTGCTACGAATAAAACGAGGGCAAGAGCAACGATACGTACAAATACATTTTTAGTTTTCATGTTAATTAGTTTTGTGGTTACTATTTGATTTGATTGATTACGGTTTAGTGTCTAACGTTGGCTAATTCAAAATTCAAGGTTCAAAATTAAGACTCTAACCAATTTTGAATATTGAATTTGGAATCTTATTCATTTAATGATGATGTCCCGCCATGGGATCACCACCTTTTTTAAGTACTAATTCACTATACAATAAATAGGCACCAGTGATCACTGCATTTTCTTTTTCTTCAAGCCCTTCGGTGATCTCGATTTTTTCAAAATTTTCTAATCCGGTTTTTACCATGCGCGATTTGAATGATCCGTCTTTTTCAAGAATCCAAACATGACTTCCTTTCGCATCGCGGATCACGGCATCCACCGGAAGAGCTATGGTCTTCTTTTCGGAATGCGAAAGGATAATAGTAGCCTGCATACCCGGTAGAAAGTCTTTTTTTTGATTGTTGATCACTGCGCGCAATGTTATGATCTGACTTCCTTGCCGGTATTCGGGACTAAGAAAAGTGACTTTGCCTTCCACGGGTGCACTTTCAAACCCATTCACTTGCACTCTCACCACATCTCCTGTTTTTACTAACATAGATTCTCCAGGATATAGTTCTGCCTCCACCCAAATCTGATCTAATTTTTCAATGCGGTACAGAGCACTTCCTTCCGATACGTACTGCCCTTCTGTAGCATCGATGCGGGCAATAATTCCTGTTGCGGGTGCCAGAAAAGTAATTCTTGAATAAGTTGTCTTTTGTTGAGCTAGCTGTTTGATCTGTTCTTTTGTCATCCCAAAAAGAATCAGTTTCTTTTCTGATGATTTAACAAATGATTCATACCGAGGAGATTTTAATTCTTCGAACTGACGAACTGTCAGAAGGTATTCCTGTTGAAGAGTCAATAAGGATTCGCTGTAGATTTCGTAGAATGCCTGACCTTTGTTTACTCGCTGACCAACTTCCTTGAAAAATAATTTTTCAATACGGCCCGGCACCCGGTTACTTACGATTTCTGTTTGCTCTTCATTCACCAGTAATTTTCCGGTAAGAATGGAATTCTCACCCATATTTTCAAGGTGCGTGAGTGTGGTAGTGATATTCGCTAATTTGATCTGACTTTCATTAAGCATGATGGAGCCATCAGCCGCAGTTGACGCACTCATCTTCACCAAATCCATTCCACAGATAGGGCAAGTGCCGGGCTTATCTTGAATTATTTGTGGGTGCATTGGGCACGTATATTTTTCTGCCACTGCCTGATGCTGCGCGTGTTCATCTTTCTTTACACAGCTAAAAAGGAGAGCTGTGAAAATAAGAAGCGCGCTAAAGTTAAATGTTACTTTCATATTAATTTCTGACTTTAATAAAACTCTCACTGTCTATCATAAACTGCGCATTGTAGGCGAGGCTATCACTTGCATCCAAACCACTGAGAACTTCTATCCAATCACCGGACTGTTGGGAAGTGTTAATTTCTTTAGGACGGAATACACCTCGTCTCTTGACAAAGACGATTTCTTTCGTTCCCAAGTCAAGACGAGCCGTTACCGGAATCCAAAGTGTATTCTTTGAGGGTATAGAGAACTGAGCTTTCACCAATTGACCTATCCGAAACTTATTTCCGACATTTGACAAATACACTCTTACTTTCACAAAACTTTCACCATTCTTAAAAAAAGGTTGGATAAAATTTACGTTGGCTCCAACTTCTTCAGGGGTATTGTCAAATGTTAATTGTACTTGATCATTTTCATTTATAAAAGAAGCGTCTTGTTGATATACATCGAACTCAGCCCATACTTGCTCCGTATTCACGACTTTAAAAATAGCTTGCCCTGTACTTACGTACATTCCTTCCCGTGTCAATAACTCACTACCAGATGAACGAGATGAAGTTTGCTTTACATTTGAGCTGCTATTTGCCATGCCTCCATCCATCGAAGGACTGGGTGCTTGGCTAGAAGGAGTTAATGAATTTAGGGCCGCTTCTTCTACAATGTATCCATCAACAGGACTAAAGACTGCGAATGAATAATTCTCCTTACTTGTTGTTGCGAGTTGACTAATTTGAGAATCAGATAGGCCAAGAAGTCTTAATTTTTCTTTTGTACCTTCGATAAGTTGTAAATTATCCTTATCTGATTTCAAGAGGTAAAGCAAATCGCGCTGTGCCGTAACTAATTCAGGGCTGTAGATTTCAAGAATCTTTTGCCCTTTTCTGATGGGCTGAAAATTATACTTGACTGAAATTTTTTCGATACGACCTGAGAAACGAATGGGGAGGGAGGTAAACCTTCGTGTATCGTAAGTAATCATACCGTTTGATTGTGTTTCCACATTCATTGATTTTTGAACAGGCGAAATCGTTTTGATGGAACTTGTGACCATCCCATTTGTAGGTTTCAGCAAGTAGTTAAGCTCTGCCGTGATCTTTACTTCCTCGCCAGGCTGTCCTTTCTTTACCAAATCCATTCCACAAACAGGACACGACCCTGGCTTGTCTTGGATGACGGTTGGGTGCATCGGACAAGTATATTGATCGTGACTTGCGTGATCTTTGTTTTGAGTGCAGGCGAATACAAATATCAATAATAGCATAGCAGTCCATAATCGATAGTCGATAGTCCATTGAAAAGGAACTGCTATCGACTTTAGACTATCGACCATCGACTTTTTACTTTTCAATTTGTTTTTCATAGCTCACGATCATTTCATAATACTTCTGAACCGTTTCTAAATACTGCATCTGTGTCATGGTAAGCGTTTCCCAAGCGTCAATGACGATAGGCAATTCCTCTTTATTTTCTTCATAAGCGAACATTAATGTCTCGTAGTTTTTTCGCAGGGCAGGCACAATGCGCTTTTCGTAATTTTCAATTTGTTTACTCAACGTATTGATTTCTGATACCATTGAATTAGTCATTCCCTGTAGTTCATTAAGGATAGCCGAGCGTTCGTTCTTCATAGATTCTATCTCTTTATTCATCCCCTTTATGTTCGACTTATACATTTTTGAGGACCAGGGGGCAATAGGTATAGAGATCATTCCCAACAGCATAAATTGGTTTGGCATTTCATTGCCACGCGCAATCATATGATTGAAGCTGAGGTTGAAGTCAGGTTTGGATTGGTAATTTTCCAGTACCTGGTTGAGCTTCATGGCTTGAATACTTTTATCAATCCTGTGGATATCACTCCTGTTTTCTGCGAATGTGATCGTGTCAGCGACCGCTTGAATAAATTGCATTGGTATATTTACCGTGTCAATAGAATACCTTACATCACTCGGTACATTCATGAGTTGGTTAAGCAGTATATTTTTTTGAACAATCTGATTGTCATTCATCAACATCATGTTGTGTACCTCTTGTAGTCTTCCTTCTGCTTTGTAAATATTGCCCAACTTACTTTGATTGTAGGGATACCGCAATTGAGCGATTTTGAGAATAAGATTGATGATTTCTTCATTCTCTTTCAGGACAGTTTTCTTTCGCTCCAGTATGAGCCATTGATAGTAAGCCATTTTTGCTTGAGCACGTAATTCATTGAAGACATACGTTTCACTTGCCTGCTCGATGGCTGCTTTCGATTCCAGGTAGCTCTGATTGGCGCGAAGTTTGGCTGGGTTGGTAAATTTTTGTTGAACCGTTAACATAATCTGGCCTTGATCGCGGGGATCATCGACTTGTTTATAGGGTAGCATCCAAAGTCCACCACCAACTTCCGGTGCCATCCAGCTTTTCGCACCTTTTGCATAAGCGTTCATCGCATCTGCGCGTGAACTATAACTTTTTAACATTGGATTTTTCTCTTTCACAACGGTCAGAATACTGTCCAGTGTTATGACTTGCCCAATAGAGTCAAAAGCAAATAGTACGCTAATTACACTGAGTGCAATTGACAATCGACAATTGACAATTGACAATTTTATTTGTCTAATGATTGCTTTCATGTATTTCCAGTTTTCCAAATTTTCTTAATTCATACTCTTTTGTCATCAGGAAGATAAGCGGGGTAACCAATAGGATATGCGTAGAGGATGTAAGCACTCCACCGATCATCGGCAACACGATGGGTTGCATCACATCACTTCCCACTCCGGTTGACCACAATACGGGCACTAAGCCAAACAGGGCAACGCACACAGTCATCAGTTTTGGGCGAAGGCGTTTGGCTGCTCCGGCAATTACATATTCTCGCAATTCTTCCTTCGTAATAGTTTCTCTTGAATTTCCCTTTAGCGTAATTAATTGTTGCATGGCATCATTAAGGTAGATCACCATCACCACACCTGTTTCTACGGCTATACCGAACAACGCAATAAATCCAACGGCAACTGCTACCGATAAGTGAACCCCATAGAAGTAAAGAATGTATGCGCCACCAATGAGCGCAAAAGGCACCGTGATAAGACTTAGAAACGCTTCGCGAATTGATTTGAATGCCAGGTAAAGGGACAGAAAGATGATGAGAAGAACAACGGGAGTAATAATAATTAGAGTGCGTTCTCCGCGAATGAGATTTTCATACTGTCCGCTCCATTCAATATAGTAGCCATTTGGCAAGCCCGTTAATTCGGTGTTAACTTTTTCGATAGCCTCTTTTACGGTACTTCCTAAGTCGCGATCGCGAACATTAAACAAGACTGCACCACGAAGCATCGCATTATCCGATGAGATCATAGGAGGTCCGTTTTCAAAACGCACTTCAGCCACTGATGATAACGGAATAGTTCCGAAAGCAGCGGTCTTGATGGGTATGCGCTTGATGCGGTCAATGCTATTGCGATAATCTTGCGGCAACCGAACGTTGATTGAAAAGCGCTGACGCCCTTCAATGGTATTGGTGAGAGGTGTTCCTCCAATAGCGCTTTCCACCAGCATATTCACATCTTGAATACTTAAACCATACCGCCCAATTTTTTCACGATCGATATCGATCAATAGATATTTGCCACCTGTGATTGGTTCAACATACAAATCTTTAACACCAGGAATGCCTTCCATTAATTTCTTTACCCGTTCTGATACAGCATAAATGGTGTCTAAGTTTTGGCCATGAACTTTTACGCCTACATCTGTACGAATACCTGTTGAAAGCATATTGATGCGGTTGATGATCGGCTGTGTCCATCCGTTCACCACACCAGGTATCTGAAGTTTGGCATCCAGTTGGTTTACAATATCTTTTTTGGTGATGCCTGCCCGCCATTCTGATTTAGGTTTGAGCATAATGATCGTTTCAATCATGCTGATAGGGGAATTGTCTGTGGGTGTGCTGGCGCGACCTGCTTTACCCAAGACTTTTTCCACTTCAGGAACTGATTTGATGATCTTATCCTGCACCTGTAGTATTCGCTTGATTTCTGAATTTGAAACATCCGGCAACGTGACGGGCATAAACAAAATAGATTGTTCATCCAATGGAGGCATAAACTCACTTCCCAGACTAATCATTAACGGAATACTAACCGCCAACGCGAGCAGATTGATACCAATCGTTGTCTTTCTCCACTTCATACAAACCCTAATAATAGGTTCGTATATTTTCTCCAGTCCTCGGGTGAGTGGGTTGGCTTTTTCATTTTTGAATTTGCCTCTCATGAACAGCGAGATCAAGACAGGAGCTAGCGTAATTACCAAGAAAGCATCGACAATCAAGATGAATGTTTTCGTGTACGCAAGAGGGTGAAACAATTTTCCTTCCTGCCCTGTGAGCATGAATACAGGTAAGAAGGAGGTAATAATGATAATAGTTGAATAGAAAACACCTCGAGAAACCTGCTTACTTGATTTTTCAATAATGGCTTCGCGTTCCTCCGCAGGAATTTCAACGTAATCTTTTTTCTTTTTGAATATTCGATTGAACATGTTCTTACGGATTTAATTGTTTATTCAATTCTTCCTGACGGACAGCCAGATTCCTGTATGAGTTTTCCGCCATGATAATTCCATTGTCCACAATTACCCCAATCGCCAAGGCAATGCCTGTCAGCGACATAATGTTGGAAGAGATATTGAATGCATTGAGCAAAATAAAACTGGTAGCGATGGTGATGGGTATTTGAATAATAATACTGATAGCGCTTCTCCAATGAAAAAGAAAGAGAATAACGACTAACGAAACCACCAACATTTCTTCGATGAGGGTTTTCTTAATAGACGAAATAGATTCTTCAATCAATCCACTTCGATCATACACAATACTGAACTTCATCCCTTGAGGGAACCCTTTTGCCACTTCATCCATTTTCTTTTTTACATGATGAATCACTTCATCGGCATTTTCTCCATAGCGCATCACAATTATGCCTCCTACAACTTCCCCTTCACCATTCAAGTCGAAAATACCGAGTCGAGTCTCGCCAGTCATTTGTACAGTGGCAATGTCTTTTATCCGGATTGGAGTGGCATTCTCCGTTTTCACTGCTATCTTTTCAATGTCTTCGATTGATTTGAGATACCCCGTGGTTTTAATGATGTAACCGATATCACTCAGTTCAAACTTTCGTCCACCGGCTTCATTGTTATTGTTACGAATAGATTGAATGACTTCCGGTACAGATAATCCATAGTAGGTGAGCTTGTTTGGATCAACAGTAACCTGATATTGCTTTTCAAATCCTCCGAAGGAAGCCACTTCGCTTACGCCTGAAACATTTTGCAAAGCGAACTTTACATACCAATCTTGAATGGCGCGTTGCTCTCCTAAATCCATTTCAGGGGCATCAAGCGTGTACCATAGAATATGTCCTACACCCGTACCATCCGGGCCAAGTGTAGGACTTACGCCTTGTGGCAACAAGCCGGAAGCTGAACTCAATCTTTCCAGCACACGCTGACGAGCCCAGTAGATATCCACCTCGTCATTGAAGATGACGTAAATGAAACTCATACCAAACATGGATGCTCCACGTACGTACTTTACTTTGGGAAGCCCCTGGAGATTTGTAATCAATGGATACGTAATCTGATCTTCCATGATCTGCGGACTGCGACCCATCCATTCGGTAAAAACAATCACCTGATTTTCGGATAGATCAGGAATCGCATCTATTTTATTTACCTGTACAGAATAGAGGCCCCACGAAAATAATCCGGCCGCGATCAGCAACACGAAAAATTTATTGCGCAGCGAAATTGAAATTAAGTTTTGAATCATAGCTAAATAATCTTGAGTGATAGATCATGAACCAATAGAACATGACCAATAGAAATTTCTAATCGAACGAAATCGACTGAAACTTTAGATAGTTATTAAATCAGATAAGGAAGGACTGAACGAAGACTGTAATGTCTCGCTCTACTAACGGTGGCTTGTAATGAGCATACCGGGATGAAGAACTAAATGAATCTACTTCGATGATTGAATATAAAACAGGAAGAATGACACCGATTAAGTTAAACGATGGCGTTAATTCAGTAACCGTTTTTAATTCAGCGGTTGTTTCTTTGCCCTTTAAAAGTATGCTCTCTTCCTCACAGCAGCCATTGCGCTTGGATTGAATTTTGTTGCCATGACAGGGTTTCGGCATCTCCATTTTGCAAGGCTGAGCTTTTACAAAAAGCGCTATGGACTGAACATTACCTCCGCATAGATGTAAATTAACCGTAACGCCAATAGAGGCGATCAGCACTAGGCTTGCCAGAAATACAGCTTCTATGGGGCGAATGGAGGTCATTGACTAGGACAAACGTACAAATTTTTTAGCATATACGGATTTTGGATAGGCATGGTTTCGAGTACGAACATTCGAATTGGATATTTTACCATGGCGTAGGGTTTGTTTTATTGTGACTTTCTACGCGATTTAATTTTGTCTATCGTTACTGGGAATCCAAACTCTTTTAGTTTTCTCCCTCAAATTTCCGAAAGGGTTTCTACCTTTACGGCTTTTCAAATTAACCGTATGGCTGAAGAAAAGGGACTAAACTTCTTGGAGGAAATTGTAGAAAACGATCTAAAATCCGGTAAATACCAGAGCATTATTACCCGCTTTCCGCCTGAGCCAAATGGATATCTTCATTTAGGTCATGCCAAAAGTATTTGCCTCAACTTTGGACTGGCTTTAAAGTATGGGGGAAAGACCAACCTTCGTTTTGACGATACCAATCCGATTACCGAGGAGACTGAGTATGTAGACAGTATTAAAAATGATGTACGTTGGCTTGGTTTTGATTGGACTAATGAGTTTTACGCGTCTGATTACTTTGACAAACTCTATGAATTTGCTGTGAAGTTGATCAGGAAAGGTTTTGCGTATGTTGATGATAGTAGCAGTGATGACATTGCCACACAAAAGGGAACGCCTACCAAAGCTGGAACTGCTACTATTTATCGCAGCCGCTCAATAGCGGAGAATCTTAGTCTTTTTGCTGAAATGAGGGAAGGTAAATTTAAAGATGGAGAAAAGGTATTAAGGGCAAAAGCGGATCTGGCAAGCCCGAATATGCACATGCGCGATCCTATCATTTACCGCATTAAGCACGCTCATCATCATCGAACCGGTGACATCTGGTGCATTTATCCCATGTACGATTTTGCGCATGGACAAAGTGATGCCATTGAGAATATAACCCATAGTATTTGCACGCTTGAGTTCATTCCTCACCGGGAATTATACGATTGGTTTATTGAAAAACTTGAGATTTATCCGTCACAGCAATATGAGTTTGCGCGACTCAATTTGACCTATACGGTCATGAGTAAACGCAAATTACTACAACTGGTTAATGATAAAAATGTAAGCGGATGGGACGATCCACGAATGCCAACCATCACTGCGATGCGAAGAAGGGGCTACACCCCAGAAAGTATCCGTGATTTTTGTGAAAAGATTGGCGTGGCAAAGCGAGAAAATCTGATTGATATTGGTTTGTTGGAATTCTGTGTGAGGGAACACCTGAATAAAATAGCGCTTCGCAGAATGGTGGTAACTGATCCCTTGAAAATAGTAATCACCAACTATCCGGAAGACAAGTCTGAAATGCTGCTCAGTGAAAATCTTCCGGAAGATCCGAATGGCGCTTCAACGGCTGGATCAAGAGATATACCCTTTAGTCGTGAACTCTACATAGAGCAGGATGATTTCATGGAGATTCCCGCAAAGAAATATTTCAGACTGGCTCCCGGTCAACTGGTTCGATTAAAAAGTGCCTATATCATCAAATGTGAAGAGGTTGTTAAAGATGCTTCAGGTAATGTTGTTGAACTGCGTTGTACCTACATTCCTGAAAGCAAAAGCGGATCAGATGTATCAGGCATCAATGTGAAAGGTGTTATCCACTGGGTGAGTGTACCGCATGCGCTGGAAATAGAGGTTCGGTTGTACGATCGACTCTTTACGGTAGAAGACCTTAATCAGATTGAAGACAATTTCAAAAATTATCTCAATCCAGATTCGCTAAAAGTTTTGCCCAAGGCGTATGCAGAGCCTTCCTTAGCGCAGGCGAAAGAAAGTGAGCATTACCAGTTTATGCGAATTGGTTATTTCTGTAAGGATATGGATTCAACTTCAGTCAAGCTTGTATTCAATCGCACAGTTACCTTGAGGGATATGTGGACCAAGTCGAATAAATAGATAAGAGGCAAAAAACAACAATTGCCTACTTGTATTTCTTCCACCACCATTGAAACACTATTAATCCCCAAATGCGGGCTTGCACATCTTCCGGATTTGCTGAAAAGAGTTTTTGTTTTAATTTTTCAATTTCTGTATAATCGAAGATATTTTGCTCCTTGATAAATTTTTCGGACAAAAGATCGTCCATAATCAATGATTTCATTTCTCTCCGGAACCATTTAAGCAAAGGCACTTCAAATCCTTTCTTAGGTCGATTATAAAGTTGAATGGGCAGAATGTCACGAAAGGCATCCTGTAAAATTCTCTTGCGCAGTCCGGAGTGTATTTTGAAATTACCGGGTAACGAGAAAATAAAATTCACTACTTCGTAATCGAGAAAGGGAACGCGGACTTCTAGTCCATTGGCCATGCTCATGAGGTCTACCTTGGTGAGCATATCATTGGGAAGAACTAACGCTGTATCGGTGAAGAGAATATCGTTAAGCGTTTCCCGGGATGGAATGGATTTCAGCAGTGAGGCCTTCACATCCTCATACGCAGCTTGTTCAAAATTGTGTTTTGAAGTTTCAGAAAATAAATTCAACGCCTCTCCTTCACCCACATAGCCTGACCATTTCCAATAACGGTCTTTGGAAGATAGGTTTACACCTTCGGCAAAGCGCTGTAATTGCCGGGCCTTATTGGCCAAGGGATTGTTGCGGGATTTAGGTAAAACTTTCCAGAGTGGTAAAAGAGAAGCCACTGCATTTTCTTTCCACCCTTTATGTATAATCCGACTAAAAGCTTCATGCTTGTTGTAGCCGGCCAGCAATTCATCTGCGCCATCACCCGACAAAGCAACAGTCGCGTGTTTTCTTGTTTCTCTGCTCAGAATGTAAACATTGATGGCTGAAGAGTCGGCAAAGGGCTCATCGATATAATCGAGTGCTGAGTGAACATGGGCATATAAGTCGTCATTAGTCAACGAGAAAACAGTATGCTCTGTTTTAAAATGTTTAGCTACTAGCCGGGCATACTTAGTTTCATCAAAAAATTTCTCGTCCCGAAAGCCGATTGAAAAAGTGTGTAAGTCAGGTTTGTGTTTGCTGGCAAGAGCAGTGACTACCGAAGAATCAATTCCTCCACTTAAAAACGCGCCTAAGGGAACGTCAGCGATTAACCTGCGTTGGACGGATGCTTCTAATAAATTTTTTAATTGTTCTTTTCCATCTTCATAAGAAATTTGATTTGACTCAGCTTGTGAAGCTTCGTAAGGAATGGAGTAGTAATTGACAATTGACAATTGACAATTGATAATTTTTATAAAGTGGCCTGGCAAAAGTTTTTTTACATTCTTAAAAATTGTATTTGGAGCAGGGATATAGTTGAGTTGCAAGTAGGTATGAAGGGAAGTGTAGTCAAGCTCCTTTTCAATGCCATAGTGAAGAATGGATTTCATTTCCGATGAGAAGAGAAACTTATCTTCATCATGGACATAAAGAAGAGGCTTAATACCGTACCGGTCGCGGGCTACAAAAAAACTTTGCTCTTGCTTATCGTAAATGCAAAAAGCAAAGAATCCGTTAAGTTTGTTTAAGCAATTTTCTTTTTCGAGGATATACAATTTAAGAAGTACTTCCGTGTCTGACTGTGAAAAGAATGTTGCCCCCTTGTTCAGAAGATCACCTTTCAGTTCCCTATAATTAAATATTTCGCCATTGAAAATAATGCAATAGCGTTTGCTTTCATCCCACATCGGCTGATGGGCGATTGCACTCGTGTCGATAATCGATAATCTTCGATGACCCAAACCGACCCAATCATCTAAGTAAATATCCTGAAAGTCGGGACCGCGCTTAGAAAGCGATTGAGTAGCCGCGGTAATGTTGATGCGGTTGAATTTGCCGACAAGGTTAAACGCGAAGATGCCGGTGATGCCGCACATAAAATAGAATCAGATAAGTAAGGAGAAAGTTAGAACGAAGTTGGCAGTTAACAAAAAAAGCAACTAACAAAAGGCCATTTGCTTTAATTAATGATCTCAATTTAATTAGAATACCTTGATCATGATATTTTTGAACCATACTTCATTTGGGTGGTCTTGCAAAAGAATATGTCCTCTCTTTGCTAGTCCATAGCCAGGTGCATCTTTCCACTTGCTTATTTTTTTGCGTTTTATCCAATCAGCAGAACCAATTTCATATTCCACGACTTTGGCACCATTCAACCAATGTTCAACATGGTGGCCGTTCACCACAATCTTAGAAGTGTTCCACTCACCAACCGGGCGTACTGTTTTATTTTCAGCAAAATTCATGGCGTAATTATCTGCGGTGTGTTGCCCATCATGCAATTTTTCAGGATAACCTTTGTCGTCAATAAGCTGGTATTCAGGGCCGGAATATTCAGGCTTCTCAAATTCTTCCGTCACATGAAACATAACACCACTGTTTCCTTCTGGTGATAACTTCCAGTCAAATGCCAGTTCGAAGTTTTCAAATTCTTCGATAGTCATTATGTTGGAATCCTTATCGGCAATACTGTCAACACTGCTTACACCTTCCGGTAAACCTTTGTGATGAAGGGTTCCATCCAATACGTCCCAGATGTTTTTCCTGTCTTTAAAAATCCGCCAACCATTCATTGTTTGGCCATCAAACAGAAGCCTCCAGCCTTCGGCCTTTTGCAGTGCTGTCAATTGAGCTGGAGTAGCAACTGTAACACTGTCAGCTTTTGTCACTTCTTTTTTTTGTTCCCTGCTTCCGCATGAAGTAAGCACAATAGCAACAGCTGTAGAGGTAAAGAATTTCATTTAAGACGTAGGTTAAAATATTTTTCCCGGATTGAGAATCTCATTAGGGTCAAAGACTTTCTTTATGCCTCGCATCAGGTTGAGATTCACCTCACTCATGGCAATAGACATGTATGGACGCTTGGAAATACCAATGCCGTGTTCACCGGATAACGTACCGCCAAGACTTACGGTGAGTTTGAATATTTCACCAATTCCTTTTGGGATTTTATGTTTCCAATCTTCTTCACTGATATTTTCTTTCAGAATATTCACATGAAGATTTCCATCGCCCAGGTGACCAAAGCAAACCGTATTGAAGCCGAACTGCTTGCCGATTTCTTTAATGCCCGTGATGAGCTTTGGTAAATTGGATCTTGGCACCACCACATCATCTGATTTAGTTAATGTGTACCAGTTTACGGCCGGTGAAATATTTTTACGGATCTTCCACAGTTCATCTTTTTGGGCAGTGCTTTCAGCAAAGAGAACTTCTCCCACCTCAAATTTCTCAACTACTGCCATCACCCTTTCAGCATCGCGCATGAGTACTTCTTCATCGTTGCCATCCAACTCGCACAATAAGTAAGCATTCATGTTTTCAGAGAGCGTTGTAGTGACAGGGCTATTCAACACCTTGGCACAATACTCAAATGTTTTAGCAGCCGCTTCACGCTCAAAAAATTCCATTCCGGAAGGCGTTATTCCGGCCACAAAAATAGCGGAGATGGCGCGGCATGCCTCTTCGTTGGTACTAAACGGAATCATCATCAACACATTTTTCTGAGGGAAGCCTCTCAGTTTAAAAACAATTTTGGTGATGATGCCCAGGGTACCTTCGCTGCCACACATGAGTTGCGTGAGGTTGTAGCCTGTAGAGTTCTTTAACACATTGGCAGCTGTCCAAATAATCTCCCCCGTGGGAAGCACTACCTCCATATTAATTACATAGTCTCGCGTAACTCCATACTTAACCGCCTTTGGCCCGCCTGAATTGTTGGCAAGGTTTCCACCGAGAAAGCAAGACCCACGGCTTGCCGGATCGGGCGGATAAAAAAGCCCTTTTTCTTTTACTTTGTTTTGAAAGACTTCTGTTATCACCCCGGGCTCAACAGTAGCCTGAAGGTTAAGCTCATCAATGTTTAAGATCTTGTCAAATCGTTCCATGGAAATCACCACTCCCTTTTTGATGGGAAGTGCGCCACCGCTCAACCCGGTCCCAGCCCCTCTTGGCGTTACAGGAATTCGATGGGCGTTGCATAGTTTTAGTAACTCACTGACCTGCGTTGTATCGGCTGGCTTTAAAACCAAGTCCGGCAAGAAGGAATAGTCTTCTGTTTTGTCGTGAGAATACTCCTGGCGCTGATCTTCTTCCGAAATAACATTGACCTTCCCCACTATTCTTTCAAACTGGTGCAGGATTTCTTCTCTGATTCCCAGGGAAGCAATTGTTGCTGTTTCTTTAGTGTATCCCATCAATACCTTAACTTTGTTGTGATCATGATCATTTTAACGAGCAACAAAATTACGCATTTCCGGTTTCACCAACTCGGACTTTTTTTTCTGATTTTAGCCTTTCTAAGTAGTTGTTCGGCTTCGCGTAAATATAAAGTTCGGGACAGACAAGCAGGAGAAGTAATTAAAGCAGCTCGAACCTTTACAGGTACACCTTACAAATGGGGTGGTACCACTCGGTCAGGCATGGATTGCTCCGGACTTACTACGAATGCATTCAAGGCGATAGACATTACTCTTCCCCGCACAGCAGATGCGCAGGCTTTACTCGGAAAGAAGGTGAAAATTACCGAACTAAAACCAGGGGATTTGGTATTTTTTGCTACCGGCAAAAAGAAGCGGGAGATTACGCACGTGGGTATTGTCACTGAAATAAAGGGAAATGACAATATTAAGTTCATTCATGCTTCCACCACATTAGGTGTAGTAGAAACCAATCTCTATTCAGACTATTATTATAAACGATTGAGAGCGGCTAAGAGAATTTTGGACTAATTTCTAAAAACTATGTATACATCACGCAGAAGATTTCTGCAATTGGGTTCAACCCTGACTGCTATATTACCCATCTCCAAAATTTTTGGTCAGAATTCATTGCCTGCCGCTACCAAACCCACAGTTATATCAACGTGGGATTTTGGCAAAGCTGCCAATACAGAAGCCTGGAAAGTTTTAGCAGGTGGGGGTAGAGCGCTGGATGCCGTGGAGAAAGGTGTGCAAGTACCTGAAGCAGACCCTACGATAACGACTGTTGGCTATGGTGGTGCTCCTGATCGGGACGGCCATGTTACATTAGATTCTTGCATCATGGATGAGTTTGCTAATTGTGGATCGGTAGCGGGTCTGGAGCATGTCATGCATCCTGTATCGGTGGCAAGAAAGGTGATGGAAGAAACGCCTCATGTCATGCTAATTGGTGATGGAGCGCTCCAGTTTGCATTAGCCAATGGTTTTAAAAAAGAAAATTTACTTACGGCCGAATCTGAAAAAGCCTGGAAAGAATGGCTTAAGAAAGCAGAGTATAAACCCATCGCCAACATTGAAAACCATGATACCATTGGTATGCTTGCTCTTGATGCAAATCAAAATTTATCCGGAGCCTGCACTACCAGTGGCATGGCGTATAAAATGCGCGGAAGAGTAGGAGACTCACCCATCATTGGGGCGGGATTATTTGTGGATAATGAAATTGGCGCAGCTACTTCTACAGGGGTGGGAGAGGAAGTCATTCGAATTTGTGGCTCCCACTTAGTGGTAGAACTGATGAGGCAAGGCAATTCTCCACAGCAGGCCTGTGAACTGGCCGTGAAGCGAATTGTAAAAAATCAGCCGAAAAAATCGAAGGACATGCAAGTTGGTTTCCTTGCTATAAATAAGAATGGGGAACATGGGGCTTTTGCGCTACAGAAAGGATTTACGTTTGCCGTTTATTCCAATGAAATCGACAACAATCTTTTCGAAGCGAAGAGCTACTACTAACGATGACCTGCGAAATTGTAGTCTATAATATTGAATCAGCGATAAAAGCCCAGGAAGGTGGAGCCGACCGGATTGAACTTTGTGACAATCCGGGAGAAGGAGGGACCACACCCTCTTTTGGCGTTATCGAAAATGTTCGACAAAATGTGAGCATGGATGTTTATGTGATGATCCGGCCAAGGGGAGGAGACTTCCTTTATTCCAGTTATGAGTTTCACGCTATGAAGAGAGACATTTATCAATGCCAGAGACTGAGTGTGGATGGCATTGTGTTGGGGATTTTAAACCCAGATGGCACGATTGATAAAAAGCGTTGCAAGGAATTAATTGATAAAGCGCGTCCGCTCAAAGTTACCTGCCATCGCGCATTTGATATGACACGCGATCCCTTTGAAGCATTAGAGAATTGCATAGAGGCGGGCTTTGATAGGATTTTGACTTCAGGACAAAAGCTGAAGGCAATTGATGGTGTCGGTTTAATTTCTGAATTAATTAAACGCGCCAATGACCGAATTGCAATCATGCCGGGCTCAGGAGTAAATGAAAATACCGTTGAAGAAATCGTAACCAAATCAGGCGCAAGAGAAATTCATTTTTCTGCTATGGTCCATCGGGATAGTGCGATGCAATTTCGTAACCTAGCTATTGATAAAATGGGACTGGAAGGCGGAAGTGAATACCAGCTAAGGACAGTAGACCCAGATCGAGTGAGAAAGATTCGTCAGCTTGCAGAAAATATTCAAGTCTAAACATAAAAAAGCTGATCTTCTCAAGACCAGCTTTTTGTGGAGAATATCGGAGTCGAACCGATGACCTCTTCCATGCCATGGAAGCGCTCTAGCCAGCTGAGCTAATCCCCCGAATGGGAGGCAAATATATTTGAAATTCATATCTCCACAAATTATTTCAAAGTGTACACATTATAATGAAGTAAATTGTCCTATTAATTGTGTGTGGCAGAGCCCTTAATTTTTGTAACTTTTCACGTTTTATAATTGCTTCTTCATGGCTAAACTCAAGAATATTATTAAGCAGCTTTCCGAAAAGGATTATAAAGGAATCCATGATTCACTTATCGAAGGTAATGCTGAAAAATCTGCCTACGTTCTTAAAGCCCTGCGCGAGCGACAGCTATCTGATAGTAAGATCATGGTTGAGATTGAGGTGAATGCCAACGCGTATTATACGCTTCGCTCAAGGCTAAACCAAAAGATAGAAGAACATCTTCTTCAGGCCATGGAGAGCCCGCGTACAGATATTCTGCGTAAAGTGGCAAACTTAAATGAGGTTTTATTTACGAAGAAAAGGACGATTTCTATTACCACGCTCAAAAAGATGGAACGGGAGTTAATTGAACTTGATCTCCCCAACGAATTGACTATCGTCTATAAATCACTCAAGAAAATTCATATTAACTCTCCTGAGCACTTTCAATATTCTCAGCTCTACAATCGCCATGTAGCTTTTATGCTGGCCGTGGATAAAGCAGAAGACCTAATGGCCGATTATGTTAAGAAATACGGGTATTATTATCTGTCAGGAGGAGAAATCGAAAAGTTGGGATTGAATCTATTGGCGAAAGAAATGCAAAACGTGGCCCGATTGTACGAGTCGCACCGCCTGTATGTTTATCAGAGCTGCATGATCATCTTTCACCGCCTGTTTGTAGAAAAGGAAGATAATGTTCAGCAAGAAGGAGAGACCATTGAAGATATCTTTGACCATGTGCAGAAGATTTTTAATACCTATACGATTGATCCTCTCTATTATCATATCAATTTGGTTTTTGAATTCCTGAAGCTTGAGTATTACAATCATTATAAAGTATATCGCCAGGCAGAGAAATATTATGAAGAGGTGAACGATGCAGGTGCCAATCTTCTGGTTAATTATCCACAGTATGCTTTCACCGCTCAATTTTTGGTGTCCCGCCTGGAACGCCATTTACGACTAGGAACAGAAAGTGAAATTTATGCCGAGAATGAAAGCATTTTTGTTGATTTTGAGGACGATCCTTTAGATGTGCCTAAGCATACGATTTACATTGTTTATAGGGCCCTTGCCAACTATTATGTTGGCAAGTACGAGGAGGCTGCGAAGCTGATCAATGGGTTACTGAATGAAATAAGTCTTAAGAAATTACCTCTTGCTATGATAGAGGTGAAGGCCATCCAATGCCTCCTTTACTGCATGATGAGGGATTTTGAATTATTCAATCAGCTGTCCAACAGCATTCAACGCCAGATTAGGGTTGTAGAGAGCCACGAATGCAAGAATGTAATTGTATTTCTGAAGATACTGAAAATCGGTACAAGTGAGTCTAAGAAAGATAAGCCTAAAAAGATTGCTTCTCTTATTAACAAGTTCAAAGCAATCAAAGTTGATTATTTTACCCCCACAACTTTGATAAAAATGGATGAAAAATTTGTGAAAGCCTTAACTGAAATTGAAACCTAAGTCGAATACCTAGAAATTCAGAGAGGTAATACTTTCGTGAGAAAGGGGTTTGTTCAGGTACAGCTTCACATTAACGTATTTTTTTGATCGGTTGAAATCCTGAGGATTGATAGAGGAAGTTAGCATTACGATTTTGCATTTCTTTTTAGAGGAGGTGCTTAGTTTTTCGAACTCATCTAAAAATTGAAAGCCATCCATTAAGGGCATATCAATATCTAGAAAGATTACATCGGGAAGCACCTTATCAGCGACATCTATCTTTTCCATATTCCTCAGGAATTCAATGGCGCTCTTCGCTCCGGTATGCGTATAAATGTAGTCAGCAATGGAAGCCGCCTCAATCATCTTTTGATTAATAAGATTGTCAATCTCATTGTCATCAATCAACATAACAGTGCGGTATTTTTTTCCAGCCATAGTTCTTTTTTTGTTAAGCAATAAATCTAGCGCAAAGGAAAGTGAATTCCAAGTAAGAATATAAGGGTGGAATCAAAGTTCAAATTTAATCCCCTGTGCTAAGGGTAAATTTGTGCCGTAGTTGATGGTATTTGTCTGCCTTCTCATATATACCTTCCAAGCGTCTGAACCTGACTCTCTGCCCCCCCCCGTTTCCTTTTCTCCGCCAAATGCTCCACCAATCTCCGCCCCAGATGTGCCAATATTAACATTGGCGATACCGCAATCTGACCCGGTGCCAGAGAGAAATTTTTCCATTTCTTGCACACTACTGGTCATAATAGCAGAGGATAATCCTTGCTGTACACCATTCTGTAACTCAATGGCTTCTTCGATGGTTTTATATTTGATGAGATACAAAATAGGAGCGAAGGTTTCCTGTTGAACAATACTAAAATGATTCTTTACTTCTGCAATGGCCGGCTTTACGTAACAGCCCGACTCATATCCTTTGCCATTCACAATTCCTCCGTTAACAACAAATGAGCCACCCTCTTCTTTTATTTTTTTCAAGGCGGCTTGGTAAGACTTAACAGCAAGTTTATCAATCAAAGGACCGACATGATTACTTTGATCCAGAGGATTTCCAATATTTAATTGACCGTATGCTTTCTTAAGACGTTCTTTTACGACATCATAAACTTTTTCGTGTACAATGAGTCTTCTTGTTGAAGTGCAACGCTGGCCCGCAGTTCCAACAGCACCAAATACACCACCGATGATTGCCATATCAATATTTGCATTTTCAGAAATGATGATGGCGTTGTTTCCACCTAACTCCAATAATGCTCGGCCAAGTCGGTCACTTATTGTTTTAGCAACGGCTTTGCCCATTCTAACAGAACCAGTGGCAGAGACTAATTGGATTAACTTGTTAGCGGCCATGAGTTGACCAATTTTATAATCTCCATTGACAAGACACGAAACGCCTTCCGGCACATTATTTTTCTTAAAGACTTCGCTTATAATGTTCTGGCAGGCAATGCTACATAACGGTGTTTTCTCTGAGGGTTTCCAAATACAGGTATCTCCGCAGACCCAGGCCAATGCTGTATTCCATGACCACACTGCCACCGGGAAATTGAATGCGGATATAATACCAACAATTCCAAGCGGATGATATTGCTCATACATTCTGTGGTTGGGTCGTTCAGAATGCATGGTTAGTCCGTGAAGCTGACGTGAAAGCCCAACGGCAAAATCGCAGATGTCAATCATCTCCTGCACTTCGCCTAGCCCTTCCTGATAAGATTTTCCCATTTCATAGGAGACCAACTTTCCAAGTGGCTCTTTGTATTTCCTTAAGGCAGTACCAATTTGACGCACTACTTCCCCGCGTTTGGGTGCGGGTACCAGCCTCCATTCCTTAAATGCTTTTTGAGACTGTTCAACGACTTTAACGAATGTCTTTTCATCACCTGAAATAACTTTGCCAATCAATTTTCCATCGACTGGTGAGTAAGACTCTAAAACAGGGCCACTGGATTTCAACCATTTAGTTCCTGTAGAGACGCCAGCGCTAGTATTTTTTATTCCAAGTGTTTGAAGTGCTTCTTTGATACCGAAATTTTTCATGAGATCTGATGATTAGGGGGCAAAGGTAATCAGGATTGTAGTATTCTAAAATGAATTACCAATCTAGTGCGAAGGTACCTTTTTCACCACCTCTATAGATTCCTTCAATCAATACTCCGCCATGTTTATATTCAAGAATTCGATTGAGATCCATCACATTGTCAACAGGAACTTTGTCAATGTGGGTAATAATGAATTTCTCCTTTATACCAGCTTTCTTCCATTTGCCCTCCATGATTGATTTCACAATCACTCCTCCATCTAAACTCAGTTTAGTAAGTTCTTTATAAGTGAGTTCTTCAAAGGTGGCTCCTTCAAGATTGTATTCGATTTTTTTTCCATCCATTTTTTCAGAGCCTTCGAAATTTTTAAGCGTTGCACTTACCCGATTATCTTTTCCGTTTCTTCGGTAAGTCACGTTAACAGATTGCCCCGGCCTGTTTCTCGCGACCCATTCTTGCAATTCAGAAACAGTCCCGATAGGATGTTCATTAATGGCCGTGATGACATCCCCTTCTTCAATCCCTGATTCAGACGCAGCACTTCCCCGATTAACATGACTTACAAAAACACCTTGGACAACATCCAGGTTTTGATCTTCAGCAAGTTCGGCTGTGACATCAGTAATTTGGACACCCAGTAATCCCCGCTGCACCTGGCCAAACTCCAAAAGGTCATCCATGATTTTCTTTACAAGGCTAACAGGAATTGCAAAAGAGTAACCCGAATAACTTCCTGTTGAAGTTGCAATGGCTGAATTAATGCCAATCAATTCACCTTTTAAATTGACCAACGCTCCACCACTGTTGCCCGGATTGACGGCCGCATCTGTTTGAATAAATGATTCAACCTGAAGATTGTTGCGATCTCTAAGAATGCCAATGTTTCGAGCTTTGGCACTAATAATACCGGCCGTTACGGTTGAGTTTAAATCGAAAGGATTTCCAATGGCCAGTACCCATTCACCGGGTGTTATGTTATCAGAATCACCATATCGAACAAAAGGAAGTTCGTGTGCTTTGATTTTAAGGAGAGCAAGGTCTGTGCTGGGGTCTTTTCCAACGAGCTTGGCATAAAACCGTTGGTTGGAATTCATAACAACTTCAATAGAAGTAGCATCTTCGATCACATGATTATTGGTAACTATATAGCCATCGTCTGAAATGATCACACCTGAGCCCGAAGACTGGGCTTGTGGTTTGAAATAATGTTCTAAGGGGTTGACGCTAAAATTGCCACTGCCATAAACGGTTCTTATGTGGACAACCGCAGGGGTTATCATCTTAGCGGCAGCCTCAAAATTTAGTTCCGCAGGAAGTGATAGCTTAGGTAAGTCTTTAGTGTAGTTAGCAGGTTGTGATTTTTGGCGTTCCTCAATGGAGGTATAACCCGAGCCAGTCTCAATATATTTTAGTGTAAAGAGAACTCCAAGAATAGCCCCCAGAAATGAGGAGATAACTACAATCAAAATCAATAGAGCCCTCTTCATTGTAATTTCGTTATGTAGAATAAAGTTAACGTTATTCCTTGGAAAAAGGATATAAAAAAAGCGTCTCCTAATTATTGGGAGACGCTTCCAAATTCAAACTTACCACAAATTCATTAACTCACTTTAATACTTTGGGCGATTACTTTTTTCTCGTCTTTAGGAATGCTCAATTCCAGAATACCATTGTTATACTTGGCGTTGATTCTTGTAGCATCTACATTTTCGGGTAAGCTAAAGGATCTGCTAAAGGCTCCGTATTGAGTTTCAACGGAATGAAAGTTTTTATCCTTTTTCTCATTTGTGAACTTCCGCTCACCGCTAATGGTCAGGTAATTATCCTTGAAATCAATTTTGAAGTCTTCTTTATTCATGCCGGGTGCGGCTACATGCAGTTCAAATGCCTGATCCTTTTCAAGGATGTCTACTTTAGGAACAAAAGTGCTCCCTCCGGAACGCGTAAGTGATTCATTGAAGAATCGGTCTACCAGATTGCTGAATGATGTCGGTACGAAATCATCAGCGTTGTAACGAATGATACTCATAGTGTTTTATTTTTTTGGTTTAACATATAGATTTTGAAACCCACTACCCATGATGAAAAAGTATGCCGACTCGTTTTTAGCCAATTTAATGCGCCACTATGTCTTGTATTTTTAATTTAAAGTCACATTTCAAGACATATTGTCTTGAAATAGTTACCAACAGATCGGCAGTTGATAGACTTTAACCAGTTGAGAATAAAAAAAGCCTGAATCAATTGATTCAGGCTTTTACCTGCTCCTCCTCTTGGACTTGAACCAAGGACCCTCTGATTAACAGTCGGTTATTGTCCATTCCATTACGTTTCACTACCTTTGATAAGTGCATTTGGATACTCTATTCGATAGTATTGTTTTGCACTATCTTTTCAATTTGTTGGTGAAAATGTTTATACCCTATGAAAGTTATTAGTCCATCCCTGAAGGTAGTACTGTACACCAGTAAAGAACCTGTCAAAGAAAAGTATCCAGTAAAAATCAGAGTGATCTACAATCGGGAGGTTAAATACTATTCCCTAGGAGTATTCGCGAACGAGGATAAGTTCAACACAACCGTTGAACCACCTGTTATTGACTATGGAAAGAAGGTGGACAATGCCAAGATCAAAGATCAATTCGATAAGGCAAAAAAAGCTATTGATGCAATCATCGAATCAGGCAAGGACTTCTCCTTCCACTTGTTTGAGACGCAATATAAGCAGACCAGCGGATCTAAATTAAAGGCCGCTGATTACATAGATTTAATCGTGGAGGATATTGAGAAGGAGGAACGCTATTCCACAGCCTCCACTTATCGTGACTGTAAGAGCAGCCTTGAGGCCTACAAGCCAGGCATTAGACTAAATGAGATTGACCGCGACTTCCTAAATTCATATACAAGGCATCTTCATAAGAGACTTTCTCCCGGAAGTGTCGGCATTCACTTGCGCACACTACGTGCGGTTATCAATAAAGGCATAGCTAAAAAGAAGTTGTCAAAAGAGGCCTATCCCTTCAAGGGCTTCACCGGAATACCTTCAACCAAGAGCAGAAGCAAAAAGGCATTGACTAAGGAGCGTATGAAGGAACTATACGACTATTGGAAGAAGCTATCCAAGAGCGAGAAGTATTCAAGTAGATGGCAGTCGTTAGGCCTGTTCCTGTTCAGCTATTTTGCCGCTGGAATCAATATGGAAGACATCCTTCGATTGACAACGGAAAAGAATATGGAAGAAGGGAATCTAAAATTCGTTAGGAGAAAAACGCCACAGCAAATTGAGATCCCACTTCATGAAGTAGCCGCTGCGATAATTGCGGACTTCTCCACCGTCCGTGATAATGGTTTCCTGTTTCCGTTCCTAGATAAGAAGCTACCGGAAAAAACAATTCGACATAGAAAGATGGATCTTCTAAAAGTTGTCAATGCTGACCTAAAGGCCATAGCTTCCGAATTAGGCCTACCTGATTTTCGATTTTACAGCGCCAGGCATTCTTTTGCCTCGGTGCAGCATAATCAGGGTACCAGCACTTCACAGATAGGCGAATACCTAGGCCATACCAGCGAGGCCACTACAAAGAACTATCTGGCATCACTGCAAGCGGAAACTAAGAAGGAGGCCTTTGGGAAACTGTTATGAGAAAAAAGCAAACGCCATTCACAGAAGAAAGCAGACAAGGATTTGAGAGCCATATAAAAGGGTTGCGCGAACAACGTATAAAGGATAACGCTACTAACCAAAAGGACAAAAAATACAGGACTTTGGGCATTGAGCAAAAACAAATGGAAGCTGAAAGGTCAGGCACTCCATTAACACATATAGGTCATTTTTACATGGCTTTCAAAGACGTTATTGATGGGATTCTAAATAGAAAAAAGGGTAAAGAAAAAAATATACAGCGGGGTGTATCAAACTATAAAGCAATCGTAAAAATTGCGAAAGAAAATAACATTGATCTCATGGCCATTAAGAAGGCTGCCTTAGTACCTACATTTAAACAGTATTTTAATGAGGTAGGCAAGAAGCATGGTAAGTATAACCTTAACCCACTCAAAGAAGGTCAACTATACATTTATCAATGTCGTTTTAAGTCCGAGTCAAAACCAAAATAGTTATTTACTTTAGTCACTAACCGCAAAGCCACTTCGATAGTGGTTGCACTCTTTGGTTTTTTGCTGCTTTACAAAAAAAACGCAGCAACATGAATCAGTATTTCACACAAGGCCAAGAGCAAGCGATTACGGAAATCATTGAATCGCGACTACAAAACATTTCTAACGTGCCAAAGCCAAACTTTAAACCAGTGGAGGCATGGTGCCGAGAAAATTCTATCTCGGTGAGTAAGATGTATTCCCTTAAAAGCAAAGGTGAGGTCACCTTCTACAAGTTTGGGAAAAATGTATTCGTAAAAGTTGACGAAATCGAACGCTTAATGAAGGCGCAATAAAAATGAAGGCCCAATACTTCATTGAAATAGATGAACAGGTAAACCGAAAGATCCGCATTAACCTGGACACGGATTATGTCATGGTTTTTAAATCTGTGTTTCAATTATGTAAGAACCTCCCACACTCTACCGGATTCTTTGTCATTTGGCTTATAAGCAAGTCAGGAGACGAGGGGGTACTTCCTAGGCTTTTCGAATTGGAACGCGCCTACATTAATGAAATGGGTATGCAGCGCGCAAATTTCCATAAGAGTCTTAGGGTACTTTGTCAACATAGCATACTGATTAAACCACAGGAGGGGTATTATAGATTGAATCCACTAGCCTTTTGGAAAGGTGGACTTTCTACGAGACCTAAGACTATTCAAGCGTTAGTGGAAGGCGGCCAAAAAATAGCTATTCAATGATTAAGTATCCTAACGGTAGACATCCTAGTATCTTAATGGTAGACATCCTAGTATCCTGTGAGTATACTGAATTATCAAGTAATGAATTGAAAGTTAATGGGTTGTGAAATATGCTCTTATCTCTCTATATGAAGACAGTTTATGAGAAAGAAATATGAATACATCAGAACTTCAAAGTTTAACAAGCCCTATGGGAAACACTTTTAGTAACTCAATTACTAATAATTCAAATTCTATTTATGTGAGTCTTAAAAATGCTTCCGAAGGCAAGTTAAAATATCCTAAGAACTACACACGAACGGGAAATAACTACACATACGGAAAAGCCTACAACTGTTTCGGCTACCGCTATCTACCATTAACCTGCTACTATGGAAACGATCGTATTGATACCATCTACGATATACGCACATGGTTACACCATAAGACACTCTTGCAAAAAATGATTGCCGAAGGTTACACACTTTTTGAAGACTTCCATGCTCAGGTTCACAGATGGTTCAATAACCCCAATCATATGCTCCAACTATTCCGCAAATTCCATGAAGATGAAACGTTTTATAATGAATTGATGTGGCTACGGGAAGACGAACTAAAAGAAGACTACGAAACGAAATGAGCGCATTAAAAAACCTATCGAACATGATTTTTGAATACAAATGCAGGCAGTCTCCTACCGTGCCACGGTATGCGATGGTGAAGCCCAAGCCACACGATACCAATACAAGCGGCCTAACGGATTGCGTGCGCTCGTTCCTAATTACCAAAGGTCACTATTGCGGTCGTACCAACACCACAGGCACGTATAGCCAGAAGTTAGGTAAGTATATCCACTCAGGCGCGACCCGTGGCCAGAGTGATTTAAATTGTATTGTACAGGGTCAGTCATGGCAGGTAGAGATAAAACTTGGAAAGGATAAACTTTCACCCGCTCAGGAACGGATCAGAGAGCAGGTGCAGAAGGCAGGAGGTGTTTACCTAGTTGCAAAAACCTTCGATGGATTTGTTAAGGATTACCAAACACTCACAAACGATCAGGACCTATGGAAAATCAAATAGCCACAGATAATGGAAAATCTACGGGGCGCAACCCCGATGGAACGTTTGCCCCGGGCAGTGGGGGCCGCAGGCCAGGCAGTAAAAACAAACTGCGCGAAACGATTAAAACTTTCGTGGAGGCAAATCTTGAAGACTTGCAAAATCACTTTGACCAGATAGACAGCCCCAAAGAAAAAATAAAGTTGCTTATCGAAATGATGCCGTATGTTGTCCCACGGCTGCAGGGAGTATCTCAAGTTGATGCCGATGGAAACGACCTTCCAAGAGAGGGATATGCCGACATGGACACATGGGCGGAAACTGACCTTCGATTACTTATTTCCCTTCATGAAAAATATGAAATCAAATGAAAGCACCACACGTTTTTTTTTCAGAAAACTTGCCAAAAGATGGCGAGCCTCGGACTTGGTCTTACGGCCATCACAAAGCATTGACGGCTGCAGAAGTTGAAACCATAAAAAAACTTTTGCCGTCCCCTTCGATAATCATTCAATGTGATTTTCAAGAGCCAAGCGAATATGTTTATCCATCACAAAACGAAAACCAATAGACATGAAAATTTTAACGACAGAATGCGGCACACAATTCCAAGTGAAGGAATTTCAAGTAGGGCAAACGATTGTAAAAACATCAGACTTTAAGCCGGTGCCTGATGGTCGGTATATCCTATCAGACGAATCAGAAGATGGCACACCGTTTCAAGTAACGAACGGCAAGATTTCAAAAATAATTATCAACTAAATAATACAACGATGAAAAATGAATTACTAATTGACCAAGAGAGTTTCCAAATTGCATGGCATGAGTCGTTATCAGTTCGTAATGCTGCGACCCTACAAGCAGTCCACAGCCTCCACGCAATCCCAACACACGCAGCAGCGACACAAGCAGCAGCGCAATCCGAAACGATCATTCGAGGCCTTATGGAAGTTCACCACAAAAAAATGATTGGCGTTATCCCTGATATTATGACGTTAGTAATGCCTCCAGAAATCGCAGCGTTGAAAAATGCCCTGCAGAGTCTAAAATCTAACCTTGCTATTTCCTACCGGCAAATTCCGTTCCCGTCTGGCTTCCAGTTCGTGGCATTCGATGGCAAAAGTTGGATCGTGGATCAGGACGGCTTAAACGGCTGGAATACGAAATTCTACATTTATGCAGATCCATTGCGCTATGAAGTAGCTAGCAAGATAGTGGAGCAGTTGAATAGAGTAACAGGATTAACAGAAGGAGAAAAGATCCACTTGTATGCCACCCCGATTGCTAAGTATTCAGCAGCCAGCGGACGGTTTGAAATAGTGAATCAATTTTTAAGACAATGAAACGAGGCATGACAGCAGCCTAGACGCGGTTTGTTGCTTGACTGAATTTTTACCCTTCCATCCTCCGGTGGGGGTTTTTTTTGTGGGTAAAAACAGGCTTCATTTTAGACCAACTAGGCCATTTGTAGGTGAATTTGTTTATACCTTGAAATTAAAAAAGGCAGGTACATTTCTGTAACTGCCTTCTAACAACTTGATAACCTGTTTGTTATCGCTGCTCCTCCTCTTGGACTTGAACCAAGGACCCTCTGATTAACAGTCAGATGCTCTAACCAGCTGAGCTAAGGAGGAAAATGGGATTGCAATATTAATGTATTGAGAGTGAATAAGCCATAGACGACTCTTAGTTTTTTAAAATCATCAACCTAGCCAACCTTTTAAGTACTCTATCCGTTCATTTACTTTGAAATTAAAAGTACTTTTAAATGAAACAAAATCAAGCCTATCAGAAGGATATTGAATCCATTCGAAAACTGATGAACGTTCAGTTAAATTCATCTCACTTAGTGGGCTGTCAGGGATTATGGCTGGTATCTATGCTTTAATTGGAGCAGGGATCGCCTATTACCTGATCGACTACCAGAACTCATATAGCAAGGGAAACTTTGAAATTTTATCAACACTAATAGCGCTGGCGGTGATCGTCTTTGTGAGTTCTATTGCTACAGGTTTTTGGCTGAGTTCGAAAAAAGCCAAAAAGACGGGAGTAGAGATTTGGGATTCAACAAGTAAAAGACTTGTTCTGAACTTATCTATTCCGCTTGCAGCGGGAGGGCTTTTTATTCTCATCCTCCTTAGTCATGGCGATGTAGGTTTGATTGTCCCATCCTGCCTTATTTTTTATGGATTGGCCTTAATTAATGCAAGCCCAAATTTATATGAGGAAGTTCGTTTCCTGGGCTATTTGGAAATTATACTTGGCCTTGTGTCAGCCATGATACCTGATTACGGTTTGTTTTTCTGGGCCATTGGATTTGGCGTCCTTCATATCGTTTATGGGGCAGTAATGTATAAGCGTTACGATTTGTGAAGAATCCCTTTGACAATTTAGATAAGGTATTGGAGCACAAAGCGCGATTGCAAATAATGTCCGTGCTGGTTGTAAATGAGTCCTTCGATTTTAGCTCCATTAAAGATATGCTCAACTTATCGGATGGAAGTCTTGCTACCCACATCAAAGCCTTAGAGCGTGAAAAATACATTTCTGTCATGAAGACTTTTATTGATCGAAAGCCCAATACTAAGTACAAAGCCACAGAACGAGGCCGTGGTGCCTTCAAAAGACACCTTGATGCCATGGAAGAATTGATCAGACTTCAACGCAAATAGAAGATTTACTTCACCTTTAGTAACAATAATCACTTTTTCAAAAATAATTTATGGAAGCACCCAACAACCCCAGTCTCTTTGAACGCCTTAACAATTGGATAAAAGAATCTATTACCGTTAAGCTGATGTCTATCGGATTTTTGGTACTCATCTTACTCATCCCATCCTCCTGGATTGAATCGCTTATCATAGAGCGACAGAGCCGTGCAGAATCTGTAATACAAGAGATTTCAGGCAAATGGTCAGGAGAACAAAGTCTGGTCGGTCCTATTCTGGTTATTCCATTCATCCAGCGCGAGAAAATAAACAAAGGAAAGGAGGGTATAGAAATAAGAGAATGGACTAACAAAGCTTTTTTCTTACCGGAGAAACTCACCATAGACGGAAAAATTGATCCTCAGATTCTTCATCGGGGCATCTTTGATGCCGCAGTTTATGAATCTGATCTTGATTTTGCTGTAAGTTTCAAAACTCCGGACTTTCAAAAACTGAATATTCGCGAGAAGGATGTTTTATGGGGTGAATCTTCGCTAATTATGGGAATCAATGACTTGCGAGGTATCAGCGGAAATCCAACTCTTAAGATGGGAAGCGTTGAACTCTTTAGTGAACCTTCAAGCCAAATTGGGCTAACCACCGAATATAAGAATGGCAATGATTCTTATGATATAAATGCGAATGTCACCTCAACTGAAAATGGAATAGTAGCACCTCTTCCATGGAAAAGCGTAGAAGACTTTTCCGGTTCTGTGTCGCTAAAAATGAGTTTAAAGGGTAGTACCTTATTATACTTTGTTCCGATTGGAAGAACTACGCATGTTTCATTACACGGTCCTTGGGCAAGCCCGAGTTTTGACGGTAGTTTCTTGCCCTCTTCAAGAGAAGTAAATGAGAAAGGATTTACTGCTCAATGGAACGTTCTGCATTACAATAGGCCGTTTTCACAACAATGGATCGGAGCAAATCAAAAACTTTCCGGTTCCGAATTTGGTGTGAAACTTCTCATTCCGGTTGACCAGTATCAAAAAAGCATGAGAACCTCAAAATATGGAATAATGATTATTCTACTCACCTTCATATCTCTCTTTATGGTTGAAATCATGCGTAAAATTCGCATTCACCCCTTTCAATATATTCTGATTGGAGGCGCACTTATTATTTATTATTCTCTGCTTCTTTCCTTTTCAGAACATGTTGGGTACAACATGGCCTATCTTATCTCCGCGCTCTCAACAATTATTTTAACAAGCTTGTATTCAAAGACATTTTTAGGTGAGAGGAAATTGATTTTTGTTTTCAGTTTACTCCTTATCTTTTTTTATGGATTCATTTTTGTGATCATTCAAATGCAAGATTACTCTCTGCTGCTGGGAAGCCTGGGTCTTTTCTTCATTATCGGATTGCTTATGTATTTTTCAAAGAATATCAGATGGTATGGCGATGAGACTACCGTGATTAAGAAGTAGTACAATTTAAAGGGCCTCTCGTGACAGAGAGGCCTTTAATAATTATTGATGTTCTGATCTCTTTTCAGGAGTCCTACTCTTTATCCAAAAAAGGATAGCGATAATCTACCGGAGTGACAAAAGTCTCTTTAATTGTTCTCAGAGAAACCCAACGGAGTAAGTTGACTTTGGCCCCTGCCTTATCATTTGTGCCCGAGCCTCTTGCTCCACCAAATGGCTGCTGCCCCACAACTGCTCCCGTTGGTTTATCATTGATGTAAAAATTACCGGCCGAATTTCTGAGTTTGTTGGTAGCCAATTCTACTGCATACCGATCCTTCGCGAGGATAGAACCTGTTAACGCGTAAGGTGATGTCTGATCGACAAGCTCAAGCGTTTGTTCAAAATTTTCAGAATGATAAACATAGATAGTCATCACGGGTCCGAAAATTTCTTCGCACATCGTTAATGAAGATGGATCCTTAGAAACAATCACGGTAGGCTCAATGAAATAGCCTTTTGATTTGTCATATTTCCCTCCGGCAATAATTTCGTTTAACGGATTTTGCCTTGCTTTTTCAATATAGCCGGTAATGGAATTAAAAGCCTTCTCATCAATAACTGCATTAATGAAGTTTCCAAAATCTTCAACACCCCCCATCTTGAAGGTCTTCAAATCTTCTAGTAAATATTTTTTTACATCCTCCCAGAGATTGGAGGGAATATAACTACGGGATGCCGCAGAACATTTTTGACCCTGATATTCAAAAGCTCCTCGGGCAATTGCCGTTGATACTTCTTTAGCATTGGCACTTTTATGCACCATGATAAAATCCTTACCTCCTGTTTCGCCAACGATGCGGGGATAAGATCTGTACTTATGAATATTTTGCCCAATGGTCTTCCACATGTTTTGAAATACACCGGTGCTTCCCGTAAAATGTATTCCGGCAAAATCGCGGTGATTGAAAACAACTTCACCTGCATCGGGCCCGCTAACGTAAATCAAATTGATAACTCCATCCGGCACTCCTGCCTCTTTGAATATCTTCATTATTACATTAGCAGCATAGATCTGTGTATTGGCAGGTTTCCATACTACGGTATTGCCCATTAAGGCAGCGCTGGCAGGAAGATTGCCCGCTATGGCCGTGAAGTTAAAGGGTGTGAGTGCAAAGACAAATCCCTCCAAGGGTCTGTATTCAATCCGGTTCCACACGCCTGATGAAGATTCAGGTTGGTCTTTATAGATTTCGCCCATGAAGTGAACATTGAAGCGAAGGAAATCAATGAGCTCACAAGCTGAATCAATTTCTGCTTGGTATGCATTTTTGGATTGCCCCAACATGGTAGCGGCATTCATAATATAACGGTATGGACCCGCCAACAAATCGGCAGCTTTCAAAAAGATGCTGGCGCGATTTTCCCAGCTCAGGTTGGCCCAAAGCTCTTTTGCGGCAAGCGCAGCATTGATGGCTTGTTCTACATGACCTTGGTCTCCTTCATAAAAATGGCCAAGCACATGCTTATGGTCATGAGGTGGTGAAAGCACTTTTTTGTTTGCAGTGCGTATCTCCTGATCACCAATATACATAGGAATGTCAACTACTTTTGAGCGTGCTTCTTCGATGGCCTTCTTAAGGGCAGCGCGTTCTTTAGAACCTGGTGCATATGATAAAACAGGTTCGTTTTTAGGATGTGGGATGGAAAAGAATCCTTTTGACATAATTTATTATTTGAAGTGAGTTATTTTTTTAGGAATGTAAAATTAGTCAAAAAACAGGCTCCTCAAAGAATGCCTTTCAGCTCTTCTAAAGATTTGATTTCATGAGTAACCTTTGCGGTATGCCGGATTCCGGTTGCATTATAAAAAACAGTATCAATGGAGGCATTTCTGGCTCCCGCAATGTCTGTCAGCAAGTTATCACCGATCATAATTGCTTCATGGGATAGAAATCCATTTTGCTGAAGAGTGTAATTGAATATTTCTTTGGCTGGTTTCTTATGGCCTGCTTTCTCGGAAGTAATCACATCCTTAAAATACTTTTCAATACCAGTGGAAGTTAATTTGGTTCCTTGTATTTCATCAAAACCATTGGTAATAATAAACATTGAATATTTGGCATGAAGATAATCCAACACCTCAATGGCAAAGGGCATCAGATTTTTCTTTCGCGGAGATTCAGCTACATAATCTGCCGACATCCGCAAGGATAAGGGATAGTCATCAACACCTACCTGCAATAATATTCTGTTAAAACGCTCAAAGCGAATGACATCCCGATGAATCTCACCTCGATCATATTGATCCCAAAGCGGTGTGTTAACAGCATTGAAGGTTTTTAGGAAATGGGTAATAGAGTCAACACCTCTGTGTTTCAACTCATACTTGTGAAAAAGATCGCTGATTGCTTCGGCACAATTGGATTCATAATCCCACAATGTGTGATCAAGATCAAATAAAATACATTTGTACTTTGACACAGCGCCTAGAGTTGGTTGAGTGGCTTTACCTGAAGTTTATTCAGCGCTAATTCTCGATTGGTGTACATATTTTGAAAAACCTGCTGGTCTTGTTGAAGAACTGGATCTCTCCGGAGGAACTGTAAAATCTGTTTCACCATATCAAATACTTCATCCTTAATTTGGTAAAATGCCCATTGGTTAAATTTTCGGGTTGTTAAGATTCCTGAATTTTTCAGGTAGATCAGGTGGCGTGATGTTTTGGTTTGTGTAAAATCCAGAATACGCTCTAAATCTGTAATACACATCTCACCGTTAGTCATAATCAGGTTGAGAATCCGCAATCGGGAGGAATCAGAACAAGCGAGAAAAATCTGAGCACCGGGCTCTATATTGAAATGTTTAAGCCTCATAAAAATGTGGAGGCAAGATAATAAAACCGTTGACGGATAACATGGATAATCGATTAGGGGGATATAGGGCTAATCTTTATCTTTGAAGATTATTGAGCATGTTTTGAAGCGTCCGGTAGAAATATCCTGTATCTTAATTGTGGTGGTTGGCTTTTTTGGCGCAGCCCATTCTTTTGGCCAAAGTCAGCGAAGGATAATACAGCTATCAGGTATTATTTTAAGCGAAGACAGTGTCTCAGGCCTTCCCGGGGCTCACATTTATGTTCCAAAAGCGGGACGAGGAACAACTTCTAATTCTGTCGGTTTTTTTACCATGCCTGTTTTAGTAGGTGACAGTGTGGTGATCACTTCTATTGGCTACGAGCGCAGACATTATATCGTACCTGGTTCTGCCTCAGAGTACCTGACCATCATTGTAGAAATGGTTCAGGACGTTACTTTTTTGAAAGAAGTGGAGATTATGCCTTTCCCCACCGAGGAGATTTTTAAACAGGCTGTATTGGCATTAAATATTCCCTTGAACGAGAATGGAGTTGATAAAAGAAACTTGAATGCTCAGTTACTCGCCTTGATGCTTCAAAGTACCCCCATGGATGGGGCGGCCAACTATCGCTACTATATGGATCAATATCCCTCCTCGATAAACAATAAATTTCAACCCATCACCAATCCTTTTCTCAACGTGGTGAACTGGGCCAAGTTTTTCAAGTCTATGAAGGATAAGAAAAAGTAAATAGCTAGTAGTTGTGATTTGCTTTCAGATTGTGTTCTTTGATAGATTGCATATTAGGAACGACATCGATTGGATGGGCATGGTAAATGAAGCCGAAGGAAAGAATGAGCGTTCAGCCACATATCATTTTTTCATTACTTTTGAATCAATCTGAAGCAAATCGCAATAAGGATTTAATTCCGTTGTGAAAACATTAAAATAGCCCCGCCACAAGCGGGGTTGTTATTTAAATGCTAGCTTCCTTGAAGGTAGGGAGTTAATTTAATTTAAGGAAATTTGCGCTTTCCATTTTTATGCCAAGCCCAAAGATTTCGCTAATATTGCACCTCATTTTTAAATTTTAAGTTTTGTAGATAATAGTTCGGGGCGTAGCGCAGCCCGGTTAGCGCACCACGTTAGGGACGTGGGGGTCGGATGTTCGAATCATCTCGCCCCGACAGTCAAAGCCTTTAAATCTTAAGATTTGGAGGCTTTTTCTTTTTTTGGCGAGCCCAATAAATACAGTAACTCAAAAAGGCAATCTATCGATAGTCGATTCCGTTTTGTTAAAATTTAATTGAAAATTGTAGCTTCCTTAGTTAAGTTAAATTGAAGAAGATAAATCTCCTCACATTATTAACCGTAATCACTTTTGGCGCTAGCGCCCAAATTAGTGCGGAGCGATTGGCGATCAACCGAATAGAAAAGGGAAAGTGGCTGAAGGTGGAACACCAGCTCTATAAATCGCTCAAAAAAGATAGCCTGAATGCCGAAGCCCGATACGGTCTTTCTAAACTTTATTTTTCCCCAGCCTATCCTAATTTCAATATTGACTCAGCCTATCATTATGTTCAATCTGCTTTGGTGGCCTATGGGGGACTAACGTTTCGACAGCGAGATCGGTTGAAACGATTTCCACTTGACAGTGGTTTCCTCATAGATCAGCGCAAAAAAATTGATAGTGCTGCTTTTGAACGGGCCAAGAAAATAAATACAGAAAAGTCGTATATCGATTTTACTACTCATTTTCAATCAGCAAGTCAGCAAGAGGCCGCTGTAGAACTTCGAAATGAAGTTGCCTTTGTTGACGCCTTAAAAATCAATACCTATCCGAGTTTCCTGGCGTATTTAACGAAATATCCGAAATCCTCCCGTGCCAATGAGGCGCGTCAACGGTATGAGAAGTTGCTCTTTGAAGAGAAAACAAAGGATGGAAAACTCAGCAGCTATGAAGAATTCATTCGGGAGTATCCCGAGAGTCTCCACTACAAAGAAGTTGAAAGAAATATTTTTGAAATATCCACCGCGGCCGGGACACCTCTCTCACTGACAAAATTTTTAGAGAAGTACCCTCAACCTGGCTTTTATACCAAAATGGCCAAAGACATGCTTTATCATATTGAAAAGGACAGTGACATACGAAGGAAGTATGCTTTTAAGTCGGATTCAGTTGAAATGATTTCAAGGTTGGAGAAGGGGTATCTGATTCCAATTTTTAAAGGTGGAAAATTTGGATTTATGACACAACAAGGAAAGGAGATTCTCTCTCCTCAGTTTACAGGAATTCATGAATCTTATCTATGCGGTGCTATTAAGGCTGACTACCTGATTACAGCAGAAGGTATCGTGGGGCGGAGTGGTAAGGTGATTATGCAGGGTAAAATAGAGCAGGCAGAAGATCTTGGTTTTGGCTTTTTGAAGTTAAGGATGTCGAGCTGTTGGAAAGTAATTCATAAATCGGGTTATACAATAAATGACCCGTGCGTGGAAGATGCTAAAGTCATTTCTGGTCAATACCTGGCAATCAAAAAAAATAAGAAATGGGGTTTGTTTGCGTTTAACGGAAAACAGCTTTTGCTTTATCAATATGAGGAAATTGAAACTTTGGATAAGATTATTGTCCTCAATAAAACCAGGAAGAAAATACTTGTTACTGTGGATCAGCTAGCTAATCTCGCCAATAAAATTCCACTCAACGAATCAATGGTATACGATGAAATCCGCCAGTTGTTAACAGAACATTACTTAGTACGCAATGGTACATTGGAAGGAGTAATAAATTCCTCGCTTGTCTTTGTCGTTCCCCTGGAGCGGCATTCAATCACGCAAAGCCCTTATGGATTTGTAATTGAGAAGAACAAAAAATACCGAGTCAATGATGTTTCCCAAGAATTAAGAGGAAAAGAATTTGATCATCTTAATTTTTATGGAGATTGGATTGGCTTGCAAGAGAATGGTAACACATCACTTTATCAAGGACGTGAGAAAAAATTTCTTCGAAAGAAATTGGATAGTCTGTGGTTTGAGAATCAGGTAGCATTTACTTTGAGGAATGACTCCCTTAAAGTCTACTTTAATTCTGGAAAGTCACTGGATTTTGAATCAAAAGTGGGTGTCAGGTTTGTTAAATCAGCCGACTCAACAAATCATTTTTACGTACAGGAGAAGAATAAGAATTCCGTGTACCGGGTTGCCAGTGGTGCAAAGTTGTTCAGTGCGGAGTTTGATGATCTTGAGTACCTCGGGCATGGTTTTTTTCTTATTAACAAAGGAGCAAAGAAGGGGCTTATAGACGAATTGGGAAAAATAGTTTTACCCATAGAGAATACAGCTATTGTTTCGACTGGTCCAGGTATAGTCTCTTTGCTAAAAGATCAAAAATTTGGTTTGTTTAATTTGATTAGCCACAAATTGATTAAGCCTTCCTTTGAACGTAATGTGATGTTGTACGATGAAGACAAGCTTCTCGCTTTTAAAGAGGGCTATTACGGATTCATAAATTGGGATGCTAAGGCACTCAGCGCGTTTGAATTTGAGGAGGTACAACTCTGGAATGATTCAATTGCGATGGTGAAAAGAAATTTCCAGTGGTCGCTTTATGAAATAGATGCTAAGAAAATAGTAGTGAGTAAAATCAAAGATTTTCATTTGGTCGGTGATCAGGGTGATGAAAAAGTTGTGGTTGTCCATCGGGAGAATTTTTATGGTATTTTAAGTAACAAACGAGGAGAAATCATCCCGGCCTCGTACACAGACATTATTAACCTCGGCACGGCCGATGAACCTCTCTATTTTGCAGAAAAACATATTGAAGAGGCGGGCATCTATGTGATTATTTATTTTGATCAGAATGGAAAGATTCTTCGCAAACAAGCATTTGAAGAAGATGAATACGGCAAAATTTATTGTGATGAAAATTAACTTCCCCTTCAACTTTCAGACACAGGCAATTCCCACTTATTTCATAAATTGTAAAAATTTCAATTCATGATCCGATTCCTTGTTATTATCACTTTTTGCTCTTTTTGTTTTTCAATTCTCAAAGCACAACCGGCAAATCCAACATCGCCAAAGCTTGTGGTGGGCATTGTTGTCGACCAGATGCGTCAGGAATATCTATATCGCTTTGAAAGCAAATTTGGAGAGGGAGGATTTAAGCGACTGATGAAGGATGGTTTTATGCTTAAGAACGCACACTATAATTATGTACCAACGTATACTGGTCCAGGTCACGCCTCTATCTATACAGGAGCAACGCCAGCAGTTCATGGTATCATTGGTAATGATTGGTATGACAAGCAGCTCAAGAAAACAGTTAACTGTGTTGAAGATGAGAAGCAAAAACCTGTAGGTAATGACGAAGGTAATGGAGATGTATCTCCCTGGCGCATGCTCTCCACAACGATAACCGATGAATTGAAATTAGCAACACAGAAACAAGCCCGTGTTGTTGGTATTTCTATGAAAGACAGAAGTGCAGTTTTACCTGCCGGTCATACTCCTGATGGTGCTTATTGGTATGATGACAAAACCGGACGATTTATTACGAGTACTTATTATCGTGTTGGATTGCCTTCTTGGGTAGAGGCGTTTAATACACGCAATCTGGCGGATAGTTATCTATCACAGGAATGGAAGACCTTGTTGCCCATTGGTCAGTATAAAGAAAGCGGGCCTGATGACTCTCCCTATGAAACTAAACTCAAGGGAAAAGACAAGCCAACTTTCCCTTATAATCTGAAGGAACTCCGCAAACTCAATGGTGAATTTGGCCTTCTTATATTAACTGCTTTTGGGAATGATCTCTTAACAGAAATGGCTATGGCAGCTATTGCGGGTGAGGCATTGGGTAAAGATGATATTACCGATTTTCTGTCGGTTTCATACTCTTCTCCAGATTACATTGGACATGCCATGGGTCCGAATTCCGTTGAGATTGAAGATACCTATCTCAGGTTGGATAAAAACCTTGAGGATCTTTTTAAGAGATTAGATGCAGAAGTTGGCATTGGTCATTATACAGTTTTTTTAACGGCTGATCACGCAATGGCTGACAATCCTCAGTATTTAAAAGACAATTCTATACCAGCTGATTATTTTGGATTGGCAAATGTGGAGGCCGGACTTAATGAATTCCTGCAGAAGTATTTTCCCGGAAAGAAAGTTGTGGAGAAGATGATCAATGATCAGGTATATCTGAATCAGGAATTATTTGGGGGAGACCCAAAATCGGCTGGCATTGATTTATTGATTGCAACAGAATTGATTACGAAATATCTTCAATCGGTTTCTGGCATTGCTCGAGTGTATTCAGAAAGCACACTTCGACAGGGAGATTTTGGCGAAGCAGGAATTAAAGGAATGATAATAAGAGGATTTTATCCTAAACGAAGTGGTGACATAACCTTTAGTTTAGAACCGGGATGGATAACGCGGGGTACTGTGGCTGGAAGCACACACGGTTCATCGTATATCTATGACACCCATGTTCCAATGATTTTCTACGGAGCAGGAATCAAGAAAGGATCTTCAACCCAATATCATCCGATCACCGACATTGCCCCAACGCTCTCTATTCTATTGAAAATAGAATTTCCGAGTGGCTGTTCAGGTCAACCGATTTCAGAATTGTTGGATTAGCTTAGAGTGAGTCGAAGACGCCAAACATATTCAGGATCACCAGCCCAATAATAATCGGGCACACGAAGCGTATCATAAATAACCAAATTTTATAAGGCGCTATTCCTAAAATGCTTCCCGACTTAAAAGAAGGCATACCCTGTTCAATTTCGGCAACCAGTATTTCGGTCTTCATAAACCAACCGGTGAACAGGCAGGTGGACAGCACCACGAGCATCATCAGCAGACTTCCGAACAGATAATCGAAGATATCCATGAAGCCTGTTTTCATTACGCCTAAAAAATTTACTTGCATGGAGGATAGGCCTTCTATGGCGCCTGTTGATAAGGCAGAAGGGATACCAAACAAGAACGCGGCAATGGCAACCGTCCAGGCTGCTTTCTTGCGGTTCCACTTTTTCTGATCCATGAAATAAGCGGAAGGCGCTTCTAACATGGAAATGGTAGAAGTAATGGCCGCAAAGAAAAGCAAGAGGAAGAATAGGGCGCCAGCAATATTGCCCAATGGCATTTGTAGAAAAATGTTGGACAGAACTGTAAACACCAGCGTAGGACCTTCTGCCGGAGATTGATTGAATGCAAACACAGCAGGAAAAACCATGAAGCCCGCCAACAATGCTACTGAGGTATCCATTGCACTAACCCATAGGCTTGAGGTAACAATATTTTGATTCTTGGGTAAATACGAACCATAGGTGATCATCATTCCCCAACCCACCCCAAGCGAAAAGAAGGCCTGTGTTAAAGCAGCCAATACTACCCGTCCATTAATTTTTGAAAAATCCGGTATCAAATAATACTCAACTCCTTTTCCTGCGCCAGGCAAGGTTATACTTCGTAAGATCACTACGATCAACAAAACAAAAAGCATCGGCATCATAATTTTTGTTGCCTTTTCAATTCCTCCCGATACACCGCCCAACACGATTAGTGCGGTCATTAGAATAACAAATCCTCCTAGCGGAATAACATAATTAGGGTTAGAAATAAATTCTGCGAAGGGAATGTTGATTGAGAACAGGGAAGTGAAAATGTAGCCCACTGTCCATCCGGCAATGGTGCTGTAGTAACTAAGTACAACAAACGTGACGATCAATGGCAGTACCCCCACCAATGCAATCCAAACCTTATTACCGCCCAACTTTTGGACGGCACCCACAGGGTTTTTCCCGGTCAGTCTTCCTATAGCAATCTCATTGATGAGCATCGGAACAGCCACAAGCACTACACAGATAATATAGACCAGAACAAAAGCAGCGCCTCCGTTTTCTCCCGTGAGGTAGGGGAACCGCCAGATATTTCCCAGGCCTACAGCTGAGCCGGCTGCCGCCATTATAAAACCAAACTTGGAGCCCCATTGGCCGCGATTTTCTGTCATAACGAGTGGATTAGAATATGCGTGAAGATTAAAAGAATTGAGGGAAGTAGCAAATGAGTATTCAGTGATTGGTAAGCAGTAAAGGTGGGCGGGCCAAGCGAGGCGCAAGGTCAGTTGCCACCCATCGCTCAAGACCATTTCGGGCTCCAACCCCGATAGTTATCGGGGCCTCTATCTCTTGCCGATAGTATCAATATATTTCAATGAATACCTCGGTCGGGATATTCACAGACCGAAATTAATTAAATTCAACAGTGGGTGCATATACCCAGCTGATTTGGGCGGGTATATATACACCTTTTCTGATGATATATACGATATATGCACCAAGGTGTATATATTCGCTAGTTGTGGGGCATTTACTAAGACAATGAGGTTACTAATAATATTACTCGGACTGACGTTCACGTTTGACAGCTTCGGACAGCGGACTTCTGATGAGAAGGAAATTTCCAAAGCAGTGACTTCATTTTACGTTTGGTACATCGGGACAACAAAGAGTAAAAAATATTCCGAGTATGTAAAAGGAGTTAAGGACGAGAACGGAAATACAAAACTTGAGACAAAGGAATATTTTGAACGACTCGACTCACTTGGTGTAATCGGACAAGAGTTCATCGACAGCGAGAAAAAAAGACTTCAACCTTGCGCAGACTTTTTAAAGACAATTCCGTGGACAGAGTTTTCGACCGCAGACGATTTTCCGTATGAGGACAAGTGTGACTTCTTCTATTATTACTACTGGACATATGGGCAAGAACCACACGACAACGTTGAGGTGGTTAAAGTGACAATTGACAAGAATTATGCAACTGCCGAAACAAACATCTATTTTGGTGACACGAAATCAAATGGTGACAAACTATTAGTTCACCTCACAAAGACAGGTAAGAACTGGAAAATAAGCAAGATTGAAAGGTAAGCTAAATGAAAAAGAGCAAAGTAATTTTAATACACTTAATAATATGGTTGCTCCTATCAATTCTTTACTTTTTGTTGTCAGAAAAATTAACAGCGTGGATTCTTCCAGACTTCCATGATGTAATAATTTGGTTAAGAGTCTTGATAATAGGCCTTGCCTTAATATTTTTATTTACAGGACTCTCATTAATAATAAACTTGAAATTGAGAAAGAAGGACTTAGTGACTCGTCATGAAAAACTGGACATGATATTAAAATACATGTCTGAAAATCTAAATGAAATCCCAACCAGACCAACTCAAATTGCAGAAAATGCAGGACTTAAAATTGAATCACCTGAGGCGCATTTAATGCTCGACATGATGTTCAAGGACGGTTATGTTTCAAAACAAAATGATAAAGTCTTTTATGAGATCTTATACAAAGGAATAATTTTCCTAGATAATGGTGGCTACACAAGAGAAAACTATGTAGCCAAAAGACAAATGCTTGCAAAAAGAGTTTCTGATTACGTTGACATCGTTGTTAAACCCGTTGGAATAGTTACAGCACTCGCAATTACAACTTGGACCATAATCCAAATTGCAAAGGCGTTGGGATAGTAAACGCCCCACAACAAAGTGTTTATGCCATTGTGTTATCGGTCTGACGTTTATTATTTTTAACAACACAACGTCATAAACACGAACGTTGTGGGCAACCAATTCCGACAAAATAAATTTCAAAATTAAAGGTGAAAGCGGACGACTTTAAAAAATCAATTTACTGGATTTCCACTCCGGACAAAGACGAGGACTGGTTTGTAGTGGCGGTGAACCAATACATAGCTGAATCTTTTTTCGCTGGACAAGAAGGCTATCCAATGGACTATATTTCATCCAAAGAAATTTGTCTTGCCGACTATGAGGACGAAAAAGATAAAAAGAAAGAAGCGTATTTTCCAACACACAAAATGCTCGTAAAAAATGGGTTTGAAATAATTAGTGCAGCTGAGCCAAGAATTTTATGGAGGGCAGGTGAAAAATATTGCGAGGGCAATATTATACAAAGCATAGTCATTGATAAGGTAAGACAGAAAAACGGGGTATATATTATATCGGTTCGCGACTCAGACTTATACAAAATTGGTATAACAAAGGACCTAGAACAAAGGTTATCTCAGTTACAAACTTCGAATCCTTATGAATTTTACCTTATGGGCTTTTTTGTAACTGAAAAATGCAGAGAATTGGAGAGTTTACTTCATAAGAAATTTCGTTTAAGCAAGTACAAACGAGAATGGTTTAAGCTCACACCTGAGAGTGTAAGGGAAGCACTTCGCTTTGCAAGTGAATTTATAGGCAAGCCAATTATAAATGTGGACACTTGGGACAGCGGAGTGAATTTTTTTGGCCAAGACAAACCATTGCAAATAGACAAACAAGATAATTCTGATGTCTTGCCATTCTGACAACTGAGCTGCCTTCTGATGGCGCTCGTTTGCAACGAGTGCCTATGCTTAACCTAATTGATTTGTGAAGCAAGTACTTTCAATCCTTCATTAAAACTTCTCGGAGCATACCTCAATTCCCTTTTCGCTTTATCAATGATAAAACCGGTTTTAAGTGGTCGCGCAGCAGGCTGTTTGAATTTCGAAGAGTCGGTTTGGTGGATTAATGATTTATCTAATCCAAAATATTCTGCTGTTTTGATCGCAATGTCATAGGGAGTCATCATTTCATAGCCTGAAATATTGAATATTCCTTTTGCTTTCTTGGTGGCCGCCAGATAGCAACCTATGGCCAAATCTTCTGCTAAAGTTGGGGTACGGCACTGGTCATTAACAACATTAATCACTTTACCTTCTTCTAAGCTCTTCTTTACCCATAACACAATATTGGAGCGGCTCATGTCTTGGGTAACACCATAAACAAGAACAGTCCGGATGATGGTCCAATTCAATTTACTTTGCTGGATAATCTCTTCGGCAGCCAGTTTACTTTTTCCATAAAAGCTGATAGGATTTGGAATTGCAGATTCATCCAATGGGCCGTGTGTGCCATCAAAAATAAAATCGGTAGAGATATGAATAAGGTGTGACTCCGACTTTTCGCAAGCCTTCGCGACATTCTCAACGGCAAGAACGTTGCTCTTCCAGCAGGCTTCTTGTTCCGTTTCACATTGATCAACCTGTGTCATGGCGGCAGTGTTGATGATCACATCGGGTTTCGTTGCGATGATCAATTTCTCCACTTCCTCCAGCCTGGTGATGTCAAGGAAATGAAATTCGCCTTGTGGCAGATCAAGGGCTAATTTCGATTTTGCTGTCGCGATGAGATGATCTTCTTTGCTCGAAATTAATTCAACCAGCTTTTGGCCGAGCAGGCCGTTGGAGCCTGTGACGAGGATTTTCATGCTTATGCCACTATTATCCCCGTCTTCCTGATTTCATCAAGAAAGCCTGCGGGATCATTTTTGGCTGAAATTAGAACGGGCTCAATCCGCGCGTCAATACCTCTTCTAAGTTTAAATAGCAACTGATGGGTAGTAAGAAACTCCTGCGGATTTCGTTGAACAACAATGGCAATATCGATATCGCTATCAGACGTGGCTGTACCTTTTGCATAAGATCCAAAAAGTATGACTTCGCTTTTTGGTATAAACCGTTTGACAGCTAAACCATACTGGTGAGCTATTTTCTTAATTGCTCTTCGATCCATAGTTTTAAAAGTTCGGTTTTTTCGATCATTTCTTTACATGCTTTCGGTGAAATTTTTTTAAGAATATCTTTCTTATACGAAGGATACCTGGCTTGGATATTCAGTGGCTCTAATTCGTCCAAGAAATTAAGCTGCTCCTCGGACATTAGCTGATTTAAGTGCGATAAAGAAGATAATTTGAAAAGGTTATGGATGTAAGGAGGTAATTCATTTTTTTTATCGGCATAATAGGCCTTTAGTATTTTTTCGATGACTTGGTGGCACATGAAGCCTACGTACAACCATCTCTTTGTCTTGAGCATGGCTTTGGCTGTTTCCAGATCGTAGTTAACAATTTCAACCCAGTACTTGACGTTAGATTTCACTCAGCAAATTTACTTCATTTGTGGATAAACATACCCATAAAGCTTTGTGATCTTTTTCCTTGGCATTTCCTCCACGGTCACAAACATGCGAACATCTTCCAGTGGACGTTCGCCCCCTAGGGGCAGCGCTGCAATTTTATCAATGACTTCAAGGCCTTTAATTACTTTTCCAAAGACCGTATATTCTCCATCTAGGTGGCCTGCACCTCCTACCGTTGTGTAGGCCTTTATTTTTTCTGGTGACACTTCTTTAGTCACTTTAGTGCCTGTTTCTTTTTCTATGCGAGGAACAAGGCTAAAGATTTTTTTCTTATACCCTTCCAAATCCCCTGACATGTACAATTGATTTAATGAATCAATGAGTGGCTTGTTGGCCGGATTCTGCATGATTTGCTGAAAACCCATATTCAATTTCATCTGATCAATTTTAAGATCTTCTGCATCGGCCACGGGCATCACCGTTCCTTGCACAATATAAAATTGACTACCACTGGAAGCCTTTAAAGGATTGGTTTGATCTCCCATTCTGGCAGCAGACAGTGCCCCTTTCTCGTGAAAGAATTTTGGATTGAATTCTGCGTCTATGGTGTAGCCAGGCCCACCGGTACCTAAGCTTTGTCCGGGAGCTGCCTTCTTTGAATTAGGATCGCCCCCCTGAATCATAAAACCCTGAATGACTCTGTGAAAAAGCATGCTGTCGAAGTAATGCTCCTTTGCCAGCTTGATAAAATTTTCCTTGTGCTTGGGCGTCTCATCGTAAAGCAAAGCAGTCATGTCTCCATAGTTTGTTTTAATGGTTATTACATAATCACTCTTGTTTTGAGCACAGCTCCAGAAAAGGGTAAGCGTTAGTAAAGCAAGAACAGAAAATAATTTATTCATAGATAAAAAGATTAGTACTGCAAAAATATAAAACGAATTTGAAATCTTCTTAATGGATAACAAATTGGGAGATTTCTCGCTCACGCTCGAAATGACATTGATTGTTTTGCGTAACATCCGTTAGGGATTAATCACATTGGAGAGTTGGAGCGATAGATCCATGAAGATCATTTTCGCACTGCCATTGCGCTCCAGGTGATAGGCTGCATCATTGATCAGGTGACTCGATTTTTCAATTCGTGAAACATTCATCAGTTTGCTGAACTTCTGAACTCGCTCAAGCTCATTTCCTTTTGATCGGTTGATGCTTGTTGCACCGGATAATTGAAGTAAGGTTTCGCGCATCATGTTGAGACTATAGGTCATCAAATTCCGTTGATTCATTTTATCGAGTGTATGAAAATCATCTGCCATAGCAACTAATTTAGCATACTCTTTTTTGAAACAAGCCAGCATCCAGGTGAAAAACAATTCGAAGTGATGGTCTTCCTCCTGATCAATTAATTTTAGTGCAAGGTTGAGATTCCCTTCTGCTAGTTGAACAATTTTATCTAGTTTGCTTTCCTCAACGTTGCCCAATGATTTCAGATGAGCGTTCACTTCTTCATCCGAAAGCATAGGAATCTGCACGATTTGGGTACGGGATAGAATAGTTGGCAACAACCGTTCAGCAGCATTGGTGACAAGAAGAAAGAATGTATTAGGAGGTGGTTCTTCTAAAATTTTAAGAATACCATTGGCAGCAGAAGGATGCATGTATTCCGGCTGCCAGATGAGCATCAGCTTGTAAGGACTTTCGAAAGGTTTTAATGAAAGTGTTTTAATTATTTCTCGACTCTCATCTTTCGAAATAATAGCCTGCTTATCTTCACCTCCGTAGTAGCCTGCCCAATCGTCAAGATTACCGAAGGGTTGTTCTGTCAAAAAACTGCGCCATGTCTTCATGGTCTCTGCCTTAAACCGATCCTCATCTTTATCTCCTTTTACATTTCCCATCGGGAAAACAAAATTGGTATCGGGATGGATATACTTAAGACTTTTGCTGCAAGCGGGACATTCGCCACAGGCATCATGCTCTCCTTTATTCTGACAATGTAAATACGTGGTAAAGGCTAGGGCCATCGGAAGATTTAAAGCACCCGTCTGTCCTGAAAAAAGCTGCGCATGCGGAACCGTGACAGCTTTCACAGATTGGATAAGTCTATTCTTTACGTGAGATGATCCGGGTACGTCTTTGAATCTCATTTCTTTTCCCAAACCCGGTTTTCAGAGCTCACTTTAAAAATAGTGGCCATTATTTCTTTGTCTGTTTCAGTGAGTGTCAAGCCTCTTCTTTCCATGGCCTTTGCGGCCGTGTCAAATGCTTTGTTCAACTGAAATGTTGTAAATCCGGCAGCTCCGCCCCAGGCATAGGAAGGAATGAAATTTCGGGGATAACCATCGCCAAAGATGCTCGCACTGACTCCCACCACGGTTCCGGTATTAAACATGGTGTTGATACCACATTTACTATGATCACCCATCATCAAGCCACAAAACATCAGGCCGGTATCTGCGAAACCTTTTTTACCATAACTCCAAAGTTTCACATTTTCATAATTGTTTTTGAGATTGGAGGTGTTGGTATCTGCCCCAATATTACACCACTCACCTATCACAGAATTTCCTAAAAAGCCATCATGTGCTTTATTGCTATAACCAAAGATGACAGAATTACTTACTTCACCTCCGATTTTTGAGTATGGTCCTACTGTGGTATCACCTCTCACTTTAGCTCCCATATTTACATAAGATTCTTCGCAGAGGGCGAACGGTCCTTTGATTAAAGATCCTTCCTGTACGTGACTATTTTTGCCAAGATAGATGGGGCCGTTTTCTGCATTGAGTACAGCAGCCTTTATTTCAACATCTTCTTCGAGAAAGATTGCTTCTGCATTGTATACACGGGTATGAACATCCTTGATTGGTGCCGACTTTCTTCCTTGCGTGAGCAACTTAAAATCTGCCCTGATTTGATCTCCATTGTATTGAAAGATTTTCCAAACCTGATCAATGATGAAAATCTCGTTGGGATATTCTTTTATTGATCCAGAAATTACTTCGGGTAGTTCATCCTCACGTGTTCGATAAGCAACTACCCTGGAGTTTTTAGTCAGCCCTTCTCCGAGGCTTAATGATTTTACTGCGGCTATCAATGAAGCATCCGGACAAACCGCACCATTGATCCAGAGATTGTCTTTGGCTGGAGTAAACCTATATTTCTTATTTAAGTATTCTTCAGTATGGAATGAAAAATCACCCTGAAGATACTTTTGCCATTTCTCTGTCAGCGTAAGAATCCCCACGCGAATTTCGGCTACCGGTCTTGTAAAGGTGAAAGGAAGCAGTGCTGTCCGGATGCTGGGATCGTCAAACAGGATGATATTCATTTTGCTAAAATAGGTGAAAGATTTGTCCTTCTTTTAAAAAGAGAAAGGTCTCCCGTAGAAGACCTTTCATTAAACCGCTAAGTTTAAAAGAATCAGGATTTTTTCTGGTATTTGGTTTTGAATTTCTCAACACGGCCTGCGGTGTCCAGGAACATTTTTTTGCCGGTGAAGAATGGATGAGAGGCGGAACTAACTTCGACCTTGATAACAGGGTATTCTTTTCCGTCTGTCCACTTGGTAGTTTCTTTAGGAATGGAAGTCGAGCGGCTCAAAAACTTGAAATCGCTTGAAGTATCCCAGAAAACCACGTCTTTATACTCAGGATGAATGCTTTTTTTCATTTTGAATTCTTTAAGGACTGCAAAAGTAGGAAAATTGAATCAATCTGCAAGATGACAATATTCGATTTGTGAAGAATTTGGCAAGGTTGTATTTTGGAACCAAAATGGAACCGTTATGGCTAATATCACTTTAAAAAACATTCCTGAAGAGGTTTACAAGCAGTTAAAAGAGCGGGCAAAGAATAGCCAAAGGAGTATAAACAGTGAAATCATCCGAGCTATTCAAAATCACATCGTCAGAGCCGAACGTCCTGACCCTGATGAAATAATCAGGAAAGCAAGGGAGTTCAGGAGCAAAATAAAAGTACGACTTAGCCCTGAGGAAATAGAGCAAGCCATTAATGAAGGGCGTCCATGATCGTTGTCGATACAAACGTTTTGGCCTATTTGTATTTCCCAAGTTCCCAAAATTTAGCCGTTGAAGAGTTGTACAAAAAGAATTCACTTTGGATAGTGCCACCGCTCTGGCGCAGTGAGTTTAGAAATATTGCAGCTCTGTATTTTCGTAAGGGACTACTTTCATATGAACATATTCAGGATGCCATGATCAAGGCTGAGGAACTTGTGTGGGGGTATGAAGAACCAGTAAAGTCAGATGAAGTTTTTGCACTCATAAAGAAGTCAGCATGCTCGGCCTATGATTGTGAGTTTGTTGCCTTGGCAGTGCGACTTAATGTCCCTTTGCTTACGTACGATAAAAAAATCTTGCAGGAGTTTCCTGAAATTGCAGTGACCATTGAAATTTATTTAGGGTCTCATAAATGATGAGGTTTATTTTTTTTTGCGTTTTATCCTTAACTATTGTCGGGCAGGCATTAGCCCAAAGCACCAACGCCACACTCAATGAGGACTACTACCATTGGATAGATCGTTATGAGGTAAAAGCCGGCAGGGTTGCTCCTGAGATTTTCACTTCCGTGAAACCGTATAAACGATCGGCCATTGTTGCTTTTGTGGACTCTCTTTCCACCAAGGACAATGTTTTTACTTCTCGTTCCGATCTGTTTAATGCTGAATATCTTCGCAATGACAGTTGGGAGTGGAGTCATGCTACGACCAACGGGAGTTATAAACCAGTCCTTAAGCAACTTTATAAGAAGAAATCAGACCTCGTTTATGTTGATATACCTGACTTTGATCTGCATGTCAGTCCTGTTCTTTATGCCGGGATTGGCAAAGATTCACGTTTAAGTGACGCAACTTTTATCAACACACGAGGTGTTGAAATTCGAGGAATGATAGACCGCAAAATTGGCTTTTATACTTATTTGAGCGATAACCAATCTATTCTTCCTTCCTATGTGCAGGACCAAGTAACCCAAAACCCGGTCGTTCCTCATGAAGGTTATTGGAAAAACTTTAAAACCAATGGCGTAGATTTTTTTCAAGCCCGTGCCTATATCGACTTTAGTATCAGTAAACATGTCTATATGCAATTTGGTCACGACCGCACCTTCATAGGCAATGGATACCGATCGCTGATTTTTTCAGATTATGCGCCTCCAGCGCTTTTTCTAAGAACCAATGTTAAAGTCTGGAAGATTAATTATTTATTTCAACTCAACAGGGTGGCGGCAGACACAAAAAGTACTACAAACGGCAATAAATATCCAGAGAAATTTATGGCGTTTCATCACCTCAGCATCAACATTGGAAAAAAATTTAATCTTGGATTGTTTGAATCGGTCGTGTTTAGTCCTAAAGATTCTCTCAATGGAGATTCTTTTGAATGGAGCTACCTGAATCCGGTTATCTTTTATCGCGCTATTGAACAACAGTTTGGAAGTAGCGACAATGTGATGCTTGGTTTAGATTTTAAATGGAATGCTGCCAAGCGCATTTCGTTTTATGGACAGTTAGTGATTGATGAATTTCTGCTGAAAGAAGTAAAGGCAGGTAATGGATGGTGGGCCAATAAAGTGGGCGTGCAGGGAGGAATGAAATATATTGATGTATTGGGTATTGCTAATCTCGATCTTCAAATAGAAGCAAATGTGGTGAGACCCTATACCTACTCACACAATACTCAGTATGGTAATTACTCGAACTATCGTCAATCTTTTGCCCATCCTTTAGGCGCCAATTTCACTGAACTGGTTGGTATCATTCGTTACCAACCGCTACCTAAGCTGAATTTAATTTTCAAATCGTTTTACACTAAAACCGGACGTGATGCGACTAACGAGAATTGGGGAGGAGATATTTTGAAAAATTACAATACAAGACAGAGCGATTATGGAAATAAAATTGGTCAGGGCATTGAAAACAATATTGCCTTTGTTGACGTGACGGCTTCCTATCAGCTAAAGCATAATATCTTCATTGATATCAAGCAGATCATCCGTAACAGCAAGAGCCCCTCTACAATCTATAACACCAATACTTCCGTAACTTCCTTAGCTTTGCGTTGGAATATCCCGCAGCGGCTTTATGATTTCTGATTTGACCAAATCCTGATGAAGACTTTCTTTCGTGTCCTTTCCTATGCGCATCAATTACCTTCCAAGTTAATACTGTTCTTTACTTACTCGATCCTGGGGATTATTTTCGGAGCCTTCAATATTGTGTTGGTCATTCCCATGTTGGAAGTGCTTTTTGATCAAACACGGAAAGTTGTGGAAGTACCACTGCTTCCTGATTTTAGTGTAACCTCCGACTATCTCGTAGCCGTTTTCAATCATTATTTCCTCTCCATCATTTTTGATTATGGCAGGCTGAATGCGCTTCTGTTCGTCTGTGCGCTAATTGTGATTTGTGTAATAATGGCCAATCTTTTCAGGTACCTCGAGCGGGTGATGGCTACCAAAATTCGTGTGGACCTGGTAAAGAATATTCGTATGGATATCTTTAGAAGTGTATCCTTACTTCACATCGGCTATTTTAATTCAGAACGTAAAGGTGATTTGATATCTCGTTTTACAAATGATGTTCAGGAAGTGGAGAATGCAGTAATGAATAGCTTGAAAGCTGTGTTAAAAGAGCCGATCACTATTTTGGTTTATTTCTTCGTGTTGTTTACCATCTCTCCTCAGTTAACACTTTTTACACTCTTAGTTTTACCGATCACAGGTGGAGTACTGGCGGAAATTATAAAACGACTGAAAAAACAAGCTACCCAAAGTCAGGAGTCGCTCGGGCGAATTGTGAATATATTAGATGAGACCTTTAGTGGAATGCGTGTCGTGAAGGCTTTCAATGCACGTAATTTTGTCATTAATAAAATTGAAGAGGAAAGCAATTACTACAGGAAGGTGAATAAATCACTGTCCTATAAAAATGAGTTGGCTTCACCGGTATCTGAAATTCTGGGAGTAATGATTATAGCAGGCATTATCTTCTTTGGAGGTAACATGGTATTGAGTGAGACATCTACATTGAAGCCGTCCTCATTTTTAGGATTTTTGGCTGTGTTCACGATGATCATACAGCCCGCAAAAAGTTTTTCGAATGGAATCACTTCTCTTCAGAAGGGTACTGCTTCGGCTGATCGGATTTTTGCCGTAGTGGATACAAAGCCGTTAATCCGAAATAAGCCCAATGCAATACAACTGCAACAATTTGAAAAAAATATTGAATTTAAGAATGTAAGTTTTGCCTACGACAAGGAATTTGTTTTAAAGAACATTAATCTCAAGGTGGAGAAAGGTAAAACGATTGCTTTGGTGGGACAATCGGGCGGAGGCAAATCAACACTGGCGGATTTAGTGCCCCGATTTTATGATCCTTCGGAAGGTGAGGTTTGTATTGATGGTGTTTCGTTAACCGATTATGAAATTGAATCACTACGAAAACAAATGGGAGTTGTTACGCAAGAGTCGATTCTTTTCAACGACACTATTTTTAATAACATTGCCTTTGGTATGGCAGAGGCAAGTCAGGAAGCAGTAGAGCAGGCCGCCAGAATAGCCAATGCGCATGATTTTATTATGCAAACCGAAAATGGATATCAAACATTTATTGGTGAACGAGGCTCCAAACTCTCCGGGGGTCAGCGACAAAGGTTAAGTATTGCCCGTTCTGTTCTAAAAAACCCACCCATTCTTATTCTGGATGAGGCTACTTCTGCTTTGGATTCAGAATCGGAAAAGCTCGTTCAGGAAGCGCTGTTTAATTTGATGAAAAACCGGACTTCCATTGTTATAGCTCACCGGCTTAGCACAATCCAGCATGCTGATGAAATCATTGTCATTCAGAATGGACAGATCATGGAACGCGGCACACACGATCAGCTTAGTCGCCAATACGGACTCTATAGAAAGCTAAGCGATATCCAAAAGGGGTAGAACTTTTGTGCAATTGGGTGATTAGAATTGATTTAGTTCGTTTTCAGCAGATAAATGCTGGTTGAATAGGATGCAAGGTTTTCATCGAAATTACATTTTTGCAATGGTTTAAAAACCCTAAGTTTGTTGTTTCCAACAAGGCTATGATAACAAAAAACAGGATTATCTTCTTTTCTATTTTCGGTGGATATCATTTGATCACGCTCCTGTTTACGATTTATATGGATGCACAAAAGGATGATTTTGGACTGCTTGCCAGAATTCTATCTAACTTTTCCTTGTTTAAATATGGCGCATTTCTCGGAGTAGTTTTATTTGCCATCGATTTTATCTGGACTTGGAAGGATAAAAAGCAAAATGTGAAAGAGTCCGATGCTATGCGTCATGAAAACAATACCCTCAAAGCGAAAGTTTATGATATGCAAGAGTCTTCGAAACAAGCAGCTCAGAAAATTACACCTTCGGTAAATAAATAGTATGCAATTCGGCAAGGTCATTACTACTGAACTGCAAGAGGCGGCCCTTGTACTCAATACTTTCCTAGCGAATGCTGAAAATATTTCTGCGATAGAAGAAGCTTCAAAAGTTATTGCAGATTCAGTGAAGGCAGGAGGGAAGGTAATTTCCTGTGGTAATGGTGGCTCACATTGCGATGCCATGCATTTTGCAGAAGAACTTACCGGGCGCTATCGTGAAAATCGGAAAGCAATTCCCGCCATTTGCGTTTCTGATCCAAGCCATATTTCCTGTGTGAGTAACGATTTTGGATATGAGTTTGTATTTTCCCGCTATCTGGAAGCTCTGGGTAACAAGGGTGACGTGATGTTGGGCATCAGCACCAGTGGTAATTCAGCTAATATTATCCGTGCGGCCCAGACCGCAAAAGAGAAAGGAATGAAAGTGATCATCCTTTCCGGCAAAGATGGTGGTAAACTTGCTCCTTATGCTGATGTGGAGATTCGTGTTTCTCACTTTGGTTATGCCGACAGGATACAGGAAATTCATATTAAGATTATACATATTTTAATTCTGCTTATCGAAAAACAGGTTATCTAATCGCTTATTGATTGTTTTAAACGGAATTCATATCTTCGTTATTCAATCTCCAATTATATGAGTCGCGAGCTTTTACTAAAAAAAACCCGAGAACAGCTTGAAAAACTCCCCGACCACAAATTGGAGGAAGCTTCAGATTTTGTAGAGTTTTTGATCGTCCGGATTGACGACAGTCTTTTAGTAGAGGGCTTAAAACAAATTACTTCCAAATCAACTTCATTTTCATTTTTAGAAGAAGAGGAAGCTCTCTATAAGATTTCTGATCTAAAGGAAAGATATAAATGAAGAAGGGGGATATCATTGTTGTCCCTTTTCCTTTTACTGATCTTTCCGGAGCTAAACTAAGGCCCTCTGTAGTACTAATTGATTCTAATCAAGATATTGTCGTTGCCTTTATTACCTCCCAACTAAAAAGGAAGACTGAGGCTGCTATTAGTATTAAATCATCCGAAATCAACGGACTAAAATGTGATTCTTTCTTACGACTTGATAAAATCACGACACTGGATAAAGAAATTGTTGTTGGCAGATTGGGTAGCCTTACTCAAAGTGAGATAGAAAAAATGGACCGGGGATTAATCAAGATTCTCAATTTAAATATCTAAGGAGGTAGAATGGTTGCAAAAACTTTTGGAAGTGCAGTGCAAGGCGTTGATGCCAAAACCATCACTGTAGAAGTCAATGTAACCCAAGGACAGCATTTTCACATGAGTGGTTTGCCAGATAATGCAGTCAAGGAAAGTGCACATCGGGTTGAGTCGGCCATGAAGACTTCCCGCTTTTTTATGCCTCGCAATAAAGTGGTTGTGAATTTAGCTCCTGCCGACATTCGCAAAGAAGGCTCTGCTTATGATCTACCGTTGGCGTTGTGCATTCTAAAGGCATCAGGTCAGATCAATGTGGAAGATTTAGAAAAATATATGATCATGGGTGAGTTGGCACTTGATGGTGAATTAAGACCGATCAAGGGAGTATTGCCTATTGCTATTCAGGCGCGTAAGGAAGAATTCAAAGGATTCATATTGCCCAAGTCAAATGCCCTCGAGGCGGCTATTGTCAATAATCTCAACGTCATTGGCGTTGAGACTCTGAAAGATGCCATCGATTTTTTGGAGGGCACGAAAAAGATTGAGCCGCTTGTCGTAGACACACGTGATATTTTCATGAGCAAGCTCAATAGTTATGATTCCGATTTCAAAGATGTACAAGGCCAGGAGAATATAAAGCGAGCACTTGAAATTGCAGCAGCGGGTGGTCACAACGTGATCATGATTGGCCCACCCGGTGCAGGCAAGACGATGTTGGCCAAACGATTGCCTACCATCCTTCCGCCACTTACTTTGAATGAAGCATTGGAGACCACTAAGATTCATTCGGTAGCAGGAAGAATTGGAGCTGATTCTACATTGATAACCACCCGACCCTTCCGAAGTCCGCACCATACTATTTCAGATGTGGCGTTGGTAGGAGGTGGCGGCAATCCTCAGCCGGGTGAAATTTCACTTTCGCATAATGGTGTTTTATTTTTAGATGAGCTGCCAGAGTTCAAACGTACCGTTCTTGAAGTAATGCGGCAACCTATGGAAGAGAGACGGGTTACGATTTCCCGTGCAAAAATTTCCATTGAGTTTCCAGCCAATTTTATGCTCATCGCCAGTATGAACCCGTGCCCGTGCGGATATTACAATCACCCCGAGAAGGAATGTGTCTGTGGACCGGGGGTAGTGCAACGCTATTTAAGTAAAGTGAGCGGCCCGCTGTTGGATCGTATCGACTTGCATGTGGAGGTTGTGCCCGTAAGCTTTGATGAAATGACAGCCCAACGAAAATCAGAGACAAGCGATCAGATTCGGGAGCGAGTGGTCAAGGCAAGAGTAATTCAAACAGAGCGTTTTAGAGGACAGAAAGAAATCTATTGTAACGCTATGATGCCTTCGAACATGGTGAAAGAAATTTGTGTGATCACCGATGCCGGGCGTGCCTTATTAAAAACAGCCATGGAACGGTTGGGACTTTCCGCGCGGGCTTATGATCGCATTCTTAAAGTTTCGCGTACCATTGCCGACCTAACGGGCTCGGTAGAAATTAAAATCGAACACCTCGCAGAAGCGATTCAGTATAGGAGTTTGGATAGAGAGGGATGGGCAGGATGATTTATTGATGAGTTGATTTGAAGATTTGAAAATAAAATTGATTTTACTGACATTATGGTGAGGGTCTAAAACAATACGTAGGCCTCAAATTTAGAAACCTTGGACAACTATCTCAACGTTATCAGTGGAGCCTATTCTGGCTACTGGAATTATTTCATCACTGAAATTTTTAACCCAGGTTGGCACAACTACTTCTATTGGCTGGTAGGTGCTTCAGTAATTATTTATGCCCTGGAGATACTATTTCCCTGGCGGAAAAATCAACCTGCTATCCGGGAGTACTTTTGGCTGGATATCTTTTACTTATTCTGGAATTACTTTCTGTTTTCGCTCATCGCCTATAATGCCTTGTCCATGGTAGGGGTGCAACTCTTCAATGATTTTTTAGGACTATTTGGTATTACTAATACCGTAGCAATAAAAGTCGGAAGTTTACCGGGCTGGCTTCAACTGCTTTTGATTTTCGTCTTGCGCGATTTTATGCAGTGGAGTATTCACCGGATGTACCACCATGTCAACTGGATGTGGGAGTTTCATAAAGTACATCACAGCACCCGGCAGATGGGCTTTGCGGCTTTACTTCGCTATCATTGGATGGAAAATATCCTTTACCGCACATTGGAATACATTCCACTGGCTATGATTGGTTTTAGTATCACCGATTTTTTTATCGTTCATATTTTTACACTGGTGATCGGGCAATTGGGCCACGCCAATCTTAAAATTCCATTGGGTCCTTTTAAGTATATCCTCAACGGCCCACAAATGCACTTGTGGCATCATGTCAAGGATATGCCTGCATCACATCCATTTGGTTTTAATTATGGAATCACCTTAAGTAGTTGGGATTATCTTTTTAAAACAAACTACTGGCCGTCTGATGATGAGAATCTTCCAGTAGGTTTACCCGACAAAGAAGCTTTTCCTGAAGATTTTATTGGACAAACGATACGACCGTTTCAGCGGATATTTAGAAAATAATGAGTTGATTTGAAGAATACCTGAATATTAAAATACAACAACATGAAACTATTTCGATTTGGAGAAGTGGGCAAGGAGAAGCCCGGAGTATTGATAGACAACAAAATGTTTGATGCTTCTGCTTTTGGAGAAGATTATGGCGAGGCATTTTTTGAATCAGATGGATTATCGCGACTGGAAACCTGGCTGACTAAAAACAAAAGCACGCTGCTTTTAGTAAAGGAGGGTACACGACTGGGACCTTGCTTTCAGCGACCGTCTAAAATAATCTGCGTGGGCCTCAACTATACCAAGCACGCCTTTGAAACAAAGATGCCCTTACCACCGGAGCCTATTATTTTTTTCAAATCAACTTCTGCCCTGACCGGACCGAATGACGGGCTCACTATTCCGCGTAATAGTAAAAAAACAGACTGGGAATGTGAGCTGGCAGTGATCGTAGGGAAGAGAGCTTCTTATGTAGAAGAAAAAGATTCGATGAATCACGTGGCAGGTTTCTGTCTGCACAATGATTATAGTGAACGTGAATACCAACTGGAGCGTAACGGCCAGTGGACCAAAGGCAAAGGTTGTGATACCTTTTCACCTATGGGCCCCTATCTCGTTACCAAAGATGAGATTGCCGACTTCAACAACTTAAAGATGTGGCTGAAGGTAAACGGCAAGATGATGCAGGACAACAATACAGATGACATGATCTTCGAAGTTCCTTTTCTCATCAGTTACATCAGCCAGTTCATGACCTTGCTTCCGGGCGATGTGATTTCCACCGGCACACCATCAGGAGTAGGTCACGGTTTTCACCCTCCGGTATATCTTAAAGCCGGAGATGTGATTGAATTGGGGATTGAAAACCTGGGAGAGCAAAGACAAGTAGTGAGATGATTTGATGATTAGTTGATTTGAAAATTTGAAAATGATCAATTCGATATTTCATATTATTTTCTTCAGCATCAGAGGAGTACGTGGGGAAAAGATCAAAATTTGTTAATTTGCACTAAAGAAATTGACATGAAGAAGATTACTCTTTCAGTACCTGAAGAAAAATATGATTTTTTCGTTGAACTTCTGAACAGCATTGATTTCGTTGCCATTGAGGACTCTCCGATTTCCGAAGAACATAAAGACTTGGTGCGTAAAAGGAAACAAACTTCTTCTCCCGGTTCGTTGAAAAACTGGGATGAAGTTAAACATCGGTTTAAATTGAGTTGATGTCTCCCTATCAAATCAAGATAGATGAAAGGGCATTACTCGATATTCAGCAAGGATTCGATTACTATGAAGAACAGCAACCAAATTTAGGAGTTCGGTTTAATAACTCAGTATTTCAGTCCTTCGAAATTCTAAGACGAAATCCTTTTTATCAAATCCGCTACGACAATTTCAGATGTTTACCGGTTAGTAAATTTCCCTTCATGATTCATTATGAAGTGGAGGAAGCAAGCAGGACTATTATTATTTTTGCCATAATCAATACCTATCGTGATCCTTCCAAGAGTTGGATTGGCAGTATTGAATAGTGGAGGAATGATGTGATGATTTGAAAATGATGCTTTGCTCTGTCAGAGTCCACGAGGCGAGAGATTTTGCGAAGCAGAAAAGATTAACCTTCTATTTGCGTTTTTAAATATTTTTTAGAATTTCTGTCTATTTAATTGGTGTTAAAGAAACTTGAAGCAAGTATCTGATAGTGTATTTCGTATTATTGGATAGGTAATTGTTTTTCCCATTAACACTAAAAATTGTCCCCGGAATTGGTATTTTTATTTCTGTCTGATTTCTAATCCAATTTCCGTTCCTTTCTAGGATTTTCCAAAGAGTTAATTTGCTTGATAAACCATACTGATCACCAAAGAGAGCTAACTCTTTTTTACCAATTGCAGTTTTGGCAGCGACTGCATCTATATACCGATCGTCTATCGAAGCACTTGCAACCATTTCCTTTATAGTTTCATATCCAATTTTAGTTTCCTCTGAAAATTTGCAACCTAAAAATCCCAATTCTGAAACGTTTGATTCATCTACAGTCTGTATTTGGACAATTGCATTGTTATCATCCTTAGGAAGTTCTATTTCTATTTTGTCAATGTTTTCTAAAGCCAAATAGACACCTGAATTATATCTATCGTATAATGCTGTTTTTGATTCAGGATCATAACCGTTGACAGTTCTTTTGTAAATTCTTCCCAACATATTTTTTAAATCATTGACTGAAAATTTGTTTTGATCATTTAAAATATGGTGATTAATCTCACCTCCTTTTTCGCCAAAGGAACTAAGATGACTGTCTGGAATATCAGTCATGGTTAACCTCTCGACATTTACATTTGTCTCAAAAACTCCCATTTCGGTAATTGTGGTACTTGCTGTCCCAACAGTTGGAATTGTCCCCCCTGACATCGCATTGTCCATAATTCGCTGAGAATTAACTGAAAAAGTAGTGAATAAGAGTAAGTAGCTTAAAATTATTGTTCTCATTATTGGTTGGTTTGGCTGGGCTAGCGAATGTAATAAAATTAGGCTTTAAGGTCAAATCATTAAGCCTACAAATTGTAGCTACATTTGTCTTTGCCTCTTACCAATTGCTACTGACAAAATTTGAAGTATGAAATGGATTATTGACCTGATTAAGAAGAACTATAAGATACTATTACTGGGATCTATTCTCATTCTCTTATTAATCGACATCGGTACAAGGTTTTGGTTCTGGAAGGGTCTTCATCTTGAATACAATGCAAGTAATTTCAATAACATAGTTACTCCAATAGGGACAATTATTACAGCATTATTATTTTTTATCTTGACAATAAGGCAACTTGAAATGCTTAGAAGGCAAAACCAAGTTATAGAAAGTCAAAATATCAAACCTCATTTGGAAAAGGAATTTGAGCGGGTGAAGGAAATATTGGAAAAACTGTTAGACGACCAACCGCCATTTAGCTACGGTATACCACCTACAAAACCAAAAATGAATACATTGAATTGCATTGGGTATTTCTATGATGTATTGAGCAGGGTTACGTTGAGTAAGGATTATAATGACGATCTCAAGGATTTATATACAGGAAATATTCGATCAGTAGAATTTTATCGCAAACGTGATTATTATAAAGAGTTGTCTTTTCTAATTAGATACGCAAACTATGGAGTTACTGAACTTAATAGTGTTGAATTGTTAATAGAGCAAATTAAATTTTCTAAAATATTAGAGGAAGATAAGCATTATTTTAAGAATAGGATTCGAATGGAATTTGTAAGCAAGTATTATGATTTTATGCAAAGCTGTTACAATGACGATTATTTTTCACCAATTCCTGATCGGGAATTTGGATCAACTAATTTAATACTTACTCCCTTTCATAAATCAAAATTTGGACAACACTATGATTTCTTTATAAAGGAGCTTCCTTAATCCATTGCTGGGACAATCCTAATCTGTAAACTGCCTTATATTTGTATTTTGAAAATTGGATGTACGTTAGGGCTGGACTAATTCTTTTGTTTAATCTGTCAGGTGCTTTTTTCTGCTTAGCACAAGAGCAGTTTTTGACCCTCTCTGATGCCGATTCAAACTTTGTCCGGAAGCCCTTGCGGTCCAATGAAATTCGATTCTTTTATGGATTACAGGGAAACAACGTTTCCCTCGGATCCAAAAGAGATGACCATACAAGTTTCAATGGAGATTTGTATACCAACACGAATGACTACATAGGGTTGGGCCTTACCTATAAGTGGTTCGATGGAGACGTCAGTTTTTCGCTACCGGGCACTACGTATTTGAATCAAGAGCGAAGTACTCTCACTCAGTTAAGGCTGGGAGCAAGCTATACACTGCGCAAGTTTGCATTTCGTGGATATTACCTGGATAATAAAGGTTTCGTATTGTCGGGCACAGAGGATGAATTTTATTCCACGCCTTCGTTGCATGAAGCAAGACTGGGTTTGCAAATGACCTACCTTTTTAATGCAGCGAAGTATTCCTTCAGAGCTGCTATGTACCAATCCGAATACCAGGTAAAAACGGCAGGATCTTTTCTGTTACGTCTCGAACCTTTTTATAGAAATTTAGGAGGAAAAAGTGAAAGTATGATACCGGCAGCCTTTGATCTTTCTTCGCGATTTGGTGAGCAGGCCGGACTTGTGTACATAAAAGCCCCCGGTGTGCTTGTGATGCCAGGCTATGGCATTAACATCGTTATTCCGAACTCAAGACTATTTATCTCACCGATGGTTTTTGCTGGCCTGGGAACTGCTTTTAATGTTTACCGTGCGAATGATATTAAGTACAAGTATGTCAATGTAGAGTATGCTGCTTCCTTTAATTTGAATATGGGCTACAGCGGAAGTCGTTACTACTCAAAGCTCCAGTTTAATTGGACAGCAGGCTATGTTCCCTTAGATCCTTCTTATCTTACTTCCGCCAATCTAACCATCTCATTATGGGTAGGCATCCGTTTCAGTGATTTGAAGAAGTTTTAAAAATTTGTCGACACAAACTGTGTATTTGAACATTGATGAAACGAACAGTAATTCTATATGGTCTCGCACTGGCTTTAATGGTCTTTCTGCTTAAGTATTTTGAGTACCGGTTAATCGCTCACAATCTGTCTGTTGAGTTTTATGTGGGCCTGGTCGCCTTGTTATTCACCGGTCTTGGAATCTGGGCGGGCCTCAAACTAACCCGTCAGCGTGTCGTAATGGTTGGCCCGGAATTTATTCTTAATAAATCAGAACTTATACATCTTGGCATTAGCAAACGGGAACATGAGGTTCTCGCATTAATGGCTCAGGGGCTGTCCAACCAGGAAATTGCTGATAAACTTTTTGTGTCGCTGAATACTGTCAAAACACATTCCTCTAATCTGTTTGTGAAGCTCAATGTAAGCAGGAGAACACAGGCTATTCAGAAAGCGAAAGAACTTAGGCTGATACCCTGAATAGCTTAGCGCCCCTCAGGCTATTAGCTGGTGGCTAGAGGCTCGAAGCTTGCAACTCAAAGCTTCTACTTTTGAGTGATTTCTCCTATTTTTATCTAATTCATACTTTCGGGTGAAGGCCTTGTGTGCTGCAGAATTTAGTTTTGGTCAAAAATTTAAACCATGAAGAAGATAGTAATTACCTATGGAGTCATTTCCGGGCTAATCACCGGAGGACTCTCGCTGGTGACCATGCCCCTGTTTGAAAATGGCACATTAAATTTTGACAGCGGTGCCCTGGTCGGCTACACCGGAATGGTGATTGCCCTATCACTCGTCTTTTTTGGCATTAAATCCTTTCGCGACAATCAGGGAGGTGGCTCCGTATCGTTTGGTAAGGGGTTCTTAATCGGAATGTCGATTACCATGATTGCGTCACTGTTTTATGCGCTTGCCTGGGAGGTCTCGTATGCAAAAATGGGAGACCAGTTTGTCCAGCAATGGACCAATCATGAACTGGAAAAACTTCAGGAGGCTGGTGCCACAGAGGCGGCTCTTGACAAAGCAAGAGATGAATGGAAGGATTTTTGGGAGATGTACAAGAATCCATTAGTTCGATTTGGTATGACCTTAATGGAAATTTTGCCAGTGGGATTAATAATTTCATTGTTGAGCGCAGCTTTGTTAAGAAAGAAAGAATTTTTGCCTGTCTCTTTAAACCCAAATCAGGTTTCAAATTAACTTATAAGCAAAATGAAAAAATCAACTTTGCTAATTTTAGGAATTGCTGCATCATTTTGTTTTGGCTTTGTGGCTAAGACCATGATTACAGAAGAAACCGACTATAACATTGCATTTAAAAAGGCAAGCGTTAACTCTAACATAAAAAGAGAAAGTATGAAGCTAGGAGCATTTTCAGTAAGTCTTAGTGTCAAGGACCTTGAGACTTCAAAGAAATTTTATGAAACCCTCGGCTTTACTGTCTTTGGGGGCGATCTAAAAATGAATTATCTCATCATGAAGAATGGCAGTACGCTCATCGGGCTTTTTCAGGGCATGTTTGAGGGCAACATTTTAACCTTTAATCCGGGGTGGGATGAAAACGCCTCCACAGTGCAACAGTTTGAGGATATAAGAGTAATTCAGCGTAAGCTAAAGGCAGACGGAATAAAGTTAGAAACCGAGGCCGATGAAAAAACCACGGGGCCGGCAAGCATCACCATCAAAGACCCGGATGGAAATGCTATTCTGCTAGATCAGCATATATAGGTTTTAGAAAATCAGCTACAGGATGCAATCAAAAGCCAAAACCGTTTCCGAATACATTGATTCGCTGCCTGCTGATAGGAAGTCAATCATTATCGCTATCCGCAAAACGATTCTCAAGAATCTGCCCAAAGGGTTTCACGAAGAAATGAATTACGGCATGATTGGATACGTGGTGCCGCACAAACTTTATCCCGGTGGCTATCATGTCACACCCGAATTGCCGCTGCCGTTCATGGGTGTTGCCTCTCAAAAAAATCATATTGCAGTGTATCACATGGCTATGTCTGGTGATTTGCTGGATTGGTTTCAGGATGAATGGAAAGTGTATTCCTCTAAGAAACTGGATATGGGTAAATCCTGTATACGATTTAGAAAACCGGAGGATGTGCCGATTGATTTGATTGGTGAGCTCGCCTCGAAACTTACACCTGAACAATGGATTGAGATGTATGAAAAAAATGTAAAAAATAAAAAATGAAACGTGTAACTGGATTGGGAGGAGTGTTTTTCAAAACATCTGACCCTAAGAAAATGAAGGCATGGTATAGTACACATCTTGGTTTGCCGGTTGATGAATACGGTGCTTCTTTTCGCTGGATTGACATTAATGATAAAGAAGCAAAGGTACCTGCACTCACCGCCTGGAGTCCTTTTAAAGATGACACCACCTATTTCGCGCCAAGCGAAAAACCATTCATGTTTAACTATCGTGTGGAGAATCTGGTCGCGTTGCTGAAAGTATTAAAAGATGAAGGTGTTCAGGTTGTAGGCGAAATCGAGGAATATCCGTATGGCAAATTTGGATGGATCATGGACCCGGAGGGCAATAAAATTGAATTGTGGGAGCCGAAGGATGAGGGATTTTAGTTATTCATTGCCTTTGACTCAATGAACCCGTGCTTGACGATAGGCTTTGTGAAGTTATGACCCAATCCAAAGTTTGAATTCTGGCGCAGTTTCTTTACTAACATGTACTTCTTCGTTAATTTCTGGTTTTAGAAAAATCCGAATCTTTCCATTGTCTGGCTTAAAACGATCAATCGCTTTTTGATGAACGAGAAATTTGCGGTTGACTCGAAAGAAATCTTCTTTATTTAACTCAGTCTCAAGTTCGCCAAGATTTTTATCGACAATCATCTGCCGACCCGAGAAGTCTCTGACAAATACAATTTTATGCTCCGTAAAGAAATAGGCCACATCAGCTAAGTTGATGGCAATAAATTCTGTTCCCTTGCGGACTACTATCCGGCTTTTGGCCGATGGTGGAGTATGATTAATCAACCTCAGCATATTACCCTGCACAAAATGTTGTTTAAGGTTTTGCACTTTTTCTAAAGAGCGCTTTAGTTTTTCTTCTGTGATTGGTTTTAGCAGGTAGTCGATTGAATTAAACTCAAAACTTTCCAATAAGTATTTGTCGTAGGCAGTGGTAAAAATTACTGGAAATTTTACAGGATGTTTTCTAAAAATCTCAAATGAATGATCATCAGAAAGCTGTATGTCAACAAATGCAAGCGTAGGCTCACGATTTTTGTTCAGCCAATCTATTGACTCTTTCACACTGCCAAGTTGCGCTATTACCCGGATAGTCGAATCGAGCAATTGCAACATGGCGATCAGTTTTGCTCTGGCAGGAAGTTCGTCTTCAATGATAATGACATCCATAGGTTAGCTGTTAATAGGTATTAGTGGGAGCTCTACTATAAATTTTTCTTCCTTCTTTCCGGATACAATCCCTTGACCTGTTGCCAGTTTGAATCGCTCATCCAGATTTTTTAGCCCAATATTTGAAGAGTGTACTTGATTTTTTCGTTGCTTCATTGAGTTGCTGATAATAAGTCGCCCATTCTGAATATCAATATTAATATGAATTGGTGTTTTCTCACTGATCTCATTATGTTTTACGGCATTTTCAAATGCCACAAAGACGGAGGTAGGAGGTATCAGAAAACTCTTTCCAGCTGTTCCATTAAATAATTTCTGAATAATAAGAGCATTTCCAAATCGTAGGTGAAGCAGGTCTGTATATTTTTGAGTGAAATCCAGTTCATCATCCAAGAGAACGAGGGTTTGATCTTTCTGACTTAGAATGTAACGGTATACTTCTGCAAGGTTTTCAGTAAACTCCAACGCCTTATGCGAATCGACTTTGATTAAATGGGTTAGCGTATTTAAAGAGTTGAACATAAAGTGAGGATCAATCTGATTTTTAAGTGCTGCCAGTTCGGCTTCAGCTTTGGCCCGTTGAAGTTCAATGTTCTTTATTTGTTCACCCTGCTGTTCTTTCACCATAAAAACTGTTTCGTAGACATGTGTTACAAAGAGTACACATATGACATTAATTAAAGACACGATTAAAATGACATCCCATTTTACCGCGCTGAATCCCGTCAGGTTGTACCACATGCATAGCCAGGCAATGGTTAATGGTGCCGTGTAAAAAATATTGTTCATGAAGAGGAGCACAAGTTTTTCAATGGGTTTATCAAACCAGGTAAAGCGCTTACGTGTCCGAAAAAGTAAGTACCGATTCCCTTGCCAGATAAGAGCTGCCAGGCTTATAAAATAAATGTAGCCAAGCCAATACCGAATATCCATAATGGATAAATCTCCGAAAAGCCCGGTGAGGTTGGGGATGGAAATGCCAAACAGGGGTATGCCAATCAGCCGTATGGTATTATCATTCAGTTTTACCTCTTCCTGCTGGGCCTTGTTTATTTCCGGTTGAGTCACGTTTTATTCCGCTTGGGTTGTTTTAGCAAATTTCGTGTTCTTAAAGTTTGCAATTTCAGGTTAGTAAATAACTTGTAAAATCATAAAAAACTAAAACTATGGATGTACAATTAAACTACCTCGCACTTTTTGTTGCTGCACTTTCTACTTTCCTCATTGGAGGATTATGGTATTCTCCTGCAGTCTTTGGGAAGGCCTGGATGAGAGAGAATGGATTTAAAGAGGAGGACCTAAAAAAAGGAAACATGGTCAAAATTTTTAGTCTCTCATTCTTATTGGCTGTGATCTCTGCAGTAAATCTAGCCATGTTTATGGGTCCTGAAAATAATCCTGCGATGGGAGCGATGTGGGGTTTTCTGGCAGGGGCAGGATGGGTCGCAACCTTTGTGGGAACTCATTACCTTTTTGAAAGAAAATCATTTACACTCTTTTTGATCAATGCCGGGTATAGCATCGTTGCTCTTACGATCATGGGGATTATTCTTGCCGCATGGAAGTAATTAATTTTTGAATTTTTTTTAAAATGAATATAATAAGTAAGGCAATGAAAAAAGTAACCTTCTATCTAATACTACTTTCCCTACCGACTTCCTTTTGCTTCAGTCAGGAAATGGATTCAAAACCTGCTTTTGATGCCGCACTTGCTACCCAAGTTGGTGCGGATGACTATGGGATGAAAAAGTATATCATGGCATTTCTGAAGTCCGGCAAAGTAAAAATAGAAGATGAAGTCAAGCGCAATGAATTACAGACTGCTCACCTAAAGAATATCCAGCGTATGGCGCTCGAAGGCAAACTCGTTTTGGCGGGTCCATTTCTTGACAAACAGCCGATTCGAGGCATTTACATTTTCAATGTGACTACAGTTGAGGAGGCAGCGAAGTTAACAGAGACCGACCCGGCTATTCAGGCGGGCACGTTGGAGATGGAACTTCATCCATGGTATGGATCTGCTGCCCTGATGGAAGTTACACGTATCCACCGCACGCTCGAAAGGAAGGACGCCAGCAAGTGACTCACTATCTTTACTCGGCATGCTGCAATGAAAATGGTGTGCGAATAATAAGCGGTAAAATTCCCCTATTTCTGAAAGTGTAATTTGTATCTTTGGTTCAAGCGTACAGCTATGGATCAAACACAAAACCTTTCGGAGTTCGGAAAAATTTTACTCTTTCTCATCGCGGGAGTTTTATTTGTCCTGACAGCCTTATTGGTTTCCCGGCTTATCCGGCCAAACCGCCCTAATCCTGAAAAACTTGCGACTTATGAAAGCGGTGAAGAGCCACAAGGTTCAGCGTTGATTCAATTTAATATCCGCTTCTATATTTTAGCGCTCATCTTCTTACTTTTTGAAGTAGAGATTATTTTCTTATTTCCCTGGGCAACAATCTTAGCAAAAGAAGACTTGATGCTTCAGACAGAAGGCACCTGGGGAGTATATGCATTTGTAGAAATGTTAATCTTTATTATTATCCTTGCCATGGGCCTCGCTTACGCCTGGGTCAATGGCCATCTTGATTGGGTTAAGCCTGAGCCCAGGCCCACAGAATTTAATTCTCCAGTGCCCAAGGAAATCTATGAACAATTCAATGACCGATACAAATAGCAACGCTGAATTTGCCTACAAGGAATCATTTGGTGAAGGAGGTTTGATTATTGCCAAGCTGGATGATCTTCTTAATTGGTCGCGCTTGTCTTCTCTTTTTCCCATGACCTTTGGATTGGCATGTTGTGCGATTGAATTTATGAGTACCGGCTCGACTCCCTATGATATGGATCGATTCGGTATGGCGCCCCGATCTTCCCCACGCCAGGCCGATGTAATGATTGTGGCCGGGACAGTAACCTTCAAAATGGCTGACCGCATCAAAAGACTCTATGAGCAGATGGCAGAACCTCGGTATGTGATCTCCATGGGCTCCTGTTCCAATTGCGGTGGACCGTATTGGCAACATGGCTACCATGTAGTAAAAGGAGTAGATAAGATTATTCCTGTGGATGTATACGTACCCGGCTGTCCCCCGCGGCCCGAAGCCCTTTTAGGAGGGATTATGAAATTGCATGAGAAGATCAGAGGAGAGAGTATTTTAAATTATCCAAATGACAGAGCCTAGTTTATAATGGAATTTGAACAATTAGTTGAGCTCATTCAATCGGTTAACGCAGGAACAGCAAAGACTGATTCCATTACTTCTACACTTGGTGTTAGTATAAATCCAGACAGGCTGTTAATAATCTGCAATGAACTACATCAAAATCCTTCCACTTATTTTGATATGCTCTCCTGCGTCACAGGAGTTGATAATGGAGCCGAAGCAAATACAATGGAGGTGATTTATCACTTGTATTCGATCCCATTCAATACTTCTTTAATGTTGAAAGTGATTCTTCCTCGCGAGAACCCTGAAGTAGATAGTCTTTGCACAGTGTGGAAGAGTGCCAACTGGCTGGAACGGGAGGTGTATGATATGTTCGGAATCAAGTTTAATAATCATCCGGACCTCCGAAGAATTTTGATGCCCAACGATTGGGAAGGATATCCTCTTAGAAAAGATTACCATCATCAGGAACTATACAGGGATATTGTAGTCAAGTCAGAATACTAATTGTCAACTGTACATTATCAATTGTCAATTTGAAACAGCAGTATCAATTTAAACCCAACAACCTCACCGACTCTGAACCTAACAAGTTCAAACTGGGAGAACTGCGTACGGAGGAGATGATTATCAATCTTGGTCCGCAGCACCCTTCTACACACGGAGTGTTAAGATTGGAAGTGCTCTCGGATGGGGAAATAGTGAAAGAAGTTGTGCCTCACATCGGTTACTTGCACAGATGCTTTGAAAAGCATGCAGAGAATTTGCCTTACAATCAGGTTATCCCATTTGTTGATCGCATGGACTATGTGGCTTCGATGAATTCCGAGCACGCCTATGTGATGGGAGTGGAGCGCATGTTGGGTATTGCTGATAAAATTCCTAAACGTGTAGAATACATACGGGTATTGGTGGCAGAGTTGAATCGTATTTCTTCTCATCTCATTGCCATCGGAACATACGGAATGGACTTAGGAGCATTTACACCTTTCTTCTGGGCCATGCGCGACAGGGAACATATTCTTCGGATGCTGGAGTGGGTCTGCGGTGCTCGTTTGCTTTACAATTACATTTGGGTAGGTGGACTGTTTTATGACTTACCCGTTGGTTTTGAAGATCGTTGTGGAGAGTTTATAAACTATTTCAAGCCTAAACTAGATGAACTTCAACGGTTACTGATCGACAATCGAATTTTTATTGGTCGAACTGCCAATGTTGGGGTACTACCGTTGCCATTGGCAATTAATTGTGGTGTCACAGGCCCTATGCTTCGTGCAAGTGGGTTGCGTTTTGACCTTCGTAAGGTAGATGGCTATTCGGTTTATCCTAAATTAGATTTTGAAATTCCGATTGGTGAGGGTAAAATGGGGCAAGTAGGAGATTGTTGGGATCGCACCTGGGTTAGACTTGCAGAGATCAGAGAATCCATGAAGATTATAGACCAATGCCTTGAGAAATTAAAAGGAGAGCATAGGCGTACTCGCGATTTTGATCCACAGGCGTTAGTGCCAAAGAAAATTAGACCTAAAGCCCAGGATTTTTATGTGCGAGCTGAAAATCCTAAGGGAGAACTTGGTTTCTTTTTCCGTGCAGATGGAAAGAGTGATATTCCCTTTCGGTGTAAAGCGCGTGCGTGTTCGTTTGTCAACCTTTCCGTTTTGCCCGAGATTAGCAGGGGAGTATTGATTGCTGACTTGATTGCAATCTTTGGTTCGCTGGATGTTGTGCTCGGTGAAGTAGATCGATGAAAAAAGATGTAAGCGATGATTAAAATTCTGAATTCAGAGCAAATAAAATCCCTTGACGCCTACACCATTGCGCAGGAGCCCGTTCCTTCTATTAAGCTTATGGAAAGAGCATGTCATGCATTTGTTACCTGGTTCATGGAAAAGTTTGACACTACGAACACCGTAGGGGTTGTATGTGGCACAGGTAACAATGGTGGAGATGGCCTGGGCATTGCCCGCTTACTTAATGAATGGGGTTATACCGTCAAAGTTTGGATTGTCAGAGGAAGTGCAAAGCAAACCGATGATTTTAAAAAGAATCTTTCAAGGATCACGGATAAGATAGAGACGCTTGAAATCACCTCGACAGCTGATCAAGGGTTATTCTCAAATTGTTCGGTTCTGATTGATGCGATCTTTGGATCCGGATTGTCGCGTCCACCTGAAGGAATTTATGCGCAGGCTATAAATTGTATCAACAAAACCAAAGCCGTCCGTGTTGCAGTGGATGTTCCTTCAGGTTTAATGATTGATTCACATTCAAGTGGACCGACTGTTAACGCACATCATACAATCACCTTTCAGCTTCCCAAGCTTGCATTCTTACTTCCTGAAAATCATGCTTATGCTGGTAAATGGCATACAATCGATATTGGACTTAGCAAAAACTATATAAAGGAAGTCGAGACGAATCATTTTTATATAACAACCAAAGCAGTCAGGAAAAAATTAAAACTACTTTCAAAGTTTGATCATAAAGGAGATAACGGTAAGGCATTACTTATTGCGGGTAGCTTGGGAAAGATGGGAGCTTGTGTCTTAGCAGCCAGAGCATGTTTACGCTCAGGCATTGGTTTGCTAACGGTTCACGTTCCCCGATCAGGTAATGTGGTTGTGCAAACTGCGGTGTCAGAGGCAATGACATTGATAGATGCTGATGAAACCCATTTTACCGGCTTTACTGATCTGACTGGATTTGATGCCATTGGAATTGGCCCGGGTATTGGCAAGGAAACTCAAACGACAAACGCTTTTAAAGCAGTCATTGAACTGGCGAAACCTATGGTCATTGACGCAGACGGATTAACTATTTTGGCCGCCCATCCTGAACTTCTGACCAGGATTCCAAATGGAAGTATTCTTACACCCCATCCAAAAGAGTTTGAAAGATTAGTGGGAAGCTGGAAAAACGATTTTGATCGGCTCGAAAAACAGAAGCAACTATCTTCAACTACTAAGGCTATCATAGTTCTTAAAGGAGCCCATACTTCTGTCACCTCAGCAGATGGAAAAGTTTACTTTAATTCCACAGGCAATCCGGGGATGGCAAAGGGAGGTAGTGGGGATGTTTTGACCGGCATCTTAACTGGATTGCTCGCTCAGCATTATTCTGCTTTAGACGCTGCCCTCATTGGTGTATTTGTCCATGGCCTCGCGGGCGATCTTGCGGCAAGGGAGAAAGGCATGCATTCTCTCATCGCATCTGATTTGATTGAATTTTTGCCTGGGACATTCAAAAGCCTATCTTCTTAAAAATTACTCACCCCAGGTTAGGTAATCAAGCATTCTTTTTTTTCGGAATTAAACTATTGGCTTACTAATTGCATCTAAGTGTCATTAAAATGTTAATAATCTGATTGTTTAAATCCTTTGGAGGGATTTTGACGTAATAAGACATAAGTGAAAACCGGAAAAATCATATTCATCGCAATCTTGGGCCTGTTCCTCAGCAATTTAGGCTTTGCCCAAGGCCGTGATGAATCCGGCTTTTCAAACGGTCATGGAGATCAGGCAAAATTGGTTCAGTTTTATCCAAACCCGGCTACCGAATACCTAAGTGTTAAATTTGAAGCCCCCTGTGCTGACAAAATTCGAATGACATTGCACAATATTCTCGGCAATGTTATCGAAGTGGAAATCGAAGTGCTGGATCACCATGAATTGCGCCTGAAGGTCAAGGATCTTCCCTCCGGCTATTACCTGCTTGCCTTTAAAGACTCTGAAACCAACTTCAAAAGCACCTATAAGTTTTTGAAGCGCTGAGAAAGAATCCTTTTCCGACCTTACTTTTCAACCTTATTTATTAACTTTTCCGATTCCTAATCGAATCGATTGACCGCTTTCATACTTGCCATTGATATTGGCACCACGAGTACTAAAGGCCTTGCCGTGGCATCTGATGGTACCATCTTGGCCAGTTTTAACAGGCCTTATCCAACCTTCTATCCGAGTCCCGGTTATGCAGAGCAAAATCCCGAGACAATTTTTAAGGCTGTCGTTGAAGTAATTCAAACTACACTCGTTAAGACAGGCAATTCAAAAGCTCTGTTAGGACTAAGCTTTAGTTGCGCCATGCACAGCCTGATGGCGGTTGATAAATTGGGTAGGCCGCTGACACCATTGATTATCTGGGCTGATATGCGGAGTACGCCACAGGCAGACGCATTAAAGTTGAAGGATGAATCAAGAATTATTTATGAAGAGAGTGGCACACCGATCCATCCCATGTCCCCTTTGTGCAAAATCCTTTGGATGAAGGAAGAGCAGCCTCAGCTGTTTTCAGTAGTGCATAAATTTATTTCCGTTAAGGAATATATCTGCTTTAAGTTTTTTGGTGAATACAAGATCGACTATTCACTAGCATCCGCTACAGGACTATTTGACAATAGTAATTTGAGATGGTCTCAGGTAGCGCTGGATGCAATTGGGATTGATTCAGACAAATTATCTCAGCCGGTTTCTCCCTATCATCAGTTTACTAATTTAAAATCGGTGCTGGCTACTGCATTGGGTATCGCAGCGATTACTCCATTTATTGTTGGTGCCAGTGACGGTTGTCTTGCCAACCTGGGAAGTGGTGCTATGGAGGAAGGTGACCTTTCCATCACGATAGGCACGAGCGGTGCTGTCCGAATGGCTTCTCATAGTTATAGAAATGATCAACGGCAAAGAATATTCAATTATCGGTTGGATGAGCAGTATTTTATTGTGGGCGGGGCGACTAACAATGGAGCTGTATTGCTCTCCTGGTTTACTGAAAATTTTGAGAAAGTAAAATCCGATAGTAAGATTTTTGATGCAGAGGCATTTTCTATAGCTGATACAGAAGGATTGGTTTTCCTACCTTATGTTTTGGGAGAGCGGGCGCCTATCTACGACCCGCATGCCAAGGGTGTATTCTTTGGTGTAGGTATACAGCACAAACTTGCCCATTTCAAGAGAGCTATTTTAGAAGGTATTTGTCTGGAAATCAAAAGCATTGTAAAAGCGGTGGAAGAAACAGTCTGCCCTGCCAAACATGTTATTGCTAGTGGAGGATTTACGAAATCTGATCTTTGGGTGCAACTCTTGGCGGATGTCCTCGGAAAGACGGTGGAGGTTGATTCTAAAAGTGATGCCTCTGCCTTGGGTGCAGCGATGATGGGGTTTAAATCGTTAGGGATTGTTTATGGTCCTCCTGCAAATAATAATGCAAGAATTTTTAAACCTGATGAAAGGAATCATCAGGGGTATAGCAAGAAGTTTATCCTCTTCGAATCGCTATATAAAAACCTTAAGACCGATTTTCTACAACTTAAGAATTTGTAATCATGCCCTTATTGATAGTTCTTCTTAGTGTTCTCATTCTATTGGTATTAATTCTTTTAAAGTTCCCGCCTTTGATTGCACTTTTAATAGTATCGATTGCCGCAGGGCTTATGCAGGGAATGCCGGTGCAAGATGTATTTCATTCCATCGAAAGTGGGATTGGAAGTACACTAGGTACGATGGCGTTGGTATTAGGGCTGGGTGCCATGTTTGGTAGACTGGTCGAGGAAAGTGGTGCAGCACAACGGATCACGCAGGCAATGATAAAACAGTTTGGCATTAAGTATATACAATGGGCAGTTATGTTTACCGGTTTGGTAGTAGGCATCCCATTGTTTTACAATGCAGGTTTTGTAATTCTGGTGCCACTCATATTTTCAATTGCCGCTTCTGCACGTCTACCACTGCTTTATGTGGGTATTCCCATGGCAGCTTCACTTTCTGTAACCCATGGATTTCTTCCACCTCATCCTGGGCCTACTGCCATTGCAGCTGTGTTTCATGCGGATATTGGAAAGACGCTTTTGTACGGATTTGCTGTAAGTATTCCGACTATTATTCTTGCTGGCCCTGTCTTCTCAAAAACGTTACGTAAAATTAATGTGAACGTCCCTAAAGAATTCATTGCTTCAAAACAGTTAAGCGAGGAAGAAATGCCTTCTGCTGCCCTGAGTATTACAATTGCATTATTACCTGTGGTGATGATTGCAGCTTCATCGCTTTTGGGTTCCTGGCTGGAGCCTAAATCGGGATTGCTTAAATTTTTTGGAGAGCCGTTGGTTGCATTATTATTTGCTGTGCTCATCGCTTCTTATTTTTTGGCCATTCGAAGAGGAAAGAAGATTACGGAAGTGGCCGGATTACTTACTCAGTCCATTAGTGGGATTGCCATGATTATGCTCATCATTGCAGGCGGAGGAGCTTTTAAGCAGGTATTAGTGGATGGTGGCGTCAGCACTTATATTACTTCGCTCTCCACTGGATTATTTTTGTCCCCCTTATTTTTGGGCTGGTTAATAGCTGCGCTTTTAAGAGTCTCCGTTGGTTCTGCTACCGTGGCTGCCTTAACAGCAGCTGGCATTGTTGCTCCCCTGACCACCCAACCTGGAGTGAGTCCCGAATTAATGGTGCTTGCCGTTGGCGCAGGCAGTCTCATGTTTTCACATGTAAATGACACAGGCTTCTGGATGTTTAAAGAATACTTTAATTTGACCCTCCGGCAGACTTTTCAGTCGTGGTCATTGATGGAAACCGTAGTATCTGTCACTGGCCTGATAGGAGTACTGGTTTTAAATAGTTTTATTTGACATCAAATTAAAATCGCATGCAACTGGGATTAATTGGTCTTGGCAAGATGGGATATAACCTTGCCCTCAATTTTAAGAATCATGGGCATGAGGTGACAGCCTTTGATGTCAATAAAGCTGCCGTGGAAAAGATTGGAGCAGAAGGCGTCTCTACAGTTTCTTCTATTTCTGATTTGGTTAGTTCCTTAACCGGAAAGCGAATCATCTGGCTAATGGTGCCGGCCGGCAATGTTGTTGATGTGATTTTGAACAACTTAAAAAATCATTTAAAAGCTGGTGATATTCTTATTGATGGAGGTAATTCTCATTATAAAGAAACGATTGCCCGTGCCCGTGATTTGGAAAAAATGGGAATCCATCTTTTGGATTGTGGTACAAGTGGGGGAGTCAATGGAGCACTTCATGGGGTTTGTACCATGATTGGTGGAAAGAAGGAAATATTTGATCACTGTGATTCACTTTTCAAGTCAATATCTGTTCCGAACGGCTATTTGTATTGTGGCAAGGCCGGAAGTGGTCATTTTGTAAAAATGGTACATAACGGAATTGAATATGGCATGATGCAATCCATAGCCGAAGGTTTTGAATTGCTTCATCGGTATGATGGTGAGATGGATTTGTCAGCTGTTTCTAAAGTTTGGAACCATGGCTCTGTAGTTAGAAGTTGGTTGATGGAACTAACTCAAAGCGCCTTGGAGAAGGATAAGAACCTGGAGTCCATCAAAGGAGTCATGCATTCTTCCGGAGAAGGCAAATGGACAGTTGAGACGGCCTTGGAAATGGGAGTGCCTACCCCCGTAATTACAATGTCTTTATTAATGCGGTATCGCTCGCAGATCGAGGATACTTTTTCCGGTAAAATAGTGGCTGCGTTAAGAAATGAGTTTGGCGGACACGCTGTAGAGAAGAAATAATGCTTTCTTTCTTGTCGATGTTAATGATCAGAATTATAATTTTTATCTCGCTATCGAAAGTCCTATTTTTGAGTAAACACAACCACTATGGCAGCTCTCAACATTGTCCTTCTTACAGATTTCTCAACCTTATCTAAAGTGGGAATCAACTACGCCATTAAAATGGCATCTAAACTCGAGGTTTCATTCACACTAGTAAATGGTGTGCGATTGGATGGAGTTCCTAAATCGAACTTAAGATGGAAGCAGATTGAGCAATCGTTATTTGCCGCTTCAGAAGAAGAGGGTGCCAAGTTGGTAAAAGAATTGAAGCAAAAAACGAATGCGCCAATTGTATTCAAAGCTGTAAAGACTCATACGGTGGCTGATATGGTAAAAAGGTATACCGAGAAAAATCCAACTGATCTGGTGATGATGGGAAGCCAGGGTGCGAGTAATCTTAAAAAATTCAGATTGGGTGGCACCGCAGTTTCTGTTATCGATTCTATCAATGCCCCTGTTTTAGCGATTCCAAGACTTGCGGAGTATAAAAGTTTCAATCATGTAGTTTATGCTTCAGACCTAAAGAATGTTTCGAAGGAATTAGATACCATCATTCCGTTTGCTAAGATCTTCGATTCCAATATTCATATGGTTCATATCGTACCTGCCATTGATAAGACGGTGGAGGCGAAACGAATGGAAGTGGAAGCATTGCTGCAAAAAACAGGTTATTCTAAGATTGATTTTAAGTTAGTTATTGATGAAGATGTTGCTGATGCCATTGACGGATATATTAAAGAAAGGAAAGCGGACCTGCTGACGACTTTTACGCATGAATTAAGCTTGTATGAAAAGCTCTTTGGGTTAGGAATTACGCGGAAACTGGCCTATCAGGGTACAATTCCATTATTGGCATTTAAACGCAAGTGAATGGAGTAACTATGTTACAATTTTAGAGGAGATAGTATTGATGGGTAGTTCCTCTAATTGTCGCAGTTATGAAAAGAATAACCCCCTTGTTGATCTTAGCATTGGTAATGCTGATCATCTCTTGTTCCCAGTATTCTTGCCCAACCTATGAAAGCCACTACTCGTATAGTCCTCCAAAGAAGAAGGCTATGAAATATAAAAGCAGTGCTTCTTCAAAGAAGACTGTAAAGAGGGCAGAGCAGGACTAACGAGAAAAATTACTTCTTAGAACTCCGCATTTCCGGGGAATCTGGGGAATGGAATTACATCGCGAATATTAGTCATACCCGTGACAAATAACATCAGACGTTCAAAGCCTAGCCCAAAACCACTGTGAGGAGCAGATCCAAACTTTCTTAATTCAAGATACCACCACAACTCCTTCTCGGGCAGGTTCATTTCCTGAATGCGCTTTAAAAGATTGTCATAACGCTCTTCGCGTTGCGATCCGCCAATAATTTCTCCAATGCTGGGAAACAAGACATCCATCGCGGCCACGGTTTTACCGTCTTCATTTTGACGCATGTAGAAGGCTTTGATTTCCTTTGGATAATTGTAAAGGATAACTGGTTTTTTGAAATGCTTTTCCACCAAGTAGCGTTCGTGTTCTGATTGTAAGTCAACACCCCAGTGATCAATTAGGTATTGGAATTTTTTCTTTTTGTTAGGGGCAGAATTTTTCAAAATATCAATGGCCTCTGTGTAGGTAAGTTTTTGAAATTCATTTTCGGTAACAAATTTCAAACGATCAATAAGGCTAAGCTCACTTCGTTGATCCTGAGGCTTGGTTGCCTCTTCTTCTTGCGCTCTTTTGTTTAAAAAATCCAAATCTTCGGAACAGTTGTCAAGAGCATACTTAACTAAATATTGTAAGAGATCGGTAGCAAGCTTCATGTTGTCACTGATATCATAAAATGCCATTTCAGGCTCCACCATCCAGAATTCTGCCAGGTGTCGTGTTGTGTTGGAATTTTCGGCTCGGAAGGTAGGACCAAAAGTATAGGTCTCACTCAACGCTAGTGCATATGTCTCAACTTCCAGTTGACCCGATACGGTCAGGTTAGTTTCCTTCCCAAAAAAATCTTCCTTATGGTTGACATGGCCTTGTTCATCGCGTGGGGGATGGTTGGCATCTAAGGTCGTGACGCGGAACATGGCACCCGCGCCCTCTGCATCAGAGCCGGTAATGATAGGGGTGTGGATATAACAAAAACCGCGGTCGTTGAAAAACTTATGCACGGCAAATGCCATTGCGTGTCTTACACGCATGATGGCTCCAAAGGTATTCGTCCGGGACCTTAAATAGGCAATCTCTCGGAGGTACTCAAGGCTGGGTCTGTTCTTTAATTGAAGTGGATATTTCTCTGGATCGCAGTCTCCTAAAATCTCAACTTCTTTGGCTTTCACTTCTACTGCCTGCCCCTTGCCCATGGAAGTAATTAGTTCACCAATAACAGAAATACAGGCTCCTGTAGTAACTCTTTTCAGCGTAACTTCCTCCAATGAGTTGAGCTCAACCACAATCTGTAAATTGTTTATCGTAGACCCATCATTGATGGAAATGAATTGATTATTTCGAAATGTGCGCACCCAGCCCTGGACTTTTACAGATTGGCCTGCTGGACTCGTAGACAGTAGTTCTTTAATCTTAGTACGTTTCATAAAGTAGATAAGCAGCAAAAAACGTCATTTTGGTTTTTTTATCAAAACCTTATTAATGGTAAGTCAACTAAATACATCTTAATAAGCCATTCTTCTCAACTACGCCTACCTTTTCTTGTCTTGTAATAATCCTTTTGTCTGAAGGCCTGAATTGGTAACTTTGGCGTTAGAAAAATGTTTTAATGCAAAAACTTGGATTAAGTCAAAATCTTCAGCAACGGCTATCGCCACAGCAAATACAGTTTATCAAGTTGCTTCAGGTGCCCACGGCCGAACTCGAAAACAGAATTGAGGAAGAAATGGAGATAAATCCGGCCCTCGAAGAAGGCGAGGATGAATTGCCAGAGGCAGAATCCAACGAAAATGAAACGGAAGGGTCAGAGGAAGAAGCACCTTCAACAGATGAGCCTGAGGTTGATTTAAAGGAATATCTGGGAGACGATGATAATACCTCATTTAAGACTCAAAATGATGGTGATGAAGAGGAGCGCGAAATGCCTCAGGCCATGGGCACCTCCCTTCATGAGAGCCTTATGACTCAGTTAGGATTTCTAGGTCTTGATGATCACTACTATGCAATAGGAAAGCAATTGGTGGGTAGTATTGAAAGCGATGGGTATATTCGGAGGGACTTGGAATCCATTGTCAATGACCTTGCCTTTTCACAAGGTATAGAAACCAATCTTCAGGAGGTGGAAGGTATTTTAAAGAAAATTCAAAACTTCGATCCTTCGGGTATAGCCGCGCGCAATCTTCAAGAGTGTCTATTGCTGCAGCTGGAGCGCATGGATGATGGACAAGATGTTGACGTGATTGTTTCCAAACGAATCATCAACGAGTGCTATGAGGAATTTACAAAAAAGCATTATGCCAAAATCCTTAAAAAATTGGATCTGGATGATGAGGAATACATTAAAGATGCCATTGATCTTATCATTAAGCTAAATCCAAAGCCAGGTGGTGAGGGCAACGCGGGTATGGTAAAAAATCAGTTTGTTATTCCTGATTTTATGCTTACCAATAATAATGGTAAAATGGAGCTCACCCTGAATTCCAGGAATGCCCCAGAGTTGCGCATAAGTCGCTCTTATACAGAAATGTTTAAAGCATATGATAAGAGCGATAAAAAGGATAAGAAACTAAAAGAGGCAGTTACTTTTGTAAAGCAAAAACTAGATTCTGCCAAATGGTTTATTGATGCCATAAAACAAAGACAGCATACCCTCTTGCGTACGATGAAAGCAATCGTTGATTTTCAGTACGATTACTTCCTGGAAGGAGATGAGACTAAGCTGAAGCCAATGATCTTAAAAGACATTGCTCAGATGATTAACATGGACATCTCAACGGTAAGTCGTGTGGCGAGCAGTAAAGCTGTTCAAACTGATTTTGGAATTTTCCCGTTGAAGTATTTTTTCTCAGAAGGTATTGCAACAGATTCCGGTGAAGAAGTAAGTAGTCGTGAAGTGAAGCAAATCATTAAAGAACTTATTGATGAAGAGGATAAGAGTAAACCTTTGTCGGACGATAAATTAGAGGACTTGTTGAACTTAAAGGGATACAATATTGCCAGGCGTACGGTAGCGAAATACCGGGAGCAGCTCAATATTCCGGTAGCACGGTTGAGAAAAGAAATGCGCAAGTGAGAATAGCTGCTAAGATTGTTTCCATTGTGTTTCATCCGCTGTTGATGACAACTTACCTTGTTTTGCTACTCGGAATATTTTTTCCACAAATGTTACTGATAAAGACTAGTGCTTTAAAATCATTTGCACTGCTTGTTTTTTTTGTAACCTTTGTTTTACCTGCTCTGAATATTGTCATGTTTAAAGTAAATGGTGTAATATCATCTCTTACGTTGGCACGCAGAGAAGAGCGAATCTTGCCTTTCATTTTTATTTCCGTCATCTACTCACTCGTGACCGCTCTTTTTTTCTATAAAGGATCCTTTGGCTCAAATTTTAATAAGTTGATGTTAATTATTACCGCATTGATTGTCATTTCTACTTTAATTACTCTTTTCTATAAAGTAAGTATCCATAGCATTTCAATTTGGGGAGCTGTTGGCATTTTATTGCCGCTGAATAAAATAGTAGAAGAGAGTTTACTTTGGCCAACTGCAATTATCATTGTTATAGCGGGTATCATAATGTCATCGCGTCTTTTCCTCAACGCTCATACACCCCGTGAAATTCTGCTAGGTGCTGTGGTTGGATTTTCTGTTGGTTTCGGTGGTTTACTATTTTTATTTTGAAGTTAATTTTTTAAAATATGGATTTTAAATTTTTAAAGTACAGTGTGCGGGATGGAGTGGCAACGTTGTCCTTAAATCGACCTGAGGTTTATAATGCATTGAATGACGGAATAACCTATGAACTTCAGGATGCCTGGAGACAGATTGCTAAAGATGATCATGTGAGAGTTGTGGTACTTACAGGAGAAGGTAAAGCGTTTTGCTCGGGTCAGGATTTGAAAGCAGGAGCAGAGCAGGAAAAACGGTCTTTCATGGAGTCACTCCATAAGCGTTATAATCCGATCATTCGTGCCATGAGAAATTTGCCCAAACCAATTATTGGCAGATTGAATGGTGTGGCTGCAGGCGCTGGCTGTTCTATGGCATTGGCCTGTGACATGATTGTAGCGGCCGAAGAGGCCACTCTCATCGAGGTCTTTATTAACATTGGATTAGTTCCTGATTCAGGTTCATCCTATTTCTTACCACAACTAGTCGGTAAGGCTAAGGCATTTGAACTTTGTACCATGGGCTCTCGGGTAAAAGCCAAAGAAGCACTTGAATTGGGATTAGTGAATAGGGTGGTAGGTGCTGATCAATTGGATGCTGTCGTTAAGGAATACACGGACTATTTTGCCAAGGCACCGACCAAGAGTATTGGAATTATTAAGAAAATGCTGAACAAAGCAGCAACTTCTTCACTAGAAGAGATGCTTGAATACGAAGCTTATAGTCAGGAGACAGCAGGAGCTACTTATGATTACAAAGAAGGTGTAGCTGCTTTTTTAGAAAAAAGAAAGCCAAACTTCCTCGGAAAATAGAATCTTAGAAACCGTTAATCGAGATCCCTGTAGTAAACGTGTTCATCGTAGTCTTATCCGGTCCTTTGTCTTTTTCAAAGAGTGGGGACAAGTTATAAATGAAGAATAGATTAAACCCACCAACACCTATTCTGGTGTAGACTCCATACCTAAAGGGGTTTAGACCATGATTTTGTTTGTTCTTCAGGATTTTTGTTTCTCCATCTTCCTTGTATTTGATTTTGGTTAACGCATCAAAGAGGACACCCGCGCGAGCTCCAATGGCAAAATTAAAACTGGTGGCAATATCTTCAGGTTTTGAATCGAAACGAAACTCCAGGGGTATCTCAAAATAATTTGTCACAATCATACTCTTTTTTACTCCCGAGAAAACAGTATCCGTATCATATAGGGCGTAGGTTCCTTCAGCATCTTTGGTGGGGTTGAGTGAGTAATTATTTTTGAGCTTGAAACGCTCCAGGCTTACCCCTAGGCCAGGGTTAAAACTAAATTTTGAACGCCCGAAACGGAGCGGGTATTGGTAATATAAATTTACGGTACGCGATCCCCAAAACCCCTGACTAAAGTTCTCTGGTTCATGCACTGCCTGGTTTATACCTATGTCTACTAGAAATGTACCGGGTATATCAGGGCGGGCAACTTTCTTTATTTTCTCCTGTGCAAATGTTGTGAGAGAAGCTGTAATAAGAAGAAGAACCACTAAAACTCTGGAAATCATAAGGTGTCTTTAATAAAGTGCCAAAAATAGGTTTTTTGTGGGCATGGGCCAAAAGCTTCTTTTGTTGAACGGATATATTCTTATAAATTTGCGCACTCTTTTAACTGAAAAGGGCCTGTAGCTTAACTGAATAAAGCATCTGACTACGGATCAGAAGACTCGGGGTTTGAATCCCTGCAGGCTCACAACAATGTCCCATCCTTCTAACGAGGGTTGGGACATTTTATTTTTAATCCTCAGGCTTTGCAAAGGCTCATTTAAAAATGGCAGGGTGGGTATGTCAATAGCGGTATTTATATACCCCATCACAATTCGTTGTTGCCATTTTTGATTATAAGTGAGTATGTGATGACCTATTTAATACCCCATATTGGTTAATATATTTCATAATTATTTAATCCTATAAGGGGGTTTTATACTCTTTTGGTTAGAAAGAGATTTGATGCAATATCTTTTTGAATGGAGAATCTCTTGTTCAATCAGGTAGAGTCAAATTTTTAACCAACCAAAATAATATGAAGAAGTTTTTACTAGTATGCTTCTCACTCGTTTTTGTGCTCAGTGCCTGGGCACAGGAGAGGGTGGTTTCAGGTAAAGTCTCCGCTGCAGAAGACGGAACAACTTTACCTGGCGTGAACGTAGTTCTGAAAGGAACTACCAACGGAACAGTTACCGATACCGATGGTAACTACAAATTGACAGTGCCTGCCGAA
>JANMYO010000037.1:0-65265 GCA_031382175.1 Bacteroidia bacterium | reverse complement strand
CAAGAATGAACTGATTGCTGATGAGTCGGTCCGTTTGGCTACGCTCGGCTCATTGCCACCAATTGACTTTATCGATACAGCAGGATGCGGTTACCATGAAGCGCAGGACCCTGAAACGCTGAGTAGAATCAATACTGAAGAGGCGGCATTGCTGATCAGACAAGTAGAGAAACTGGTTGATCAAATCGGGGTGGAAGCCTGGCAGGAAAAACACTATACGCTGGGTATCATTGCCCCTTACAGTGCGCAGGTAGAATGCCTTCATAAACTGGCAGAGGCTTCGGAGATCCTAGATGAAATCCATAATATGATTAGCATCAACACGGTGGATGCATTTCAAGGACAGGAACGGGATGTTATCGCGATCAGTTTTGTTCGCTCTAATGAAAAGGGAGAAGTGGGATTCCTTGCCGATATCCGCAGAACGAATGTGGCCATGACCCGCGCCCGGAAAAAGTTAATCATGATTGGCGATAGTGCCACCCTCGGATCACATCCCTTCTACGTTGATCTGCTTGAGTATGTACAGCAAAGGGGATTCTATCAGAGTGCCTATGAAGTGTTGAATTAGACTCAATCACTGATGTTACGCAAAATAACCATTCGACATTTGCGAGCGCCAGCGTTGGATGTATGATGGGGCGAAGCAATCCCATGATATAGGGGATCGCTTCGCGCCACCCGCTACCTTTCGCAGATACTCGCGATAACGGAAGATTATTAGTTTTGCATAACATCACTTAATCAGATTTTGCTAGTTTTGTTTAATAAATATTCCTCTTAACATGATTAGAATCTCTGCATCCATTTCTCTTCTTGTCCTTAGTCTGGTGTTTTCATCTTGCCAATCCAAAAAAGAAAAACTGACAAATAAAATCACTTCTTTCCTGGCCAAACAGGAAGGCACATTCGCAGTAGCATTCAAGGACCTTCAGACTGGTGAAGAGATATTGATCCGTGAGCATGAATCGTTCCATGCGGCCAGCACGATGAAGACTCCGGTGATGATTGAACTCTTTAAGCAAGCAGCGGAAGGAAAGTTTTCACTGAGCGATTCCATCACTATCAAAAATGAATTCAAGAGCATCGTGGATGGGAGCACTTTCAGTTTAGATTCTGTCGAAGACAGTGAACATCTACTTTATAAACAGTTGGGTAAAAAGAAATTACTATCCGATCTGGTCTATCATATGATTATTGTGAGCAGCAATCTGGCTACCAACATCGTCATCGAATTAGTTGGCGCTAAAAATGTAATGGAAACGATGCATAGCTATGGCGCGAAAGATATGCAGGTGTTGCGAGGTGTGGAGGATGACAAAGCATTCCAGCAAGGATTGAATAACACGACCATGGCGTATGACTTAATGGTCATCTTCGAAAAGATTGCCAAAGGAGAAGCGGTAAGTCCGGAAGCTTCCAAAGCAATGGTCGATATCCTGTTAGACCAGCAATTCAACGAAATCATTCCCGCTAAACTTCCCAAGGAAGTAAAGGTCGCCCACAAGACCGGCTCTATCACCAGTGTTCACCACGACTCAAGTATTGTTTACCTGCCGGACGGAAGAAAATACGTTCTGGTTTTCTTATCAAAGGGATTCAAAGAAGAGCCTATCGCGAATGAAGCCATGGCCACGGTTTCTGAAATGATCTATCATCACATTAATGACTAAACGCCAAATCTCTCTTCCAGGGCTTTTGTCAGAATATTCATTCCTTTTAATAAGTACTCTTTTTCTGCACCGATGCCAATACGGATATAGTTGTCCATCCCGTACCAATCACCCGCAACAATAAAAATTCCCTTTTCTTTTCTTAACCAATCCGACAGGTCAGTAGACTTAATATCTAATGAATAATGCATGAAGGCCATACCTCCTCCCTGTGGGGGAACAAACTGGATAATATGTTGATACTTCTTTACCCATTCTTGCACAGCATTTAAATTTTCTTTGAGCATGGCGCGATTGCGGGCAAAGATTCGCTCCCGCATGGCCGGCCGCAGGGCAATCTCTCCTACCTCATGACTTAATACTCCAGCAGTAATCGAAGTGTAATCATGATAGGCCCATGAATCAGCAATTGTTTGAGTATCTCCTGCCAGCCAACCCAGACGCAAACCGGGTAACGCATAGGCTTTCGACAACCCGCCATTCACGATCACTTTATCATACCTACCCACAAAACTTGGAGTCTCAATTCCACTCAACTCCGCACCACGATAAATTTCATCTGCCAGTATCCATGCTCCTACACTTTCTGCCAGTCGAACGATTTCCTTCATTTCCTCTCCTGTCAAAATATATCCGGTAGGGTTATTGGGATTGCAAACGGAAATCATCTTTGTTTTAGATGTTACCTGCTTTCGCAATTCATCCAGGTCAACCGCCCATCCTCTTTCCTCTCGCAGATGAAATGCCTTAGGAGTACAACCCATCTCTTCCACAATGCCCCATATCTGCATGTAGTTGGGTACCATGATGACTACTTCGTCACCTTTCTTCAATAAGGAATGGCATGCTACAAAATTTGCTTCTGAAGATCCGTTGGTCACCAGTACATTGTCTTCATTATATCCCGGATATAAAGCAGCAATGCGCTTCCGCAGGGGTATAGAACCATTCGTCTGTCCGTAACCTAAAACCGTATTGGTTAGCGACTCAATCTCATCAGCCGTGAGAAGTTCCTTTAACGTAAAAGGATGAAATCCACTTTCCGTTAAGTTATACGGAACTGTGTTTTCGTAGAGTGATTGAAAGCGTTCGAGTTCAAAGATGCGCAGGTTCATAGCCGATGGTTTGGTTAAAATTTTTCTAATAATAAATTGTCATGTTGCCCCGATGGGTTGGCGCCTGAAATTACAAGTGATATTTCCGATTCATTTTAATACTAATAAGATGTTTAATTAAAACATTCTTATTAGGGCATGCATCGCGGGTGCGGGGCAAGAGGCTCACCAATTTCCCAATTTCTTCCCTAATGCTGGAAATTCGTGGCGCTACCAGACGTAGCTCAACTCAACTGAATCAAAAATGAGGTTTATATTTTAAACTTAAAAGGCTTTTGAAATAATTTGTCAGGGCCTATGGCTATCAGGATGCCGAGATTGACTTAGATTGTCTATTCATGTTTGACCCGATAGCTATCGGTTAAACATGACATTTGTTTTAAAACGCCTTCTATTTAATCATAGTAAAAATTCTATTCCACCTTACTTTGTGCAAGAGGTTGGCCTCCTGATCCAGGGACATCCAGATAAACAATGCCTTGCCCGTGATGTGATCTTCCGGCACAAAACCCCAGTAGCGGGAATCCAGCGAATTATGACGATTGTCGCCCATCATGAAGTAGTAGTCTTGTTTAAAGGTGTACTTCTCAATATTTTTTCCATCTAACTTCATCTTACCGCCTTCGAGTACAATATCCTTATGTCCTTCGTATAGGGATAATATCTCTCCATAAAATGCAAGCGTAGAATCATTAATCGCTATCTCCATTCCTGCCTTCGGCAAAATTATCGGTCCATAATTATCACCATTCCATGTATCTGATTTTACTGTTGGGAATATCCCGTCATCTGGACCTTCGCTTCGTGTATAGTCTGCCTGAATTGAGTTAATATAGGCAATAGATTTCACTTGTTCCAATTGATTTTTTGTGAGCAACATCCTATAGATCGCTTTATTCTCTTTGGACCGACCCATAAAGTAACAATCGTCAGAGTCAAGGCCAAGTAGCCGAAGGTTTCTCTTATTGATCTCATCATTGACTTCAACGAAATAGCTAAATTTTGCATTCGCAGGTAATGCTAATGATTGGCCATTGACAACGATCTGTCCATTTTTAATTTCAAACTTATCCCCCGCCAGCGCAACACAGCGTTTCACATAATACGTTTTCAAATCAATGGGATATTCTACCCCTTTATTTAAAATTTTAGGAGGAGCATTGAATACGACTACATCTCCACGCTTCACTTCACTGATGCCAGGAAGGCGATAAGATGGCAGTTCTATCCACGGCAGGTAAGAGGGAATTTCAGTTCCCCAGATTTTTTGATGCGACAAGGGGATTTGTAAAGGCGTACGAACAGTACGTGTGCCATAATGGAATTTGCTCACAAAAAGATAATCGCCAACCAACACCGTATTTTCCATTGAAGGAGTCGGCACGACAAAAGCCTCAACTGTTGTCCAACGTATAAGCGTGGCGGCCACTACGGCAAAAAGAATGGCATCGGACCACTCGCGAATAAAAGATTTAGGTTTTACCTCTTTGCTTTTCTTCCAGAATTTGAAATTTATAGCCATCGCGGTGGGGTTAATAACTAATCAACTAACGAAATAATGACCAGGAGGTTGGGACGCATTCCTTAAAATTTAACTTAAGGTTCTCATCTTACTTTTCACAAAATCCGATAGCTTAAGAGAAAGGGCAACGATCGTAAGTGTGGGATTGGGTGCACCTGAAGTAGCATAACAACCAGAGCCTGCCACATATAAGTTATTTATCCCATGTATTTGGCAATTAGAATCTACTACACTTTTCTTTACATCGCTGCCCATGCGCGTAGTACCCATGTGGTGCCAGCCTCCGTTTGTGCCAGCCGGCCAACTCATATCGTTTTTATCACGAAATTCCTCTTTGAGCTTCACACGGCCCAATCCTGCCTTGCCCATTTCCAATCCAACGATTTCGTTGATCCTTCGAATGCTTCTTTTGTCGAGATCCGTTAGTGCCCAATGTAGGTTGGCTCTTGGTACACCCAATTCATCTTTCTCCGGGCCAATAGTAATACGTGAATTAGGGTTAGGGGCTTGTTCTATCCGAGTTTGAAATTCATAAGCACGCGTGATGCTTCCTTCTTTAATTTTTTTGGCTTCCATATCGGCATCATCCCAATTCTTAAACATGTTGTCTTTTGACTCTCTGGGATCTTCACTTTGCCAGGTTTCCATGCGAGGCTTTGCATGCTTTGCCCAAGTAAGTTCATTCGGTCCCAGTGTGCCATTTAAAATCTTCTCTTCAATTTGTTTTTCCTTTTTTATTGCCAATTCGCACCAGACTTTATCCCACCTAAAAAGTTTAGTTGGGAATGGCTTAAACAGCCACAATTCCGAAGTCTGAATTTCAAGATGCTCCATAAAATAACGACCAACAACATCAGCATCATTACCCAACCCTTGTTTGGCTTGGGTATTGGATGCTAAGAGAATTCGGGCATTCTGAATCGCACCTCCCGCTAAAATGAAATGCTTTGCTTTAACGGTATGCGTTTTTCCAGCAAAATTTTTCACCACTATCTCTTGAACCGCAGACACACTTTCGTTCGCCCGAACATCCACTACAGTGGAATAAGTATAGAGGTGAATATTCCTCGCCTTGACAATATCATCTTTGTACGTTTTATTGAACCCAACACCTCCCATGCCGCTGGTAGGACTCAACTGCCACATCTTATGCCACACTATACTTTCATCTAATGGAAATGGATTCATATCTGGCATTTCCTTTTGCCAGTACTCTAAATCATACCGATAGGGTCCCAACTTCAATTTTTCATTGGCTCTTGCATAAAAGGGATCAAGATCTTTTCGGGTAATTGGCCATCCGCTGTCGGGAACCCAATCTCGCTTCATGAAGTCAATCTCGTCAAAGGGTGCGCACATTCCTGCCCAATGGCCGGTGGTACCCCCGAAATACGAAAGCCTGGTTGCTTTTAAGGGGTAATATTTCTGGCCAGTCGAATTTCCCTTATACAAATCCTGCACTTTATCATCGTACTCAAAACCACCACTTTCCAGCAAGATCACTTTATACCCGGTGTTCATCCAATCCAGCGCAATACTGATTCCAGCGGCCCCTGCTCCTACAATGCAAACATCGCCTTCTATTACAGAATTGTTTGGTATGTTCCGTGCGTCTATGTGCATAAGTTACTGTTGTTTAGGTTGGATAGTCGAAGAGAGAGCACACTGTCTAGCTTCCGTCACAGAAAGTATCCAGCCATCAACCATAACCGTTTTGCCTGATCTAAAATCTTGTGCAATTTCATTCTCTAACGTACTCGCATCAGATGATCGGTCAGACAAGAGATTGACAAGTTTACGTGCACTTTGTTCATCAGGGGTTTGCTCGACATATTCTTTACCGATTGCCTGTATTTCTTTGGTCTCCCAAATCAAAGACAATGATTGAGGCTGCGCCAACAAAGGATTATAGTTGACATCACCAACGTAATAGTTGTAGGTGGGAATAGAAATAGCAGCCACGCCTGCAACTCCCATCAGTATAAAGTTTCTTCGTATCATGATAATTTGATTGTTTTTCAAGATAGCGTAATCTGAGAAGAAATCTCAAAATTTCTTCAGGTGACTTGTTCATTTCTCTTAGCATCCTGTATTGATTTTCATGAATTACTCTCAAGGGGTGCCGATCAGATGTAAGAATTGCTCAAGAACGAGAGCTAAAGGTATTTTACCGACTGGAAGACATCCTTGCTCTTGCAGATTAATCATTTCGCATCGATTGATTAATCGCATAAACTTCACTTTGTAATTCCCTCAAAGAGTAGTTCATTAGCGGCTTATTTCATCCACCCTCTAATGACTCAACCTAAAGAACGCATCTTCACACCCTATCAGGTACTCATCATCGCGCTGCTGGCCACCCTTCAGTTCATCATCATACTTGATTTTATGGTGCTCTCTCCGTTGGGCGCCATACTCATTCCCACCTTAAAAATCACACCTGCTCAATTTGGATTGGTCGTGTCTGTGTATGCGTTCAGTGCCGGTGCTTCCGGCTTACTTGCAGCAGGCTTTGCAGATAAGTTTGATCGTAAAAAATTTCTCTTGTTTTTCTTTGGAGGCTTCCTCATCGGTACGCTTTTATGCGCCATCGCTCCTACTTATGAATTATTATTAGCCGCACGAATCGTCACGGGTATCTTTGGTGGCGTCATTGGTTCAGTGACCTTCGCCATTATCACCGATTTATTTAAACTGGAGGTACGCGGTCGTGTGATGGGCTTTGTGCAAGTTGCTTTTGGCGCAAGTCAGGTGCTGGGTCTGCCTATCGGTCTTATGTTGGCCAATCAGTTTGAGTGGCATGCACCATTCTGGATGATTGTGATCTTTGGAACATTAGTGGGTCTTGTCATTTTCTTTTGCATGAAGCCCGTTACGGATCATCTCATGGTGGCCGAAAAACAAAATCCCTTCCGGCATCTTTCCAACAATCTTACTAATTTTCTTTACCTGCGTGCCTTTATTAGTACCATCCTGCTTGCTACCGGAGGCTTCATGCTCATGCCCTTCGGTAGTGCGTTTAGCACCAACAATCTTGGCCTTACCTTAGCCCAATTACCATTACTCTATTTGGTCACGGGAATTTTCGGCATTGCACTCGGGCCGCTCATCGGTAAGTTGAGCGATACGATGGGCAGGTTTCGACTCTTTGCCATTGGATCCATTGTAAGCATCGCAATGGTAGCCATCTATACACGGTTAGGTGTGACACCGCTCTGGATTTGTATGGTTCTGAACGTCATACTTTTTGCCGGCATCAACGCCCGCATGATTTCTTCCTCTACCTTGATCTCCGCTATTCCATCTTTACCCGACCGAGGCGCGTTCATGAGCATCAACTCGTCTATTCAACAAATCTCAGGTGGCGTTGCCTCCTTTGTAGCCGGGCTCATCGTCCTACAAGCACCTAGCGGCCTTCTGGAGCGATATGATATACTTGGCAATGTAGTTATCGGCAGCATGGTCATTGCCACGGGCATGATCTATTGGCTGGACAATTTTGTGAAAAGAAATAAAGTTTGATGACGGTCGGCTTTCGCAAAAGTAAACACAATGTAATCTGCTATGAAACTAAAATATAAATTTTATTGGGTTTGCTTATTTTTGCTTGCTTCCTGTAACACAAAAACCAATGTTGATCTTCTAATTACAGGAGGAACTATCATTGACGTAACGTCCGGTAACCTCATTACGGGGAAAGTAATTGCTATCGTGGGCGATTCTATCGTTTCTGTTTTTGAATCTGGTAAACTATCGCGCTACTCCTCTAAGGCAAATCACGATGCGAATGGAAAATTTATTATTCCCGGCCTATGGGATAATCACGTTCACTTTGGCGGAGGAGATTCTCTTATTCAGGAAAACAAAAATCTATTACCCCTTTATGTTGCCAATGGCATCACAGCCGTGCGTGATGCAGCAGCAGACATTAGTCCCAGTGTGTTGCAATGGCGCGAAGAAATTGCTCAGGGAAAGTTATTCGGGCCTACCCTATTTACCTCCGGACCTAAACTTGAAGGATACCAGTCTATGTGGGCGGGTGATATTGAAATCAGCACTGTAGAAGAGATGAACAAAGCCATCGACTCGTTGCAAAAACTAAAGGTGGACTTTATCAAAATTACAGACAATACCTTAAAGTCGGATTTATACCTCGAGATTCTTAAAGAGGCGAAAAAACGTGGATTAAAGACCTCGGGTCACATTCCTTATTCCCTTACCATGGAGCAAGTTTCCGCTGCAGGACTCGGAACGGTAGAGCATGGCTCTTATCTGCTAAAGGCCTGTTCGATAAAAGAAGAAGAACTAACCGAACAAATTTCATCAGGCAAAGTCACGTACCGCGATATATTACCCGATATCCTCAACAGCATTGAGGAAGGTAAGGCGATGAAAACGTTTACCATGATGGCAAAGAATGGTACTGCCGTAGTACCCACCCTCAACATCAGCTTTACTACTTCATATCTGGATCAACAGAGTCATTCTCAGGATACGTATCAGCGCTATCTTGGTAAGGGACTATTAAAAACTTATGATTGGCGGGTAGAACGTGCCGCCAAAGATGATGCAAGGGCCATCGCCTTACGCCATGCCTCCTATGAAAAAACAAAATCGCTTATGCCCCTCGTGCAGAAGGCGGGTGTAAAAATTGTTGCCGGCACTGATTCAGGCTATCTCAATTCTTTTGTCTATCCTGGCCTGGCCCTTCATCAGGAATTGGTGCTTTTTGTAGAAGCAGGGCTAACACCGTTACAGGCGTTGCAGACCTCAATAATTAATGGCCCCTGGTTTTTAGAAAAATCTAAACGATACGGGTCAATTGAAAGCGGCAACTATGCCGACCTTGTTGTATTAGACGAAAACCCATTACTGGATATTCGCGCAACGCAAAAAATAAATGCAGTGGTGCTGAAAGGAGAATTATTGAACCGCCAATCTCTGGATAGCTTGTTAGAAGAAATAGCAGGTAAGAATAAATAGGCCCAGTCGGCTTAACTACTAACTGATCCTACCTTGGTTCGATGAATAAAACTTGCCATCCAATTGATTGCCTCTTCCAGAGAATCAAAGACTTTTAATGTAATATTCAGGTCGGCTGATTTAGAGATCATTCGATCATAATATTTACTTCTTATTGGATCTGTAAACCCTACTGCCGCCACCCGCTTTAAACCAGCACTTGCAGCTTCTGGAAGAACCATTTTTAAAAACCAAATCTGGTCTTCATCCGGAACGATGCCTTGCAATCGCAAATCAGCAATCCAGCCAGGAGTGTGATAGGTCTTAAGCGTATGAAGAACAGTCTGAAATGCCCTTCGGTATTCGATAGATTTAATATCCTTTTTCCAAATAATGACTGTATTATTTAGATTTGCATCATAGTAAATCTGTGCCGCTTCGCTTTCAAAGAAAACCTGCTTACTCACATCAATTGGAACTGGTAAAGTAATCGTAAACGCTGTGCCCCGATTGATCGCACTTTCAATATCAATTTTACCACCCAACGTATCTAATTGAGTTTTTATTAAATATAACCCTAACCCTTTGCCATCAACATGAGTATGAAAGCGTTTGTATAGCTTAAATAGATTTTCCTTTTGACCCTCAACATTAAACCCCAATCCGTTATCGGATACTTTAAGAACGATATCCTTACCGGATATAACATAGGTCCTCACCTTAATTTGTAAGCCAATTTCAGGGTTTCGGTATTTGATCGCATTACTCAATAAATTGAATAATATACTTTGGATCATTGCCCGTATTGAATAGGTATCGGGCGCTTCGCTAAAATCGACATCAATCTTATATCCTGGCCGGACTTGATCTTGCAGCATTGAAAACGCCTTCCTCCATTCTTCCTCAAAAGAAATTTTCTCTCTTACCCGGTATAAATCATTTCGAATATCAATAATAAGGCTTAGGTCCTTCAGTACCCCATCCAGTTCACGGCCCGATTTACTAATTAGCGAACCAATAACTTCTTTTTCCGCCATAGAAATTGGCTTGTCCAGTAAATTGGTAAGCCCTAGTAAGCGAGCGACCGGACCACGCAAGTTGTGTGAAATGGTGTATGAAAATTGCTGAAGCTCATTATTATGCCTTACCAACTCCTCATTCGTAGCAATTAAGTCTGCGCTCTTTTCGAGAACTGTCTTCTCCAACTCAAGATTATAGGATAACAGTTTTTGTTGATGTTCGTTAACTAACCGGTTTGCTTCGGTCAGCTTCTCACGACTAGTTTTTATTTCCTCTTGCTGCCGATGCATTTCTGTCTGATGAATCTCCATGGCACGATTCAGTTGGGTCAGGTCTTGATTTTTGCTGATCAATTGATTGTTTATAAAATTTAATTCATGAAAGGATCTTTGTGCCTGCTGCTCCGCTCGTTCCATGATTCCTTTGAGGGTAAATACACCAAATAAAAGGACCAGATAGCAAATGAAGGTAATGTAGTTGATGTAATTATAAGAGGGCAGGTCAAAACCCCGTTGAAAATAACCTAATCCAAAGGCTGAATGAATTGGATCAAAAAATATTAAGCAAATAAAGGTTGAGGCAAGACAGACACCAATCTTTGTGCGTTCGTATAATTTAAAAACAATGGCTGGAAAAATGGTGGTGACCAGAAGGATGAAGCGACTATCAAAATAAGTTATGTAAGAATGATACCGTTCAGCCTCTTTACCATATAGCGTTATGAATAATGTAAGGTAAACTGGCGCAAGACAAAAAAGTAGTCGTCCGAAATTATAATAGGTGCGGTTCGCAATTATAGTCAGAAGAAAAATACACGCCACTGCGATAATAAAGCCGGAGGTAGCTGACCAGCCGAATAAAGAAAATAAAACATAAAAAAGAAAAATAGTAAGCACAAAAAGAATGAGTGCCAGAATATTGGTGATATGTACACCTTGACGAAGCGGCTCTGGAACGAGCGAAGAAGGGAGCAAAAATTTAAACGCGCTTTGCATGGTTACGGCAAGTAAAGGTAGGCGAGATTCTTGCACTCCCAAAACTTCGTGCCGTCTATATTGACCTCAATCAGGATTGGGAATACCCGAGTTGCAAGTAGCTTACTCATGGACCTGATGAGCGTTGAAAAAGATTCTACAATTCGTGACGCTTGAGTGTAATTCGATGGGCAATAACCATGATCATAGGAATTAACAATTCAGGAATAAGATACCCAAGCCAAACAGCTTGCGGTTCTGGTATCCCTACAATACCTATTGAAACCAGGCGACCAACGCCACCGGAAAAAATTGCCAGAGCCAAAAGATAGACAAGCGTCTTCTGCTGGTGAATAGTAATACCGGCCCATAACCCAATTACACCACAGGTAAAATATACTCCAGCCATAAAGCGGTGAATGTTGTCCAGGCGGGCATTAGTCTCAGGCTCTCCCAGAAACATTTGCAAAGCCCCACCAGATATGGCAATGGCAGCAACCAGAAAAAGACAAATTTGAACTACGCGTTGACTTGGCAACATTGATTGCTTAGGTGTGTTTTCAGTCATAGTGTTTTTGATAATTTAATTTTAAGCAAAGAAGTTGAATAATTGAATTGAAAGTACGGTGGCAATCGGGTTAATTTCGATTACTAATTTACATCAATTACTGAGAACTCTCTGTAAGCTGAATTAAAGCTTTCATTGCCTTATCCGCATCTTCCTTAGCAACAAAAATGTGATCATGATAATAACCTGCTATCACATTGGCGCTGATGTTCTCTTTTGTCAACGCATTTGAAAACGCAGCCGTAAGGCCTACTGCGTCTAATGAGGAATGAACATTCAAAGTAATCCATGAAGCAATAAACTTGTAGGGAATCTTCTTTTGATCAGCTAGTTCTTTTGAAATGATGACCGTGACTCCCTCTTTCTCTTTGAAATGACCAATAACATCCTTCTGATCAAATTGAGACGGATCATTGGTGCTATGGAAAATGTATTCACCTGGATTTAATTCCGGTGATAGCTTTTTTAGAATCTTGGATAGGTTGGTTTCTCCGGAAGACATGAGGTACGCTTATTTTTAAAGGTTTAAAGAAGGCGGTTAGCTTAGGGCGAAGTTAGCGCGCATTTGCAATGCGTGCAACTTACAGGAGCAGGATAACGCGGCTATTGTCGTATTGCGGTTCATGTTTTTTTCTCTAACTTGATTGACTATTCTATACAACAATCTTATACATAAGCTCTAAAAATTATGGATCGTAGAAAATTTTTATTGAACTCAGGGTTAGTGTTGGGGGCAAGTGCTCTTCTTCCTGCATGCAAACCAGAAATACAAAATGAAATTACAAATGAGAAAGAGGTAGCTTCCTTTGACACATGGGAAGATATCCGAAAACAATTTCTGTTTACCTCCAATCGCATTCATATGTCTCAAATGCTTTTGGCTTCCCACCCCAGCGCTGTACGTGAAGCAATTGATAAACACCGCCAGGCATTTGATGAAAATCCAGTAGAATATTGGGAAGAGAAGTGGATGACAATAGATGGAGAAATCAGGGACGCTGCTTCTCGTTATATGGGTCCCGACCCTTCAGAAATTGCTCTTACTGACAGCACTACCATGGGGCTGGCTATATTGTATAACGGTTTTAAATTGAAAGCAGGCGAAGAAATACTCACCACGTTTCATGATCATTACGTGACTGAAAAATCATTAGAATATGCGGCCGCAAAAACCGGTGCTACCCTAAAGAGGGTTTCTTTTTATTCCGATCCGGCACAGGCGAACGTAGATGAAATGATAAGCGCGTTGAAGAAAGGAATCACATCAAAGACCCGCATTATCGCCATTACCTATGTCCATTCTTGTACCGGTGTAAAAACCCCTGTGAAAGCAATTGCTTCCATGGTGAAAGAAGCTAATACAAACAGGGCAGAGGCTGATAAAATCTATCTATGCGTTGATGGAGTTCATGGCTTTGGAATGGAGACTGTCTCCATTTCAGAACTTGGCTGTGATTTTTTTGCTGCCGGGACTCACAAATGGATTTTTGGTCCACGAGGTACCGGTGTGTTATATGCAAAGAAAGATGCTTGGAAAATGGCTTCACCTATCATTCCATCATTTGAAAATTCTGCTTATAATTCGTGGCTTGATTTATACCCTGCAGAGAAACTAACATTTGCAGACCTTTGCTCTCCCGGAGGATTTCACTCTTTCGAAAGTCGCTGGGGATTAAAAGAAGCGTTTGAATTTCAATTGAACATTGGCAAAGCAAGGGTGTCTGAACGCACCCATGCATTGAGCACACTATTAAAGGAAGGATTGGCAAGCATAAAGCACATCCGGTTGATTACTCCAAAAAGTAACGACCTTTCTGCTGGCATCAATTGCTTTGAGGTAGAAGGAATGAAGCCTTTGGAGGTGGTTAAAAAACTTTTGCAAAAAAATATCGTAGCAAGTGAGTCACCCTACAAAATAAGTTATGCACGATTAACACCCTCTATCATTAATTCTGAGCAGGAGGTTCAAACGTGTATTAAAGAACTCGAAAATATTAAGGCTGCCTGAAAAGGTATTGACCCTTAGCTGACGCGCGTACTGATCCTACTTTCCTTAGGATCAATTCAATTTTATTAAGTCGCTTAGTGTGACCTACCAGTTAAGTTGAAGAATAGCACGCGTTGCAAAAGCGCGCTAGCTGTGGAGAAAGGAATGCTTTACAACCCTACGAGCTGCGCAAAATCTTCTCCATCTTCCTGCCCTTGGCCAACTCATCCACCAACTTATCCAAATATCTAACCTGCTGCGTCAATTTATCCTCGATGTCTTCTATACGATACCCACAAATTACTCCGGTGATGAGGTGCGCATTGGGATTTAGCGAAGCCTGTTGGAAGAAGGCTTCAAACGTTACTTTTTCTTTTATTAGTTCCTGCAGTTTTTTGTTATTGAAGCCTGTTAGCCACGTTATGACCTGGTGCAATTCTTCTTTTGTTCTGCCTTTCTTCTCTACTTTGGTGAGATACAAAGGATACACTGAAGCGAAGGTCATTTTTGCCATACGCTCGTTGTGGGTTTTGGAAGTGTTCATACGTTGTATGTTAGCGTTAATATGGCATCACTTCAGTTGTAAATTATCAACTAACCATTCTTTTTTGTGTTTCCTCAATGTCACCATGGCTGTACCATCCGGTCTGTCGGAAGAAACGAAGTTTAGTTGTGCATTGATTGTCGCCTTGTCAATAAATTTTAAACTTACCAACTCAGCTCTATCCTTAGGCTCCATCCCACCTGTCCACTCGTACCTGTTTCCAAAGTCGCAGTCTATACTCTCAAAGTCGTCCAGGTCTGTAAATTGAGAAAATTTGTCGAACGGAATTTCGTTTAGCTTGTCGGTACAGCTCTTATAGTCGCTGATCTTTCGTTGAATAAAGTCTTCAGTAAATTTATATCTCCTTAGTCCGTCTTTGTATTTAGTAAAGTCTAACGTTGTCATTCCGTCATCCCTTTTTACGAAGCTCGGATTAAAGTCCTTGTTCAATTTATGATCTCTAATTATCTCAATGTACCAAGAATAAAATCCCTCAATTTGAGTCTTAATATCAATAGAATCTTTTGAGGTTATTTTCGCTTGCCCAGAAGATGTCCCATGAATGGCAATTTGCATTATCACAAATAGCAGTGTTATTCTCATCTTTTCCTACAAATTTAAATGATGCAGCTAGTTGTCGACCCTAGTTAGAAAGTTGTTTCCATGCCTTAGATATCTGAAGTTCATTTAACTTCACTTTCTCTTCAGGCTTCGCGTATCGGGAACCATTCTTCCAGTCAGTGGTTTTCGAATGTGTGAACCGAATCTTTTGCCCACATCGCATGACATCAAATTCCACAGGATCAATTTTTGTCTGCATAGTTTTGTATCCGGTAAGATTGTATTCTTCGTCAACAACCTCGTTGACATGCTTTTGACTGAAATTCAATTTCAATTTGTTTGTTTTCAAAGAATAGGTTCCGGTAAAATAAGAGTCCCCAGACAAACAGCGATTAACTAAACCAAACTTCGTAGTTGTCAGAAAAAACAAATCGCTTGCGCAACAATCGCACTCGGGCACAACTTCACATTTAACCTCATCATAGCTTTCCGATAACATAAAAACCTGTCCAGTGAAATCTTGACTCAGACTTATTCTGCATAGTCCGAGTGTTAATATTATTGTCAATCGAAACATTATATTTTATTGGCTAATTACCTAACTAGTGAATATATGAAATTGCAGATGTTTTAATTTATATCGAAAAGGCTCGTGTTGCAAACACACTAGTTGAGCCGTGCATCATCTACTCTCCAACTTCTTTCTTGATCTCGGCTATATATTCTTTCCACCATTTCAAAGCCTCAATAGCAACCTCCTTTTCGGGACGTCCAGCAAATACTCCAGAAGATATTACGCTCCTGAATGGCTGATGAGGGGATCCTATAATGCTATTTTGGGAATTCCCAACATCAATCTTCATAAGAATTTGTTTTCCATCAACCACTGTTCCCTTAAACGTGATATCTCTCTTTATTCCATGTTCATATTCCTTCAAAAAACGATTTCGCTCTAGCTCAATAAAACTCCAGTAAAGTTCAGGTCTTGGCTTTGATCTTTTAAGTTCTTCGAACTTTCTGTTAATTACCTTTTTCAACTCAGGCGAGATATTACTATCGACCTTATCAAGCACATGTCCAATAGCTCTCAAAAGACAGATAATGGAAAACCAACTCAATCTAAAATCCTCAGCTTGCAGACTTTCAGTATGCTTATTAATAGCCCTTTCACAATCATTAATTAGAAGATCTGCTCTTAGTCTCATAGTATTGCGCGCAACAAGCTAATATATGCAATTGCAGATATTTCATCGTAGTTACCCAGGCTATAACATATAACATTGGACTTCACCCCGGCAAGGGATGGAGGCATTGTTGGAGCCTCCCGCTTGAGGGCGGGATAAACTCCATGGCAAGTGCGGTGGGTTGCCCCGATAAAAATCGGGGCGACAGCCCGGTGATCCCGATTGCTATCGGGAGCATGCCGCCAAATAATAGCCTCACCCCTTCAAACTTATCAAATAGCAGATCTTTTCGCTGCCTTCTCCCCCTGGAGAGGGCAATACTAATCTTTCTGAACCATAAAGATTAGATGGGTGAGGTGTGGCTACCACCCGTTAGCTTAATCTTAATCCGTTCCGTATTTTTGAACTCTTAATTTCTATCGATGAGTACGGAAGCGATTAGTGCAGAAAAAACCACCCCTAAAGCAACTTCTATGGCCGGGCACCAGGCCCCCCCGCCTTATAAACCCAAAAACAAAGTGCGCATTGTAACGGCCGCCAGCCTCTTCGATGGGCACGATGCGGCCATCAACATCATGCGCAGGATCATCCAGGCCACGGGCGTGGAGGTCATTCATTTAGGTCACGACCGCAGTGTGGAAGAGGTGGTGAACACTGCCATCCAGGAAGATGCGCAGTCCATCGCGCTCACCAGCTACCAGGGCGGCCACACGGAATATTTCAAATACATGTATGACCTGCTGCAGGAAAAAGGCGCGGGCCACATCAAAATTTTTGGCGGTGGCGGTGGCGTGATCCTGCCCGAAGAAATAAAAGAACTGATGGCCTACGGCATCACGCGCATCTACTCACCCGATGACGGCCGCAGCATGGGCTTGCAGGGAATGATAAATGATCTGGTGCAACAAAGTGATTATGCGACCGGTGAGACTGTCGACAGTCGACAGTTGACGGTGGACAAGCATGTACAGATTGCGCAGTTGATTTCCGGGGCGGAGAATTATTTTGATAAACATAAAAGTATTTTCGAAGAGATACATAAGAAAGCTGCGTTGTCGAAAGCGCCTGTGTTGGGGATTACCGGAACGGGTGGAGCGGGCAAGTCATCGATGGTGGATGAATTTGTAAGGCGATTTTTGATTGACTTTAAAGACAAGACCATTGGATTGGTTTCTGTTGATCCTTCCAAACGCAAAACGGGTGGTGCGTTGCTGGGCGATCGTATTCGTATGAATGCGATTAACAACTCGCGCGTGTTCATGCGTTCGTTGGCAACACGTCAAAGTAATCTGGCGTTGTCGGCATATGTGAAAGAGGCGATACAGGTGTTGAAGGCGGCTGGTTATGATTTAATTATCATTGAAACATCGGGCATTGGCCAAAGTGACACAGAGATTCTGGATCACAGCGATGTGTCGCTTTATGTGATGACCCCTGAATACGGTGCGGCCACACAATTAGAAAAAATCGATATGCTCGATTTTGCCGATGTGATTGCCCTTAACAAGTTCGACAAGCGTGGCGCACTCGATGCATTGCGCGATGTGAAGAAGCAATATCAGCGCAACCATCAACTGTGGGATAAAAAGCCGGAGGACATGCCGGTGTTTGGTACGATCGCTTCGCAGTTCAACGACCCGGGCACGAACCAGCTCTATGTGCAGGTGATGAATAAGATTGTGGAGAAGACGAGTGCCAATCTGAAATCTAATTTTCAGATCACCCGCGAGATGTCGGAGAAGATATTTGTGATCCCTCCTCATCGCACCCGCTACCTCAGTGAAATATCGGAGAACAACAGGAAATATGATGCGTGGGTGAAGGAACAGGCTGAGATTGCTCAGAAGCTGTATGCGATTGATAAAACTATTGAGCATTTAAAGGCCTCACCCCTGCCCCTCTCCGAGGGAGAGGGGCTAAAGTCTGTAAGTCAATCTAACTCCTCCCCTTCTCCTCTGGAGAAGGGGCTGGGGGATGAGGTGAACAAACTCAAACTCAACCTCGATCCCAAAAACCTCAAACTCATCGAAGAGTGGCCCAAGAAGGTTGAACAATACAAAGGGCCCGTGTTCAAATTCAAAGTGCGCAACAAGGAGATTGGCATTCAAACACATTCAGAATCATTGTCACATCTCCAGATTCCAAAGATTGCATTGCCTAAGTATGAAGCGTGGGGAGATTTATTAAAATGGAATTTGCAAGAGAATGTGCCTGGAGAATTTCCTTTCACAGCTGGTATCTATCCATTCAAGCGCGAAGGGGAAGATCCTACACGCATGTTTGCAGGCGAAGGCGGTCCGGAGCGCACGAACAGAAGATTTCATTATGTGAGTCTGGCTATGCCGGCCAAGCGGTTGTCAACCGCATTTGATTCCGTGACTCTTTACGGAAACGATCCGGATTATCGTCCGGATATTTATGGGAAGATTGGTAACTCAGGTGTGAGCATTTGCTGCCTTGATGACGCCAAAAAACTATACAGTGGTTTTAACCTGTGCGATCCTAAGACTTCCGTGTCGATGACGATCAATGGCCCTGCCCCGATGTTGTTGGGTTACTTTATGAATGCGGCTATTGATCAGCAATGTGAGCTATACATTAAGAAGAACGGCCTGGAAGAAGAAGTCAAAAAAAAGATTGATGAATTGTATCACCTCACCCCGGCCCTCTCCAAAGGAGAGGGAGGTGTTCGACCTTCATATCAAGGTTCACTTCCAAAAGGAAATGATGGTTTGGGCTTGATGTTGCTGGGCGTGACAGGCGATCAGGTTCTTCCAAAAGATGTTTACGACAAAATAAAAGCTGAAACGTTGTCACAAGTGCGCGGCACAGTTCAGGCCGATATCTTAAAAGAAGACCAGGCACAAAATACATGCATCTTCTCTACGGAATTTGCCTTGCGCATGATGGGCGATGTGCAGCAATACTTTATTGATAGGAGCATTCGCAACTTTTATTCGGTTTCTATTTCAGGTTATCACATTGCTGAAGCAGGAGCGAATCCGATCAGTCAGTTAGCTTTTACGCTTTCAAACGGTTTCACGTTCGTGGAATACTATTTGAGCCGCGGAATGGACATCAATGAATTTGCGCCTAACCTGTCGTTCTTCTTCAGCAATGGCATTGATCCGGAGTATGCGGTGATTGGTCGCGTGGCGCGAAGGATTTGGGCGAAGGCCATGAAGAATAAATATGGCGCGAATTCACGCAGCCAGATGTTGAAGTATCACATTCAGACTTCGGGCAGATCGTTGCACGCACAGGAGATTGACTTCAATGACATTCGCACAACATTACAGGCTTTGTATGCGATTTATGACAATTGCAATTCGTTGCATACGAATGCCTATGATGAAGCCATCACTACACCAACAGAAGAATCGGTGAGAAGAGCTATGGCCATCCAACTTATCATTAATAAAGAATTAGGCCTTGCCAAAAATGAGAATCCGACACAGGGTTCTTTCATCATAGAAGAATTGACCGACCTGGTAGAAGAAGCCGTACTTGTTGAATTTGATCGCATCACTGAACGCGGTGGCGTATTGGGTGCTATGGAAACGATGTATCAGCGCGGTAAGATTCAGGAAGAAAGTCTGTATTACGAAACCTTGAAACATACAGGCGAATATCCTATCATCGGTGTGAATACATTCCTTAGTTCAAAGGGCTCTCCTACTATTCTGCCACAAGAAGTGATTCGTGCCACTACGGAAGAAAAAGAATATCAGATTACCATGCTGAAACGCTTGCATGAATTCCAAGGCAAGAAAGCACAGGAAAGTCTGGAGCACGTGCAAGATGCCGCAGTTAAGAACAAAAACATCTTTAATGAATTGATGGAAGCCTGTAAGGTTTGTTCTCTCGGACAAATTACCAAAGCCTTGTTTGAAGTGGGCGGGCAGTATAGGAGGAATATGTAAATCTCTTAGGAGCTTAAAAACGAAAAGAGTCCCACTCCGACATGTCGGAGTGGGACTCTTTTCGTTTACAGGCAATTAATATTAACTAGCGGTAGCTCACTTTCTGAATTTGCTTACCATTTTGGTTAGCAACTTCAATTGTATAAACCCCACGTTCCATGCCTGTAAAGTTGACAGGACGCATAAAGCCCTTTGTACCAGACAAAACCTCAGCAAACACTTCTTGTCCATTGGCGTTGAAAATTCTCATGCTTACTTTTCCAACATTACCGCCTTCATAAATTACTTTGAAGACACCTGACTTTTGGCTTACTACTACCACTTTAGGATTCCCTGGTTCATTGGCCAACGCCAGTACCGATACAAACATCGTTACTAAAACACTCAACACTACATTCTTTGTTTTCATAATTTTATCGTTTTGTTTCAATGCAAGTATACGGTGATCTCTAACCGAAGGAGGCTTTGCTGTAAGGAAACCGTATTATTCAACTGAAAAATCGTTTGCGAAACTCTGACAACGAATTTCAGTCTACTTATGCCTTACTGACAACTGATGCTTTGCTCATCTAAAGGAAAATCATAAAGTAATTTCTACAACGATTGCACCCGGCAAGAAAAAAAGACATTGCGTTGGCAATGTCTTCCCCTATTCAATAATAAATCGACCTCTCTGCTAGAAAGAAATAGTTTTCACAGTTCCCGTTTTGTCAGCAACTTCAAAAGTAACCGAGCCCGTCACTTTGGAAAGGTCATATACCTGGCCAAACGAATTATAGATCATATTGGTCTCATCATGAATCAACTTGCCAGCAGCATCGTAAATCTTCAATGAAAATCTTTCTTCACCTTTTCCCGCTATGGTAAGCAAATACTTGTCCGTATCATTCAACTTCAACACATTGACAAGTCTTTCCACTTTACCGCCACGATAATTAACTTTTTCAATTTGTTCACCTGTGATATCCCTGACATTAATGGAATAATCACCCTCCGCCAGTCCTGCAAAATTGTAAGGTCTTGAGAAGCCCTCTGTTTTTCGCAGGGTTTCTGAGAAGACAAGCTGATCGTTCGCATCAAAGATGGCAACACTTACATTGGTTGCCAAGGCGGGCTTGTAAATCAATTGATAGGTACTTGAGCCTTCCTTATTTAATACCACAACACCTGAGACTGAAGGATCATTGATCCCACCTGCGAACATCACTGTGCTGAACAGCACACTGGCTACCATTAATAAATTCTTTTTCATCTTATTGCTTTTGTACATAAGACGGTAGCCTCTGGAAGAAAGTTACAAAGAAGTTGTTAAGCTGCTGTTAACTAACGGTAAACTGTTGAGAAATGTAATTGAATTGTGAAAACTCCGTTCGTATTCAATTCAAATGAAAAACATCCTTCGCTTTATCCGCTTCATTTAGAAGATGCATTTGAAATTTAAGGCGGGTCATCAGAAAAAATTCTTTTTTATCGTCATTCAGATGGACAAACTTCAAACGATCATCGAAATCAAGGCCTAATTCGTTTGCAATTTGAAAAGCGGAAAATTCTTTTGCTGGATTGGTAATTTTCAGCAACCCAAGATACGCTACGTACGTATGCACAAGTTTCTTGTTAATCATCCTGTTCTGATCCACCCCCCAAAAGGAAACTTCTCCTCCAGGATAAAGTTTGTCTTTGTAGGTACGGTACAGGGTATCCATAGTAAAAAGATCAAGGCATCTTACAATAATGTCAGACTCCCCTCCCGGATAACGCTTAATTACACTTTCTAATTTTACAAGCGACCCCAGTTTCCCGGTATTGGAAGTATGATTAAAATAAATACCAAAAGTCATGTCCTTTGTTTCGGCCTCCTCCAACAGCTGTCGATAGCGAGGTTCAAATATGTGCAAAGGAACCAGCTCTCCCGGCAAGGGAAAGATGGAAAGTGGGAACATCGGTATTTTTATCAAATCAGACACACGTGTTAAACACAGGAATTAGAAGAAAGTTACATTATGAATAACTAATTAAGTAATGAGGCTTTGACCCAAACCGGTGGGTAAGAACTTTTTCTCCCGGCAAAAAGGCAAGGTTAATAATAAAAGAAAAGCCGGCTACTTCCCCTTGCAGTCTTTTGATCATGTTGCCGGCCGCAGCTGCTGTTCCGCCTGTCGCGAGTAAATCGTCATGGATTAATACTCTGGCTCCTGGGTTTAGCGCATCTTCGTGCATTTCGATAGAAGCAGCTCCATACTCTAATGCATAGTCCTCATGAATCTTTTTATAGGGAAGCTTTCCCGATTTGCGAATGGGGACAAAGGGGATATTCAATTCCTGAGCGATAAGCATCCCGAAAATAAAGCCACGCGCCTCCACAGCGGCCAACACATCAATATGCTCTTTGCTAAAATGATCTGCAATGGCCTTCACTACCTGCCTGCGAACGGGGGGATTGGCCAATAATGGAGTGATGTCCTTAAATACAATACCCTGTTTGGGGAAATTAACAACATCGCGAAGTAAAGATTTTAACGTTTGTTCTAATTGCATGAGGCAAAATAGTTAATTTCAGGTTGAATAAATTCTATCGCAAATGAAAAATATCACACGAATGCTGTCCGATGAGGTGTACGAAGGAACCAATGAAAATGGGAACAAGGTCCTGATTGACATGCGAAAAGTAGAGGAACGGAAAGGTCAATCTCCAACCGAGCTTCTTCTCTCGGCTTTGGCAGGATGTGCCGGTGTCGATATCGCGATTATGCTAAAGAAAAGGAAGAGGAAGATAAAAGAGTTTGTAATTGAAACGGAGGGCAACCGAAAGACTGAAGCACCCAAATATTTTACAGACATTCACTGCAAATACATCATTACCTCTCCGGATGTAAATGAAGATGAGCTACATAAGGCAGCTCAACTTACATTAGAAAAGTACTGCTCGGTCGCGTCAAGTCTAAAATCGAAAATTACTTTCTCAGTGCAGGTAATCAATGGCTAAGAAATGACTACGGACTGACAAGCTTACCTTGTAAGATGACGATGTCGATCAGATTGGTTCCAAAACTATAAGGCATAAAGGCAAGGGAAGGAATTGGCTGCGTAATAAATATATTCGCCACTTTGCCCTTCGTAATGCTCCCGTGTGTGTCTAACAGGCCCAATGTATAAGCTGTGTTGATCGTAGCGGCATTGATCGCTTCTTCGGGCGTCATTTTCATTTTAATACACGCCAATGCCACCATCAACGACATGTTGCCGGAAGGTGCACTGCCGGGATTATAGTCCGATGCAATGGCCAGAGGAAGTCCTTCATTCATCATCTGCCGCGCGGGGGGAAAAGGAAGATTTAGAAAAAAAGCCGCACCGGGTAAAGCCGTTGGCATCGTAGTCGTTCCTTTCAGTATATCAATTTCCTCCTGGCCAATATTTTCAAGATGGTCAACGCTAATTGCTCCGGTCTTCACTCCTACCTGAACTCCCCCTGAAAGATGGAGTTGATTAGCATGAATTCGCGGAATCATACCAAACTCTTTTCCTCGCTCCACTACACGCACTGTCTCCTCCGGAGAAAAAAAGCCTTGCTCACAAAAAACATCGATATAATCTGCCAACTTCTCTTCTGCCACAGCTGGGATCATTTTCTCAAGAATCAACTTCAGATAATCTTGCTTTGAATGCTCCTTCGGAACAGCATGAGCGCCCAGAAAAGTAGTCTTTACAGTTAGTGGAGTCTCACGACCAATACGTCTGGCTACGCGTAGCATTTTAAGTTCATCTTGAATGGTAAGGCCATATCCGCTTTTTATCTCCACGGCTCCGGTACCTCCCCGAATAATTTCGTGAACTCTTTTTATGGAATGCAAAAAAAGATCTTGTTCTGAAGTCGCTTGAAGTCTTCGGGCGGAATTAAGAATACCACCGCCTTTGGCTGCAATCTCTTCATACGTAGCGCCTTTGATCTTCATCACAAATTCCTCTTCTCGGCTTGCGGCAAAAACAAGGTGCGTATGCGAATCCACAAAGCTGGGTAAAACAAAACGACCCCTGGCATCAATAGTCTGAGTGGCGGTAATCTGCTGCGGCAAATCATCCATCGCTCCATAATCCTGAATTACTCCTTTGTGAATAGATAAATAGGCATTTGAAATAATCGGTAGCTCTGCCATCATTTCCCCTGCTATAAACCCAGGAGTAGACGCTCTTACTTGAGCAAGGCCATTAATATTGATGATTAAAATATCGGTTATCACCATAAAATCGAAGGTCTAAATGAAAAAGGGTTCCAAAGAACCCCCAATATTATCAATAAATTCTTCTCAACTTATTTAGCAAAGGACTCAACCTTATAATCTAAGTTAGTACCAAAGATGGGGAAAGAGATTTTTAACATGGCAAAGAAGGAACGGCCCTGAAGGCTTGGTCGATAACCAAACTCTCCACCATACGCCCATCCCAATTGCCGATTGAACTTACCGTCAATACCTGCTCTAAAACCAAAGGGCTGGGTCTTCAATGCTTTGGTGGAATATTCCTCATTTTGGTAGACAATAGGATCTAGATTTAATGCGGGTGCATATTGAATATCAAAGAATAAGGTGAGCATCCCATCATCTATACTTTCTTCATATTTATCAAAGCTTACCGCTATATTTCTAATCCAGGCGATAGACCCTCCCACATAAAGTCCGGTGGAATAAATGTTTCCATAAACATTAAAATCTCTTGTCTGCCCATTTGCATCGACATAAGTAGGTGGTAGCCCAACTCCTTCAGAAGTGGTCAGGTTTGCATTTGTCAATCCTTGATCCTTCATCGCGCGTGATAAATCGGTAGTACTGTTCCATATAATAGCACCTAACCTTGCCCCATAGATCTTTCTTACTTTACAGGGAACCTCTGCTTGCAAGGGAACGCGGGAGGCCCACACATTTCCTTTATAAGAACTTTTGTAAAGGACCATTTTGGTTTTTCCAGTTTCCTCAAAATCTTTGAAGTGATAGGTGCCTCCAAATTCATAATAATTAAATACCTCGGGTTTGGTTGTAATTCCCGGTGCATTATTTCGAGTGGCTAAGTCTCTGGTGAAATCATAAAAGCTGCTACTGTAGGTTTTACGAAAATGGGCTTTAAAGTCCATTTTATTTTTATAATAATAGCTAGCCTCAACGCCAAAACCTGCATTAACATTCGTGGCAAAAACTTCACCATACAAGGGCTGAAAACCAATGAAAAGTTTGTTTACCAAATAGGGCTCGTCATACAACTCTTCAAATGTAACGGCAGTCTTCTCGTCTTTCCGCTCACCTTGACCGAAAGTGGAGCCAATCACAATTGTAAAAACACAGCTCAATAGTATCTTAACCTTCATATCGTATCGTCTTCCAAACTTTAAAGGTAACTAAAAACCCAATATCAATTAATTCCCATTCAGGAACCCTGTACTTCTAAAATTAGTTAATTACCATCGTCATGGCATTACCATGTAAGTATTTCGAAAAAATAAGGATATTTTCAGGCCCTTGAAGGAGCCAAATAGTTACTGTCTATCGGATACGACTAACTGACCATCCTGAAACTGGATAAACGGAACCAGCTGATTGTCTCTGGAGTTGGTATAGTTATACCCTTCGAAAAGAAAGCCCGGAATAATGCCCGCACCAGAAAGCCCTTGCTGAAAGTAGACTCCATACTGGTGGAGTGCTTTACCTACGAAGATCATGAATTCATATCCTATTTTGGCATAGTTGTCATAGGTAGAAGGAAACGAACCGTGCTTCACTATGTACCTTCTTCTAAACTCAATAAAGTCAGGATTTAAAGAGGATGAAAAAGTTGGTGCTGCAAGGCAAATTCCAAGTCGTTCATAAATACCTAAATCAATGGAGGTGTCTTTTAACCAGCTTTCATTTCCAATAATCCGGATAGAATCTCCCCGTGTTTCTACGCTGCTAATAACTTTTGAATAGATTAATGGATTATCAGAGGCAACAAAGATACTTCCAATACTATCTACTTTTAATTTGAACTGGATAGGATTTTTGAATTCATCAAACTCTGTAGGGGAAGCCAACGTAGAGATAATTCTTCCCATGGTTTCTTTATGAACCTCTTCTGCATAAACAACGGTAACACCACAAGCAATCGCTTGCTTAATGAAATTGAATGCCATGACAGAATCCTTAACACTCTCCCCATAATAGACCATGCAGGTTTTTTTCTTAACATTCTCAGCAACCCATTCAGCTGATTTAGTTCCTAATGTTTCATGGCTCGGCTGACTAAGTAAGGCAAAAGGATTTTGTCCTAAAAAATCAGAGTTATTGGACACCGGATTAATAACATTAATTTTATTATTCATCGAGAACTCCTGCACCGCCTTTACTTCCTCCTGAAATAAAGGTCCCACCAATAAATCAGTTGCCTTTAGTTCATCACTTTCAAGAAGTTTTTTGAGCGTTTCCGAATTACGTTCGGTATCATAGGCAAGTATATCTATATGAATCCCTTGCCCCGCTAACGTATCCTTTGCCAATTTTATGCCTTCATACAAGTCCAGCACAAATTGATTTCTCTTTTTAACTGGAGAAGGATCTAAGGTTGAAGATAAGAAGGGAAACAGCAACGAAATGGTATAACGCTCCTTCGTTTTTGAAACGGGAGCTTTGTTGGAGGCAAACTCTTCTCTGGAGAACCCAAATTTTGCGCAGATGCCATCAATTAAATTCACATCCTGCTCTAAGTAGGGCTGACGCGAGACCGCCTTTGCCACCGTGTGGGCTACATCAATATCATCTGGATATTCTTCATAAAGCATTCTAAGTGTTTCAGCATCTTCAATCTGCGATAGGTAGTTTCTCTTCATTGCCCGCACATCGTTGCGAAACGATTCTTGCTGAATGTCTTTAAGAATAAGCAACGCTTGAAAATACTCTCGCTGATCAAAATAGATTTTGCTTAAAAAATAATTGACCTCCTCCAACTGATCCCAGGCCGGATATAATTTCTTCATTTGAAGAAACATGTCTTTTGCTACGGAGAAAAAACCCATCCGGTACGCACTTAACGCATAGTAATAAGATGCATATTCGGGAAAAGGATTTTTGGAATCATACACCACCAATGGTTTAAAGGCATCCATAGCATTTGCATAATCGCCTTTTGCAAACAGTTCCTTGGCCTTTTTGTATTGACTTTTATAATCCTGCGCACTTACGAACACTGGAATAAAAATCAGTAACAGTATATAAAACCTTTTTTTCAAATTACTATAAGGTAGAACAGATAATCAACATCAGGTCTTTAGTCGTTAAATTTATTCCCATTCGATGGTTGCCGGTGGCTTGGAACTAATGTCATAAACAACCCTATTTACTCCTTTCACTTTGTTAATTATTTCCGAAGAAACCTCACTCAAAAATTCATAAGGCAGATGAGACCAATCAGCTGTCATTCCATCTACACTTACCACAGCGCGCAAAGCTACCACGCGCTCATAGGTACGTTCATCGCCCATTACTCCTACTGATTGAATGGGCAACAACATGGCTCCTGCCTGCCACACCTTATCATAAAGGGAATGACTTCGCAGCCCCTGAATAAAGATATGATCCACCTCCTGCAATATTCGTACCTTTTCTGCCGTAATATCACCCAGGATTCTTATTCCGAGTCCCGGCCCAGGGAAAGGGTGCCTTCCCAAAATTACCGGATCAATTCCCAACGTCTTTCCCACCAGTCTTACTTCATCTTTAAAAAGGGTCTTCAGAGGCTCCACCACTTTCAATTTCATGGTATCCGGGAGCCCTCCCACGTTGTGGTGAGATTTTATCGTTGCCGATGGTCCTTTTACTGAAACCGATTCGATCACGTCAGGATAAATAGTGCCCTGCCCCAACCAACTCACACCACTTATCTTGTGTGATTCTTCATCAAACACATCGATAAAGGTCTTGCCAATCGCTTTTCTTTTTGCTTCCGGTTCTGTCAAATTTTTTAATGCTGCATAAAATTTTTCCCTGGCATCAACTCCTTTTATATTCAACCCCATTCCCTTATAGGAAGTCAATACTTGTTCAAACTCATTTTTGCGTAGCAATCCATTGTCTACAAAAATGCAATACAAGTTCTTTCCAATGGCCTGATGGATTAAGATAGCAGCAACAGTAGAATCTACTCCACCCGATAACGCCATAACGACTTTATCATCGCCAAGATTCTTCTTTAGTTCTGTGATGGTTAGTTCTACAAACTGATCTGGTGTCCAGTTCTGGGCACAATCACAAATATGAACAACAAAATTTCGGAGCAGGTTTTTGCCTTCCAGCGTGTGAGTGACTTCCGGATGAAATTGAATACCATAGAGCTTCTCACCTTTCAACTTAAAAGCTGCAATTTTAACAGAAGGTGTACTGGCAATTACTTCGAATTTTTCAGGGATGGAGCTGATCGTATCAGCATGTGACATCCATACCTGAGAGTCGATAGAAATCTCCTTTAATAACTCATTATGATGATCTACAGTGGTGAGCTTTGCTCTGCCATATTCACGCATCTGGGATGGAAGCACAGTGCCACCACTTTTATGTGCAATAAGCTGGGCACCATAGCAAACACCCAGCACCGGAATTTTTCCAAAAAGATTTAAATCAACATCCGGAAAACCCTGATCGCGTACGGAGCTGGGGCTCCCGGAAAGGATGACTCCTTTAATATTGGGGGTAATCTTAGGAATTTTGTTGAAAGGATGGATTTCGCAATACACATTAAGTTCACGAACTCTCCGGGCGATCAATTGTGTGAACTGGGAACCAAAATCAAGGATTAGAATCTGCTCTGACATGTGCAAAAATAATCGGATTTTCCAGTCTAATTATCCATGCTGTAACAATATTGCTCTAAATAACCGCCAGCGTCATCCTCCCCATTATAAAAGGCCTTTGCCAGACAGCTGCAGCCCTGCTCTACTTTCTTCAATTCAACCAAGGCAACACCCTTGTAGAAAAGGGCAGAAGTGTTTTTGGGCTCCAGGCGCAAGGCCAGGTTCAAATATTTAATTCCCAACTCATACTGATCTTCCTGCAGGCAAAAAGATCCTGCATATAAGTACGATGGCATATACGTGGCATCCATCTCAATTGATCGGTTGATGCTGAACAGGGCACTATCCAAATCGCCCAGATTGTAATGCGCTACACCGAGGTATACCTCTGTCTCAGAATCATCCTGCAGCGATTTTGCAATGTCAAGGTCTTCTTTAGCTTTCTTGAATTCTTCCCGCTGAAGATAAAGTGCAGCCCGCATTCGTAACAAATCCGGATTGCCCGGTTGCGCGTCAAGGACTTCATTGAGATCAATCAATTGACGTTTCTCGTCACCAAGTTCCTTATACACAAATGCACGAAGTAATTTGGCACGGTACATATCTGGAAAAGCTGGAATAAAAACATCAAGGTCTTCAAGGGCCTTTTCAAAATTGCCCAAACTGTAATAGCAAACCGCTCTCTTATAAACTGAGGGATAAACAGACTTATCATTAAGCTTTGTAGACTCTATAATTTTAGTGTACAGCGTTGAGGCTTCTTCAAACTCCTGACGGTTAAACAAGGTATCAGCCTCAGTTTCCCAAGCTTTCCATTTTTGATCTTGAGCACAAACGACAGAGTTGACAATCAGGAAGAAAAATAATATGCCTCGCTTACCTTTCATTGTAATGTTTAGCCCAACGACTAGCTTCCTATCGCCTTGTTTCTATCTCTCTTACGATCGTTCTCGTTCAGGTAAATTTTCCGTAACCGGATGGACTTCGGTGTCACCTCCACATATTCATCGGATTGGATGTACTCTAGTGCTTCTTCCAGTGAAAATCTAACGGCAGGGGATATTTTCATTTTCTCATCAGAACCTGAAGCGCGCATGTTGGTTAATTTCTTCGTCTTGGTAACGTTGATTACCAGGTCACCTCCCCGGCTGTGTTCTCCAATTACCTGACCCTCGTAAATAGGATCACTTGGGTCGATGAAAAACTTACCTCTATCCTGAAGATTGTGTAAGCTATACGGAATAGCTTCACCTTGTTCCATACTGATGAGTGATCCGTTGATCCTTCCGGGAATATCTCCTTTGTAAGGCTGGTATTCTTTAAATCGGTGCGTCACCACTGCTTCACCCGCAGTAACGTTCATCAGATAACTTCTTAGTCCAATTATGCCACGGGCAGGCATCATGAATTTCAAAATCATCCGGTCTCCTTTAGGATCCATGTTGGTCATCTCACCCCTTCTCATGGAGACAGTTTCAATTGCCTTTCCGGCAACACTTTCCGGTAAATCAATCGTCAGTTCTTCTATCGGTTCGCATTTGACGCCATCAATTTCTTTAAAAATTACCTGTGGCTGACCAATCTGAAGTTCGTAACCTTCTCTTCGCATGGTTTCAATCAGAACCGACAAATGCAATACACCACGACCAAATACAATGAAACTATCGGCAGAACCCGTTTGTCCAAGACGCATGGCCAGGTTCTTTTCCAACTCTTTATCCAGTCTGTCTTTAATATGGCGGGAAGTAACATACTTACCTTCTTTAGCGTAGAATGGGGAGTTGTTGATGGTGAAAAGCATACTCATTGTAGGCTCGTCAATAGCAATAGATTTAAGAGCTTCCGGCTTTTCAATGTCAGAGACAGTGTCTCCAATTTCAAAACCTTCAATCCCAACAATAGCACAGATTTCTCCGGCTTTTACTTCATCCATTTTCTTCTTCTCAAAACCCTCAAAGACATACACTTCCTTGATTTTGGTCTTCACAATTCCACCTCCATCACGTTTTACTAAAGCGATCGGCTGCCCCGCTTTCACATTGCCGCGTTGAATTCTACCAATGGCTACACGACCGATATAAGAAGAGTATTCCAATGATGTTATTAGCAACTGTGTAGGACCAACTTCAATTTTAGGCGCTGGAATATATTCGATGACACCCTCTAATAGTGCTGTAATATCTGTCGTTGGTGTTTTCCAATCTGAACTCATCCAACCTTGTTTGGCCGAACCATAAAAAGTTGGGAAGTTAAGCTGATCTTCTGTTGCATCGAGGGAGAACATCAGATCAAATACGGACTCATGCACTTCATCAGGGGTGCAATTTTTCTTATCTACTTTATTAATCACAACAATAGGCTTCAACCCAAGTTGCAACGCTTTTTGTAATACAAATCTGGTCTGTGGCATCGGTCCTTCGAAGGCATCCACCAGCAGAAGACAGCCATCTGCCATATTGAGTACACGCTCTACCTCTCCGCCAAAATCGCTGTGACCAGGGGTATCAATAACATTAATTTTATAGTCTTTGTAGCGAACAGAAACATTCTTAGCCAAAATGGTAATTCCCCGCTCCCTCTCCAGGTCGTTGCTATCCATAATCAACTCTCCGGGATGCTCATGGTCCTTAAAAAGGTGCCCAGCGTGTAAAAGCTTGTCTACCAGCGTAGTTTTGCCGTGGTCAACGTGTGCGATAATCGCGATATTCCTGATTTTTTGAACGTCCATAACCCTTATCCTTGTCCTCGATTTTATTTAAGGGCGCAAAGATAAGATTTTAAGTCAAGAGTCCATGTGCTAAATGAACTCAAATATGCTCTATTGCGATATCCACTGGAAAGAAAATTGATGAGGATATCTTAATTGAAGGTTATAGCATTGACCTTTTTCATTTCTTAAACCGCAGGAAAGTACCCATTGGCAAATCCTTGCCATTCTTAGAGGCGAGGAAGAATTCTCCGTATTCAGGATCTTTAATTTCAAAATGTGTTTTGGCAACATTGAGTCCAACGATGGCGGATAGCCCTACCGCATACATGGAGAGAATAAAAAATGAATTCGTAGGCTCCAATAACTGACTACTTAACTGAATCAATTCATTGAGCTTCTCTTGTAGAGTCCACTTCTCTCCTTCCGGCCCACGACCGTAAGGTGGAGGGTCCATAATAATGCCATTGTATTTATTGCCACGCTTTACTTCCCGCTTCACATATTTCAATGCGTCTTCATACACCCATCGAATATCAGTGAGTCCATTCAACTGCATGTTTTGATTGGCCCAATTTAATCCGGGACGAGAGGCGTCTACATGCACAACATCGGCACCGGCACTTTTAGCAACGACAGACGCGGCTCCTGTATAGGCAAACAAATTCAACACTTTCGGCTTAGTAAGATTCCAGCTTCTGATCGTATCAAAAATAAAATTCCAGTTTTCTCCTTGCTCCGGAAAAAGCCCGACATGACCAAATCCGGTAAGGGCCAGACGAAGAGAAAGCTTCAGGTCATTGTACCGATAGTTTATCTGCCAACTCTCCGGCATACCCGGATTTCTATTCCATCCCCCTTTTACTTCATCGGTAAAACGAAAATTATCGCTTTGCTCTCGGGCAAATCTTGCTGTTGTGAATTTCTTCCATTCTGCATCACTTAAAACTCTTTGCCAAATTGCCTGAGGTTCAGGCCGAGCAAGAACATATTTCCCAAAACGTTCCAGCTTTTCAAAATCACCGGAGTCGATCAATTCGTAGTCTTGCCAGGAAGTAGGACTCAACAATTTCATGGCTGTAAAGATAATCCGATTCAGGTTTCAAAAATTCAAATTTCAAAGTTTAAAGTTCAATGATATGGTGATTGAATTAACTCCCGCCCTAATACTTCTTGAATCTTGAATCTTGAATCTGTAATATTGAATGACTATGCACTTCCTTATCACTAGCGCTCAGAACCCTAAAATCAAAAGCCTGCTGGCATTAGAGAAGCCAAGGGAAAGGAGAAAACAACAGCTCTTTGTTGTGGAAGGGGCTAAGGAAATAAAACTGGCACTGGAAGCGGGCTATAAAATCGGTAATATTTTTTTCTGTGAGGAGATTATCAATCCGGATGAAGCTGATTTCATTCATCAACAAGATAAACTTCTCATTCCTGTTTCGAAGGAAGTTTTTGACAAAATTGCTATCCGTGAAAGCACAGGCGGTATGATAGCGGTTGCTGAGCAGAAGGCTCATGAACTTCATCAAATTCAGCTTAGCAAGCTTCCACTGATTTTAATTCTCGAAGGAATAGAAAAGCCCGGCAACTTAGGCGCTATTTTGAGAACTGCCGATGCCGCTGGAGTTGATGCTATTATAATCTGCGATCCACAAACGGATTTTTATAATCCGAATGTCATTCGATCCAGTGTGGGCTGTGTATTCACCAAGCAGATCGCTTCTGCCTCTTCAAAAGACACCATTGACTGGCTGAGAAAAAATAAGATCACTATTTATTGCACCTATCTGAAAGCTTCGCAACCCTATCATGAAGTAGATTATGCCAAGCCGAGTGCTATTGTGATGGGTACGGAAGCAACAGGGCTCTCTGATGAATGGGTGAAAAATTCCGATGCTAACATTATTATCCCTATGCAGGGAAAAATTGATTCGATGAATGTGTCTACTTCTACCGCAGTAGTTGTGTTTGAAGCCTGTCGCCAGCGGGGTTTTAATAGAACGGTATAGACCGCATCGATGAGTGCATTTCAATCCAACGCTAACTAATTACTTTTTACCGATTGGAATATTGAAGCCGGCTGCCCAAATATATTCAAGAGAAAAGAAGTTATGATTTGCACGACCGGCATTAATTACTTTGGCACTTGTATAGTCTGCGAAGGCACCCTTAAATCCCATTTCCAGAAAAAAGTTTCTAAAAAGATCATAACGCAACCCTACACTCGATCCCACTACAAAACCTGAAACGCGGAAAGGTCCGTCATTATGACCTCCCAAAACATATGAGTCCGTCTTCGGAACCAGCAGACCAACTCCTCCTTTGACCAAGGCACTTAATCTGTGATTTCCATTCGTTGATCTTAATAAGGTAAATCTTTTGACAAGGCTTACCATACCATAATTATTTCCATTCGTATGCTCGTAATGAACAAATGCAGGAGTTACCAGTGTATCCTGATCATAGTAAACGCCACGAATATCACCAGTAAGATGCATCACCTGATCATCTATGACCACATATTTTAAATGGTCCCAACTTAGCTCAATACCTAAGTCCTTCTTATTATTAAAGAAATAACCAATATTGATTATGTATTGAGGGACCGTTACCGGAGTATGAAGCAAATCATGGAAGTCGGGTTGATCTTTTGCCTTAGCGTGATGAAGGGTAAAGTCATAATCATCTGTACTTCTATCCATAAATCGGATGGAACTCTTAGAGTAAATATCTCTATTGTAGCCCCAGGCAAAATAAAATGATCCACCAGAAAGTGAAGGCTGCGATGCACTTTGGCTATACCCTGAAATCCCTAAAACCAGGAATACTAAAACAACGGGGACACATTTCATGAACTCAGTCCCTGATTCAAAAAGGGCGCCCAAAGATATACTTAAAAAAAATATAGCCCAACTATCGAGATGGTTTGTTCTAATGACAAGCAGCAGGCTCCTTCTATTAGTGCTTATTAAGCCCTGGCTCTCGTTTTAGAAATTCGTCATACAAAAGAGTTTGGCGACTCACCATAGGCATCATCCATCCTTCAATAAAGACTTGACTGACTTGTGTTTTGGTTTCGAAAATATCGCCATTACATACAAACAAGTTTGCAGATTTACCAACCTCAATTGAACCCAGTCGATCACTGACCCCAAACAATTCTGCCGGAACAATAGTAATTGCTTTCAAGGCATCTTCTTTATTCATACCATAGGCAACAGCAAACCCCGCATGGTAGGGAAGATTGCGATAGTTTCCATTGCCATCTTCATCCGAACGAATAGCAACCTTAACACCTGCTTTTTTCATCATTCCCGGATTGGCATAAATCTGATCGTAACGATCATAGTCACGATTGGGTATGGCGATAACAGGACCCGTAATTACTGGAATGTTGGCTTTGGCCAACGCCTCTGCTTCTCGCCAACCATCGGTAACGCCAGTAAAAATTACTTTCTTAACTTTTTTCTCACTCACCCACTTTAATGCCGCTTGAATATCCTTCTGAGCATTCACCTCAATCATTAACGGCATCTTTCCTCTAACTACCGGAAGCATTGCCTGCATTTCCGGATAATACCCAACCCCTTTTCCATTGGTAGCCGAATCCAGCTTATGGTATTGTAACGCCCTTTCCCAAACTTCATTAAGTTTCTTCAGCGCTTTTTCCGAAGCGGTCTTTATTTCGTCATCCGTCCGCTTGTCAAAAAAACCTTTCCTTCCAGTATTGGGAAAATTCACTTTTATTCCTTCAAAGCCTGCATACATCTGGTTGGAAGTATAGCCATGAAGATTGATGAGGGCAGCAGTGCCCGGCAATAAACCTCCATCGGGAACGGTGAGCACTGTAGTCACTCCACTGATTCGGGTAATGGGAATTACGGTGGCGTTGGGATTAATAGCAGTGAGCGCCTTCATCTGAGGATTGATTTCGCCTGATTCTGTTACATCCGTTGCCGTTGGAATATTCCCAATCTCAAGAAGGCCTACTTTTGTTCCTCCATCGATCATGCCGGGATAAATTCGAGATCCATTGCAATTGATCACTTCAGCTCCGGGAGGAATTGTTACATTAATCCCAACTGCAGTAATCTTACCATTGCTTATAATCACTGTTCCGTTGGCTATCGTTCCCTGAGTGACGGTTTCTATAGTGCCATTGACCAAGGCAAACGTCCCATACTTTGCTTTCGGAGATTGAGCTTCAACTTTCACGATGATAACACAGGTCAATGCAATCGCAAGTCCGTATATCAATTGAATTTTCTTCATGGTCATTCCTTTAATTTAAATCCATATCAAAAGACCCAAACAAAAGCTCTGTGCCTTGCATGCAATTATCATGATCGTGTCCGCTTTTGTGCAGTGTCACATCAAGTACATCTTTGGGATCGGCAAACAATCGCATATCGGCCTGATCTTTCTCACGATCAAAACGCACAATACCGTCCACCAATGTCAATTGTGGTACACCATAAATAGATAATGGATGATTTTTAAAAATCACGAAGTCTCCATCCTTCCCTACTTCAATAGAGCCAACCCGATTTTCAATTCCCAGCTGTTTGGCAGGATTGATTGTAATGAGTGACAATGCCTCTTCATCACTTAGGCCTCCATACTTTTGCGTCTTACCTGCTTCATGATAAAGATGACGTATCAGATCCGGTGAGTCGGAATTAATTGAAGTAATGACTCCATTCCTTACCAGTATGGCAACATTGTAGGCTGTTGAAAAATAAACTTCCAACTTGTATTGCCACCAATCTGCAAACACAGAAGCCATTGCACCTGCGGCAGCAATCTCAGGAGCTACTTTAAATCCTTCATTGGTATGCTGAAACACCAGCTTCTTTATTCCCAGGTCTTTACACACATTCAACATCATATTAATTTCATCGGCCCGGTAACTATGGCAATGCAATATTATTTTTCCTTTTAAAATATCTCCCAAAGTTTCATAACGGTAGCTATAGACAGGCGGTGCACCACGAAATCCTTTTACTGATTTATTCTTGTTGTAGGTGTCCCATTTTTCTCCGTAGGCCTTTGCCTCAGCAAATGCTGCGCGAATGACAAACTCTACCCCCATTCTTGTTTGAGGTTGAAGTCCGTCTCTTCTACCATGTGATGTTGGGTTTTCACCTAATGCAAATTTTATGGTGCGCGGGGCACCTTCCATTTTCATCACCTCCGGATCATACGTACCATAGCGATGCTTGATGGTTTGTGATTGCCCTCCAATCGAATTGGCCGATCCATGTAATGCGTGAGAAATGGTACAGCCTCCTGCCAAGGCCCTATAAATAATTACCTGGAATGGATTGATCGCATCCGCGGTGGAGACTTCTGGTGTAATTGCATTGGTTCCTTCATTGATCACATCCAACCCAATGTGAGAGTGTGCATCGATGATACCCGGCATTACATAAAGGCCACTGGCATCAATCACTTTGACTCCGGCAGGAGCGGCAATATTTTTCGCAATCTGACTAATCTTGCCATCTTTTACCAACACATCTGTGCCTTCAAGTATTCCCTTCGTAATGGTAAGTACAGTCCCATTTTTAATCAATACACTACCTCGTTCTATCTGCGACCAGGTGTTGGTCAGAAAAGAACTTAAAAAAATTATCAAAAATATTTTTCTCATGAGATTTAAATTAAATCTTATTTTTTAGGATCTCTCGTTCCTTCGATTGGGAAACTGCCAAACTGACCAGCGGTAACGGTTCCTTTAAAACCATCACCTTCTACTTTCGCCTCCACTTCAATATTCAATGGTTGTCCACCCAAATTCAAGGCATATTTATAATTCAGCACATTCCCATCCAGGTTTATCTCCTTTAAGTCAACGGGCGCTGGGAGATTTCCTCCAGAGATTGTACCCGAATAACTGCCACCCTCTTTTTTAAAGATCAACTTTCCTTCTGTAGTGCCTTGTGGTGTCTGCGCTACGGTTGACCAATTACCTTCGATTTCTACTTTAACATTGCCGTCAGACTTTTTGGTTTCCTTTACATCAATAGTATAAAGAACACCATCAACAAATACATATCGAACTTTAGCTTTCTCATTAAAATAAGACTTATCACTAATCACGAGGTTAGCCATCTTACCATTATCAATTGTCCCCAGTCTGTCCGATAGACCAAGAAGCTGTGCGGGTATCGTTGTCAATGAAGCAAGGGCAGCGTCTTCACCTAAGCCAGATGCAATCATTCTTCTGAGATTGGACGGAATATCTTTTGGTTTGACACTCAGGGAAGAAAAACCAAATGGTATTCCTGCCTTCTGAAAGTTGGCAGCCTGACTTGTGTAATTGATAATTGCGTCTGCTTTTCTTTTTTCAAGTGCTTCTTTTTCAACCTGAGCAGGTGTTTTGGTCGAACTTGCCTCTTCTTTCTTTTCTTTAGCAGCCTTCTTTATTTCTTCCGGAAGATCGAGAGACAGAAATACCTTTGCTCCTGATGATTTTATTTTATTAATGATCGGCCATCCTTCTTTTACATCGGCAATGATCAATGGGAATCCTAAATCTGTTTTTAATATGAACACCCGATGTATCTCCAGTAATTTTTCTGCCCTAAATAGAACGGGCATTTTCTGATCAATCACCGGATAAAATGCCTCCAATGTTTTGTCAGCGACAGGTCGTTCTAAGCCGCTACGATTTGAAGCATAGAGTGACTCATACGACTTTGCCTGGGCGGCCTGCTTGTATAATTCGCGCCACTTGGCCATAACACCGATAATGGTATTTGGATAAACGCTACCGGAGCCCGTCAATTCAGAATAAAGCGCTGTCTTATTGGAGAGTAACATCGCATCAGTTGACGAGCCTCCGGTGAGAACCAATGCAGCCTGACCAGGCAATAGATTCCCATGAGGCACAACCTGAGCAACAGCAAAGCCAACACTTCTCAGTTCTTCCAGTGCTTTATCGGAAGGATTCAAAAAATTCCGAACCTCTTGTTGTGGAGTAATTCCAGCCCTATCGGGAGGAGGATTACCAGGATCTTTGACTTTATCTTTATTCTCATCTTTTGGTTTACTTACTCCGGCTCGGGTGAGTCCATCAATGAAGCCGGCATACATAAACATGGAATCAGCCTTAATGATGATCGCTTCAGGAGGTATCATCACCCCTTTTCCCACCGATATAATCAGTCCATTTTTAACCACAACAGTTCCCCAATCAATTCTCCTGCCTGGCGATTGAATAATATTAACATTGGTAATGGCATAGGTAGATGAAACGGGCACTAGCTCCTTATCCTCCTGAGCCGAAAGCACAAAAGGTAAGAAGACTGCGAGGAGCAATCCACACAATAGCTCTTTGCTGAAAGTTTGAAAAAAATGAGGCATTATGATATCAAGTTTGAATGCGAAAGATAGCAAGGCCAAAGTATAAAAAAGTATATGGGGGAAGTACATAGATTACAGGAGTGGCGTATAATCAAGGCTGACAGGGATTGCCAACGGTTGAAATGGATATAAAGATTACACGTCATTGAGGGTAAATAAAAATGCTTTTTAATCGCTTTCAATTCAATAAATTTAGCTTTTCAATTAATACCTAAGCGACCCGGCCTTATGACACACAAAACATTTGACGTAACTGCTATCCGCAAACAGTTTCCATCACTGCAGCGCCAGCATAATGACATGCCCATGGTTTTCACTGATGGCCCTGCGGGAACGCAAGTACCACAATCTGTGATTGACGCCATTACCCAATACTATAAAAACTCTAATGCCAATTCACATGGAGCATTTATTACCACCCGGGAGACCGTTCAGGTGATTGATCGTATGCGGGAATCTATGGCCACGCTTTTAGGTGCCACCGGGCCGGAGACTATTTCAGTTGGCCAGAATATGACCACGCTAAGCTTTGCCCTCGCCCGAGGATTATCACGTACTCTTCATCCGGGCGATGAGGTACTCATTACGCAACTTGATCATGAAGCTAACCGGGGGCCGTGGCTTACCTTGAGAGATGTTGGCGTTAACGTTCGCGAAGTAAAGCTTCTTCCAACCGGAGTTTTGGATTACGAGGATTTCGCCTCAAAAATTAATGAAAACACCCGCCTTGTTTGCATGGGCATGTCTGCCAATTCTATTGGCACAGTAAACAACTTTAAGCTGGTACGTGAGCTGACCTACAAGTATAATTCCTGGTTGTTGCTGGACGCAGTCCACTACGCACCTCATTTCTCCATCGATGTTCAGGCACTGGGCTGTGATTTTCTGCTATGCTCTGCTTATAAATTTTATGGCCCACATCTTGGGTTTCTTTATAGCAAACCAGGATTGCTAGACAGAGTTCCAACGGATCGTCTCAGGACTGCCGCTCAGTCAGCTCCTTATTGTATTGAGACCGGTACCCCTAATTTTGCTGCGATGGAAGGTGTCTCTGTTGCTGTTGATTTTCTGGCGAGCCTTGGAGCCGGTAATACCAAAAGAGAAAAACTTGTGGACGCTTACAAAAATATTGCAGCACATGAGCACGCATTGGCAAGTCGGCTATATGCAGGACTTAAATCAATTGCAGGAGTTACTGTCATTGGGCAGGATTTTGCTAAACCCTCAAGAACGCCAACCGTTTCTTTTACCCTTGATGGAAAAACCCCTCATCAGGTTTGTGAGCAACTGGCGAAGAAAAATATCTGCGCCTGGGATGGCCATTTTTATGCGATCCGCACCATGGAAACGTTGGGATTGCTGGAAAAAGGAGGAGTCACCCGGCTGGGTATGTCTGTCTATAATACTGAAGATGAGGTCACGATGGTAATCGATGAAATAAAGAAGATTGCTTTAGCCAAAAACTAAGATTATATTTTCAATACAATTCAAATAATACTCCATGGATAAGAGATCATTTCTAAAAAGCTTCACATTCTTAGGCTTGGGCATTACTCCCGGCTTAGCCACATTGGAAAGTCTGGTGAGCAAAGTAAGTCATTTGCCTTCCAGGGAAATCGCTAAAGATGAAGACTTCTGGGCAAGTATTCGTGGTGGATATAAATTAAAACCCGATTACATCAACCTCGAAAATGGCTACTACTGCTTCCTTCCCGAAGAAACATTAGAAAATCTTATCCGCCATGTACGCGAGGTAAACTATCAGGGCTCCTACTACATGCGCACCGTGCAGTGGGACAATAAAAAGGCTGTGGCGGCCAAACTTGCCAACCTTGGGGGCTGCTCACCAGAAGAATTGATCATTACCCGTAACGCAACAGAGTCATTGGACATGGTCATTGGTGGTGTCGATTGGAAAGCAGGGGACGAAGCCGTGATGGCAGAACAAGACTATGGTGCCATGCTGGAGATGTTCAGGCAAGTTGCAAAACGGCATGGGGTAGTCAATAAAATTATTTCAGTGCCTAATCATCCTTCCTCCGATGAAGAGATTGTAGACCTTTATGCAAAAGCCATTACCGAGAAGACAAAATTGCTCATGGTCTGCCACATGGTCAATATCACAGGACACATTTTACCCGTTCGTAAAATTTGTGACATGGCCCATAAGAAAGGAGTGCAGGTGATGGTAGATGGCGCTCATGCCTTTGCCCATTTCCAATTCTCTCTTCCTGATTTGGATTGCGATTACTATGGCTCGAGTTTACATAAGTGGCTGAGTGCACCGCTCGGTGCCGGAATGCTCTATGTTAAAAAAGGGAATGCAGGAAAAGTGTGGCCTTTGCTGGCGGAAGGAGATAAGAAAGCCGATGACATCTATCGCCTAAACCATATCGGTACGCATCCTGTGCATACCGATCTTGCCATTGGAGATGCTGTCGACTTCCATCAAAAAATTGGTGGCGAACGAAAAGAAGCGCGCCTTCGCTACCTTCAGAATTACTGGACCTCGAAAGTGAGAAACCTTCCCCATGTTGTTGTCAATACACCCATTGATCCTAAACGCTCTTGCGGTATTGCCAACGTGGGTATCAAAGGAATGAAGCCAAAAGAAGTTGCCGACACGCTGATGGCGAAGTATAAAATCTATACGGTAGCCATCGATGGCGCCAATGTTTTCGGCTGCCGCATTTCACCTAACCTCTACACTACTCCGGCTGAATTGGATGTGTTTGTAAAGGCGTTGGGGGAGATGGGGAAATCTTAGTTTAACTCAAGGTTTCTTCGCTCCACTCTTCGCGTATGCATCTCCATAATACTTGCTGGTGATGCGCGTATGAAATGTTTCGGCATCGATCGGTTCATACTTGGGTGTGCCTGTATTAGGTAATACTTCCAGAATTTCCTTCTCCCATACATACACGGCCATCGGGAAGCTGATGCGTGGCTTGCTGTTCAAGGATTTGTTCTTTGGTTTGCTCACGCGATGGGTTGTAGAGGGAAGAACATCGTTGGTGATGCGTTGCATGTAATCACCGGTGTTCAGCACAATACTGCCCTTGGGTGCCTCCAACCGAATCCATTTCATATTCTTTCTGTTGAGTACCTGCAAGCCATCCACCGATTGGGCGGGAAGGATGGTGAACAAATCAACGTCTTCATGGCCCAGCATTCTTCCGGCACCAGAGGCATCATCTGCCGCTTGAATGGGTGGGTAATAATTCAGGCGAAAGCCGAAATTGGTTTTAGATAATTTCTTATCATAGAGATGAACATCTGCACCGAGGTAGCGTAAGATGCTTTGCATGATAGGAAGAATGAGCGCCTCATGTTGCAGGCAAACCTTTCTGAAAAATGGTTCATAGCCTGGCTTCGGCCAGAAGTCCGATTCTTTGTAGTCGGGTTTATTGTCCATGTTAAAGGCTCTGCGGCAAAACACCCAGCCTTCCACCAAGTCGGGATGAATGATCGTGGTTTCCTTCATGGGAAAATATCCCTGATTAACGGAACCAAAACGTGCGGCATGATACTTCATGCGCTCTTCCCTTGTGGTAGTTTCAAAAATCTCGGCTGTTTTCTTTTCTGCTTCATCATAAAGCGCAGCATCAACACCATGGCCCGTGAGGATGGCAAATCCTATTCCTTCCATCGCCTCACCTAACTGCCGGGCGAATTCCTTTTTACTGGCTTCTCCTCCATGAAAGAACAAACTCATGTCGCAGGTTCTTATTTTGTAGTCATCATCAAATTGATCTTCTCCCACCTTCTCGGCCAGGTTATAGGTTTGACCCTTGTTGACCTGTTCATATTTTTTGAATTCCTGATTGACTGATTCAATACCTTTTTCCTGCGTTGATTTCATATAGTAGAATAGTGAAATTTAAAAACTAAGATTACCCAAAATACTTTATTGTCAGGTTGAGCTTGTCGAACTCAGTATACAATCGACTTCGACAAGCTCAGTCTGACAAGTTATTAGGTGTAGGCAAAATCAACTAGTGGAGGTTAGCTTTTATTTCCCATACCTAGCACCGCGCCAATAACTCCGCCTCCGATAGCTGTCATTAAAGTTCCAACCGCTACATCAGCGAAAGCTGCTGTCATATCCATCATGTTGGAGGTGGCATAATTTATCATGTCATAGCCAAGTGCAATAAAAAATCCAATGATGGCAGCCGCACTGGCGCCAGCGGCAAATGATTTGATATTAGCCCATTTCAGAAAAATGTAAGATAGTAGCGCAGCCTGAGACAGGTTTCCCAGAATGAGCGCCCACCACTCCAAATCCGTTTTCATTACTCCCGTTGCGGTGCCCGAGTGAGAGCCGAAAAAACTTTCCAGTGCCAATCCATAGAGTAGAAATCCTACAATAAAGAAAGTGATACCCCCTGCCAGGGTACCCATCAGAAATTTGTTAGTGTTCATAGTCTTTAGGGTTTGGTGAAGTAGAAAGTTACATTTTTTATTTGGTAACCTCACCCCTACGAAGGTCTGCTTTTGACTGGTTTCAGAAGCTCCCCTCTCCGGTCGGAGAGGGGAAGGCTAACTTTTCTATAGCACAGGCTTTGATGGGTGAGGCTTTTTAAAAGGTAACAATTTGAGATGCACCCGTACTACCAGAAGTCCCATCTTCAATAAAAAATAGAAAGGGATAAAGAAATCACGGCATTTCAATACATTAATTCCACAGCTCAAGACCTGAAGTTGCTCCTACCTTATCCTTATGACACCTTTGCTGCGTATTGTAGTAAAACAAGACTCTATGAAATCTCCCCGGTTAGTCCTCTCCTGTATCGCAGCGCTTTGCTGTACCCTCGCGGCTGCCCAAGACGACAACGTGTATTCCCGGAGCGGGAACGAGAAGGTATCCTATAAAAACTCGGTGGGAGGAGTCTACAATTTCAATATTGAGTCCAGAGGAAAAATTGAGTTGACCGATGACGATAAAGACATTAAGAGCATGTCATCGGATGGTTTTCTTGAAATAGCTAAAACAGTCTTTGGCAGCAAGCGTTCATTGAGAATTTCGTCTCAAGGGAATTCGTTAAAGAAAGAGTATTACGAAGGACGCACTTCTCTCCCATTTGAACCGGACGGCAAAAAGTGGTTAACAGAAATTCTCCCTGAGTTGGTTCGAACGACAACCATCGGAGCAGAAAGTCGTGTCAATCGCTTTTATCGGCAAGGTGGCGTTAATGCTGTGCTGAATGAAATTGAATCCTTAGAAAGTGATTACGTCACCGCACATTATGCCAATGCGCTGGTTAGTTTATCGGTTGCTTCAAAAGATTATCCTGTCATTATCTCAAGAGTTGCCTCCACATTGGATTCGGATCATTACCTGACAGAGTTTCTTCAAAAGAATCTCACTAAGTTTCTTGCTACTAAAGAATCCTCTGATGCCGTCTTTGCTGCTACCACCAAAATGGATTCTGATCATTACAAAACAGAAGTGATAAAGGAGGCCTTGCGAGTGCAATCGGCTTCCCCAGAAGCCATAAGGTCAATTCTTCTGGCTTCTGGTAAGATGGACTCCGATCACTACAAAACAGAAGTCCTTGGATCGTTACTCAACCAAAATAACCTGACTGATGCGATCATGGGAGAAATAATGACTGCTTCCAAAGCCATCGAATCAGATCATTACAAAAGTATTGTACTTAGTCGCGCCTTGGCTAAGACTGGATTGTCGAATAATTCCTATCAGCGTGCACTTGAATCCATAAAAGAAATTGAATCCGATCATTACAAAACGGAAGTTATAACCCGGCTATTGACGAATCAATTGCCTATCGGCCAGTTACAAAATCTGGTAGAGATAAGTTTCTCCATCGACTCTGATCACTATACTACCGAAGTACTGAAAGAAGTTCTGCGGCAACAAGAATTAGGCGATGATGCCTTTAAATTGCTGGTCGATCGTGCATCGAAAATGGATAGCGATCACTATGCTTCTGCTGTTCTAGGCGCTTCACTTGATTATCCTAACCTGACCAACGCGAAACTTATAAATATTCTGAATGCAGCAGGCAATATCAATTCGGATCATTACATCACGCAGGTATTAACCGAGGCTGCACCTAGGGTAAAATCAGGTGATGCCCAACTCAAGGACGTTTATCGTGCGGTAGCCAAGAAAATCAGCTCCGAGACCTACTATGGAAGGGCCATGAAGGCAATCGATTAAGGTAAAGTTTTCCATCAGGTTGGGGGATGAATTTGATTTCCTTAGTTTAGGGCATGCGCCCATCAAACTATTACAGTCCTATCTTTAGTTCTGAAGCTATGCGCAAATATTCCGTGTTACTTTCTGTCAGCTCAGTGCTGGGTTTACTTTTCCATACGTATTTGTTCTATAGTGAAAATAACAGGTTCCCAACCTTAAAGGGGGAATGGCTCCTTTATGTCATCAGTTTAATAACCGCAACCTCTGCAGGATTTATTACCTACTTTATTGATAGCAAACTAGATCAATGGATCGATTGGAAGAGATTATTCTTTTCACGATTCCTTGCGGGATTCTTCGTCAATACTATAGTTATTTCTCTGTTTCTAACGGCCATTGGATCGACTTTCATTCAATTATTAACCGATGAATCTTTTTCACAGTTTTATGTCCGCTGGCATGAAGAAATCTGGAAACTTGCTATTCTAACCATCATTACCTTCTTCATTTATGAAGTCTTTTATGGCGTATTCTATTCCTACCGCTCCTACTCCATCCGGCAAGTTGATCACCTACGATCTGACCGATGGCAACTCGAACTTCAGTTTGAATCACTGAAAAGTCAGATCAGCCCTCACTACTTATTCAACTGCCTTAACACCATTTCTTCGCTCGTCTACAAAGACAGTCGAAAGGCAGAAGAGTTTATTAGAAGAATGGCAGATACATTCCGCTATGTATTAACCAATCAGAAACAAAAATTAGTAACCCTACGCGAAGAAATTGAATTCGTTAAAGCCTACTACTATCTGCTCCAGGTACGATACGAAGATCATCTCAAGTTAGAAATCAATCTCTCCAAAAATATTCTGGATTCATTCGTTCCACCCCTGGCACTACAACTATTGGTTGAGAATGCAGTGAAACATAATCAAATATCAAAGGAACACCCACTGCTTGTTTATATCTCAGCGCTTGACAACACACATCTTACCGTAACGAGCACAAAGACAGAAGCCATCAATCCCGGCTTTAGTTTTAAAGTTGGCCTGAACAATATTCAAAAAAGGTATCAGTTTTTCACTGACGAAAAAGTACTTATAAAAGATGAGGAGAAGTTTAGTATTCAATTGCCGGTGATCAAAGTAAAAACAGAACGGGTATGAACAAACTCTTCGTACATAATACTTTTTTTCGCTTCATTTCGGGAATTATCTTTGGCATTCTGGTTTACCTTCTGATTTTATTAATCAATAATTCTGTAGAGGGCCTTGGCGATACCTTCAGCAATCAGGAGCTCTACGTTTCCATTGTCCTAAGCTATATCGCCTTTGAATCAATGCGCGTAGTGGTTAGAATTCTAGACCGCACAACAGAAGATGATAATTTGAAGCGAAGAATGATCATTCAAATTAGTACTACGCTCATTGTCTCTCTCGGTTTAATTTCTGCAGCTATCGCGGCTTATTTTCATTGGATCATCGGCTTTAGTATTGTCCTTCGTGAATTAAATCTGTTTTTGATAACTTTTGGAATTACGGGTGTACTTTACAACATTCTCTACTTCTCCCATTTGTACCTGCAGAGAGAAAACAAATTTCAACTAGACTATGAAGCAAAACTTAGAGAGAAGGTAGAAGCTGATTTTTCATCTTTCAAAAACGAAATTAATCCCGATTTACTTTATGAAAGCCTGGAAAATCTTATTCTCACGATTCATCACAATACCGATTTAGCCGAAGAACAAATTGATTACCTCGCGGGCATCTATCGATACAGTTTGGTCAACCGAAACAAAGAACTAATCAGTCTTGAATAAGAGCTTTCCGTAGCAGAAAATTTGCTGCGACTCTTAAATTTCCGATTTGCTAATCAACTCAGCATCCATTGCACCGTTCCTGGTCTCAATGAAATTTCTTTGATTCCCGGGTCACTCCTTATTACCATCGACAATATCGTTCGCAATACCCTGATCAGTGCACAGTCTCCTTTGCTACTCAAGATTTATTTAGAAGAAGACGATGACTATGTAGTCATTGAGCACGCCATCAATGATAAACTGATTCTTCACGATGAAAGCAGGATTGCTTTTAACCGATTGCAACGGTCTTACTCCTTCTTTAGCGAGAAACCCTTTGTGCAGGTGAAAGCAGGCAAGGAAAATTATATTAAATTTCCACTCGTTCGTATTCAACAAATTCTTGAAGAAATCGCATGAGCCTCACGTTAAAGGTATTGATCATTGAAGATGAGACACCGGCTGCAGAAAAGCTGGAGCGCTACCTCGAAAAATACAGCATTTCCATAAAGGTCATTGAAAAGATCGGAACAGTTAAAGAAGCCGTCAGTTGGCTCATTGCACATCAATCAGAAATTGATCTTATCTTCATGGATATTCAATTACATGATGGAATAAGTTTCCAGATTTTTAAAGAAATTAAAATTGAAAAGCCGGTTATCTTCGTCACAGCCTACAATGAATTTGCCCTCGATGCCTTTAAAGTCAACAGCATTGATTATCTATTAAAGCCGATTACTTTTACCGACCTGTCCAACAGTTTGAAAAAATTAGAATCCCTTAGAACACAACTAAAATGGGATGATTCACGGAACGAAACAATTATTAAAACATTTGCAGAATCGCCTGTCCAGAGCTATAAAAACAGGTTCATGGTGAAACTCGGTGATCATATCCGCTCCATTACCACCGATCAAATCAGTTTTTTCTTTGCTGATGGACGTGATGTCTACCTAGTAACTAATCAACTCAGAAAGTTCATCATTGACTATACCCTGGAGACGTTGGAAGATATTCTCGATCCAAAACTATTCTATCGACTCAACCGCTCTTATTCTGTCAACATTTCTGCCATACAAGATGTTGTTGTTTATTCCAACAGCCGTTTAAAAATCACGCCAAACATTAAATGGGAAAATGAAATCATTGTGAGTCGTGAGAAGGTAAGTGATTTTAAGGCATGGTTTGATGGATTGCATTAAATTTAGTCAGCTCTCAAATAACTTCAATTTCGATTTATACTTCGCACACAGCGCTTGATGTAGTCGGTGAACACTTTCTTTTCCCTCCAGGCCATGGGCCAAAATGCACACTGTTCCTCCACTTCCCCCTCCCGTAATTTTTGCTCCATGGACTGACCGACTGAGTTCCTTTGCAAATTTTACAATCTCATCAGTTCGCTCTGAGCCAAGTCCAATGGACGAATAGCTCTCATGCGATTGATACATTAATTCTCCCATAGTAGCAATGTCGTTTTCTTCCGAAAAAGATACTGATTCGTTTACATCCATCAGAAGTTGTTTAAACTGATGAACTCGCTCATTCTCATAAATTGGATGCGTTACACAAGCCAGGATGTTGTAGCGTTTGGTTTCATCGATGGAAGTCACCCCATCAATGGAGTTTCCATAATGTGAAATAAAATCTTTACCGGAAATACTTATCGGAAGCTTATTCTTCAAACGTGTTTCAAATTCCGCAACAGAAATATTACACAGATAGCCCTTGTAGGGAAGTTGTGAAAAATCATGTCGGTCAATTGCATTGCTAATATCCTCTCGACTAGCTCCCAATTCCCGTGCAATTATAGTGTAGCCCATAAAAGCAGCGCAACGCACATCAGAATATGATGATCCACCTACCGAATGACGAACACCACTGTCAATACCTAAAAAGAAAATATCTTCCGGAATGGAAATGGAAGATTGAATTAAATCCGGTTGACAGACAATGGGCAACAATTTTCGAGGTTCGCCAAAGTAAGAACTGAGTTGATCCATCAACCCACAGGGAGCACCAACAACAAGATTTTCTGTTCGTTGTGCAAGGATGGGAAGCTCAGTTCCCGTAAAGGAGATCGTAAAAGCGTGCGCCAATGCCTTCATGGTGGCCACTTCGAGCGATGCAGAGGATGATACCCCTTTACCTAAGGGCACATCTGATCCGATGATAAAGTCCGCGCCTTTAAAATCAATTTGCTTTTCCTTCTGCAACACCAGCACACAACCAAGCACATAAGCGATCCAAGCGGTGTGAGTTACACTTTTAAATTCCCTTTGGGTAAATTCATATTCAATCCTACCTTCCTGCAAATAATCTCTATAGTCGACAGTGGCAGGCAGCTTTTCTCCGGATTCTATGCAGCTTTCAAACGTGCAGATAAAATCGTTCCTCAATCTCACTCGAACGCTTGTCTTTTCCTTGATAGGCATTTGCAATACCAGCGAGCCAGAGTAGTCAGCAATTCCTCCCATCACATCAAGACGGCCTTGGGCAGATGCTTCAAAAAATACACTTGATGCCAATGGTGATTGTTTATTGTTCGTATCTATAATCCGCTAAATTAATAACGCGTAGTTCTGCAGCCTTTTCTTCCGGTATAGTATCTGCCATAAAGTTTCCTGCTCCAATCTCAGGCCCTGCCAGGTATTTGATTAAGCCCGGTTGACGAAAAGGAGGTTGTAACCATAGGTGCATTCGAAAGCTATCATAATCACCGCCATCTACAGGTGCTTGCATTACGGACATAACGTATGGAAAATTAATTTCGTAGTTCATATCTAATTTCCGGACCACTTGATGAAAAACAGAGACCAGATCATTCAACTCAACAGGGCTTAGGCTAATCAGTGTAGCATGTTGTTTCTTTGGAAAGATCATTACTTCATAAGCGTATCGTGCAAAAAAAGGAATGAAGGCTATTGCATTTTCGTTTTCCGCGAGAATACGTGAGCCATCACTGATTTCACTATTAATGATCTCTTCAAAAATAGTTGCACCTGTTTTCTCACCATACTCCTGTCCTATTTTAATTTGCTGCTCAACCAGTTTCAATGAAAAATCCACTGCATAAATCTGACAGTGGGAGTGCGGGTTACTGACACCCACAGCTTCTCCCTTATTTTCAAAAATCAAAACAGACTTTATGATAGGGTCTTTTTCAAAACCCTTCATCTCACGTTGGAAGGATTCAAAAACTGTAATTACCTTGTCCAACTTCATCTGCGACAGCGTAACATGATGGCGAGGATCATAACACACCACTTTCGCAATGCCTGCTGCTCTTCCTCTTTTATGAAAACCTGATGAAATTACTTCGGGTGCTTCCATGCCAACGACCGGGTGATCATTCTCAAAAATAAAAACATCTGAATAAGCAGGATTAATCAGCCCACTAATCCTTTTGTTACCCGGACATAGATAGCACGATGGATCAAAAGAAGGTGCCGATGTGGTTTTAATTAAATCAGCGCCTTGCCATGGTCTGCTATTACGATGGGCCGAATACACCACCCACTCCTCTCGCAGCGGATGCCAACGTTTCTCCCATTTTCCATCGAAAAGGTTTTGATTCATGATGCTAAGCTAAAGGCTAAATGTGCGACTAAAGGGGGAATATTTTGCTAGGTGTTAGCTCTGTAAACCCTAAGAGTTGTTGCTCGAAGGGTCTAAAATGAAATCATAGAGGAATCTTTTGTCCATCAACACCTATTCGTACATGGGGCGTATTACCATAGTTAAATATATCTTTTAGGCTTTTGCAATCGCTTAAACCTGTAGAAATGAGCGGAGTAAAGTAGGAAAGCAGAATTGGGGTTAACTTATTCGTTTGATTTCTATTCGCAAATAATACATTTAGTCTATAATCGTTGAGGTCAATTCTTTCACACTTGAAAAAATTAATAAGTAACGTTAAGAGGCAATTCCCTTCAATTTTTGAGTTAACCAAAATATAGCAAGGCTTAGAAGGTTTAGCTGGAATGCATATCCTTAGACTTGATCCAATCTCATTTGAATACAGGTCGATAGAAATAAATGGCTTGAACATAAGTGATTCTTTACCCTTAAAATTGTCGATTAGTTTAATCGATTCCAACATGAAACGTCTATTAGTTTAATAAATATTAAATCTCAGGAATTTTGTCAAACAAAACTCCAAAAAATGATGAACGCTTTCCTGATTAACCATTTTGCACAGTTTACTTATATAAATGCAAAAACTGCTACCAATCTTAAAATTTATCAAACTCGATAACTTTTGATTTTGATTTCACTTATTAAAGTAATCCATCTTCAATTCCCACAAAACTCTTCATCCATCCCAATAGGCTGGCCCGGAGGTGCCTCCAGCAGATTTTCTTGATTATACTCTTCTGGATCTTCCTGCAGCTTATTAATTTTCATTAGTAAATAGGAATAGTGTGCATGCCAGGCCTCATCAGTCATGGCTCTCGACTGCGTGGCCAACCAAGACTTAAGCTGATCAATTTTCAAGTTTGCAATTGCTCTACTTTGTGAAGATGCACTCGTATTCAATGCCAAGTTTGTCAGGTTAATCAACAAGGCATAATTGACAGTCATCTGCACTGCCCCTTCATAACCATTCTTCACAGGAGACCTTATCGTTCCGTTAATTAACTTGTCGAGTATACTTTCCAGGCTTGGCTGCTTTCCATCTCGGGCATGATATTCCACTAAGCGACTCGCTCTGGCAGGATGCAATAACAAAGAAAAGGTCATATCTGCAGCCGTCTCAGCCATGGATAAAGCATCAAAAGTAAGTTCCGTCCTAATCTTGATCACTTCTCTGTGTCGCTCGTATCCTAATGGACGCGGTGGAATGATCTTCAATAAATTCTCCTGCAACATGAGGTTAGTCGGAGAAACTGTTTTGATCAGCGCATCCAGCGCCTTCTGCTGTTGTTCTGCTGAAACGAATTCCGTTACCACCTGTTCATCACCTCTCAGCGCATAGCGATAATTCAAACCTCCGATTAACTTGGCAGCAGCTTCGGTCTGATAGCGATGATAGAAGTACATGGGTACCAACGCTTCCTCCAACATCGCCATGGGCATACCGGGTTTAATATTCTTTTCTCCAAAACCCTTTAATACGACAGACCGAATTTCCAGCATCCGGTTGAGCTCATCGGCTGCATCTTTTCCATTATCCCACAGATGTGTAAAAGGATGAGCGCTCCCCGTGGGTCTGGCATCCTGATCAGACAGAAATGTTAATCCCTTTTTTAATGAATTTTGAATAATGTCGCTAAGTGCTTTCTCTTCATTAGTACCCTCCGGAAAATCCTGATAGCCAAAAGTGATGGAAGCTTTATCCCAGTCTCCGATTTTGTCATCATAAGCATCACTGACATCGATCTTCCCATTGATCAGTTTGGCGAGTGGTTGAGGATAGTCCATCACAGAAGAACGGTCTTCTGAACTTGATGAATAGGCATGCGCTAAGCCAAGCGTATGCCCGACTTCGTGGGCAGCCAGTTGCTTCAATCGATTGAGCGCAAGTTTTTCCATCTCCTTTGATACGGGCTTTCCATCTTCATAGGGTGCTAGCAAGCCTTCAGCAATTAAAAAATCCTGCCTTACTCGCAACGAGCCAAGAACAACATGACCTTTAATAATTTCTCCAGTTCTTGGATCGGTCACTCCTCCACCATACGACCAGCCTCGTGTAGAGCGATGCACCCAATTAATCAAATTGTAACGAACATCCATCGGATCTGCATCTTCGGGCAATAGTTCTACCCGAAAAGCATCTTTGTATCCGGCAGCTTCAAAGGCCTGATTCCACCATTTGGTACCCTCCATTAAAGCAGACCGAATAGGCTCGGGAGCACCCGGGTCCATATAATAGATAATTGGCTCAACCGGCTCACTTAATGCGGCCGTTGGATTCTTCTTCTCAAGTCGGTGACGAGTAATAAAACGCTTTTCAATTGGCTCATTGATCGGAGTTGCATAATCATAATAAGACAAGCTGTAATAACCTGACCGAGGATCAAACTTTCGGGGTTTGAAGTTGGAATCTGGCAGTTGAACAAAAGAATGGTGCTGTCGAACAGTAATGGCCGATGGTGTGGGAACAACACTCTTAATATATTCTCCACTCGCTTCACCCACAAAGGTTAGCGTAACTTCAAATTCAGAGTTTTGCGGAAAATTCTTTATCCGTTCAGGATAAAATGCAGAGCGGGATTTATCCAATGTATAATTTCCTTGTTTCAAGTCTTTTAAACGGTTCGCTACTCCATGGATATCTTGCATAAAAAAATCAGAAGCTTCGACCAATATTTTATTCCCATCTTCCTCAACTATAGGAAAGCCCCATAAAATGGATTGGGCAAATGATTGTTCAACAGCCTTGCGTTCAGCCTGACTATCACTGACGGCTCTATAAAAACTATTAGGCTCTATTAATAAAATTTTTGGTCCTCTTCGCTCAAACTTAACTATCCGTTCCCGACCAATCTGATTTCTGTCTAGTCCAATGTCATTCGAACCAATTCCAGCAGTCAGCCCCTGAACGTAAAGAAATTCCGAATTCAGCTTATCAATTACTAAGAATATTTTATCCTGTTTTTCATCGAAGTAAAATTCAAAATAACCAGGATATTTTTTCATTCCGGAAACCCTTGTTTCAATTCCAGAAACAGATTGAGATTGGATCTCTTGCTTCTTTTTCTGAGTAAATCCATTAAGAGAAAAAAAAGCAACGATGAGGATGACAAATATTGATTTCATAGAAATGAATTTAAGATTATTTTGTAAACTAAGGAATAGTCTCAGGCTTTGCAAAAGAAAGTGATTGACGGAATCAGAAGGCGCTAAGAGGATAAAAAATGAGAAATAAAAAAGCCCTTCATCAGGGCTTCTCAATTCGATTTAGATACTAGCTTAAGGGTATCTCTAAAAACCTAAATTGCTTGTCAGGCTGAGCTTGTCGAAGTCGATTTAGAGAGTCCATACTAGGAAATATGTTTCGACAAGCTCAACATGACAAGGTTTTTAGAGATGCCCCTAAATCAATTTATCCATATTCGCCCTCGCGATAGCTTCAGACTTACTCTTAACCTGCAGTTTAGAGTAAATATTTTTAATATGGGTCTTTGAGGTTTCTTTTGAAATAAATAATTCCTCTGAAATCTGTGTATACGTTTTGCCTTCTGCAATCAGCGATAAAATCTCAGTCTCTCGTTTCGTCAAGGGGCTATTGGGATTAACATGAAAATTGTCAATCACCAATCGGGCTATCTTACTACTCATCGGAGCACCACCTTTTATTACTTCATCCAAAGCAGACAACAATTCCATGTAATTCGAACTTTTGGTAATGTATCCGGAAGCGCCAGATTTTAAGGCTTCAAAGACCAGTTCGCTATCCTCATAGACAGTAACCATGACAATATCAGCATGTGGATTTTTGTCCTTAATTATCTTAGTTCCCTGAATTCCGTTCATCCCTCCAGGAAGTTCAATATCCATCAGCACAATATCCGGGCGGTCGTTATTCAAATGCTTAATTGCCTCTTCACAATTAGAATAAGAGTTCACCACAAAAAATTTTTGAGAGCTATTTACGATGAGGGCAAAACTTGCGCGAATTTCCGAATCATCCTCAATGATTAAGACTCTTTTTTTGAAAGGGACTGCCATGGGTAGTAGTTTTAGTTTTCGATAAAATAAGAATTATAGTTGTGCCTGTTTCACGAGTACTACTTTGTATACGTAATATCGTGTGCATGCGTTCGGCTCGCGTACGCATATTTTTTATTCCATTGAGACGAGTCACCTCTGCCATATTAAAGCCTACTCCATCATCCTTCAACAAAAGCTCAAATTTGTCGGTGTCTTGGCGAAGCGTAAAGGACACATTCTCTGCCTTTGAATGGTTGAAAGCATTGGTCATTGCTTCCTTCATAATAAGATTTGCTTCACGACTAAAGCCATACGGTATTTTAACCGATTCTTTAATTTCATTGTATGCCCTGAATTTAATTCCCTTCTCCTCAAACAACTTTTCTCCAAAATCCCGAATATGTATAAATAGCTTTACCAATTCATCATTGACAGGGTCAATACTCCAAATAAAATCTTTTGTTCCGGTATACAAATATTTTGCGGAGTCCTCCACCTTATTGTACAAATCAACAGCATGCCCATTTCCATTTAGCTTAATCAGGCTAATGTAATTAATGATTCTGGTCAATTGGTTACCCATTTCATCATGGAAATCGCGGGCAATCTCCTTGCGGAGATTATCTTGTTCCTGCTGCCGTATCCTTTCAATCTCCAACACTTTACGCACATTCTTTCGCACTCGAAAATAAGAATACAGGCTAATTGCACCCAGTGCCAAAATGATCATGCCAAAAATAAATGCGGCCGTTTTATAAAATGGAGTGTTTACAATGAAACTATATCGAAGTGGCTTTGAATCCCAACTGCCTTGCTCATCCGTAGCCAATACATTTAATACATAAGCACCATGGGGCAGATTGCTATACGTTACGAGACCTACCGGTGTAGGCATGGACCATGTCTTATCAAAATTTTCGAGTAGGTATTTATATTTTATAGACCTTGGATTACGCTTGTCAATCCGATTGAAATGAAATGTGATGTGATTTTTATCAGGTGGAAGAGATGGTTGAAAGGGGATTTTGAAAAATCCATAAGAACTGTCAGCAAAATCCCGACTTGAAAATTGTCCGTAGAAAATTTCGACATCCGTAAGATGAAGATTGTATGAGTGATGGCTCCTTTTAGGTAAATCATTATACTGATAGATGCCATCGATAAGTCCAAAGTATTTTTCTTTGCCGAGAAAAAATGCATTCTGGTTTACCTCCACTCCCGTAAGGCCATTCTCATAGCCATAATGCAAGTTCTCTACTATTTCAAGCTGGCTATTCAACTTTATCCGACTGATACCTTTCTCTGTTCCCACCCACAAGCGATCATCCTCATCCGTGGAAACAAAATAGATAAAGTCAGACGGTAATCCATCTCTGGTATTGAGCAATTTTGTTCTTTTTGAAACGGGATCAAGAAAGGCAATACCGGCTCCCGATGAGCCAAGCATTATTAAAGAATCTTTGAAAGAATGAATTGAAAGAATGGACGTATTAACTAATTCAGGAACTTGAATTTCTGTAATCTTTCCACTGACCAGGGCATTGAGTCCGAATTCTGAGCCCGCATACAACGTTTTAGTTTTGTTAAAGTAAAATATGGAAGTGATATTTCGCCCCAGCAAACCCTCCTCAACCGAATAGGACTCAAATTTCTTTCTATTAAAATAGTTCAATCCTACTCCGCTGGTTCCACACCAAATTCCACCCTCCTGATCAAATGCCAAACTAGTTATGTATTGACTTGATAAGCCTTGCTCTCTTCTGTACCATGTAAAACTGTCTTTGATAGAATCATACCTACCAAGACCTCCATAGGAAGCGACCCATATTTCTCCTTTGGGGCTTTGCTTAATGTCCATAACGGCTACCTCGTTGGCATCACCCAACGGGTAGGTTTTAATCTTTCCATTGTGAATTTTCCATATACCGTTTATTTGCGAGCCAATCCAGGTTGCTCCCGAGCGATCTTTCTCAATGGAGGTTACCGCCTTCAGTTTTTCAGAAGTGCATCGATCAAAGTCACGCGCATAATATTTATAAAGCCCATTTCCATTAGTTCCAAACCATGAATTTCCTTCCCCATCAAAATAGATCAATCGGATATCAACCTCACGCAAGACATCTTCACCTTTTCCATTCTCGTCTTCTTTGCCTTCTCTCCTCAATATTTTTTCATTCCATGTCCAAAAATTAGCATTCAACGAATCATATGCCACAACATGCCTTCCAAAATCTATTGTCTGTTTTGTAAACTTACTTTTACCGATATCTAATGTATAAAATCCGCTATCCGTATCAATTAAAAGGTCGCTGTTGTAATTAAGGATATTCATTGCCCGCCCGAAATGTTTTTTATGAGATATTACTTTTCGCTTTCCGTCAGCGGAGAAAATTAAGAAACTACTATCGTTAAGATAAAAGCAAATGTCCATGGAGGGAGTACGCTGCGCAAAGTAGATCATCTTATTTTTACCCACAGGCTTATCCCAATAATAAACAGAGTCTTTAAAAATTTTTCCAAGTACACCAGGTCTTGAAAGAATAATCAATGTGTCATTTAACTCAAAGACTCTGGAGACTCGTCTTACCCCCGAAGCCTGTGCCGGGGCTTGAAATTTTTTAAAGGTTACACCATCAAATCGGGTTATTCCTCTTGGGTGGACGATCCATAAGTTTTCCTGAGAATCAATGGTTAAGGAAGTGATGGAGTTACTGAGAAGGCCATCCAGTGTATTATATATCTTAAAATCCTCTCCATCAAAACGGGCTAGCCCCCCATTCGTTCCAATCCAGAGGTAGCCATGTTTGTCTTCAACTAGTGTATTTACTTGAGATTGTGGAAGTCCATCCACCACTGTGTACTGTCGCAGTGAGTATTGCTGAGCAAACAGTGAGTGGATGGTTCCAACACCTAAAAAAAAAACAATCAAAAAAAACAAACACCTCATAACCCAAAAGCAATATTAGGTGGAAATAAAACCCTCATTGTACCCCAATTTACGTCAATTACAGAATTATCGCTATCAAATATCACTACTTCCATTCTATAGGGATTCAGACAATCTCATAGATCAATTTTTCCTTTAAAACGAAACTATCCTGCTATCTTCGCGCCCAATAAATCCAGAATATGAAGGCAACTGCCCTATTCCTTTTACTCCTATTGAGTGTTATAAGTCAACTCCTTGCTCAAGATATTAACCCCCCTCAACAAAAGGGGAGCATTTATTTTACCTGGGGATACCATGCAGATGCCTACTCTAAAAGCACCATTCATTTTAAGAACAATACAGAAGGCAATTACAATTTTACACTTTATAACGCCACTGCAAAAGATCGATCTGATTTACATTGTTTCTTTGATAAAGCCCTGACAGTTCCACAATATGTAATAAACATTGGCTATCTGTTTAACAACAAAAGCAACACAGGAATTGAACTGAGTTTTGATCATCTTAAATATCTTGTTGTAGACAACCAGCAAGTTCATTTAACAGGAACAATTGAAGGAGTTAATTATGATACAGATACTATTGTTTCACCGGACTTTGTTCATCTTGAGCACACAAACGGAAATAACTACCTATCACTTAATTTTGTAAAGAAATTCTCACTACTTGAATCAGTCAATAAAAATCACGCTTTAAGCGGGATGGTAAAAGCAGGCGCTGGAGTGCTAACACCCATGACTACCTCTAATGTACTTGGTGAGTTTTACGATGCCCCGCTGAATATCTCAGGCTGGGTAATTAGTACAAGTGCTAATTTACGGTATGAATTTCATCGTTACTTCTTCCTGGAGGTAGGAACCAAGGTTGCTTTTGCAGATTATACAAGGGCTATCCTCGGCAAAGATGGTCGGGCAAAGCATCATTTTTTTTCTATCCAATATATTGGAGCGGCAGGAATTATCATTCCTTTAGGCAAGCAATAGAACGATCACCAAGGCCTCGGGTAAGATTCCTCTGTTTTCTTTAAACAATTAAAATAAATAGATGCAACCTGTTTTGAAAAACTGATGTCTTATGCAAAACTAAAAATCCTATTTATGTTCCGAAACTATCTACTTGTAACTCTTCGAAATCTAAAAAAGCAGTTGAGTTACTCAATCATCAATGTTGTAGGATTGGGACTGGGTCTTGCCATCTGCCTATTGCTTACCATCTGGACGAAGAATGAACTTAGTTACGATAGATTCCATGATAAGTCAGATCGGATCTATCGGGCTTCCTTAGAATACAGTTTTGGAGGACAAACTGCGAAAACATCCGTATCTCCCACGGCCTTGCTTCCCGTATTGCAAAAGAATTTTCCCGAAGTGGAAAATGGAGTTCGCCTTTACAATCCGGCCTCCTTCAACCCTTACATCATTCGAAAAAATGAAAAACTATTTCAGGAAGAGCGCTTTTATTTTGCAGACAGTACATTTTTTGAGATTTTCTCTTTCCACCTTATCGAAGGGGATCCTCACAAAGCATTGGTAAATCCGCAGTCAGTCGTTCTCACGCAAGCAATGGCGAAGAAATATTTTGGAGAAGAGGATCCAATAGGCAAGGCTTTGCAAATTAACAATGGAGCTGACTATAGTATAACCGGAATTATAGAAGATGCTCCAGACAACTCACTACTTCAATTTGATTTTTTAGCTTCTTTCTCTTCTCTGGATGCATCCAAAGAACAAATATGGTGGAGTGCAAACTATCAAACATTTTTACTATTGGCTCCAAACACCAACCTTGTTTCTCTTAGTGAAAAAACAAATGCATTAATAAAAAAGGAATTAAGCTCCGAATTAACCAATGAAAGCGACTATGTAAAATATAACCTCATGCGGCTTACAGACATATACCTTAAGTCAAACACCAATAATGAACCCGAAATCATTGGTAGCATCGACTATGTTTATGGATTTGCTACCATGGGGTTACTCATTCTTATCATCGCTTGCATCAACTATATAAATCTCGCTACGGCAAAAGCTGCTGATCGAGCCAAAGAAATCGGAATCCGAAAAGTAGTAGGGGCAGAAAAGAGACAATTGTTCTTTCAATTTATTGGAGAATCAATAGTGATTACATTGCTGGCTTTTGGCCTTGCTTTCCTATTGGCGCAACTTGCCCTGCCTTTTTTCAATTCGTTAACCGGAAAACATTTCACAGCAGCTCTTATTTCAGAGCCCCTATTTCTGCTCTATTGCTTAGCAGCCATACTTGTCATAGGCTTTGTAGCAGGAGTCTATCCGGCATTGGCCATTACCGCATTTAAACCCATTCGTGTTTTGAAAGGGAACTTCAAATCCTCGGGCAAAGGAATTTGGTTACGAAAATCATTGGTGGTCTTCCAGTTTGGAGCTACCCTTGTACTAATCGTTGGCACAATAGTAATCCTGAAGCAATTGCATTATGTTCAAAATACCCGACTAGGCTATAATAACGAGAATGTAATTATTCTTCCACTTGATAAAAAAATGGGACTGTCCTATGATCAGCTCCGTACAGAATTCTTGCGGTCAGGTAAGGTTTTACAACTTGGGCGTGCAACTGAATCGCCTACAAAAATAGGTGGAGGATATTCGATCAATATAACCGGACAAGAGCATGGAATGGTGGTTACCGCAATGTGTGCCGATACTACCTTCATTCCTACTATGGGGATGGAATTTATTGCAGGTCGCAATTTTACCGAAGGTGACTTTCAGCGATTAAGATCTGATACTGCAATTTCTTTCATTTTAAATGAGTCTGCCATTCATGAATTATCAATTGATGCAGAGAAAGCAATTGGTACTTCGGTAAATTTGAATGGCAGAAAGGGAGAAATTGTTGGCCTATTGAAAGACTTTCATTTTGCCTCTCTGCACCAAGCCATTGGCCCGCTCGTTCTTTTCAATGAAGAAGATCAGCTTAATTTTCTTTTTGTAAGAATAAAAACTGACGACATCAAATCTACTCTGTCGGAGTTAAAAACCATTTATAATAATGTAATTCCTCATCGACCATTCGAGTATGAATTTCTTGATGAGCAATACGAAGCATTATATTCATCAGAACAGCGTATGGGTAAAATCAGTATTGCATTTGCTGTATTTGCTATACTGATTGCTTGTTTAGGACTTCTTGGATTGGTCGCCTTTTCTGCAGCTCAAAAAACAAAAGAAATCAGCATTCGGAAAGTAATGGGAGCATCGGCTTCAGGTATTGTGGTACTCATTACCCGGGATTACGTGAGGCTGGTTTTCATTGCCATTATTACAGGATTGCCATTAGCCTATTGGCTTATTGAAAAATGGTTCCTTAGCGGCTTTGTCTACAAGACAACAATTGGCCCCTGGCCGTTGATCATAGCATCAATTTCGTGCTTTCTGATCGCATTTCTTACGTCAAGCTATCAGGCCATTAAGGCTGCTTTTATCAACCCCGCAGAGACCCTTAGAAATGAATAAAAAACAGAAAGAATACAGTAAGTTTTTTTTAATATGAGTATCTTGACAAGAAAGAAACTGCATGCGGTACGCTCTTATTTATCTATGGCTATGTTCGCCCTTTTGTTCCTACGGTCAGACACCCAACTATCAATCTTATCTTGAAAAAGCGAAGGGGTATTATTCCGGGAAGGACTATCCAAATTTTTATGAATCATTAAAACAAGCAAATCAACTTCACCCCTATCATCAGGGAATTCTCTATCAATTGGGTGTAGCCGAAGCGCTCACCAACAGACCCGAGGAAGCAATTAATCATCTTACCAAAGCTGTCTATATCAATGCTGATTACGATCTTACAATTCCAGAGTTGGAATCTCTTGAAGAAAGGGCAGACTACGACCGATTGTTAGAACTGCAAGTCAAGCTTCAAACTCCGATTGTCAAGTCCGACACTGCTTTCGTTATTAAGGACAGAGAGCTACATATTGAATCGATTACTTACAATTCCAAGACAAAAGATTTCTATCTGGGAAGTATTCATAAGAGAAAGATAATTAAAATCAGTAAAAATGGGGAAGTATCAGATTTTACAAAGGCAGGTGAATGGGGGATGGCCGCTGTCTTTGGACTTAAGGTAGATGCGAGGCGAAAATTTTTATGGGCTTGTTCATCGCCTATGCCCGAAATGGAGAATTATGATTCATTAACTAAATCAGCTGTTTTTAAATTCGATTTAGTAACTGGTAAATTAATTGAAAAGTACCTGCCTACTGTAAATCAAAAAGAATTTGTCTTTGGCGACTTGACGCTAACTTCGCAAGGAGATGTGTTTGTCTCTGATTCCAGAAATAATATTATTTTCAAAGTAAATGCTAAGCTCAAGACCTTAGAACCATTCTTTCAGTCACCCGAATTCTGGAATTTGCAAGGACTGGCATTTTCTCCTGATGATCACCTACTCTTCATTGCTGATTACATTAAAGGACCTTACCAACTTAATATTCAAACCAAGCAGCTCACCAAACTTTCAACTGATCTAAAAGAATCGCTGAAGGGAATTGATGGACTGGCTTTTTATAATAATGACCTTATTGCCATTCAAAATGGAGTAAATCCCTTGCGTGTTTCACGTCTTTACCTGGGTTATAAGCAAGAGCGAATTATTAATATCCAAATACTGGATCGGAAGCATCCCGCCTTCAATGAACCCACTATCGGAACAATTGTTGGTGACCAATTTTATTACGTTGCCAACAGTCAATGGGGTGGATATCATGAGGACCACACGCTAAAACTTAAGAGTGAACTTCATGACATAATTATTCTAAGAAGGAAGCTCAATCAGAAATAATCTTCCTATTGATTTAGTGACTTTATTTGAACAGAAGGATTAATAAAGCAAATCCGTACCCATGACGGAGGATGAAATCCGAAAGGAACAGGTAATAGTTGAGCGCTCAAAGAATGATGTAAAGGCCTTTGGAGAAATCTACGAACTCTATTTTGATCGCATCTATAATTTTATTTTCAGACAAACGGATGATGAACAGGCGGCAGGAGATATCTGCTCACAGGTATTTATCAATGCGCTGAACAATTTAACTAAATATGAATTCCGCGGCCTTCCCTTCTCCGCGTGGCTTTATAAGATTGCCAGTAATGAAGTCAAAAAACACTACCGTAAAAACAAAGGAAAAAAAGTATTTAGTCTTGAGGAAATCAGAATAAAGGAGATTGTAGAACAAAGTGATACCGAATGGGATCAAGTCATGATTGATCAATTAATTGAGTTCATGAAAGACCTACCCACGGATATGCTTCAGGTGCTTGAACTTCGCTTTTTTGAAGACAAAGACTTTAAAGAAATTGCTTTTATTCTTGATATCACTGAAAGCGGGGCAAAAATGAGAACCTATAGAGCGTTGGATAAACTGAGAAAGAATTTTAATATTAAGATAAAGTACAATGGGTAAGCACGAAATCCGTTTACGCAGACAACGAATTACCGCAAGGGGTAGTGAGCGATTCAGAAATTATGAAACGATCGTTAAACGGCACGAGCAAGATCAACGAGCGAAAAAAATTGTGCGCCTATTCGTATTCTTTGCCATTGTATTAATTTTAATACTTGTTTTTATTGTGATTGATCGTTGGGAGGAAAAACAATTAAAATTAAAGAAGAATAAGGCTTCAATTCATTATGCTGTATCAAAGAAAATAGATCAATGCTAGGATTCATTGAGAGTAAAAGGCATAAAAAAAGCCGTCCCGATCCCAATCTCGATGGCTATCGGGATCGGGACGAGACGGCTCTTTATAGTTCTAACTTCTAAATTAATTCATGATAACCGTCAGCGGGTTTGCGGGGCCCGGTGCCGCTACGGGTGCTGCCACAGAGATTGCACTGATGGTATTTGAACTGCTTACAAACACAGCGTAGATATCAAAGGTGCCATTGGCTGTAAAGGCTGTATAGGCAGGATTAGCTGAAGCTCCGTCTGTTACAGTTACAGTACCACTCTGCATAATGGAAACCTTTGCCGGAGGAACATCGGTAGAAGCCGGATCAACTGGCATCGTCCAGGTAGCAACTCCATCCAAATCTACACTGAATGCTGTAGGACGTGGTTTACCTGCGGTGATGGCAATGAAGTACTCTTTTCCTGAGATCGAACCTCCTGGATTAGCGCCTCCTGTTGCCTGGGCTGCTTTCCAACTAATCTGGGTACCTTGATCATACGTGCCTAACACAAGGACTGTTTCCAACGTAGGTGCTGGTGGTATACCCACATCTACTGTCAACGTACCATTTGGAATAACCGTAGTATTACCTGCCTCATCGATAGCATCTGTAAAGACAACCGCCATGGATCCATGCGTAGCAGGAACAGTAGGAACGGCAAGCTTAAAGATGTAGATCAAACTGGCTGATAAGCCGTCTGATGCTACCGTCATCTTTGCAGCGGTTACTGTTTCCAAACCTGTTGCAGTACCGTCCACTGTAACCTTAATCGCATTCGCTGATTTGGTGCTCAGCTTCTCGTTAAAGGTCACCTTCATGGTTACAAACTGGCCTGCGCCAATACGTGTGCCAGTGCTGGTGGAGATTCTAATCGGTGCGGTATTGTCAACATTGATGGTCTGCTTTTTGGGGTTCTGCTCCAGTTCCACACCTCCAATATCTGCAATAGCGCCCGTTACCGTTGCTGTTACCGCCCCGGTATAAGAACCATTGGCAGTATACACCAGGTAGAAACCATTGTCAGAATCATCATCGGTATAGAAACCGTTCGCATCAACCTCCTTGGCCTTCACCAGTGCAGTGGCTGTACCCGCTGTATTTGGACTAAAAGCAACAGCAAGATCAGCAATATCATTAATGATCGGGTTATCATACGTGATGTACAACGTATCACTCGCTCCACTCTTCAGTGAAGGAATTTTAGTGCGTGATACTTTCTTTCCATCCGTAGTCAAGCCCCATGTTCCCAGTAAACTGGTGGTGGCAACAGGTCTGAAGTCTTCCTGATCATTGGCACAATAGGTCAGTACATGAGCAGGGTAGAAAACCACACTCTGAAACAAGTTATCGTTCACCAGAGAGGAAGCTAATACGATGCTACCATCGGTCAACACCAGGTCGGCCGTCATGGTGATGTCTGCCGTACCCACTACTTCACCATCTGAATTGGTAACTTTGTTCAGCTTAACCAGAGAATCTACAGAGATATTCAACGCGGTCATGATATCAGACAATTTAGCTGAAACATTTCCACGTTTGGTTTTTGAATCTGTAGGGAACGTAAACGCACTTCCAGGGATGGTGGCTACCTTCGCACGGGGGCGGGCGGTTAGTCCTCCGTTCGTTGTGGTCACCACGGCAGCAAACACCTGCACCTCCTGAAGCGTCTCCTGATCTTCGGCCAGGAAGTCTGCATCATAGGTGAAAATCTCATTCGCAGGGTCTAAAGTAGCGCTATTCTTAAAGAAACCGTTGGAGCAACCTGTATTGTTCAGGTTGTCAAATGCACTTCCGCGCAAGGCCAGCATGGTCGCCTTCTTTACCTCTTTGAATTTAACGGGATCCAAAGACTCGTCCACGCAGGCAGCCGCAAAGGCCATCAACAGTACTATCGTTATTCTATTTATACTCTTTTTCATGATTGTTCTTTTTAGTTGATTATTTCAACGTTAGGCCTGTCTTATCCCAGAATACGCGCGTGGTCTGATCTGCCTTCTGTGCTACTGAACTGTTCAGGTTTACAAAGTTGGAGGGATAAATCATGGAGTACACAAACTCACCCGGGTCAG
>JANMYO010000007.1:0-94884 GCA_031382175.1 Bacteroidia bacterium | reverse complement strand
GATGGCTACGACCAGGTGTTTCACGTAAAGTTTTTAGAAAATATAAAAGGCAGCATTGCGTTGAAAGCAACCTTCGATGGATTACTCGATTTCAGTGATTTGCATACCATGGATAGCAGCCGAACCAGCACGTTAATATTGAATAATGTATCCTTCACATTGGCAAAAAACAAGAAGAATATTTCTGGTTTGTCGGGCACCGTAGGGAGTAGGGATAATCAGTTTCTTTTCAACAATGTTAAGTTTAAATACGACAGTAGCGATTTTCTGGTGAATGCCTCCATTGGTAATTTGATGTATTATATATTGAACAAAGAAAGTCATCTGGATATTGCTTCCACTCTTCAATCTGACAGAATATTTTTTAAAGACTTCCGTACGGATACACTAGAGACTGAGTCGGGCCAGATGAAAGATCTCCGTCTTGATTTTCGCGCTACGGCAGAAATGAAAAAGCGAGGCTCGGATGAAGGGCTGTCGGACTTTACACTAACGTTGAATGAAATGTCTTTCCTACTGCCCACCTATCAGAAACAAATTTCAAAGGTGTCAGGGATATTAACAAATACGGGTAATCAATTCTCCATAGCCGACTTGGTATTCAATTATAACAAAAGTGATTTGAAGATTAATGCTACTGTTACGAACCTGCTGGATTTATTGACGAGCGGAGAAAACAGCAGTGAGATTGCTGCGACCATTCAATCTAAGGAAATATTTACGCAGGATTTAATATGGAATGGCTCGCGTGCAGCTCTGGTGCAAGATCGCATTCGTGACCTTAAACTTGATTTTATAGCCGCAACGACTCCGAACATCATCACCCATAACAAGTGGCTTCCGGATTTTGAATTTGAGATAAAGAGACTGTCTGCCAAATTTGATGAGTTAGCGAACCTCAAACAAGTAACCACAAAGGGCAATCTCGTTCGAACATTAGATGGGTTGAAACTCACGCTAAATGATTTTCAGGGTACTATGCCACAGGGCAGAGTGGAGGTTGACGGAGATGTTTTGTTTAAAAGTAAAAATGAATTGGATTTTAAAGCAAAGGTTACGCTGGATAAGTTTCCGTGGAATTATGTTAATGATCTTATTTCAGAAATTGATTCTGATAAAGAACCCACTGCCAAAAACATTTCTATAGAAGAGATGGATCTCATTACGGCAGACCTTACACTGGCGGCAACACTGCAACCCTACCCGTTCGCCATAAAAAATCTGACGGTTGACCATAGCCGTGTAAACTATAGCTTCCCTGATGCCCGATTCATTGACGTACAGGATTTTTCTCTTGATGTAACCGATCTGTATTTTCTACATCCGCCAAATTCAGGAAGTATAACAGGGTTGAAGTCCGTTACGAGCAAGATGGAAATTAGTAAAGCATCCTTTCAGAAAATCCACTCGATTGATCTTATGCTTGACTTAACCAGTACTACAGAGAACCAACTGAATATTGGTTTTTCAATAAGCGGTCAGAGGGCACGAAATCAAAAGGGGAATCTTTTTCTTGATTTTTCAAAGCAAGATTTGGAATACACGCTTGGCTATTCAATCCATAATCTGTCCGTTGAACCTCTGTTGAAGAGATATATTGATAAGAAATGGATGACAGGCAATCTGGATTTGGATTGGCAGTTAGTAAGCAAAGGTACAACTTGGAATAAGGTAAAGGATAACGTTAGTGGAACCATAAAAATGACGAGTGACTCTTTAGTCCTTTATGGACTTGATGTTGACGCCATGTTGAAGAAATTTGAAAAGAGCCAGAAATTCAACCTGGCTGATTTAGGTGCTTTTATGATAGCGGGCCCCGTTGGTCCGGTATTGACAAAGGGTTCCGATTTTGCTCAATTGATGACCATCAATCTGGATACAACCCAACGAACATCGATTCAATCTTTTCATGGACACTTGAAGTTGAACGATGGTCAGCTCAGTTCTGAAGATGTTGGTTTTGCCACCACTCAGAACCGGATAGCCTTTGATGGAAAAATAGATATTAAAAATGACACGATACCGGGCATTACCATTGCCGTGGTGGACAAGAATGGCTGTAGCTTAATGGATCAACGAGTATATGGTAAAACCTCTAAACTGAAAACAGGAAAACTGAATGTAGCGAAAACACTGTTGGGTCCGGTGATCAATTTTGCGAATGCAGTGGTGGGCAATGATTGTAAACCGGTGTATAAAGGGAAGGTGAAGCATCCTGCAAAGAATTAGTTGTCCACGCTACGGCTGACGAATTCTTCGAATTGTCAGGGTTTAGCCTTAGTTTTGACATTATAATCCTGAGACTGCGCATCCTTATAGAATGAAACTTATGGCAAACCAACAATACATGGCCTACCTTCTCCTGTTCATGGCATTTTCTACTACCAACTATGCACAGAAGGTTACGGTGGATCTTGATTCAAGAGTAGATTTTACAAAATATAAAACGTATGCCTGGCTAGCCCCGGGGGACAGTGTTTTCAATCGTATTGCCCCCGCTAAACTATTTGGAGGCACCATTACAAGTGTGGCTAATCAGGAGTTGAAAAGTCGAGCATTACAGCTGGTAACCGATCAGCCGGATGTAATATTTCAATTCTATACAGGCGTAGAAGAATATACCAGGTATTCGCAAAGTGCTACGCTGAGTGTAGGTGTGGGTGTGGCAGTGCCCGGATATTATGGTGGACCAGGTGGTTATGCGGGAGTATCCGCTCCCGTGGCGGGTGGTAAGGTTACAGAAACTACGATGCAAGATGGAAGACTTGCTTATTCCATGTATGATAGTCGAACAGGAAAATTAGTATGGAGCGCCTATGTCACTAAGACTTTTGAAAATTCCGATGATATTTCTAAATTAATACGAGACTACACTGAAAAGATCTTTAAAAAGTTTCCGATGAAGAAAGTTAAAAATTGATCGGTATCAACAGGTCTTCATTATTTGCACGTATCCGACTTACCTACAAAATACCGCTCCCCACCAATTAATATTTTTTCCTCTTGAATGGTCATGAGAATCTCAATCGGAGCTAAACTTTTATTGGTGAAGATGAATTGCACCGTGGCTTTCTCTCCGTCTCCTTTGATTGACCATTGACCTTCCATGTTGCCTTTGTAAGCCGGGTTTTGTTCTTTGAAGAATCCTTTCTTCTTGATGGTGGCGGAGAATGAGCCATCCTTGCACAAGTGAATCATGGACTCTTTTGAGCCACCTTCTGCGGAAGCGAAGGTCACCAGCACTTTATTTGATAAAAAATCCTGCCAATCAAAATCTGCATAAGGACTTATGTTGGAGGGAGCTTCCAGTGTGCTGTTCCTCATGAATTCAGTTACTGTATTTTTTACCGATTCATAAAACTGAATTGGAGCAATCATTAAGGTGATCACGCACGGTCCGCTTGGACTGCACCGGGCCACAACAAATCCCTTATTTCCTTTATTCATATATTCCCCTTCTGCGATGATTTCGGAACTTAACATCCCGTTACTTTCAACGGGGTTGATTGCTTTGATTCGAATTGTTTCATTTAAATCTACGCCCTTAAGCCATGTTGTTTTTAGTGTGGTAAGATCACTATGCTCTCTTCCAAACACAAAAATTTCGCCATAGGTAGCCGTAGTAGTAGTGAGTAAAAACACTTCGCTTTCCCGTGGAAGAATTCCTTCCCAACCTTCTGGTACTTTGGCGATGAATCCAAATCGCGGGGCATAGAGTGTTTCTCCCGGCTCATACATTTTGCCCGGTTGTAAGCGGACTTTCTTTTTTTGTGCACTACTCTGGAAGGATACAGCAATAAGCAGAAGACAAAGGAATGCGTTTGAAATTTTCATGTGATGGTAAGTTGAACTAGTTATAAGATAAATGAAAGGAGCTGACACATTGAATGCAATTTACAGAAACTAAATCGATTGATTCTTCAAAAATTAGTGATCCCATCACGGATAGCAATAATAGAATTAAAAATATCTTGCGTGTTTTTATTCTGAAGGACAGCGGTAAGGTTGGACTCATTTAGCATTCGGTCAATGTCCGGAGTTTGGTATAATTTCTGTAATCGTAACAAATCCTGGTATAATAGAATACCCTTGGATTGGATCTTGATGTGGTCATAATAACCCACCAGATTATTGATCTCCTGTTTCTGATTTAATAAGGAATGAATTGCTGATCTGACAACCTGAGTGGTAGTGTCTGCCAGACTTTTATTTTCATACCATTTCACAATGGTGACTAAATGATAAAGCTCTTCAAAATAATAGCCGGTCAACGCAGCGGCATGATGCTTCTTAAAATCTTCTCCTTGGCTTTCATTCTCAGCACCGTTGAAAGCCAGGCTCATCGATTTTTCGATGGCTTCATTTCCTGAGATAATTTCCTGAAAACGCAGTTCAACGGCATTGCTAAATTGTTTTTTTATTCCGGCATGTTCCGACAATAACAGACACGCATCAAAATACCGGCTGGCATCAATATTTTCAAACTCAACCAGATAACCCAAATCAGACATGTAAACACCCAGGTTGGCAGCGGCTACTGCTTTATTGCTAAGCAGTAAGTAATGATTGGTTTTCGAAATATCGTGAAGTGCTTCCCGATGAAAAAACTCACCCGAGGAATGAAGTTGTTTTGTTATCTGTGACCCGCGAAGCGTGTTTAAAACCGCATCCTTTTTGGCCGCGGCATCACTTTCATTAAATTCGGTCTTATCATTTTTAGCACCCGAACCACAGCCCCCCAACAGCAAAATGGTCAAGTAAAAAAAGCAAGAATAGGAAACTACATATTGCTTGGAAGAAAAATAGGTGGCCTTCATTTTACAAATAAAGGAAGAATAATTCTTATCTCCCTGTCAGAATAGCGCTCAGGTAAAACCAAAGCCAGCTATAGGATGACAAAGATTAAGTTCTCAACATTACCATGAAGGCTAAAAAGAAAGTTAATGCCAGCAGCAGATAGGACAGAAGAGTTGCCACTGAGTATTGCGCCCCTGGATAATATTTTTTTAATGTGGCTATACTTTTCCTGTGCTGCAAGGTGGCAAGTAGAAGCATGGAGAAGGATGTAACGATTAAAAATAAACCTAATTCCCGACCAGTAAAATACTTCAATTTTAGCAAGGGCGCTTTGCCTGCCTCCATGCGATTATAGAAATATTCATAGGAGCCTACCCCTATGGTAAGCAAGGTAAGGCACGTGCGGATCCAGGCGAGTTGCAATCTTTCGAATGCGGTCCTGGTCCTTTCTAATTGTATTTGTTTTTTGCCTTTCTTCTTTTCAAGTTTCTCCTGCTTTCGAAGGTCTTCCTCGTTTGTTGCTTCCATGTTATTCTTACTTTACTTATAATAGCATAGCGTTAGTTGTAGAAATGCTTACTTCTTCTTTCGGCCAAAATGGTACCCGATCTGTAATTGATAGCGGTATCCATATCCCCACTTATTGACCTTTCCCTGCGAAGCAAAGTCACCTCCATTAATCAAGTCTTTGAATCCCGGGTATTTATCCATCATATCCAGTATTACTTCATTGGTGATATCATCAGCATCAAATGAAAAACTCCCATCCAATTTGGCTTTGAATTTATAGTTTGAAACCGAAGGGCCAATGAAGACCAGATCGATTGTCCAGCGATTGTTCAGCACAAACTGGTAACCCAACTGGACACCAATATTCAGGATGTCTAAATTGGTTTCTAAGTTTCCAGCTTCCACTGTGCCGTTATTATTTACTTCAATGGAACGCCCGTTAAAATAATGGTGATAAGAGGTGTAGGGTCCGATGTACACACCACGTGGCGCTCCGTATTTGTTCTCCTTCTTCAGGTAGAATCGGTATTCACCACCAAATTTAAATCCGGATGCTTTGGTTTGGCGTTTTACACTGACTGTGTCATCTATTGATCCTATTAAATTGGGAAATTGTTGTAATCCGGCTGTTATAGTCCACGTCTGGTAGGGTTTGTTTTTAACAACACGTTCATAGGAAAACATAAGAGCATTGCGGTAAAGCCAGTATGAAGTCATGTCAATCTTGATTGTGCTTCTGCGCCATGCAGTATCACCTTTTTGTGCCTGTGCAAGCATTGATGTTGAAAAAAAAAAAATTGCACTACAAATTAATTGTCTATTTATTGTTTTCATCTTACCAGCCGCCTCCCAGGGCTTTATATAATCGAACGGTTGAAATTAACTGACTTTGAAGTGCAATTGATTTTTGAAATTGTGAATTGTATAACTCACGCTCGGCATCAAGCACTTGCAAGAAAGAAGTGTATCCATTGTCATAGAGCGCTTTTGAAAGCGTTAATGATTTTTCTGTGGCGACTACCTGTGTTTGGCGTGCACCAAATTCATTGCGGTAGGTTCTTACTTCTGCCAATGTATTTTCTACTTCTGCGAATGCCGTGAGCACCGTTTTTTCATATTGATAACCCGCTTGCTTTGCCTTTGCTCTTTCGGCTTCTACCCTGCGCTTGTTTTGATTAAACCGAAAAATGGGTCCGGTTAATTGTCCCGTGACGGAACCTAAGAATGCATCAGCAGAAAACAAATTAGAAATTTGTGGACTGGCCACACCGAGTAAACCGGTGAGACTTAATGAAGGGAAACGCAAGGCAACGGCAACGCCTACTCGTTCGGTTTGGGCAACCAATTGTTGCTCTGCAGAGCGAATGTCAGGTCTTCTTTCCAATAGCTCCGAAGGCAAGCCACTGGGAATATCCAAGGGCAATTGCTGCTGATCATTTCGCAAGCCTCTTGTGACTGGAGCATAGGTTTGACCTAATAAAATATTAAGTGCATTTTCGGTGATGATAATGGCACGCTCAAGACTATACAACTGCGATTGTGCATCGGCAGCAATCTGCTCGGCCTGCAATTTATCCAACTCCGAAACATTGCCTTTTTCAAATCGCAATGTGATAATGCGTAAATACTCCATCCGTGTTTCATAGGTTCTGCGCGTAATTTCCATCCGTTCATCCAATCCGCGCAACTGAAAATATAATTCTGCGATCTGCGCAACTAAACTGATATACACGGATTTCCTTACTTCATCTGTAGCTACTAAATCAGCGTAGGCAGCCCGATTGGCGTGGCGCAATTTTCCCCACACATCAATCTCCCAGGAAACATTGCCTAACAAGGCAACTGAACTTTGCGAAAACATAACTCCTGCCTGCTCAGAAGAATTACGAAAATCAGAAGCGCGACCACTTGCCTTATAGTCGAAGAAAGGAAGCATGTTCGCCTGGTTGTAACCGAGTATTGCTTTCGATTCATCCACCCTGGCAATGGCCATACTCAAATCGAGATTTGAATCGATGGCGATGGTAATCAACTTTTGTAATGCCGAGTCCTGATACACATCCCACCATTTCATATTCGTTATGGAATCTGATTTAGCCGCAGCCTGTGTATATCCTATTGGTTTTTTAGTGTCGGGTCGCGAATACTTTGGTCCTACGGCACAGCCGGCAAGTACCAACAAGAATACAATGAAAATTATTTTCTTCATATCAATGAGCCGGTTCAGAAGGTGAAACAGATGCATCGGCATTTTTTTTCTTAGCTCCGATACTTTCGATGAATACAAATAACGCGGGTACGACAATCACCCCAATGATGGTGGAGATTAACGTACCCATGAACACGGCTATGCCCATTACTTTGCGCGCTTCGGCACCTGCGCCTGAAGCCGTGAGTAACGGAACCACACCTAACATAAAAGCAAACGAAGTCATTAGGATCGGACGAAGGCGGAGTTTAGCAGATTCCAATGCAGCTTCATACAAAGGCTTACCTTGTTCATATAACATTTTGGCAAACTCAACGATCAGAATGGCGTTCTTCGCGGTAAGACCAATCAGCATTACGAGTCCGATCTGTGCAAACACATTGTTCACGTAACTCGGGCTCCACAAACCACCCAGCCATAAACCTAAAAAGGCACCAAAAATGGCAGCGGGAACACCGAGTAAAACTGAGAAGGGAAGTTTCCAGCTTTCATACTGTGCTGCCAGAATCAGGAACACAAAGACCAAAGCCGCCAGGAACACGGTACCTCCTGATCCTTCTGCCTCTTTTTCCTGGTACGACATGTTGCTCCACGCAATGCCGAGTTCTTTCGGTAATGTTTGTGCTACTTCTTCCAGGGCATGAAGTGCATCCGCAGAGCTGTATCCTTCAGCCGGTGCTCCGGAAATTTCAGCTGCGCGAAACATATTAAAGCGATTGGTATACGAAGGTCCTGCAATGTCCTTCACCTCAGCCAGCGTATTTAACGGAACAATTTCTCCTGAACGACTGCGCACATAGTAGCGTGCAATATCATCCGGACTGAGTCTGTCCTCAGCTTCAGCCTGTACAAATACTTTATACTGCCTACCGAAACGATTAAAGTCGTTCACGTAACTACTTCCAAGGTAGGTTGAGATTGTGCTATTAATTTCATTGAGGTCAATGCCCAGTTTTTCTGCTTTGTCGTAATCAATAACAACCTGTTTCTGCGGTACATTCGATCGATACAATGTAAACGCATTAGCAATCTCCGGTCGTTTTTTGGCGGCAGCAATAAAGCTCTTGGCTTGTTCATCCAAAAACTGTGGCGTATTACCAGACCGGTCGAGCAGTTGCAAGGTGAAACCGGCTGAGGTTCCAAGACCTTCTATCGGGGGTGGACCAAAGGCAATAGCAGTAGCTTCCGAAATCGTATTTCGGAAGGCCAGGTTTGTTTGTTGAATGAGTTGTTTGGCTGTCTTCTCTCTTTCTTCCCATGGCTCCAGGTACACAAATACGAATGCATTATTGGTAGAAAAAGATTGGGTAAGCATACTATAACCAACCACCATGGTTGAAAAAGCAACACCCTCTGTGTTGTTGATGATGTGTTCGATTTTTTTGGCCACTTCATCCGTACGCTCTGTAGAGGCCGCATCCGGAAGTTGAATATTCACCAGATAATATCCTTCATCTTCTTCGGGCACGAACCCACCTGGTATATTTTTACCTAAAATTCCGGTTCCGACTAGAATAACTCCAATGATAATAACAGATCGGATTGACTTGCGGGCAACAATCGCGGCCACTCCGGTATATCCTAATGTAAACTTATCAAACATCCGGTTGAAGGCATCGAAGAATCGTTGCAACCATCCTGTCGATTTCTTTTTGGGCTTCAACAGAATAGCAGCCAAGGCAGGACTAAGAGTAAGTGCATTGAATGCAGAGAACAATACAGAAATAGCAATGGTAATCGCAAACTGCTGATACAATCTTCCGGTGATGCCTCCGGCAAATGCAACCGGTACAAACACGGCAGCAAGGATAAGCGCGATGGCAATTACTGGTCCACCCACTTCCTTCATGGCTTTCTGCGTAGCTTCTTTCGGATTCATGCCGTGTTCAATGTTATGCATTACCGCTTCCACTACCACAATGGCATCGTCCACCACCAATCCAATGGCGAGTACTAGTCCCAATAGTGATAAAACGTTTACAGAGAAACCCAGCAACGGGAAAATGATAAATGTTCCAATTAAGGAAACAGGAACGGTCAATAATGGAATAAGAGTAGCCCGCCAGTCCTGAAGGAAGAGGAACACCACGATAATCACAAGGAACACCGCTTCAAAAAGTGTATGAATGATTTCTTCAATACCGACTGAAACAGCTTTCGTAGTATTCAGCGATATATCATATCTCAGATCTTCCGGAAAACGTGTATTCAATTCGGCCATCGTATTCTGCACCAAATCGGCTACTTCTAATGCGTTGGATCCGGGCATCTGGTAGATTACAATCGTGCTGGCAGCTTTACTATTGAGGCGACTGAATGAATTGTAATTTTCCATTCCTAATTCAAGTCGTGCAATATCTTTCAAGCGGATGATGGAGCCCTTCTCATCGGATTTGACAATGATGTTTCCAAATTCTTCTTCCGTTACTAAACGCTCTTGTAACAATACGCTATAGGTATACTCTACTCCTTTAGGAGAAGGCGGTGCTCCGAACTTACCACCCGGTGATATTGCATTTTGCTTTTTCACGGCATTCATCACATCGGTTACCGTGAGGTTAAGCTTGGTGAGTTGATCTGGCTTTAACCAAACCCGCATTGAATAATCCGCTCCACCAAAAAGAATCACATCACCCACGCCCTTCAAGCGCTTCAGCTGATCAACAATGTTGATGTTCGCATAGTTGTTCAGGAACAATCCATCGTAAGTCGAATCTGGTGACGAAAGCGAAACCAGCATAATCGGGAATACCATTGATTTTTTTGTAGTCACGCCAAAGGCCTTTACTTCATTTGGCATTTTGGCACTGGCCTGTGATACACGGTTCTGCGTAAGCATGTTGGCGTTATCAAGGTCAGTACCTACCTCAAAAGATACTTGTAATGTTAGGGATCCATCCGCAGCGTTGATGGATTTCATGTATAACATTTGTTCAACGCCATTCACTTGTTGCTCGATAGGAGTGGCCACAGCCTGCTCTACGTTCACTGCATTAGCTCCGTTGAACAAGGTAGTCACCTGCACCATGGGTGGTGTAATTTCAGGATACTTAGAGATAGGAATACTCTTCAGTGTAATCAACCCCATGATGACCATCAGGATGGAAATTACCATCGCTACGATTGGCCTTCGGATAAAAAATTCACTCATAAAATATACTGAGGGTTAATTATTCTTAATTGCTTTTCTGAGCATCATCCGGCCATTTCATTTCAACCACTTCAATTTTTGAATTGGGAGTTAGGGAAGCAACTCCTATCACAGCTACCCGATCACCGGCCTTTAAACCTTTTTTAATAATCCATCCATCGCCAATCTTGGGTCCAACTTCCACCATCGTTACTTTCAACGTACTGGAGTCTGTTACCGTAAACACTTGCGTCAGCGTTTGTAATTGAAAAACAGAACGTTGAGGTATCAACACAGCATTCTGATAGGTGCTTAACAAGACCCGTGTTTTGACAAATAAACCGGGACGTAACAATCCTGTTGGGTTCGGGAAAATGGCTTCGATCGTAAGCGTTCCGGTTTTCGGGTCAATCTCCCGATCAGCAAAATTAACTTCTCCGGTTTGAGGATAGACTGAATCATCGGCCAGAATAAGCTGCACATTTTTGCGTGCGGCTGCCAACTCCTCCTGGGTGAGTTTGGCAATCCGCAGATATTCGCGTTCGCTGATTTGAAAACGGACGCGTACTGCACCAATACTGGAAATGGTGGTGAGTATAGAAGAGGTACCTGCTCTGCTCACATAATCTCCTACCCGCATGTTGGAGTTACCAATAATGCCATCAAACGGAGCATACACCCGTGTATATCCGTATTCTATTTTTGCATTTTGTAGTGATGCCTCGGATGCTTTTACCTGGGCTTGTGCGGCTTCAAACGAAGCAATGGCATTGTCAAGATCTTTTTTACTTAAAGCATTTTGTTCTGTCAGAGGCTTTACACGGCTTAAATCATTTTGTGCCCGAACCAGTTCTGTTTTAGAACGGGTCAGGTCACTGGCTTCACGGTCTACGCGCGTCTGATACTGAACGTCATCTATAATATAGAGTAGATCGCCTTTTTTAACCCTGGATCCTTCCTTAAAATTCATAGAAGTTACCCATCCCTCCACGCGGGCTCGGATATCCACATCGGAGAGGCCGAATACCTGGGCCACAAAATCCTCATACAAGGGAACATCATTCTGAATCGCCTTCACCACATTTACTTTTACAGGAGGCAGAACTACTGTTTCCGTTTTTTTGCCGCATGCTGCCAGTGCCATCCCTACAAGAAGGAGAAGGGTATGTCGGCTTTTAACGGTTGTCAGGAAAAACTTCATAAGATGATTTTTAGCGGATATATAATAGTAAGAAGAATGGCTTAATTTGATTGCATGAAGGTCAAAGATATGAGAATATCCCCAGTTAGGCCATCGTCCAGATAACAATAAAGTGTGATTTTTGCCCCTTATAAATTTCTGGTTTTTTTTAGACGAGACAGTTCATTGAGGGTGCTATTGGGTCCATGTTATTATTGCGTCAGAAGATTAATAAATAATGAGTTTGATACGACTTAAAAAATGGTTTATTTCGCTGATACTAATTACTAAACCTATGAAACCAATTTTAGCTGTGCTTTTCAGTTTTTTCTCATTGGGCGTATTTGCGCAAAGTCAGGGCTCAAAGTCAACCGGTTCTGCTCAGGCTAATAAACCGGCATCAAATTGCTACGAAGAGTGGTATTCAGTATTCAAGGAAAGAGGCGCCAACCCAGTTGCAAACGGGATTCAGGAAGCGGTGGTCACAATCCGTAATGGCAATTATTCAGAATGCTTTATGGGAAGAGTGAATGTGATGGATGGAAAAGTATTAGGTAGACCCCAAGTGCAGAAAATGGATGGAACCTACGAGGACTGGGGCAAAGACGTAAGCCATAAATATTTTAACACCGATGGCACCAGGACAGAAGAAGGGAATTCCTTGCTCACCATAACCAACGGAATGACGGGTGAAATGGTATTAGCAGATGGAGATATTGTAAGAGCTTTTTTCTATCAGTTCGTAGCCGACAAGCCAAAGACCACTAAGAAAGCACCATCGCCCTCCGTGCTAATTAAGAAATAATAATTGTCAATTTAGAAAATTCAAAGCCCCATTAGGGGGCTTTTTTTATTTTGTAGAGTTTCCACCATTCCTCGCGTTCAATAAATCGATAGGTAAACCAGCATAGATGTGTTAATTGTTTTAATTTTATTGTGAAACAAAACTGCCATGGATTCAATAGCATTTGGAAAAATCACAAGGGCTTTATCTGGATGTTGATAATGCCAGTTGAGGAAACTATGGTTTTAAAAAATCATAAATTGAAGAAGCTTAAAAATTTTATAACGATGAAAAAAAGTTATACTTTGCTGATGCTATTGGTTTTTCTTTCCCTGATTTCCAATGGCCAGAATATTCCACTCTTTCAAAGAAAGGAGGCCATCAACCTTCGTATAACTGGCTCCATCAAATCTATCAAAAAAAAGTCAAATGACTCAATGTTCGTTGCAGGAAAGTTTCAATATGAGCAAGGCCCTGATCAATGGATAACAGTATCGACACAAGCTCGCGTGCGAGGAAATTACAGATTAAAAAATTGTTTCTTCCCTCCACTAAAACTGAAGTTCAATAAGAAAGATGTTGTGTCAACCCTTTTTGAAGGTAACAAGGCGTTGAAACTTGTGGTACCTTGTCTCACCACCGCTGACAAGAATAACCTTATCCGAAGAGAATATCTGTGTTATCAGTTTTATCAAATGTTATCACCCTATTATTTTAGAACACGGTTGGCCAACCTTGAGCTTACAGAGATGTCGCGTAAGAACCCTCGCACATATGAACTTCTTTCCTTTTTTGTGGAAGATAATTCCATGGTGGCCAAACGAAGTCAGGGGAAAGAGATCGAAACAAAAGGCATTAGTCCCGGAGCCTTTGATGAAAAACAATCATTACGAAATGATTTCTTTCAATACATGATTGGCAATGCCGACTGGTCGGCCGTCTTCCAGCACAACAGTAACACTCTGTTGGTGGGGGGCAAGTACATTCCATTATCCTACGACTTTGATATATCAGGATTTGTGAATGCGGGCTATGCACAACAAAATGCACCCACGTTGGGAACGGGTGATCCAAGGGAACGGGTGTATCGTGGATTTTGTAAATCGAAACCCGCGATGGAAGAAATCAGAAAAGAGTTTTTGGAAAGGGAGTCGGCTATACAGACACTCGTTAATGAGCATGAAGCGTACTTCAGTAAGTATGAGCTGAAGGATATGCATAATTATCTGGATCAATTCTTTGAAATTCTGAAAAGTGATAGTCGGTTTAAAGATTCGATTTTGGAAGGTTGTAGAACAAAATGAGTTTTCTATTGCTCCTCCGGATTCAAGCGACCACGTCTGAAAAAAGTGCTTGATCGGAAATAGATGTATGTGTTAATTATCCGCCCAACCAACTTCCTGTGTTTAAAAAACAATGGAGTAGTTAACTTAAAAACAGCATACTCTTGAAATCTTAGGAAGGTTTGTTTTCGCTAACCATCCGCGCGGCAACCCATTCGGTAATAATAGTGCCAGCTACTGCCGAAACGACCATGAGTACCAGAATACTGTTAAGCAACGCTGAGTCGATCAACCTTTCTCCGGCTGAGTTCATACTTTCATACGCTACCAGAGCAACTGCTAATGTGGAAGATACCTGTGGCACTGTCAGCGACCCGATAAGTGCTCGTTCTTTTGTACTGTAGCCAAATTTTTTTCCGGCCAACCAGGCCGCTAGAAATTTGGTAATGAACAATGACCCTACGATAGCAGTAACCAGTAAAAAGTGATCCTGAATAGTTTGAGTAACGACTATGGGATCAATTAAAATCCCAAGCGAAATAAAAAACGATGGAATAAACAAGGTGTTCCCAAGTGTATCCAACTGCGTTCGCACTCCTATATTCGGTAAGGTGGTACTAACAGCAAGGCCGGCAAGAAATGCTCCAACGATGGGCTCTACATTAACTAACTCGGCTACCCGGCCAGATATGCCAATAACCAGCAACAGAAAGATCATTTGTTGTGATGGATCTTCACCAAGTCTCTTAAAGACAACTTTTCCAAGCCATTTAAATCCAAAGATGATGGCTGGGATGAAGCCAACGATGAAGAGTATTTGAAGAAGAAAAGGGCCGAATGAAAATCCTGATGTATGGATCGGTAAACAAATTGCGAAGAAGATCAAGGATGATATGTCCGTAATGGCTGTTGCCCCGATGGTTACGGCAACAGATTCTTCTCTGGCTAGCCCCAGTTTAGCCAATATAGGATAGCCAATAATGGAATGAGAAGAGAACAAAACACCGATCATTAAAGAAGTCAGGATGCTGTAATCAAAAAGAAGGCCTACTGCGATGCCGGCTAAAGCGGGCAGTGTAAAACTAAGTACGGCAAGCAGAACTGATTTTCTGAGATTCTTTTTAAGAACATCTAAGTCAATATCAAGCCCGGAAAAGAAAAGCAAAAGGAGTTTGCCCAATATGGCGAACAGAATTAACACCTGGCCGTCTTCGCGAAAGAGGTGTAATCCTTTTGGTCCAAATAAGACACCTACAAAAATCAATGCAAGCACCCCTGGAAGTTTGAGTTTTTGAAAAAGGCGTGGAGCCAGTAAGATCAAGGAAAGAGAGACCACAAGACGCATCATGATAGATGAATCTTCGAAAAATTTTTGCAATGCCTCAAGCATGATTTCTAATAATTGGAAATGACTTTATAAAACATTCTTTTTGGTCCTTCAATTTTCTAATATGAATTCAGGCGGTAAACTTTAGTTTATTTTGCATCTTTTACACACCGGAACCCTGTATGGTTCATGCCGGAATCATAGGCGGAACCTTGCCGCCCACTCGGTTTATAATTAGAACAATATTGATCGCTGCAGACAAAGGAGCCTCCCTTCGAAACATGTTTGACGGCATACGGATCATCTGGATCTTTTGTGGCCGATGGTCCTGCAGGGTTGATGAGCACTACACTACTATTCTGTGAAACTTCAACACTATACCAATCGGAACAAAGTTCCCATACATTACCAATGATATCATATACGCCATACCCGTTAGGCGGAAATGATTTTACAGGAGAAGCACCTTTGAATCCATCTTCAGCGGTATCATGAATTGGGAAAGCTCCTTGAAAATAATTAGCGAGGTATTTACCCTGAGGATTCAATTCATCTCCCCATGAAAAAGTTTTTCCGTTCAATCCACCTCGTGCAGCAAATTCATACTCCGCTTCGGTCGGTAATCTTTTTCCCGCCCATTTGGCATACGCTTGGGCATCTTCATAAGCAATATGAACAACAGGGTAGTTGTCCCTCCCTTCAAGGGAGCTCGCTGGTCCATCAGGATGTTGCCAGTTCGCACCCACTACCCAGCGCCACCATTGCGAGTAATCATTTAAGGTAACGGGTTCAGCAGGAGGAGTGAAAACCATGGATCCCGGTTGCAATACATCTGCGTCAGGTTTGGGTGTACCCGGTGGCACTTGTTTTTTAAGTTCTTCCCAATCTAATGGCCGTTCAGCTACCGTTTTATATTGCGTGGCATTTACAAATGCCTTGAATTGTGAATTCGTTACCTCTGTCTCGTCCATCCAAAAGCCTTCGACTTTGACATGGTGAAGGGGCAGGGCACTGGTCGCAGGGTTCTCTTCGATACTGCCCATCGTAAACTCTCCACCGGGTATCCACACCATCCCATCTGGGGCCACATTGGGAGAGGTATTCTTTTCCTTTTCTGTTTTTGAAGGGGCACAGGAATGAATGATACAGGCAGATATTAATAAGAATGATAATTTAACTGTCATAAACCAGGCTTTTAAAAAAGCTATACAATATTAGTATTTATGTTTGATAACTTTCCCAGTCGTTTTGATACCTATTGACTTTTTAAAAATGATTTTCATGGATGCTAAAAGATATCCTTTTAAGGAATCCTGTCTCCGTGTTATCGTTTCATTTTTGTAAACTTGTTGTGGTTTTACTTAATTGATTTAAAAATATGATGATGAGGTCATTGATTTTTAGTTTTTTCCTGCTGGGTTGGTATAATAGTAGTCTGGCGCAAACTGAGTTTGAACAAGAGCGCAAACTGGGAGAAACTGCAGCGCGTGAAGTTGAACAACAAATGGGATTGGTACATCAACAATCAGCCGAAGAAATGGTAAAAAAGATAGGTGATCGATTGGTGGGACAGCTTTCTTCCAATCCTTATCAATTTTCATTTCAGATTGTTGATCAAGAGGAGCCGAATGCATTTGCTTTGCCAGGAGGATTTGTCTATGTCTCCAGAGGCCTGCTGATGTTATTGAAAAATGAGGATGAGCTGGCAGGAGTTATCGGCCACGAAATAAGTCACGTCATGAAACGTCACGGCTCAAATCGTCAGCGAAAATCGGTGCTTCCTGGAATTCTGGCAGTTCCTGCTGTAGCATTTGGAAATACATTAGGTCAAGGCATGGGAGAAAAAATTGCAGCTCCTGTGCTAGGAGCAGGTAAAGCTTACCTCGCATCATATAGTCGTAAGCAAGAACTTGAAGCAGATGATCTGGGGATAGCTTTGGCTGCAAAAGCCGGTTATCAACCTTTGTTACTGGCCGACATTCTTAATCGCCTTGAAAAATTTGTGGAAGCGGAAAGCGGGGAAGCATCCCGCTTTAGTATTTTTGATGATCATCCAATGACACCCGATCGGATGAAAGCGATACAAGAGAAGGGAGCCTCCATCGCGGTGGCCACAGTAGCACCTGTTACTCCCTCACCCTTCGATTTTTTGTCATGCTTTAACCAGGTTCTATATGGTGCTGATCCGGCACATGGGATTTTTAACCAAAATATCTTTTTGCATCCTGGATTAAAAATGTTTTGGGAGCTTCCCACGGAGTGGACCTACTTTAACGAAGCTACTCTGGCGGGGGCCATCAGCCCCGATCGTAAAACCTTAATGGCAATTAAAGTTGCCGGCCTTGATCGCCAGATCGATTCATTGATTGTAAAATTTGTTAATAACTTTTATTCCACCACTCGCAAAAAGCCAATGCGCGATACAACACTTGCTATGCCGGGCAGGATGGGAAGTGAAGTAGTTATGCCTGCCAAAAAGAAAAATGAAATTTTGTATTCGGTATGGTTCAAAAAGGATGGTCTTACGTACACGATCCTTGGTTCGGGCACAGCATATCGATTGAAAGATTTTCAAAAAATTAGTCAATCCTTTCGTGATTTACAGGCTACAGATTATCCACTTATTCAATATCAGGAGCTGCTCACGGTCAAGAGTCAAGCAGGTGAGTCTCTGAAGACACTGAATAACAGAGCTCAAAATTCGATGAGCCCAGGTATGACGTTAATCCTAAATGAGATTTCAGAAGGATATAGCTTTAGGAAAGATGAGCCTGTAAAAGTAGTTATTCGGAAGCCTTACCAGATGAAATAGTATTTACTAGGGCATTCAAGAATAAGACTTGATCAAATTTCAATTGATGCATCGATCGGAACAAATAAAAGTCATTCTATTGACGGCATTCATCGCGTACAATGGTGTTAACCGTTGCTATGCCCAAGCCAGGGATAGTGTTCCGCGAGTGGATATTGTAGAGCTGATCATAAAGAAATTCAAAATTGATTTGAAAGGTAAAACCAGGGACGACCGGAAAGTTTATTTTTCGCTATTCCCTACACAATCTGGTGTACCGGGTGGAGGCAGAGCTCTGGTGACTACCTTCAGTGCTGCATTTTACCTGGGCGATAAATCAAATACCCGGATTTCAACAGTGTACTTTGTTCCCTACATAACTTTTGTGGGTAAATATGGTTTCTTGATACGACCCAGTATTTGGTTGCCAAAAAACACATGGAATTTCGCTGGTGATTATCGCTTTTTACGATACCCTCAGTATTCCTGGGGACTGCAAGGAGATCCTAATGGAGAAGGGCAAACCGTTATTGACAATAGTTATGTAAGATTTTATCAGACAGCTATAAAAAAATTTGGGACAAATTGGGGTGTTGGACTGGGCTATATGCTGGATCATCACTACAATATTTCTGAAGAGATGAATGGTACCACGGAAGGCCACTTAACCACTTATCCTACTGGCCAAGAAAGTAATACTACTTCTGCAGGATTGGTCTTTCCTATAGCGTATGATTCAAGAACCAATCCAATCAATCCGCAAGGTGGTGCTTATGCATTAATTAATTATCGTTTCAATACGCCTACCTTAGGCAGCGATCATGAATGGCATTCTCTTTATTGGGATAACCGGAAGTATTTTTCGTTTTCCAAACACAGGCAAAATCTTTTAGCGCTCCGTGGATATTATTGGACGGTACTTTCCGGCCAGGTTCCTTACCTGGATCTGCCCAGCATCGGTTGGGACTTAGGATTTATTGCGTCCGGTCGTGGAATTCAGCAAGGCCGTTACCGCAGCAATGCGTTGCTTTATTTTGAATCAGAATATCGATTTGATATTTCAGCCAACGGACTCTTGGGTGGAGTTTTGTTCTCCAATGTCACGTCTGCTTCAGAATATGGAACACAAAATTTTCAATCGTGGCATCCCGCTATCGGTACGGGGTTGAGGGTAAAGTTTAACAAATATTCACGCACTAATATTTTGATGGATATTGCTTTCAGTAAAGGGTATACCGGGTTGTATTTGAATATTGGGGAAGCTTTTTAAAAATCCTGAATTCCTACCTAGGTATAGGACTTATCATAATGCCTGTCTCAGTTTTTCGATGTCATCTAAAATCATCTTGACCAGACCCTCCGTGACAATTTTACCTTTCTCTAACGTTGCCAGCGTTGCATCACCCCAAACACCGGTAGGGGAGTAGGTTGATTGCTTGTTGTTAGGATCGCGGGTGAGACCACCACCAGTAGAGGGCGTATAATCTTTTACCGCTTTCTTCATATCCACTGCTTCGGGTTTCATATAGATAATCATGGAGGTTTCAATTTCATCGGCATGGGTGCCACCTTCCTGCTGACGAATAGTTCTTTCAACGGGCTCAAGTTTTTTTAGATCGGTGAAGTGCATGGTGATACCGTGTGTTGCCAGTGAATCGGCTGCAGGCTGCAACGCGCGTACTGTAGAAACTCCTGTGTTCAGTATATAAAATTGTGTAGGGCCAAAGCGTGACAACCCCCGGCAAATATCAATTACCATGTCACGAGCGGTGCTCAAACGCAAGGAAGTAGAGCCGGGGTATTCTACAAAGGCAGGGTAGAAGTGATAATTGATTGTTGGTGCAATCACCACCTCTGCAGATTGATGGACGCGTTCTTTCAGGTACTCGGCCAGGATCAAATCATTTTTTAATAAAAGATGTGGGCCATGTTCTTTGGCAGCAGCACCCAGTGGAATGACGACTATTGTCTTGGATGTAAGTATCTTTTCCGCTTCAGGCCAGGTGAGGTCTTCGAGGAGAATGCCTTTGGGCTGGGCGATCAGCCCGATGGGCACCATCAACAAGAGTAGGAATTTTTTCATGAGAATGAGTTTGCAGGACAAGGTATTCATTCAAAACTCATGATTCAAGAGGCGTATCCTCTAGGGTGACGTCTACTCACGCATCTTGTTTATTGGTCATTGTGGAGAAAATAAAGCAAAAGTAAAGATGGAAACCCTTACTCTCTTTTTCAAACTTGTCCCCTCGATATAAAAAAATTGCAAGGAAATTAATCCTTGCAATTTTTTAAGCCTACAATAATTATGTCAAATATGTCGTCCTGGTACTAATTGATAAACAGTTAAAATGAACGAACTGCACGTACATGGTAATTGGTACTGGTCGTCTTAGTGCCAGAAGTTTGGGAGTTACTATTGAAAGATTGTAGCCAGGCGCTATTTGTATTATCCTCACTTGAGCTCCAATACAATGCAGCAGTGAATCCCCCTATGGCACTTTTGCTTGGGTACATGGTGGTTAATTCATTTAGACTTGGCAAATACCAATCGCTGTAGATACCAATAACAAGGTCGTCACACAATTTGGCTGCATAAGTTCCCGCCCCCTGATCGTTGACAATAAATGTTGTATTTGACTGACCTGATCCTATTAATTGAGATGTAGCTCCTGTAGGTGAGAGTGTAAGTGACCATGGCGCGGATGCGCTCTGGTCGCTTGGTGCCGCTATGAGTCCATGATGAGCACTGGCACTGTAACCGGGGTCGCCCACTTGTAAAACATAGGCAACAATACCACCCTGATAGCTGTCGCCAATACCAATACTTGTTGTAAACGTAATATCATCGCCATAGCCTGTACCAACGCTGTTCTGTGCAAAAGCCCTTACATGATACAAGGTGTTGGATGTAAGGCTATTCATCGTATTGGTAAATGATCCAAGGCCAGTTCCCGAAGCAATATTCATTCCATCGGCAATTGTAGGATTGGGTGATGTGCTAATGCAAACACCCCTGCTTGTTACGGTGGCTCCCCCGTCAGTTAAAACGCTACCACCGCTGTGGGCACTGTTATTTGTTATGACGGAAATAGGGGCAGTGGTGAGGGTTGGTAAACTCAGGCTAAGTGTAGTAAACGTAAGTTCCGTTCCATAACCAACTCCAGCTACGTTACTTGCCCAGGCCTTTGCATGATAGGTGGTTCCTGGCGTCATGTCGGTGGTTAGGGTACTTACAAATAGCCCTGATCCAGATCCATCGTTGGTGCTATAAGTACCTGTTGCACCGTAGATGGGATTGGCAGATTTGCTCCATACTACACCTCTATCTAAAATGGGACCATTGCCATCCGAGGTTATGTTTCCTCCACTCTGGGCCGAGTTTATTGTTATGTTGGTTACCGGTTCGGTGGTAACAGTTGGTAGTACAACGACAGGCTGTACATTACCATCATCTTTTTTACACGAAGCTATTAGTGCGGCAACCACGATCAGCAAAAGAAAAATTGGATACATTTTTTTTAGAGTCTTCATATTTTTGAGTTTATAGGTTAATAATCATTAATTGTTCAGGTAATAAATTATACAATGTTATTTATGTTGTTGAACTTCACGTATCAGGGTTTAGGGCTTCAATTTTTTCTCCACCAGTTTTTTCACCCCATCCGTACGCTCTTCTCTTATTTTTGATAAGATTGGGACTGCCAGTTTTTCAAGTGTCTTATCGTAGATGGCTTTTACATCCGTCATCTGATCGTCCTGTGCATAGGTAGGTGTAACAAAGCTTCCCATGTTCAATACCTGGGTGATGATGTCTTGCTTGGTTGCACCTGGCCCGCCAATGTATTCTCTTACAATTAATGACTGAATCATATTCAGCGAGGCCGTGAATTTAATTTTTCCTCCCATCTCTTCATTGCTTGCACGAATCCGCGGATCAAGTGAGTAAGCAAACACTACTTTGTACTTTGAGGCCCACCAATCGTCCAGACGACCAAACTTTGTCTGCCGATAAGGAATCGTGTTGATGTCAATCAATTCGATGTTGGAAACATTGAGGGCCTGGTTTAGCTCTGCAACAAATTCATTGGCCGCGGCTTTAAGCGACTCGTCCATGTATTCACCTTCTACCTGTACATAATCGGTGAGATTCGCACCACTAACATTGCCGGTGGCGTCCGGAGGATTTACACGAACAGGCCCGAGGTACAAGATCACGCCCACTTTATTGCCATCGGCTTTAATGCGATCCAACTTGGCCGCGAAGGTTTCTTTTTTAACGGGTACATTATCTTTGGCAGAGGCATTTTCGGGAGAGGGGGTTTCGGTACGGTTGACAAAGAGGTCATCGATTTTCTTTTTGGCGGCTGCTTTAGCATCTCCTTTTTCTTTTTCTCGTTTCAAGTAATCAGTCTGAGCTGTTTGTTTACTGTGGAAATCTTCAAGCGGAGATGCTTTGTGCACCGGAGGGTCTAAGAAGTAATATTTTACTTTCCCAGGATTTTGTTTGTCAAACCAGGCACTGTAGTTATTCAAAATCAGTGGCATGTTAACAGTAGAAGTTGTCAAAGTAACTGGAGCCGCCTTCATTTCAGCTTCCTTTTTTTGCATTGCTTCCAACTTGCCAAGCAAGCCCTTAGGTTTTGCTGCCTTTTCCTCTTTCACCTCTTTATCAGCAGGAGCGTCTTTTTGCTTTTGCCTGGCTTGTTCCTTTGCTTCTTCGTCTGATTTAGCAATTAATGCAAGAGAGTCTGCTTGTCTCAATTCATTCATTATTTCCGGAGAATCGGACATCCATTCCCTTACTTGTTTTTCTGCATAGGCTAATGTAGCATTGAGTGCCTCCCCGCCTTGCTTTTGTAGATATCCTCTTGAGGAGGAACCAAGCTTGTCTTTATGGATAACAGTAAATTCTGCAATAGCACCCTGTTGAGTAAGTTTAACAAGGACCGTTTGGTCCGATCCCTTCATTATACTTTTCATACTCGGACTTGGGTCTGGCATCCTTGCCCAAATGATATTGTCGGCCTCAAATGTTATAGCTTGAATAGTTTGGCTTTTGTATTTCGTGGCACCTGCCTCGTTATTACTTAAAGAGATTGAAAATTCGCTACCCGGGTCGGTAATAACTTCCGGGGCTTCATATTTCATCAGAACATTAAAAATAGTTCCATCGTCAGCAGCGCCACGATAGGCAAAGATGATTTTGGCAGGCAGAAATTTACCTTCCAATTCTTTTTTAAATTCCTGCGCCATCAATGTTGAAGAGCACAGTACGAAGAAAATAGTTAGTTTTTTCATGGTTCTTTTTATGCTCTAAGCTTAAACTCTACTATATGTGGTCACACTTTTACAATTACCATCGGCAGGGCTATCCTGAATCGTAGTGGTAAGAGTTGTTCCGGTAATCTCTATGGTAACTGCTACCACCTTGGTGCCAACTGTCACGCTAAGTGTATTTCCATCGGCAGTATAAGAATAGGGTGGTTCTCCAGGAAAAGTCAACGTAGTGGCAGATGCAATTATGGTCTCGCAGCTAGTGGTGCAGGCGTTTGTTTCGTTATCACCAGCATCAGTACATCCGCTTCTGACATAGTTTACTTCTTTCCACGATCCGACTAATTGTTCTGCCGGGGTAGGTTCAGGGTCATCTTTTTTGCATCCATCGAATGAGAGAATCATCAACAAAAGTGCGGAGAGGAATAAAATGCTTTTACTTGTTTTCATAGGTTTTGGTTTTTAGAATGTTAATTATTTTATAATCATCTCTTTTGGCGAAATGATGACTAAATCTAATTGCATCTAAACTTCCCTCTAATAGCCTTTTTGTGAGCAGTGCTAATTACTTTGTGGAGGAGGGCTTTGATTTTGTGATGGTAAAGGGAGGCCGTGTGATTTGTGCGTCTAAGAGGCGTCATGACACCTTTGAGGTGTAGGACGCCTCCAACTTGAAGGCCTTAGTGCAATTGGGATGAGATAAATTCGTACGCTCTTATCTCCATCCAACTGTTTTTGGAATGGAGCAGAGAAAAGCCGAGGTGACCTCCGGTCTTTGGTGTTTCCAGATAAAAATTTGAATTCTGCTGAGCAGCCTGATAAGGATAGCATTGTTTGCCAAGGATGGGATCGTTCAATGCATTGACCATCAGACTGGGTATTCTTATGGAAGCGATAAATTGCTCGCAGGAAGATTGGGCATAAAAATCAGCTGCATTTTTGAAGCCATGGAAGGGAATGTTATAGTAGCGGAGGTAATCATCGAACACGATAATGTTATCAATAGGAATATTTTTGATGCTTGCGTGCAGCAAGGCTTTGCTTTGCAGCTTCTGCTTGAGTTTGTTGATGAAGTACCGACTGTAAATGAAATTTTTTCTCTTTTCAGTTTCTTTCATACTATCTAATAGATTGCAGGAGACGGAAAACGAAACAGAGGCTACCACACAAGGATGGGGAGCGGGTTGTTCTCCCAAATATTTTGTCACTAAACAACCTCCCATTGAAAATCCAATTAACGCAACTTTTGAATAGGCTCCGGCAGTAACAGCATGGTTGATCACCATTCGGAAATCATCCGTGTCTGCATAGCTATAGAATTTTGGTAAGCGATTTAATTCACCACTGCAACCCCGGTAATTCCATGCCAATACATCCCAGCCTCGATCAAAGAAATACTTTGCAGTCCTCTTTATATAGTGTCGTTCAGAATTTCCTTCCATGCCTGCACTTAAGATCACCAATCGTTGATTCCCTTTTCGCAGCCAGTCGAAGTCAAGAAAATCACCATCGGCAAGCTCCAGGCGTTCGCGCTCATAAGCCATATTGCTTTCCCGCGCCAGCAAGGAGGGGACAAGGGTTTCTATGTGTTTATTTCCAAGATATAGGAGAAAGGGCTTATAGGAGCTGGGTTTGACAATCGACATGGCATACAAAAATAATTTTTACATTTAGTATCCCATGGCCAGCACCCTATTTATTCTTTCCCCATCAAGGCGTATCCGATTTTTGATTTTGCTATTCATCTTATTTACACTTACTGGACATGCGCAGAAGATTCAACTGACGTTCAGTCAAGGAACCGAGGTTAAAATTCCAACTGAGTTTATGCCACTAAGCCCTTCTACCTTATCCAAACGTATTTCTTTTTGGCTGCTCGTTGCGGTTACGGTGGAGGAAGATCAAACCAAAATACTTAGAGCCGGTAACTGGTACATGCAACAGGTTTCTTTTTTTGATGAATTCGGTAAAGCACTTTATACCGGAAACCATGTTGAAGTATCGCTAAAAAAGGGAAACAATACATTCTACTTGTATTATCCATTTGTTGATGATAAAGATAGCAATGGATTAACGGTTTCTGTGAACAACGTTCGGGATTTTAATACTGAATACCTCGCCATGCGCACTGATCAGGTTTTTTTTGCTGCTGCTGTCGGAATGTTGTTTTTGTTGAGCGCGATGTACAGCATCTTCATTAGATCAACCGATAAGATATACATCCATTATGCCCTTTACCTTTTTGCGATCCTGATTTTCTTCACCTATCAATATGGCATGTTGGGCAATGTCTTCAACGTAGTCAAACGAGTTCCTCCGGCCTGGTTTTGGATATTCTCCGATTTCATCAGCATTACCTACCTGTATTTTTCACAGTCGTTCCTTGATATGAAGAAGAAGGACCCATTGCTGCATCGTGTATTTAACTTCGGGATATACCTGGTATCAACCATGGTTGTGATCGAGGTCATTTCTTATCTGTTGGAAATGGATTTACTTCATTCGATTTGGTTCAAGGGGCCAGTTATTGTATTTCAAATTGTCGTCTTCCCTTTTATTTTCTACCGGGTGTATAAGCAGAAAACTATACTTGGCTGGTTGTTCCTGGCCAGTCTCGTTATAGTAAGTGTGGCCAGCATGGCTGGGCAGGTAGCTTCCACCTTCAAGTCAGTTTCGGCCACCAACTATATCCTTCAAAGCGCTACACTCATCGATGCCTTTATTTTCTCTATTGGTATTGCCATCCGGTTTGGAATCAGCAATAAGGAGAAACAGCAAATTCAAAATGATCTCATCAGCCAGATGAAAATCAATGAAAAAATTCAGGAACAAAATGCGGCCCAACTGGAAACGAAAGTTAACGAACGTACCGAAGCGTTGAACAAGCGCAACCGTGAGAATGAACTGTTAATTAAAGAGATCCATCACCGGGTGAAGAATAATTTGCAGGTAGTCTCCAGTTTACTGAACATTTCCGAACGGAAAATAAGTGATGAGAACGCGAAGCAACCTTTCCGCGACAGCGCCAACCGGATCAACTCCATGGGACTCATCCACAGCTTTCTGTATCAAAATGAAAATTTCTCCGATATTGATCTGGAAAAATACATCCGTCAACTGACCGATATGTTGGCTGATTCTTTTCGTGCCAAATACCCAAGCATACAAATCATACTTAATGTGGGACCGGTGAAACTGGACATGGACAGCGCTATAGAAATGGGATTGATCATCAATGAGTTGGTGACCAATAGCCTGAAACACGGTGTTTATGCAGATGACAAGCCGGTGATAAAATTGAGTATGCAAGAGGAGGGAGGCAAGCTAAATCTAAAGGTGAAAGACAATGGGCTTTCTAGGGGTAATCAAAAAATTAATATGGAAGCTTCTTTTGGTATGCGGATGATTTCAGCCTTGGCCAGGAAACTAAATGGCACCCTGAGCATTGAACAAGAAAATGGATTTGAAGTGACGATTGTGTTTGAGACTATTGAAAGAACATCCGTCTAACCCTGTTATTTCAGATTACGGATTTCCGAGATACACGTATCCTGATACTTCGTTCCGGGATAAGCATCAACCAATTCAATCATCAGCCAGTAGCTATAGTCCCATGCTTCACCTTGAAAAGGGTAAGTTTCCTTTTTAAATGCAGGGATAGGCAAAGGTTGAAATTGATTGATATCCTTTAGAATTACTTTAGAAGTGGTAATAATTTTTAAAGCATCATAGTTATCTCCGCATTGGCTTTGGCCTCCTCCCTGTGGCAAAGCACGCACGATATGAATGTTGATGGTTTTTGGTCTACTGTTAGCCACAAATAAGGTCTGACTTTTTCCAAAGCCCGAGAGTATCTCCAGCTTTTTAGAAAGATCCAACCGGGTGATCACCAATAGTTCTCCTTTGCCATGGCCCGCTACACCTTCTACCCAGGCCGTTGTACTATTTCCATCTACCGCGCTGTAGCCGGAGTACATACAAGTCCAGGTATCATACCCGTAGTCTCCATCAGGATCACCGGCTACACCTTTTGCCGGGGCTTTTCCGCTAGCCTTAAGGAAAGAACTTGCAGCTTGCCCCCGATCAGGATCACAAGCGTTTATGAAAATAGTTTGCTTCAACTCCTTTTTAATTAGAAGCTCTTTAGCAAATGCCCTGCTTGAACAAGGGCTGCCTTCGTAACCTTGAACATAAGCACCAGGATAGGTCAGTATGAATAAGAGGGGTATACACCAGAGTTTCATATATGCCTTTAATGGGATGAAGGTATCTTAATAAAGAATAAAATTCAATAATCACAACCGTAAACTTATTTCAAAAGCACCGTATCCCCTCCATAAACTGCTCTCGAAATTTTTCACCTATTGGAATCTGATGCTGCCCGGCATAAATGTATTCATGGTCAAAAGAATCCACACACTCCAAATTGACAATGTAAGAGCGGTGCACACGCACCAGAGAGGCAATTGGGTTTTTGCGGATAAACTGACTCAGGTTCTGTGATACTGAAAAATTTTCATCCAAGGTAACAATCTCCAGATAACTGCCTGCCGCGCTGATGTACTGAATGTCTTGCACTCTTATTTTTCGGTGGCGTTCGTCTTTACGAATAAATAATACGGAAGGTGTCATACTCATTGCTGATGGTGAAATATGGCAAAGCAAATCATTGCTTTGCAAGCCTCGTTTCACCAAGGGTATGCTTTTCTTTTCCGGAGGGCCTTAATTCTTTGTTGGGAATTTACAGACAGTGAATGCGGGCGAGAAAATCAGTCTTGAAATTGTCGCTGAGGGGAAGTTTGTGGTTTTGAATGAAGATGAAAGAATCCTCAAAAGAATCAACATGATCAACATTAATAATATAGGATCGATGAATACGCACGAGGTTAGGCAGCGGAGTCTTCTTTTGAAAATGTGTAAGATTTTGTGAGAGCGTGTGGCGTTCGGTTCGTGTTTGAATATGAACATAGCTACCCGCTGCCTCCACAAATAACAAATCATTATTGCAGATTTTCTTGTACTTACCGTTCGCCCTTACAAACAAACACTGATTTACCATGAACTGACCATCCGGATGATCTTTATCAACTGTCCGTTCAATAACCGCAGGAGTACTTTCCATCGAGAAGTGAAAGAGGGCAAGATCTACAGCAGCCAATAGATTTGAAGTGGTGAATGGTTTTACTAAGAAGGCGTGCGGATGCGTTTTTCGAGCCCGATCATAAGTAGCCGTATCCGAATTGGCGGTGATGAAAGCAATCGGCAAATTAACTTTCAGTTGTAGCTGCTCGACCATTTGAATACCATCCATTTTACCCTGTAAATTGATATCCACTAGTATAATGTCAGGCGAGGAACTTATAATGAGAGGGAGCGCTGCTTCTGCGTTATCAAAAGTATGGGTTACTTCGTACCCTGCCTCTTCCAGTCGGGTGCGGATGTCTTCGGCAATAACAAACTCATCTTCAATGATGACTATTTTAATCTTTTCCTGTTCCATTCAGCCTGGATGTAAATTTGATTATGATATGAACACCATCTTTCAACTTCACACTCCATTCTCCTCCTAATTTGGTAATAACCAGTTGATCTACAAAGCGCGAGCCAAAGGATTTATTGAAATTCCCTGAAATTGGTTTAGGACTCCTGCCATTGTCTGAAATTTGAAGCTCCATCGTGCCATTATCCTGGAGAACGCTCAGCGTTATTTGCCGGTCCAGCTGATCGGCAGTAAAGGCATATTTAATGGCGTTGGTCACCAACTCATTGATGATAAGCCCACAGGTCAATGCCCTGTTCACATCAATTTCTACCGGCTGGCTGTTCATACTTAGTGAAATGGGATGCCCGGTTTCATCAAAAGAAGAGACTAACTGCTGGCTAATTTCTTTGAGGTATTCATCCAATCGAATGCTTTGGATATCCTCCTGTTGGTAGAGTTTTTCGTGGAGCAGGCCCATTGAAAAGATACGTCCATTAAGTTGATGAAGGACTTCATGGGTTTCACCGGATGTTGTCTGCCGCGTCTTTAGTTGGATAAGACTGGATATAATCTGCAAATTATTCTTTACCCGATGATGAATTTCGTGCAACAATCCTTCTTTTTCTTTATTACTGACCTGAAGTCGTTCGTTCAGTTTTTTATTGTGACGGTAGCGGGAGTAATAGAGTACACCTGCCGTGGTAATAATCAGAAGCAAGGAAATTGCCAATGCGATCTGTAGGTTACGTGTTGCAATTTGAGCTGCACTCAATAAATCTTTTTGTTGAAGGTCTTTTACTTCTCTTGTTCTCTTTGCCGTTTTAAATTCAGCCTGAAGCTTCGTGAGATTGAGCGCTGTTTCTGCCCGGTGAATGCTGTCCTGGTAGCTCCTGTATTTCTCTGAGTAGAATAGTGCCTTCTTATAATCACCCTTTTGCTCAAAAAGAGATTTTCCTTCCCGATACAAATTCATTTCATGGATCAGTGCCACCTCTTTTGCCAGGGCGAGCCCTAGTTGAAGATGCTTTTCAGCTTCATCATAATTGCCAAGCTGTTTATGTACGTCAACAAGGGAGCGATGAATACCGGTAAATGTAAGTCGGTTGTTCATTCTGTAATTCATGCGAAGCGCAGAGTCGTAGTAAAACAAAGCCGAATCAGGTTTTTTAAAATGAAGGTGGGCATCACCCAACAATTCCAGTGTATAGCTTATACTAGGTTGTGTCATTCGGCTAAAATTCTCCTTCGCCAGATAATGGTAGAGAAAACACGAGTCCTTTACATTGGCATCACGATAGTCTATGGCGGCCATATCCCACTCCGGCACAATTCCCAATTCATACATGATGACCCCCGATTTAATGAAGTGCCTTGCGGCAAGAACAAACTCTTCCAACTGCCGATAGGCTTTTGCTATGTTACGATAAGAGCGTGCCATAGCTTTTTTATTACTGGCGAGTCTGTAGGTCCTCAAGGCATTTAGTTCATCTGAAATTTCTTCCCGGTAGTAGATGCTGTCAATCATTAAACTTCCCATTGCTCCCATCGCTTCAATTTCATGAACACTTTCCGGCAACTGATCTTTTAAGCGCTCTTCCCGGAACAAGTATTCAATTGTTTTTTGAAAGTTCCCTTTCCTATGATACATCAGGGAGGTATTGTGAAGCACAGTAATCATGCCTTGTGTGTTTTTATCTGCCTCGTATACCTTTAATGCTCTGCTAAAAAAGTAAAGGGCAGAATCATAATACGCCTGATAATAAAATGTATTGCCCATCAGGTCGAATGCGGCCGCCAGTGTTTCGCGATCGCCAACCATTGTCGCCAGGGCAACAGCTCGCCTGAATTGAACCAGACCCAACGGGTATTCACCATTGGCCCAAAAGAATTTTCCTAACAATTTATAGGAGTTCGCTTGACAACTCAGACAGGATGAACGAATTGCTCTTTGATGAAACTCTTGCGCCTTCACCAGTTCTGCAGGATAGTCTACCCACATCTGATCCTCCATGCTAAGAATGCTCTTTCGCAATAAAATGCTATCCGGCTCTTGAGTTTGTGCAAAATTATTGGCTGTAGAAAGCAACCAAAGGCTTAACAGAATCCAGTAATGGCGGGTAGTTATTATCTTCACAACTTCGCGTTAGATTCTGTCGAATAGCTCAATTGAGTGCCGTTAAGACTTCACCCTGACATAGACCAATTTAATGCTCTTTTTATCCGTCTCTCGTTCATCAATTTCAAATCTGCCAATACTCTTTATCAGAGGTGCCAGTTTTCCAAACCCAAAATTTCGAGGATCAAAGTCAGGCTTCTTTTTTAAAACAAGATTGCCTACTTCTCCTAAAAATGCCCAGCCGCTGTCATCAGCGAGATCCGTGATGGTAGATTGAATCAAATGAATAGTATCACGATCTACTTTTTTGAGCGTTTCTTTCTGAGGTGGCTTTGGAGTCTTCTTTTCTTTTCCAGATTCAATTTTTTCAACCGTCTCAACGGTCGGCACATTTAGAATTTCCAGGTAAATAAATTTATCACAGGCTACGATAAAAGGATTAGGAGTTTTCTTTTCACCAAGGCCCATGACAATCATTCCGGCTTCTCTTAAACGTGTGGCCAACCGGGTAAAATCACTATCGCTGGAGACAATACAAAATCCATCTACTTTTTCGGTATAGAGAATATCCATGGCATCGATGATCATTGCAGAATCGGTAGCATTTTTTCCGGTCGTGTAGCTGTATTGTTGAATGGGTGTGATGGCATTCTCCAACAAGACACCTTTCCAGTGGGTGAGATTAGGTTTTGTCCAGTCGCCATAGATTCGTTTGAACGTAGGCGTTCCGTACTTCGCAATTTCTTCCATCATTCCTTTTACATTGAAAGAAGGAATATTGTCTGCATCAATGAGAACAGCAATGCGTATGTCTTTGGAGGTTTTCATGGTTAAAGTGTTAATTGTATCCTATTTACTCACGACTTTCACATCCATTGCCTTCCTCGGTATCCATACTTGCATCTGTCCTGCGCCACGGTTGCTCCAGGTGTAGTAGGGGATAGCCGTGATTTTTTGTATAGTGGTACTTACGCTCAGTCCATCGGAAGAAGTTTTTACAACAGGCACTTCTCCACTGATCGTAACTACACCCTCCAGCAGGTCTTTATTATATTCACTGGTCAAGGCTGCATTATCAGGAATCATTATATTCATCGCTTTACCTCCATTATCTATATGCTCCACACAATATATAATAGGGCCCCGCTGCAATGCCACCCGGTTCTCGTTTTCCTTGATTTTATCCAAGGCCACCACCCGCTTAATATCCATGGTCAGGCTAAACTCAACCACATCTCCTTTTTTCCATTCCCGATCAATCACCGCATAGCCTTTGACTGCCTTGTAAGTGGCAAACTTTCCATTCACTGTGATGGAAAAGGGTTGATCCGTTTTTTCTAAGTACGTATAGGTATCTCCGGGAGAAGGTTCTCCGTTCGCCCAGCCCGGTATCCGCAAGAACATTTTGAATTTCGTTTTCTTTTCAGGGTCGACATTTATTTTGATCTGACCGTCCCACGGGTAATTAGTTTGTTGCTTAACATTGACGTTACCTTTTGCCAGGGCAATTTTTGTGCTACTGCCGATAAACAAGTTGATCCAGATATCATCAGCAGATTTTGCATATACATAGTTGCCCAGCGAAGAAATAAGTCGCGCGATATTCGCAGGACAACATGCTGTACCAAACCATTCTCTTCGGTTGTGCTGGCCGTTTGACGCCAAAGGATTGCCATAGAAAAAAGTTTTACCACTCAAGGACAACCCGTCCGAAGCAGCATTATATAAACTTTTTTCCAGTACATCCATGTATTTACTTTCTCCGGTGAGTTGGTTCATGCGTTGATTCCAAAACACCATGCCCACAGAGGCACAGGTTTCGCAGTAAGCATTTTCATTTGGCATATCATAGTCAACACTAAAGCCCTCGTTACTTCCCGAAGAGCCGATGCCCCCTGTCACATACATATTTCGAAGGACAACATCTTCCCACACATTCTTCATAGCATCCATGTAGCCAGTGTCATGGGTGTAGGTGGCTACATCAGCGGCACCTGTATAAAGATACATGGCACGCACTGCATGACCTGTGATTTCCCTTTGCAATTTTACCGGTACAACATCCTGGGCATAGGCGGTGTCTTTCCAATCGGTCCAGGTATAACCTTGTGCATATTTATGACCACGCTCAGCCAGCAGCCAGTCAGCGAGTTTTAGATATTTTGTATTGTTCGTGGCGCGATAAAGTTTTACCAATGCCAATTCAAGCTCTTCATGCCCTGTAACCCAATGACGTTTGCCCGGACCAAATAATCCATCAAAGTGATCTGCAAAGCGAATGGCGACATCCAGTAATTTTCTTTTTCCTGTAGCATCGTAGTAAGCAACGGCAGCTTCCAGCAGATGGCCTCCATTGTAATCTTCATGCATGCTCATGTCTGTCCATCGCTTTTGCAAATCGCCTAAGGTATAGAAGGTGTTGATGTAGCCATCCGGCAATTGTGCGGCAGCGATTTTGTCAATCCATTCATCCGCCTTGCGCTCCAGCGTGGCATCGGGTCTTGTCTTTAGCGAATAGGCAATGGCTTCGAGTGCTTTGTACACATCAGAGTCGTCATAAAAAATACCTTCATGCTTTTCTCCTTTTTGACGGGCTACTTTTTCAAAGTTGCGGATGCGTGGAGTCTTTACTTCCGTCTGGTCGATGCACACCGGCAAGGTTACTGTGCTGACTTTATCCATTCGTGGTTTCCAGAACGCATCGTCAATGGTGACTTGAGAGAAATTGACAGGCTCAATGCGTTGGAGAGTTTCGCTAGATTGAGCCAACGAAAGAATTCCCTGGACCAGAGAGACAAGAATAGTGAGCATGCTTTTCATAGTGAAAAAAGGATGATTATTTCAAATATAGTGGTTTAGACTCGTCTAATCCTTAGTGGTTTTATGAAAATATACCCCAATTTTAGCTAACCCTACTAGGGAAAAATTAAAGAACTTGCCCACATGTTTTTAGAATTTCACTTTCCCCGAATTCTTAGCTTGATAATTCTTGTTGAGCTATTCTCTTTCTCCTCCTTCGCCCAAAGCGGAAGCATCAAAGGAAGAATATTGGACTCAAAAACGCTGGAGCCGCTTCCATTTGCCAACGTCTTTTTAAACAATACTACTATTGGCACAGTGACCGACACCAATGGAGACTATTTATTGAAGAATATAGAGCAGGAGGGAACCTATGAACTGGTGATTTCTTTTGTGGGCTATGAGTCGGCCAAAGTAAGAGTGACCGTAGGCAAGACGGAACTCAACCGGGGCACTTTGAGATTGACGCCTTCAGAAATAGAGTTGAATACGGTAGAAGTAAAGGGATCGCGCGATAAAGAGTGGGAGAAACAGATGAAGCGATTCAAGAAGATTTTTTTAGGCGAAGATAAAGCGGCTGAAGAAAGTACGATTGCCAATCCTTGGGTGATCGATTTCCCGGAGTTTGAGGATGCCAACGTTTTTATTGCTAAAGCTTCTGCTCCGATTGAAATTGAAAACAAAGCCCTTGGCTACAAAATATTTTTTTACTTAGCCCATTTTGCAGCGGATAGCAAAGGATATATTATTCAGGGCAATGCCCGGTTTAGTGAAATGCCAACTAATGATGAAGCACAACGCCTGCAATGGGAAACGAATCGCAGCCTCTCTTACCTGCATTCAAACCATCATTTATTCAAGGCTATCATCGAACATCGTATACAGGGAGCAGGATTTCGCTTGTATACAGACAGGCCGGGTTTTGAGAAGACGAACTTTCGTGCGCCTTACTTTTATCCCGAGTTGGAGCGATCCGTCATGCCTTACGACACCTCAAATATTGTTACTCCCGACAAGCAGAAAGACGTGTATCGGATTAGTCTGAAAGGCCGGGTTGAAGTTCATTATTATAAAGAGAAGGCAGCCGTTCGCACCTACCGCGATGTGGCGTATCCGGTAAGCTGGATCAAAGCAGATAAAAATTATGTGCTGGTGAATAAACAGGGATATGAACTAAATCCAGCCGATGTGGTCATTTCCGGTGAGATGAGCACGGACCGTGTGGCCCGGATGCTGCCCATTGATTACAAACCAAACCTGATTCCTAAAATAAGTGAAGAGATTAGTTTATCGCACTTTCAGGAAAACATCTATGTCCATACCGATAAACCTTATTATTATCCGGGAGAGGCAATGTGGTTTAAAGGCTATATCAATTACGGTACTCTGCTCTGGCGCGATTCATTGAGTCGAACCGTTTATGTGGAGTTAATTAATCCTAAAGATAAGATCATCAAAGCAAAGACCTTAAAAATTGACAGTGGATTTTTTCACAATGATTTTCTTTTACCCGATACACTTACAGCGGGTGCTTACCATTTAAGAGCCTATACCAATTTCAGCAGAAACTTTGGAGACTCTGTTTTGTATGTGAAGCCTGTACCTGTATTGCACATTACGAACAAAGTGAACCTTAAGCCCGAGAAAGAAATAGCTACGGAGAATAACAGTATCACCATCGTGACTGATAAGCCAAAGTATAAAGTACGTGATCAGATTACCCTTACATTGAAGCTTAGAAATGAAGAAGATGAGCCATTGGGTTCAATCCTTTCGGTTGCAGTAACTGATGAACTCCAAGTCGTACCGATTAATATATCAAAAAATATTGTTCAGGCTTTTCCTCTAAAGAATATTCAGGCCAAGTCCTCCTTCTATACTTTACCATTTTTTATTGAATATGGAATTGGTTTTTCAGGAAGATTTCTTAATGACGAAGGACGACCTACGAAAGCCAATCTTACAGTTCTCCAACTGAACCCTAGAAATCTCACGATCACACAATCTGATGAACAAGGTCTCTGGTCAGTGAATGATCTAATTTTTTATGACACGGCCAAATTCGTCATTCAATCCACCAATGAGAAAGGGAAGGTGTATGGAAAGGCTATACTACTTCCACGGGATATTCCCACCATGAACTTTCAACACGAGAAGTACCAACTCAATTTGGTTGATGCGGGGAAAGCCCAGCGGCATTTTTTGGAATTTGAAATCCCTAAGGATAGCCTGTTGCTGCAAGAGGCTGTTGTCCATGATAAAAAATTGATTGAAGAAAAGGATGTCAGGTCGTATGGTAAGCCCGACTATGTTATCAAGGGTAAGGATATTAATACAACCTTTGGAAATCTACTTTTCACATTGCCGGGCAAATTTCCTGGATTGATTGTAAGGCAGACTACAGATGTGGGTGGAGATACCCGCTGGGTAATTTATAAACAGGGAGCTACTTCGATGAAGTATCAGCGTGAAGTGTTGGTAACGTTAAACGATGTAGCCATCAGTGGCAGTTATCCAGCGGATATAATTGCTAACATCAATCCTACTACGATTGAGTCTATTGCGTTTACCTCCAGAACTAACCCACTTTATGGCTCACAAGGCGCTTTCGGTATTCTTTCCTTTTATACGAAGAAGGGAATAGCAGATGATGGAGCAAAGGATCCAAAGAACTTTTATGCGCTGAAAATACAGGGCTATTCAACTTCCAATAAATTTCGATCTCCGGATTATGAAAATTCTGGAGCAAAGGATACTAAGATTGATTACCGCTCTACGCTCTACTGGAATCCAAATGTGAAGACTGATCCCAGAACAGGCACAGCAACATTTTCTTTTTTTGCCTCCGATTTATCAGGACGCTATCATGTGGTAGTGGAAGGTGTTACAGAGAAGGGGGAACCTGTAAGAAAAGAGTACTATATTGATGTGGACAGGAACTGACATTAAGCTGTTAACTAAATTGAGATACTCTGGTGTTATATTTTTATTGCTACTATGGACTTCATTGAGTCTCGCTCAGACGGGCTCCGTGAAGGGAAAGGTAGTAGATGATCAAACGGGAGCTGGATTACATTTTGCCAATGTTTTTATTGATAAAACTACAATCGGGACCTCAACCGATGAGGCGGGAGAATTCCTTATTAAGAATGTTCCATTAGGGACCACTGAGTTTGTAATCTCTTATGTGGGCTACCAACTTACTACGCGAAAAGTTAGTGTTAAAGAGAGTGGGGCGGATTTAGGTACAATCAAACTGATTCCCTATGAACAGCAACTCACTGACGTGGAAGTAAAAGCAACGAGAGATGAAGTAGGGGAGAGACAACTCAAAAAATTTAAAAAAGTATTTCTGGGAACTACTGAAGTTGCCCAGTCATGCTCCATACTTAATCCGTGGGTAATTGATTTTGAAGATAAAGGGAAGATAGTGCTTGTCACTGCACGCGAGCCAATTCAAATTCGAAATGACTATCTGGGTTATACCATCAATTTTTATTTGAAGAATTCTAGTATGAACCCTCTTGGTTATTCCATCAAGGGTAATATACTTTTTGAAGAACGAAATTCTACAAACTCATCGGAGTCAAATGCATGGGTACAGAACCGATATAAGTCTTATCTCCGCTCTACGCGACATCTATTTAAGTCAATGATTGATCGCAATGTTGAGAAAGAAGGCTTTCGTCTTTATGGAGATATGGGAGAAGAGTCACCCACCAGCTATTATGAGGGGGGCGATAATTTCCGTCAACTTTTGAACAGGAGAATACAAGTAAAGGATACGGCAGGAATGGTAAGGAAGGGTGATGATCTGAATGAATTTAAAATAAAGATTGACGCACGTCTTGAAATACACTACACCAAAGCAAGGTCGTGGATAAGGGCGTATAGTGACATTGGATATCCTGTAAGCTGGATTCTGGCGAAGGGAGGATATGCCAGAGTCAATAAAGAAGGAATTCCGATTAACCCTACGGATTTAATTACTTCCGGTGATATGAATCAAGACTGGATGGTAAGAATGTTGCCGTCCAATTACGAACCTCCTGAGATTGATCTATCAAAGGAATTAGTCACCGGAACACTAGACCAGCATCGGGAACAGCTTTACATTCATACTGATAAACCTTACTACTATCCCGGTGAACCGATTTGGTTAAAGGTCTATTTCAATTACTATGAACCTGCCCTTCGTGATTCGCTGAGTAAAGTAGTGTACCTGGATTTTATTAATCCTGAACGCGAAATTATTCAACGAAAACAACTTCGTATTCATAATGGATTTACTATTGGCGACTTTATTTTGCTGGATTCACTGCCGTCAGGAGACTATTTCCTAAGAGCCTATACGACCCTGATGAGAAATTTTGGTGACTCAAGTTTGTATTTTAAACCAATTCCAATTCTGAAGATTAAGGACAAAGTAGATTCTTCCCAAGCTAAAGAGACATTAACAAAAAGTAATCACCTCTCAATATCATCGGATAAGCTACTTTATCACACGAGAGAAAAAATTACACTACAGATATCGACAAGGGATGATTCTGATAAACCACTATCTACTCACTTATCAGTTGCTGTGACAGATGCTACGCAAGTAGTACCCATTCAAGAAGATCAAACTATTTTGAAAGCCTATCCCATAAGAGAAAGTGTTTCGAGTAATGGAAAAGAATTGCGCTATCCAATCGAATCCGGTATCACGCTGGTAGGTCAGGTTTTAGATAAAAAGGGTAAGCCGGCATCCGCTATGGTAAGTATGATTGGTGTGGAGTCTAAGGATATGATTTTAATGGAAGCCCAGAAGGATGGAAAATTCTGGGTAACCGGATTAGGTTTTTATGATAGTGCAGGATTCATTTTTCAGGCCAGGGATAAGAAGAACAGATCTTTTGGAAGTATTAGAGTTGCGCCAAGTGAAGTCCCACCCTTCAATTACACAGCAAAAAATCAACCATTGAAAGTAGTTGCAACAGAAAGCCCTCAGCGGATTATATCCGAATATGATGTGGCGCGAGACACGAGAGTTTTAAAGGAGGTTACTGTGCTTGGTGAAAAAGTGGTCGAAGAAGAAGATGTGAGAACGTATGGTAACCCTGACTATGTGATCGAGGGCAAAGATCTTAATGTTGCATTAGGATCTTTGCTTTATACCTTACCCGGTAAGTTTCCCGGATTGAATGTGAGAATTGCGGCCAACAATGGAGAAGGTCCAAGATGGGTTGTGTACTCTGAAAGAGCTTATCGCTCCTCTTTAGGAACAACAAGGGAAGTGCTTGTTACACTAAATGATGTAGCTATGAGTGGCGATAAACCGGCTGAATTTTTAGCTACTATTGATCCCAACACAGTTAAGTCGGTTGCCTTCACAACAAGACTTAATCCACTTTATGGTTCTCAAGGTGCCTTTGGAGTACTATCAATTTATACTAAAACAAAACCTCTAAATGATGAAACATTAAAGAATCAAGAGAACTTTCAAACTATGCGAATTCCTGGCTATGATTTGTCGAGAAAATTCAATGCTCCGGATTACAGCGAAGAAAAACCAGATGCAACCAAGATCGATTATCGCTCTACACTCTACTGGAATCCTGAGGTTATTACCGATGACCAGAGTGAAGCTTTAGTCTCTTTTTATGCTTCTGATTTATCCGGCAGGTATCGAGTGGTTGTAGAAGGTATTACGATAAATGGTGAACCTCTTCGGAGTGAACACTACATTACGATCGAGAATTAAATTCTTAATTTTTAACTGATGTTACGCAAAACAAAAATAGAACGTCTTTTCGAGGGAGGAATCCCGACAATTGTCGGGAAGAAATCCCCGTTTTTCTTTTGCAATTTGGGATATCTCGCTGCGCTCGATATGACGATACATTGTTTTATGGAACTCCCTTTCCTAATTCTTAATTATTTCCGCGACACACTCAATCTCTACCAAGGCTTCTTTTGGCAAGCGACTTACTTCTACAGTAGTGCGGGCAGGTTTATGATCTCCAAAGAAAGCTTCGTAGGCTTTGTTCATCTTTTCAAAGTCGGCAAAGTTTTTTAGAAAAACAGATGTCTTGAGAACGTGAGAACGATCGCATCCTGCTGCTTTTAATACAGTCTCTAAATTAGTCAGGACCAATGTCGTTTGTTCTGATGCTGTGGCGCCTTCAATTACCATGGTGGTTGGATTGAGCGGTGTTTGACCGGAACAAAAAATGAGATTGCCCGATTGAATGGCATGAGAGTAAGGGCCGATGGCCTTGGGTGCGTTTTCGGTGAAGATTTTTTTCATTGTAAACTGGATTTGAGTATTGCGACACAAGATAAGAGATAAATACGTTAAGGATAGTTTTAAAAATCCAGAGTGATGGTCATTCTGAGGGAGGTACGACTGAAGAATCTACAATTAAACCATGAAATTAGTTGATTCTTCACTGCGTTCAGAATGACATTGAATTACTTATACATTTTTTCTATTTCAGCCAAGTGGCGTTCCACCACTAAGTGCCGTATGGGTTTCAGTGTATTGGTCAGTTCACCTGTTTCCGTACTCCAATCTTTATCGCAGACAATAAAGTTTCTTACGCGTTGAAAATTGGGAAGCTCTTCATTGAGATGTTCTATTTCTTCCTGGAGCTTAGCTCTCACTTTAATATTGTGCACTATAAACTGAGGAGAAGTCCAGTGGATTCCTTCACGGACACACCAAGCCTCCAAAATTTCAAAGTGTGGAACAAGGATGGCCGTCACATAAGGTCGTTGAAACCCAAGGATCAGGCAACGTTGAATAAAAGGTGATTTCGAAAAATGATTCTGGAGAGGCTGCGGAGCAATGTATTTACCTGACGAAGTTTTGAAGATATCCTTTTTCCGATCGGTGATTTGTAAAAATCGTTGGTGGACAAATTTGCCAATGTCGCCTGTGCGAAACCAGCCATCTTTTGTAAATGCCTGAGTGGTTAATTCGGGTCTTTTAAAGTAGCCCTGCGTCACATTCGGTCCTTTTACCAAAATCTCACCTTCTTGTTCATCATTTAATTCATCTAATTTAACTTCTACTCCAGTAAGTGGAATGCCCACGGTTCCCAGTCGATTGAGGCCAGGTTCAAATCGATTCATACTAATGATGGGTGATGTTTCGGTCATACCGTAGCCCTCTACAACTTGAATACCTGCTGCTGAAAATAGCCTTCCGATTTCAGGTCGAAGGGAAGCTGCACCCACGGCCATATGAGTTATTCTTCCGCCTAATCTTTTCCGCCATTGACTGAGCACTAAAACCCTGGCAAAGAATAGCTGAATCCTAAAAAAAATACCCATTCGACCAGCTAATCGATATCTCTTACCTGCTGATAAAGCCCAAGCAATTAACTTTTTCTTCACCCAACCTTTTTCCAGCAGCTGTTCTTGCATGAAGTCATACATTTTTTCAAGTACCCTTGGCACGCAGGTGCAAAAGTGTGGCCTTACGGTTTTGAAATCGTGAGCAAAGCTTTCCTTGTTCTGGCTGAAGTATAAAGACACGCCAAATGCCAGATACACATAACAGGTCGATCGTTCAAAAATATGGCTAAAGGGTAAGAAGCTTAGTACGTGATGTTTGGGTTCAAGCGGTAGCAAGGTAAGGATTGCCTTGATGTTATATGCCAGATTGCGATGCGTAAGCAGTACTCCTTTGGGTACGCCTGAACTTCCGGAGGTATAGAGGATCGTGAGAATATCATTTTCACTAATCTCTTGTTTGATATCATTTAGAATCGACAATTCTTTTGTGACTGTTGCTGAAGAACTAAGGGGTTTGAAGTAGCCCGTAGCACCTGACTCCAGATGATGAAGTTGTATCTGAATTTTCTTTTGCTCAACCACAGCACAAAATTTGTGATGGATAGCTGCATCTGCCGCTATGCAAATTTTAGCTTCTGTTTCGTTAAAGATAACTTCAATTTCTTCATCATTAGAAGTGGGATGGACCGGAACTGTAATAATGCCTACCTGTTGACAGGCAAAATCAAGAATCACCCATTCAGGATTTCCGATGATAGGAACAAAAATTACTTTATCTCCTTTTTTAAACCCTTTTTGTATAAACCAACAAGAAAGTGCATCCACTCGCTGCTGAATCTCCTGAATAGAAATTCCTCTCCATTTTCCGGCATGAAAGGCATTGAGTGCTGCAGCATTTGGATATTTTTCTGCTTGATAGGGAAGAATATCAAAGATGCGGGTGAAATCAACCGATGTTTTCTTAACTACCTCCATCAACACTATTTTTTACTTTTTCCGCAACCGGCTTCACGTATAGAATGTTGTACAGAATTTCGAAGAACTCGGGAAATTCGGGAAGATTATTATGCCTGCCGTTTATTATTTTGTGAAGCGTTATTTTATCCGGATATAAAGCTTTCAACTTTTCGCTTTGACTGAAAGAAATAAGGCGGTCTTTGGTGCCATGAATAATATGAACGGGACATGTCGTTATCTTCAGGTACTGATCTGTACGGATGTCATATTTTAAGATTAATTTCAGTGGAGTGAAGAATAAGTATCGGTTAATAGTATAATAGAAACTGAAATAGGGAGAATCCAGAATCAATAATTTGGGTTTATTCCAGGAAGCGATTCGAGCGGCTATTCCACTTCCCCAAGACCTTCCGTATAAAACAATTTTGTCCTCGGGGTAAGATTGCGCCAGCCATTTGTAGATGAATTGCGCATCATTATAAACTCTTGCCTGACTTCGTTTTCCTTTACTTTTACCAAAGCCACGATAATCCATCATAAAGAAATCGTAGCCGTTGCTTAAAAAATCCTTGGCAAATTTGCCCCACCCTTTAATACTTTTCGAATTGCCTTTTAAATAATAGACAACGCCTCTTGAATTGGGCACTTTAAAATAGATGGCATTGATCCTTCCACCATCTTCCATATCAAAGTCGAGTTCTTCAAAAGGGAAGGGATACTTATATTGAAAAGCCGTAGTTAATTTTTCTGGTCTGAAGAAGGCAAGGTGCTGAAAGAAATAGAAGGCAAGACAGATGCAGAGATAAATTCCGAGAAGGGTAAATGACAGAATCGTCATAGAGATGAAAGAACATTTAAATTTTAATTTTTTTTGGATCTCGGTAGGAATTCCAAAAAGTGATCAGATAGATTTTTTCGTTTTTCACTTTAAAATAAAGTGTAATTCGTTGATGCAGTACGCACTTTCTAACCTGATCGTTTTTTCTATAAAAAGGATAGAGGCCTGGACTTTCTGATATTACTTTTATAGTTTTTTCTACTCGACTTATAAATTCGAACCTCACCGACTCAGGCCATTCTGCTTTTAAGTATTCAAGATTTTGATTGAATGTAATTTCTGCCTCGGAGAGCCAGATAACAGGATAGTTCATTTCCCGGGTACCTTGATTAATTCCGACCAAACTTCTTCGTGACTTCTCCCATCCCCCATCTCTAATTGCGACAAGCCACGATCTATAGAGGCTTCTAGTTCCTTATCTTCTAGTGACTGATGACTCAATCCAAAATCTAAAAGATTCTTTATTGCAAGAATCAATGCCTCATCATTAATCTGATCTACTTGTTTGATGATCAAAGATTTTTCTGCTTTTAAATCCATGGCTTGCTATTTTGAATAAAATTAGTAAAATCTAAAGAAACTTACAGCAACGCATCGGCTAAAGCTTTATGAAATTCCTTAAAATCACGAAGGTTACGATGACCTCCACCTTCAATAATAACAAACTTGTCTTCTTTTTTTAATGCTGGCTTAAGCCTCAGAGCAGATGACAAGGGCACAATCCAATCATTTGTGCCATGGAAAATGATTTTCCGGCAAGTTACTTTTGTCAGTGAGATTTTGTTTGAAAAGTAATAACGTTCTGGAAGTAGTTTCAACACAGGCCGCACAATAGGATAGATCGCCCCGCTCAGCTCATCAAAAGGAGTTTCTAAAATTAATAGATCGGGGCTATGAACCGTAGCAAGTTGTGAGGCAATGGCAGATCCTAATGACCTGCCATAAAAGATAAGGCGTTGAAGCTTGGTGTTTTTCTGAGCCCAACGAAGAATTGTTAAGGCATCATTATACAAATATTTTTCAGATGGAACTCCGGAACTTTTTCCATAACCGCGGTAGTCGGTCATGAGTACATCAAATCCTAATTGTGTAAAATCAACGGCATATTTTCCCCAACGTTGTAGATTATCTGCGTTGCCATGAAAATATAAGATAAGACCTTTCGAAGGTTTGGGTGCCTTGAACAATAAGGCATTGATATGCTCGCCATCATTCATATTTATGGTGTGCTCTGAAAATTCCTGAGGAAAGGTGAAGACATATCCTTTCGGTAAACTCCGGGACTGAAATACGAACAGGTCATGAAAAAAGTAGAAACTCAATGAGATAACTATATAGGCCATTAAAATACTGCCTACGATCCAACCCATGATTCGCTTGATTTTGGTGGTTTTCAAAGAACTCAAAAGTAATCCATGTTTTTGAATTTACGGATACTATAGGGGCTAGCGAAGAAAAAATCCATTGGTAAAGGGATCTTCAGGGTCAATAATAAATTCATGTTGGCCGGTAATATAAGCAGTTCCTTCCACGCAGGGAATAACAGCTTCTCGACCTCCATAACTTATAGGACTCACTACCGATCCAACAAAGACAGCACCTGTTATACTTTCAATTGTCATTTTTTGATGGAGGGCAAGCTCTCCTCTTTTGTAATGAATAGCCATCCGGCCTGAAACTCCCGAGCCTGTTGGTGATCGATCCACTTCACCATCAGCAAAGACACAGACATTTCTACTATCAACTCCCTGGCTCACCGGCCCTCCGATGAAGATCGTGCCGTAGAGAAAGCTTAAATCTATTTCAAAAGGATGCGTGATAGAATTATTGGATGTTATTACTGCATGCTTAATCGCCATACCGGTTTCAATGATGCGTTTATAATTGGATGGAGTAAGTTCCAATCCGAGGTGATTGCTGTTCACATAAGCATAGAAGGCACCACCATAGGCCAGATCATAAACAACCTTGCCAAAATTTGGCACGTCCACCGAATAATCCAGATCGATCACAAAAGAAGGAACGCAATGAAACGATGCATGGATATGGTCATTGATGATGATGGCTTTGGCTTGGATTAGACCACAAGGTGCTTCAATGGTTAATTGTGCCTCACCATTTATTACTTCTACCCAATCCATTCTAACAGCTAACGTGGTCAGTGCGATGATTGCATGCCCACACATGGTACTGTATCCTTCATTGTGCATGAAAATAACACTGAAGTCGGCTTCTGGGTTAAAGGGAGGAAGTAAAAGGCATCCATACATATCGGCATGACCGCGGGGCTCATGCATGATAGCCGTGCGCAAACGATCGTATTTTTCTTTTAGGATTCTTCTGTATTCTAAGAGTGACGAAGCTTTTATATCAGGATAGCCTTCCATGACGATGCGCAAAGGCTCACCCCCGGTGTGCATATCGATAGTTTTTATTGTAAGAGAATTATTCCCGGGTTGGAATGAACGGTTTAAACGAATTTTAGAAATCATCATTTATTCTTGATTTTCATTGGCGATAAACTCAGCGATGATTTGGGCTGCCATGAGATCTTCCATGGCATGACCCACGGATTTGAAAAGTGTTATTTCGGTTTTAGTATTCCTTCCGGTTTTATTTGAAGAGCAGAGTTCTGAGAGTTCGGCTAATACATGGGATCGTTCTATAATTTTTTCTTGTAAGGGAATAAGAAGTTCACCACATTCTTTCAATGCTCCGGCATAATGATCGACAAAAATTCGCGCACGCTGAATAACACCATTGTCAGCTTCCCGCATATCGGGGCGGTATGCGCCTACTAAATCGATATGTTGCCCTTCCTGAACGAATTCGCCTATGAGCAATGGAGTTTTGCTTAACGTTGCACAGCTAATGATATCTGCTTTTTTGCACGCTTCTTTCAAGTCGTTGACCGGCTCAATTGAAAAGTTTTCAGAGCTAAGGGTTTTGCAAACAGTTTTCGCTTTTTCAATGTCTCTTCCCCACACCAATACTTTTTCGATAGGTCTTACTGAGGCATGTGCCTTGATGAGTTCGGGTGACAATGCTCCGGTTCCCATCATCAACAATACCCTACTATCTTCTCGCGATAGATAAGAGGATGCCAGTGCAGAAGTGGCAGCGGTTCGCTTTACGGTAACAGCCCGCGCATCAAAAATGTATTTGCACTCACCGGTTTGTGCGTCAAAGAAAACATATACGCCATGAATGGAGGGCAAGTTAAGACTGGCATTTGCGGGAGAAACCGTCACGATTTTGACACCGACATTTTTTCCCGGTAGCCATGAAGGCATTAGCAACAAGGTAGAATCTCTTTCTCCCGGGGCACCTTCAAAATCAAAATGACTTCTCATGGGAGTAATCACTTTACCCTCACCAAATCCCTGACGAAGCCGATCAACTAATACGTTATAGTTAAGAGCTTTTCTTACAACTTCATCTCCGAGATACTTCATACTTCTATGTTTTTTGCAATTACTTTAAACAATGATCCAATGATCAACCTTATTTTGAAGAATGGTTGAGAAATCAGCTCGTGGAGCCAGCTCCAAATAAGGATACGTTACTTTGGAAAGATAAAGACCTTGAGGATAGGCGGGTTCAACTGTTTTTGGTGTTTCTTTCGTGATGAGATAGCTTTCAAATTCATCAACGCTAAGCTCACCTCTTCCAATTTCTAAAAACTTGCCCATGATGATTCGGATCATCCTTCCCAGAAAGCGATCAGCTGAAATTTGAAATCGTAATTTATCCCCACCTTCATCGGCATATAAAGTGGCTGAGCTTACCTTACAAATCGTAGTGCGATAATTATCGGGAGTTTTGCAGAGTGCTCTATAATCACTGTAGTGTGTGAGCAATGAGGCAGCCTTTTTCATTTTATTCAAATCAAGATTTTTCTCCAGGTACAAAGCACTCGTGTTGCTAAGAAAGGGATCTTTATAGGTATGGATAAAATAATCGTATGTTCTTTGTAAGGCGTCAAATCGTGCGTGATTATTTTTTGCTACCGGAAGAATTTCAAAGATGGCGATGTCGTCTGGTAATGTTTTGTTCAGCCGGAATAATAAATCAAAATCCAGCTCCTTTTCAATGTCAGCATGAAAAAAGAATTGGCTGGCGTGAACTTGTGCATCTGTCCGACCACAACCCATAATGGAAATCGGTGACTTTAAGATTTGACCAAGGGCTGTTTCAATGATTTGTTGCACACTTAAAGCGTCAGCCTGTCGCTGCCATCCCCGGTAAGGGAATCCATTGAACCCGATGTGAAAGAAATACCGCAAGGCTTAGTATTTAAATTGATTGTAAAACTAAGCAGGGAAGTCAATAATACCCTAAGTATACTCCGAATGTTTTATGGTGAAAGATGGAATGTCTTTCTGATTATGTAATTTGAATCCCTTAACCGAAAAACTATCAATGTCATTGGCAGCGTGAGCGAGAAATCTACCGGTGTGATCTCCACAAGTATATTTCTTCCCGACACCAATTCTTAACTGCAGAATGGAAAAGAGTACCTCTCAATATACCTCAGGATTAACTACAGTGTTGACCATGCTGGGTGTGGCCGTAGGTCTTGGCAACGTGTGGAGGTTTCCCTACATGATGGGCAGTTATGGAGGAAGCGCTTTTCTAGTGGTCTATCTAATCCTGACACTTCTGTTTGCATTTCCTGCTTTGATGGCAGAGATGGCATTGGGAAGAATGAGTAGGAAAGGAACCTTGAGCGCCTTTCGGTTGGGATTTGGCAATAGGTGGGGCGGAGTTTTAGGCTATCTTCTTTTGATGGTGATCACCATTGCCGGAGCTTACTATGCCGTGGTGGTGGCGAACGTGGTTTATACGACAGCCTTTTCAGTACTAGCAGGATTCACAAAGGAAAATAATGCGCACTACCTGAACGGATTATCCAATGGATGGCTTCAATTTACTATTACTTTATTCTTAATTGCTAGTTCTCTCTTTGTTATTCATAAAGGGTTATTAAAGGGTATTGAATTTCTCAGTAAAATAATCATGCCTTTTTTCTTAGTCGCAATAGCATACATGATTTTTCATGCTTTGTCGTTACCCAATGCGCTGCTGAAATGCAAAGAGTTTCTCAATCCGGATTTTAGTCTGCTTGGACTTCGAGAGATTTTTGCCGCATTGGGTCAGGCATTTTTTTCGGTAGGACTGGGAGGTACGTTTGTAGTAGTTTACTCAGGCTTTATGCGAAAAGAAGAAAGTATTACCAAGATGGCTCTATATACAGGCTTCGGAGATGCAAGTGCTTCCTTGTTGATCAGCTTGTTTTTAATTCCATCGATTTTAGTGTTTGGGATGGACATGGCTTCCGGGCCACGATTAATTTTCAATACGTTTCCGACACTCTTTAATACGATGCCCGGTGGGAGACTGGTAGGATCATTATTTTTACTTTGCATTACCTTGGTCGCATTTCTTTCCCTGATTGCGGCCTATCAGGTTCCGTTCACCTCCATTAGAAACGAACAAGCTAGCCCCAATGGAAAGAGAATTCTGATGTATATTGGACTTCTTCAGGTGGCACTTGCTTTACCCTGTTGTTTCTTTCCAGAGATCATCGGTGTTCTTGATTTGATTTTTGGATCCGGCATGCAAATACTTGGAAGTGCGCTCGCTATTGTTGGTTTAACCTGGGGTATGCAACGTCAGGAAGTTTTCCAGCAGTTGTTTAGTTCTGAACGTGGATCAACGATTCAGCACTTAACTTTTTTTTGGATCAAGTGGATAATTCCGCTGGCGCTGCTCGCTGTTCTCATCGGTTATATTTATGATGCCCTTTCTTGATTGAGCCATTAAACTATTTTTAGTAGATTTATTTTTCGTAAAAAGTAATGCACATGAAAAAGATAACAGATAATATTGACCTTTCTGTGGTAGAAGATCATGACGGAATCATCACCATCCGCGGAGGAGGAGGGAAGCGCGACTGGAACGGGATTCATTATAAGCAAGGAATGTCCGCCAAGAATGTAGGCTCTACGAAACTATCGGTAAACATCGCCACCATTCCTCCGGGCGGTGTAGTGTATGCACATATTCATGATGGCTTTGAATTGATGCTGTATATTCTGCAGGGCAACGTAAGGCATGAATTTGGAGATCACCTGACCAAGACCCTTGAAAATACAGCCGGTGATTTTATTTATATTAAATCGGGCGTGCCGCATGAAGTATTTAATATGAGCGATACCGAGCCGGTGGTTGCCTTTGTATCAAGGTCCAGTGCCAGCGAATGGGACAGTATCGTCCCGTATGATCGGACCACAGGCCTTGTTATTAAAGAGTAATTCTCACTTTATTTAAGAATACACTGACAAGTGAAGCTTATAAAGATCGTTTTGCTTTTGAAATAACTTCTGGTAAAATGACCTGACTGTTTTCGTAAATGACACCAATGTTATCAATATGGATTCTAAATTTTGTTCCATGATCTCTCAGTGATGACCCCTTACCACCTTTAGTCCTTGCATCAAAATCAATGTATATTAATCCATCTTCGATAGCTTGACAAATACCCAATAAATTGAGATCCCAATAAGCAACATCACTCTCATAATTTACTTTGCGCTCTGCTTTATTAACCGTACCGTGAACCAATATTAATCTTCTCAACTTGGCTCCGATTGTGTTAAGAATAACATTGTGTTCCCAATAGGGTACTATTTTTCTGTTATTAATATTTTCAACGGTTATTCTATTATCTCCATTGATAACTACGAATCCTCGTTCAGATTTTCCACTAATAGTATGCCTGAAACTGATTTGACCCTTTTCATTAAGCCAACCAAATGTATTTACCAATTCATTCATAATACCAGGCGGCTGTGGTGTCTTATGAAGCAAGGTTAACAAGGCATTTCCTCCATGAAATTTAATTTCCCAATCCATCAAGTCTGGGCCGTCTTTATTATTTCTAGTTACGTCTAACAAATGCTCCAAAGTATCTCCTGGGGCACCACTTCCTTGAAATTGGTTGGGAATGTCTACCCACTCCATTTTCAATATCTTATGAATAATCTTAAAGGCAGCGCTTGAAGATTTAGGAATCGCTGAAGGACTCATTAAAAATCTAACTGTTTATTAAAGGATTTAATTCTCTTTTCTGCCATTTTACAATATTCCTTTGAAACATCTATTCCAATCCAATTGCGTTTCAGAAGTTTAGCGGCAATAGCAGTTGTCCCTGAACCCATAAATGGATCTAAAACAGTCTCATGAGTTGTAGAAGAAATACAATTTGTTGGTAATTCTAGCGGAAATGGTGCTGGATGTTTATTATCCCTTTCTTGTGTTATTTCCCAAATATCAGTCAGCTTATTTGCGCCTTCAGCCAATTTGAAATGAGGTTTTGCAATCATATAAATAACTTCGTAAGTGGGAAGAAAATATCCAGCGTTGAAATTAATACCACCCTTTCTTTTCCAAATTATTATTTGTCGAACTGGAAAACCTTCGATTATATCATGTCTATCTTGTAAAAGACCACCTTGGACGCGCCACTTATGGTTATAAAAAATTACACCATCTTCTTTTAAGATCCTCATCATTGACTCAAGACATCTTCTTTGCCAATTAGAATACTCAGCATGAGGCATATTATCGTCATAATTCTCATATCCGTTAATCAATCCTGCGTTCGCCCATTTCCCTCCCCGACCATCTTTCATTCCATTGCCAGTTGAGTTTTTCAAATTGTAGGGAGGTGAGGTAACTATAACCCCAATTGACTTTTTCGGCATCTTATCCATAAAGTCAATACAATCAGCGTAGTGGAATTTATTGAGTAAACTGTTAATTGAGGGTTCTTTTACAGGCAGGTCCAAAACAAGCTCTTTCATCACTGGATATTTACTTAGTAATATAGTATAAAAAGCAATTTTAGTAAAGGTTTTGACAACTAATGACAAAAATTTTAGCCAGCATATAAGCAGAACTAATGAAAGAGTCTACCGATTCTTGTTGGCAGTAATTTTATCCTGCGTCAATCGATAAAAGAGAACAGCAGCGCGCTTGGCCTGCATGGAAACGGTACGGGGGTCTGCCGTTTCATTTACCGTATGACCTCCTGCAGAGCCGAGCCCTAATCCATCCATTGCCATATCAACATACTCAGCCGTAAAAGAAATATCGGCAGCTCCTGCTTTACGCGGATGTACCGCTACCACTTCACCAAAGCCAAGGTCTTTACTCACCTGATTAAAGTAACTCAGTAATTTAAAATTACCTTCCGTAGGAGCAAGAGGAGGATAGCCTTCTCCAAAAGTGATTTCAGCGGTTGTTTGTGGACGATGATTACCAACAATGGCCTTCATGGTTTCCTGTGTCTTCTTGAGTTGTTCCGGAGAGATAGCACGAATGTCTCCCGTCACAACAGCTTCCTTGGCTACGATGTTACTTTTGCCATACGCACGTCCTCCATCCATGTCCTTATCATGTTCAACCGTATTGCCCGCCAGCATCATTCCCGGATTGAAGGTGAGGTTGGGTTCTTTGGAAAGTTCCTCATAGAAACTGTTCACAATGCGACTGGCTTCATAGATGGCTCCGACTCCAATCTTCTCTGTAAAAATCTGTGATGAGTGGGCGGGAACTCCGGTTACGTTAAGTTGCCAGCCCGAAGAACTGCGCCTTGAAACTACAGCTGTCTTAGGATCACCGGCACCGTCTTCAAAACCAATAGCGATGTCAGCCGCTTTAGCTGCCTCAATTAAATCATGGCGCGCCAGAGCCAATGGCTTGCCACTGAGTTCTTCGTCTCCTGTCATCACTACAATAATGTTCATGTCTTTCAATAGTCCGGCATCTTTTAGTGCCTGCAGAGATTGAACGATTACCACATCACCGCCTTTCATATCACCGACACCCGGCCCGGATAGGGTCGAATCATTAATCATTTTGAATTGTTGAAAAGGACTGGACAACTCGAACACAGTATCTAGGTGCCCGATCAGCAAAAGAGTTTTCCCTTTCCCATTATGCTCGGCAATAAGATGCCCGGCTCTGCCAAAGGGCTTGCCATCTGCCCATCGTGTCTGAAAACCCAACGCATCAAATTTTGCCTTGAAGATTTGACCAACTTTGTAGACGCCTTCAAAATTCATTGAGCCGCTATTAATATTAACTACTTCTTCCAGGAGCTTCATGGCTTCCTCTCTATGGGCATCGACAGAAAAGGCTATCTTTTTTTCAACTTTGGAGAGTTGGGCATGGAGGGTTGATGATCCTGTGGATATCAGGAAGAAATAAAGGGCAATTTTTTTCATCGATATTCGTAATGGTAGTTATTTTTTTTACCTATTCGGGTAAGTGAATAGAAGGGCAAGATATAGATTTTCCTTTCGGTTGACACCCCCGGTAACTGGGAAATCAATCTGAGTATTGATAGATTTGACATTATTCAAACGATGATTTTCGACACCATTATTATAGGGAAAGGATTAATCGGATCGGCCACCGCCAAGCACCTGAGTCTTTCTCAAAAGAATATTGCCATCATCGGTCCGGATGAACCGAGTAACCTTGAACAAGCCCATGTCTTTGCGAGTCATTATGATAGTGGCCGGGTGCAGCGATTGATTGGACATAATGATGTCATGACCCAACTTAACCTTCTCTCGGTAAATCATTATCCCTGGCTGCAAGCGGAAAGTGGAATTAAGTTTCATGCCGGGGTGGGTTGTCTTTATGTGAATCCGGAAGGACCGGATGATTATTTGAAAGAGGCACCTGCTAAAGCAAAGCAATTCGGGATTAACGCTTCATTCTATACTAGTGGTAAAGAATTAGCCGATGCATTTCCTGAATTTAAATTTCCCGCTACTTCCTGCGGCATGTTAGAATCTTCACCTTCGGGGCATATCAACCCTCTTCTTTTAATTAAAGCACAGCTCAACGTATTTGAAAAAAATGGTGGAACTGTATTCAGGGACACCGTCACGGCTTTGGAGTTTACAAAGGGTAGTGCAGAAGTAACAACGAGAAAGGGGGATAAGTATCAGGCAAGGAAGATTATCCTCGCGACAGGAGCATTTTCAAATTTCTCCGGGGTGCTGGAGAAAAGATTAGACCTCACCACAAAAAGTGAAGTAGTTATTCTGGCCAGCGTCAGCAAGGAAGAGGCCTTTCGTTTGTCTACTCTACCTTCACTACTTTATGAAATTGATACGTCAGAGTATGAAGGAATATACTCCACTCAGCCCATTCAGTATCCGGATGGAAATTTCTACCTCAAGATGGGCTGTAACCTTCCTGGGGATCTGTATTTTGGAAGTGACCTAAAGGAAGTGCAGCATTGGTTTAGGAAGGGAGACAGTGATCGCCATCTCGCGAAAATGAAAGAAGCATTAATGACATTCATGCCAAACATTAAGATCGAAGGGTGTCTTTCCAAACGGTGCATTCTTCCAAGAACAAAGAAGCATGAAAATCCTTATATCGGCCAGGTGCATGAAGGACTCTATATAACCACAGGCAACGGCTGGTCTGCAATGTGTTCTGATGGAGCGGGTCAGTTAATGGCGAGTCTTTTTATAAATGGAAAAATCCCAGAAGGATTTAACTCCGGGGATTTTGAACCTATTTTTGTATAGTATCGGATACGATTTACCGATGGCGGGCATAGCTCTTTTTAGGCATCGCGCCCATTAACCTGTTCTCTTCTACTTCAACCTTTACCATTCCGCTTTCCTTTTCTCCAAAAACTAATTTGCGGCAATTGTCGCTTCCACACAGGCAGGCGAACGGCTGAAAGTTATCATCTAAGAAATGAGCGTAGTCAAGTGTCAGCTCTTCGCCTTTGGCTATATCCTTTAGCGCGACTATGTTCAATCCTTCATAGCCGGTATTGGCACTACAGCTATGGTTTTGGGGAGCCCAATTCACGGGGTTTTCATCCCAGAGAATATAAACGTCAGTACCGATAGGATAGGCATAATGCCTAAAGTCTTCTTTTTGCTTTTCATTCCAGTTCTCCTCTACATAGCTCTTTGAAACTATGCGCTGAGACATGGTTTCTCCCTGGAAAAGGATTTCGTTCTTGCGGAGAGACTGTGTAGCAAAGATGCCAAATCCCGAAAGTGCGTTGCCTTTCATGACAAATTTCTTCTGTTTGGCTCGGTGTCTGGCAATTCCTTCTCCAATGATATGTTTCAAGAAACCATTCTTGCCGGCCGGGTCATTGTTGAGAATATAGTCTGCTGAACCTTCGTATCCATTAACATAGAAAGCAGAGCAGGTGAAATTGATCTCAAGAAAGAAAACTTCGTTGTTCTCATTAACTCTAAAGTCAAGACGTGCATAGCCAACGCCTCCGAAGGCTGCAAATATCTGCTTGGTCGCGGCTTTCAACTTTTTTTCCAGTTTTGGATCCTGACAGGGTGCATTGCACTCGGGATGTAGTTCCGAAGTCTTTAACGCATAGGTTTTATACTCTCTTCCTTCGGGGAAGAGATACTCAACCGGCTTGTAAACGGTGGAGGTCTTTCCATCTCTGTTGGCAGCTACCAGCACCGTGAATTCTCTACCAGCGATATATTCTTCCACCAGAACTTCCTCATACTCCTTAAGGATGTCTCTGACTTTTGATCTTAACTCAGCTTCGTTCTTTACAAGAGAGTGTTCATCGACCCCCAGGCTATCGCCAGCTTTGGCCGGCTTGATAAACATCGGGAAGGAAAGCTTTGCCAGAACTTCCTTTACATCGTCCATCGATCCAAGATCAACGGAAGCAGGTGTTTTTACTCCCGCGCAATAGGCCACATACTTCATCAGGGGCTTTGGGGGATCATAAAGGATGGCGTTAGGCCCTGTGTAAGGTAAGTTGAGCAGATCCAACGTGTTGATCACATCAATAGAAGGAACTTCCCACTCCAGATATCCTTCGCATAGATTCACGAAGATATCGTATCCTTCCTTACTTAAGCTTTTGAGTTGCTTGTAAGTAGTTAACTTATTTAAAAACACATGATTGACCGAATCAGCGGGAAGCAGACTGCTGAGATCTCTTGGAGGATCATAATTTTTGTAATCCACATCGGTGGTGGAATAGTCTGGTTGAAGTACACAGATTTTCATTTTTGTATTGCTTTATGTTTTGCCCCATAACGCACCAATGCGTCCTCGATAATTTCAATTATTAAATAAGTAAATGATTTTTTCGCAAACCTCAAAATAGCTCCGATAGAAGTATAGTTTTCATCTTCACTCAATCCGCACTGCGCATTAATCTCCAGTACATAAAACTTACCGGTTTCCCGATCCATCCGTATGTCAAGCCTGCCATAACCCGTACCGCCTACCGATTGAAATGCTTTTAGCGTGATCGCCTTGAGCTCGGGTATAAGATGATCTTCCGCTACTTTATAGTTATAGAGTGTACCGTTCTCCGGGAGGGGAGTCTCTTTATCAAAAGTTTCCCAAAGGCGGTCAAAGGATAGAAATTGTTCTTTCTCCGGTAAGGAAGAGTGAAATACTCTTTCCACCGGAGGGTAGACGCTAATATTTTCTGGATGAGATGAGGAGCCGACTACTAAGGTGGTGAACTCTCTGCCTTTGATAAACTCTTCGACAAAGATGCCTCCGGTATCCAACTTCCATCCATGATAGCCATTTTGCATCTCTTCAATGACGGAGGTGTATTCATCTTCATTGCTGACGACATTTTTTACACTTAGGCCGAGGCTTCCGGCAGAGATAGCGGGCTTTACGATCAATACATCCCCAACTTGCTCAAAAATAGAAGATGGGTACGCTTCCTCCGGTTCAATGACCTTCCATGCCGGTGTGGGTACTTCATAAAGATCAAAAGCCTCCTTCATTGGTATCTTGGAGGTGGTGATGGTATAAAAAAGATCGTTGGAGCCGGTATAGATAAGGTTGTACTTCTCTAAAGTGTAGATAACAGATACCCCTGGGATTCCGTTGGTCTCATCGCCATCGCACAGGTTGATAACAATACTGGTTTTAGCAGTAGGGTGATTCTTTATTTGAAGAATGACTTTTTCAATGGTGTCCAGTGTGACATTAGCCCATTTCCATTCGCAGCCTATTTCTGTGAATACTTTGGTGTATTCGGCTATGCTTTGAGTGTAATCGTAATAATATTGGAGATTCGAATCCTGTGTCTCCAGGTAAGGAGCAATTACCCAGACGAAGTACTGATCCTTATTTTTGACAAAATTCATCTCCTGACCGAGGATAGTTTCTGTTTGATGAAGTCGGTGAAACGATAACTCTTGATTGCGTTTTTAGGTAAGTACTTTGCGCCCTGGATCAGACCGAGGCAATTTTTGCTTCCGCAGCCACATCGAAAGGCCTGGCCCATATCCCACTCTGATGAAGGATAAAAGAAAGTCAACTCTTCACCTTCCTTAATGGGCTTAAGGGCAATGAACTGTTTCAGCGCGGTATTAAAGAAGCAATTCGGGTCACAGCTGTGATTCACACACTCCAAATACTCCGGCAGAAGCTCGATATGCTCGTGATCGCTGACCTGAACGGTTAAATAACTCGGGGTGGAATGAACACTTTTCCAAAAAAACTCAGCGATTACATCATTGGCGTTGAAGTCTTGCTTGGAGTAGAGTGCCCGGTTGTTAGTGATGACATCAATTCGTTTCTCTGCAAATCCTTTGGGTGGAGATTCAAGAGTTATAGACTTTAATTGATTAAGACTCATCGTACTTTTTATGTTTTGTTTGTTATTTTTTTCAAATAATATTTAAAAATGGGTTAATCAATGGATTAAAAAAAATATTATGCAATAAAAATGCATAAAGAAGTTAAATTTTTTTATGAAGATGAATGAAGGTAAAGTCAATATAAGAAGTTCAATGATGATAAGTCAGGATCATTCATAGACTAACATCATACAGGTAGCTGTGAATAAATTGCGAATACTTGATTGTTTAATTGAAGTTATACTTGAAGTAACGTACATGACATGTTATTGATCGTTAATCGAAGAGATCATTCATATCGAAAGTATAGCCATTAAGTGACGAAGACGTCCAACACCTCAAAGGTGCCTTGGCACCAATAGTCTTAGGTAAATAGGTATAGGCGTATGAAGAGATTGTCTTACTTGCCCAATGCCTTGAGAGCAGCTTGCTTCAGGATGGCCAACGTTGATTCGGATACCTCATTCTTCCATGACATCTCAGGATGATGGATGAAATCGAGGCTGGACTTATCCCGTAAGGCGGCATAGATGGTGATAGCCGCCAGCACACTGCCCTTCATACTAGGGTGAAAGTCATCGGCAGAGTATAAGGGAAGCGTAGAATCTGCATTCCATGCATTTTTCCAGGCTAAGCCAGCCGGACATAACAATGACTGGGTAGCGGTAGCGGCATTGGTATACGATAGAATAACATGATCAAGATCAAACGATCGATCAGCAGAAGGCCATACCATATAGAGTGCAAGCGTGCACTTGTTTTGCTTGCAGACATTGGCAAATCGGGTAGTATAGTCTAAGAGTAAGACCTGTGATTCCGGCAGTGCCGAAGGTCCCTGTTGTGCTATCACAATATCGTAGATACCTTTTTGCAGCTCTTTCTGCACTTTGCCTTCATTCCAATGGTCTTCCAATGAATAGTTAGGGAAGAGCAGACTGGAATACGTTATGGTCAGGCCATCCTTCAGGCCAAGTTCTTTAATAAGCACAGGCAGATCATTGGTGTAGGTAAGGCTGTTGCCAACGAAGAGAATGTGCAAGTCGCCCTTGGTATCTGTCGTTGCTTCCGGCTCATTGGAGCAGCAGGTAAATAGAATGATACTAAATAAGGTATATCGAAGTCGCATAGATCTGTCTGAAGTCAGAACAAATCTAAGATGACCGTCTTCATAAACCCTGCCATCCGTTGGGTGATTTTTTGCTCTCTCAGTTCGTCTACTACGAGCATCTGCGCAGTTTGTGTGATGGCGCTTCGCGCAACCCTCGGTGACAACGCAGGTGCTCGCGAATGACGATAGGTTAGGAATTATCTTTCACCCTTGCGTCAACTACGAGCACCAGTTTGGGATTTGCGCCAAGGCGCGAAGTAGTCTCCTGATGTTTGGGGATTCTTCCTACTTAGCATCCCTTCACCCAGGGACATAAATCCTGTTGCTAATAACTCCCTTATTAGCTATCATCGAATCCAAATCCATACTCATATGCGCCAATTATTAGCACTCATTGTATCCCTCATTTCAGTTTCTGCTTTTTGTCAGAATGTTCCGAGTTCCAATTATCAGGAACTTCAATACCGGTCCATTGGTCCATTTCGTGCAAGTCGTGCAGTAGGAGCGGTAGGCATTCCTACTCAACCTAATGTCTTCTTTGTAGGAGTTAATAATGGAGGCGTCTGGAAAACGGATGACTACGGCCACACGTGGAATCCTATTTTCGATAATGTCGCTACCGGTTCGGTGGGAGATGTAGCTGTTTTTCCCGGTGATCCCTCTATAATATATGTAGGCAGTGGGGAAGGCCTTCACAGGCCTGATTTGGGGGTTGGAGATGGAATGTTTAAGTCAGTCAATGGCGGAAAAACGTGGATTCACCTTGGCTTGGATGATGTTCAGCAAATAGGAAGAGTAGTCGTTCATCCCACCAACTCCAACATAGTTTTCGCAGCAGGCCTTGGTCATCCGTATGGCGCCAATGAAATGCGGGGAGTGTATCGTACAAAAGACGGAGGTAAATCCTGGGAGAAAATACTTTACATCAATCACAACACGGGTGCGATACAGGTAGAATTTGATCCCAACAATTCTGAAATTGTTTTTGCCGATATGTGGGAGCATCGTGAAGGGCCTTGGGAGAATGGATCTTTTTCAGGACCTAATAGTGGTCTTTATAAATCTACTGATGGAGGAACTACGTGGAGGAATGTGAAGGTTGGATTACCCGGTGCAGAGCAGGGTTTAGGCCGCATCGGTTTTTGCATCGCGCCAAGCAACTCGAATAGAATGTATGCTACCGTAGATGCCCAAGTCAACAGTGGTCTCTACCGAAGTGATGATGCGGGAGAAAGCTGGAAGTTGATCAGCAGTGACGGACGCATCTATGGAAGAGGAAGTGATTTTGCGGAAGTGAAAGTACATCCAAAAAACCCTGATGTTGTATTTTCAGCTAACGTTGCTTCTTATAAATCGATTGATGGCGGCCTTACCTGGACTTCCATTAAAGGAGCACCGGGCGGAGATGACTATCATAGAATCTGGATTAATCCTCTGCAGCCAGATATTATGATTATTGCTGCAGATCAGGGAGCAACCATTACCGTAAACGGAGGGAAGACCTGGAGTTCGTGGCTTAACCAACCAACATCACAACTTTATCATGTAGCTACAGATAATCAATTTCCCTATTGGGTGTATGGCGGTCAGCAGGAGAGTGGTGCCATTGGAACTGCCAGTCGCGGTAATGGAGGACAGATTTCTATGCGCGATTGGATGGGCATTGGTGCCGATGAATATGCTTACATAGCGCCTGACCCCAAGAACCCTGACATTATCTATGGAGGTAAGGTAACACGTTTTGATAAGAAGACCGGGCAATTACAAAATGTGGCGCCTGAGGCAGTGCGTTCCGGTCAATACCGAATGCTGCGCACCTTGCCTTTACTTTTTCATCCTGCCGATCCATCAACTTTACTTTTTGCAACTAATGTGTTGTGGAAGACAACCACGGGCGGACAAAGTTGGGAAATCATCAGTCCGGACCTTGCCCGCAAGCAACCGGCTGTACCTGAAAATATAGGAGACTTTCGAACAGAGAAACTTAACTCAATGCCGCAGCGTGGCGTCATCTATGCTGTTGGCGCTTCACCGTTGGATAAGAATATCATTTGGGCTGGAACAGACGATGGACTTGTTCACGTAACCACCGATGGAGGAAAGTCATGGAAAGACATCACACCACCCACAATGACTTCGTGGGATAAAGTCACCCAGATCGATGCGGGTCACTTTGATAAGTTAACCGCGTATATCTCTGTCAATGCCATTCGCAAGGATGATATGAATCCCTACGTTTACAGCACCCATGATGGCGGAGCCACCTGGAAGAAAATAGCCAACGGCATGCACAAGATCGGCCCGGTAAATGTGGTGCGTGAAGATCCAAAGCAAGCCGGATTGCTTTTCGCTGGCACCGAACGTGAAGTTTATTTTTCAACGGATGATGGCGCCAGCTGGCAATCGCTGCGAATGAATATGCCTGCTACTTCTGTTCGCGATTTTGTGATTCATGAAAATGATTTAGTGGTGGGCACGCATGGTCGCTCTATTTGGATTTTGGATAATATCAGTCCCCTGCGAGAGCTGGCCAAAGTAAATGCGGCTGATGCTGCTTACCTGTTTCAGCCAGTGCAGGCAACACGCGTTCGTTACAACATGTTTACCGACACGCCACTGCCACCGGAAGAACCCACCGGAGAAAATCCTCCTGATGGTGCTATTCTTGATTTTGTCTTAAGCAAGAAAGCTTCTCAGGTGAGTCTTGAAATCATGACCAAGGATGGTAAGCTGGTAAAGCGCTATACGAATAGCGATACACCAAGCCGGGTTGATACCACTGCTATTCCACATCCTACCTATTGGATTAGGCCAGAACGAATATTGTCTGCTGAGGCAGGCCATCATCGTTTTGTATGGGATTTACGTTATGCAGCGCCAAGAGGTGCCTCGCGTCAATTCTCCATTGCAGCAGTTTACCATAATACTCCCAGCGGACCGCAAGGACTGTATGTTCATCCTGGTAGTTATACTGTTAAGTTAACGGTAGATGGAAAAGCGTTTGAACGTTCTATTGATGTTCGTCTTGATCCTCGGGTGACCATCAGTGAAAGTGATCTACGATTGCAATCCGATAATTCCATGGAATGTTATAATTCCTACTTGCAATTGCAAGATATGCGTGAAGCCATTGATGCGAGGTTAGCCGATAAAAAGAAGAAGCTAAGTAAAACTCAGCAGGAAGGTCTTGTGGCACTTCGTGGAGAAGGAGCTCCGGAGAACTCAGACATCCTCTACGGAAGCGTAACCGCTAAAGCAATGGAGACTGAAGCTATTGTTGGGTTGCAGGAGAAATTCCTTCATGTACTTTTGCTTCTCCAGAATGCAGAGGCTAGACCTACACAATCCACAGTTGATGCAGTCAATAAATTGAAATCGGTCATGGAGGGAATCAAAAAGCGATGGATGGCATTTTCTAAATGACATCGCCTATGAACTCTCCTTCATTCTAAATTAAAAAAAATGGAAGTGGATTTGAAATGATTGCTAGTTAATGTCTTTTCCCTGTTCGAGTGTTTTAATCATCGTCTCGACCACATTCTTATAGAAATTATTGGGTGCCTTAGGTAAGGCAACTTTCATGTGGTTAAGGGCTTTTTTATAATCGCCTTGTGCTGAATAAGCTCTGCCCATTCCAACATTGGTAGTAAATTCATTTGGGTACTTGTCATAATTTGATTTATAGATTTTGAAGGCCTCCTGGGGTTGCTTCGCATTCAGCAATGTCCGCGCGTATTGGTGTATATCCTGCATACTTCCCATAGGAAGCGCTTCTTCCATCACTTTTTTAGCCTCATCAATTCTGTTGAGCTTAATTAAGATAGCCGCCTTTGTACTCAATGTTCTAAAATTCTTCTCCCCCATAATCCGAAAATTAATACCACGGTCCATCCAGGCGAGAGCCTGCTCCAGTTCAATATTATTTTCCAGACAGTAGCTGGCTGCTTGGACGAAATCATCTGCTGGTCGCGTAGTTCTAAAATCATTTTTGAATGAAGCAATTTGTAAACCATGAATATCGGCCTCTACTTTGAATGGAATTATGCGCTTTTCCCATGACAAGGCAATGGTGGCAGCGTTTTCAGTTTGATTGATGAATTCATAGTTGAGCCATTCAACGCTTGTCTCCAGCGTCTGATTTTTCACGGTAACTCTTAAAGCATCTTCAGAAGGGTCATAATAAAAGCTTCCCCATGAATTTGAAATTTTGGAGAAGATGATGGTGCTCTCCTGTTCACTCAGACTGATAAAGAACCCATAGGTTCCTGCGGGAAGATCCTTGCCTTCAATTTTTACGGGATGTGAGAAAGACATCGTTGTATTTTCGTTAGCACCCGCTCGCCACGGTGCGGCATTACTTGTACCATGGCCCAGATCGACAAAACAATAGTGGGCAACGGGCGTATTCCATATTTTTCCCTCCCTTCCCTTTACTCCGGGCCTGCTATAACTGATCGAAATTTTGACAATACCAATTTGTTCTGATACGGAAGCCTTCTTATTGCCTCCATCCGGTGCGGTGAGCAGAGGCATTATTTGGCTATAAATAGGTGAAACAAAGGCGAATAGAAATAGGCCGATGAATAAAGACGATTTCATACAATTTGGGATTTAAGGGTTAATGGGTTTATTACGTAATCAGGGAACACGCGGTTAGTCGTTGAAATAAATTAAAGGCTTGCTATTGAAAAATACCCCATTTGTCGCAAGAGCAATCCTATTATATAAGAGTCGCTGCGCTAAGGAACAATGTCGCCTTCACCACCCTGCGGCCCATAGAAAATAACCCAGGTGGAAAAGTCCTCACTAAAATTAATAAATCGGTGTTCAATACCTGCCGGCACAAAGAGGAAGTCGCCCTTAATAAATGGAGTCGTATTCCCACCACAAAAAAAACCTCCATGACCTTCGATAATGATATAGACCTCATCTTTAGTGTGAGGTTTTTGATGGTCTATTTTGATGGGCTTGTAAACTTCCACGGACAACGTGCCGTGCTTAAACAACTCAATAAATGGCTGGGTTGACTTACTTAACTTACTCAGTGCAGATTCGGTTGAGATTCTCATATATTCATTTTTTAATAGGATAGTTTCATCTTCATTAGTCTATCTAAGATACGTTCATGAAGTAGAGCACACAAGGGCAGAATTTAACGTCCCCATTTAAAAGATGTCTATTGCTTTTCATTTTAATTTTCTTTAACCTCAACCAATAATTAATACAAACCCGAGTGTTAATGGCAGGTTTTGGCGTTACGGCAAGAAGAGATTTGTGGTGGCTTCGTCCCCTGCTCGTTTTCATCGGCCTTTCTTCTTTTATTGGTTATGCTACCTGGGCAGCCTTCCAGGGGGAGCATTATGCTATTGGTCCGTATCTTTCCCCATTTTATTCTCCGGAAATATTTGGGGACTCTCCACACAGCTGGTTTGGACCAAAGCCTTCGTGGTGGCCAATGATCATCCCATTTTCTCCGGCTTTATTAATTCTGTGGGCTCCCGGTGGAATGCGGTTCACGTGTTATTATTATAGAGGCGCTTATTATAAATCCTTTTGGGCCGACCCTCCTGCTTGTGCAGTCTCCGAGCCACGTAAAACATACCTTGGAGAGAATTCCTTTCCATTGGTCATGCAAAATATTCACCGCTACTTTATGTATCTCGCTATTATATTCGTCATTCTTCTCGCGTATGATGCCTATAAAGCCATGTGGTTCATTGATCCTGCCACCGGTGAAAAAACATTTGGGATGGGTGTGGGTACATTGGTATTAACACTTAACGCTACATTACTTGGAGGCTATACATTTGGTTGTCATAGCTTCCGTCACTTGGTAGGAGGATTTAAAGACCGCCTGTCAAAGTCACCGGTACAACGGAAAGTTTATAACTGTGCCAGTTGCCTGAACAGGGGACATATGAATTGGGCATGGTTTAGTTTATTCGGAGTAATGTTTGCCGATGTATATGTGCGACTTTGCTCCATGGGTATTTGGACTGACTGGAGAATATTTTAAATGACGAACTACGAAACATTTACGCATGACGTATTAGTGATCGGTTCCGGTGGAGCCGGACTTCGCGCGGCTATTGAGGCCGCCACGGCTGGTGTTTCTGTTGCGATGATCAGCAGGTCATTGCTCGGCAAGGCACATACTGTAATGGCTGAAGGCGGTGTGGCTGCAGCATTGGCTAACGTAGATGATCGTGATAGCTGGAAAGTCCACTTTGCTGACACCATGCGTGGCGGTCAATATTTGAATAACTGGCGCATGGCAGAGTTGCATGCGAAGGAAGCACCCGACCGCGTAAGAGAATTAGAAGCATGGGGTGCAGTATTCGACAGAACGGAGGATGGAAAAATTCTGCAACGAAATTTTGGTGGCCATAAATACCCCCGGCTTGCTCACGTGGGCGATCGCACTGGTTTAGAGATGATCAGAACGCTACAGGATCATGCCATCCATCAAAACATCGCTATTTATCAGGAGTACACAATTATAAGCTTATTGAAAGACGGAGATAAAGTCGTGGGTGCTTTTGGATATGATCGCGAGAAAGGCCTCTTCAAAGTATTTAAAGCAAAGGCAGTTATTATTGCTACGGGTGGCATGGGCAGAATTTATAAAATTTCCAGCAATAGTTGGGATTGTACGGGTGGTGGAATATCCTTGGCTTATCATGCCGGTGCTGAACTTATCGACATGGAATTTGTGCAATTTCATCCTACCGGAATGGTGTGGCCGCCCAGTGTGCGGGGACTATTAATTACGGAAGGAGTGCGGGGTGAAGGGGGGGTGTTACGAAATAATCTCGGCAAACGATTTATGTTTGATGACATTCCTGATCTTTATAAAGGACAAACGTCAACTGATGAAGAGGAGGGATGGCGTTATACACAAGGTGATAAAAATGCAAAGCGCCCGCCTGAATTATTGACGCGTGATCATGTGGCACGTTGTATTATGCGTGAAGTTAAGGCCGGTCGAGGCACTCCGCATGGAGGAGTGTACCTGGATATTGCCTGGATTAAAGAGAAAATGTCAAATGCTCCAGCGCACATCAAAAGGAAATTGCCAAGTATGTATCATCAGTTTAAAGAATTGGCAGGTGTTGATATCACGAAAGAACCCATGGAAGTTGGTCCAACTACGCATTATATAATGGGCGGAGTACGCGTAGATGCTGACACGCAGATGACGAGCACACCCGGACTTTTTGCAGCGGGCGAATGTGCAGCAGGACTTCATGGTGCCAATCGATTGGGTGGCAATTCGCTTTCCGATTTATTGGTGTTTGGCAAACGGGCTGGAGAATATGCTGCTCAATACGCCAAAGAAAATAGCGAGGTTAAAATCAATGATGTTCAAATCGAGGAATTGGCAGCGTGGGCATTGGCTCCATTTGAAAGAGATGCAAATGCTGCAGGAGAGAATCCCTTCCAAATACAATCGGGCTTGCAAGAGAAGATGCAAGAACTTGTTGGAATTGTTCGAATGGAAGGGGAGTTAGAAAAAGCTATTGATATAATTCATGGATTTAGCGAACAAGCTGATAAAGCGAGTTGTGATGGCAACCGTGGATTCAACCCCGGATGGCATACAGCATTGGAATTAAAACACATGGTAACCGTTGCTGAAGCCATCGCACGCGCAGCCAAAGAACGCAAAGAAAGCAGAGGCGGACATTTCCGTGAAGATTTTCCGGAGAAGAGCGAGGAATACGGAAAAATTAATATTACCATTCGAAAAAGCGAAGCTGGGAGTATGGAAGTGAAGAGAATTCCGAAGGCACCTTTGCGAGAAGATCTTCAAGCTATTATTAATGAGATGAAATGAAACCTCACCCCATTATAATTTTTCAGTTAGGAAAGCTATCCAAACCCCTCTCCATCCGGAGAGGGGTGGCTAAACCTTGTGGTAGTATTCTGAACTATGCTGGGGTGAGGTTATTGCAAAACTGTTTTATGGATACGATGCTTAATAAATAATGTCGAAAGTTCTATTCAACATATGGCGCACGAACTCCACCGGAGGAGAATTTAAGGAATACCAAACTGAAATTACAGAAGGCATGGTAGTGCTTGATGCCGTGCATCAAATACAGGCAGAGTCGGCTAATGATTTGGCAATTCGATGGAATTGCAAAGCAGGTAAGTGCGGATCATGTTCCGCAGAAATCAACGGCCATCCCAAACTCATGTGTATGACCCGTATGAGCGACATGCCAAAAGATAAGCCCATTTCGATACAGCCGATGAAAGCGTTTCCGGTCATCAGGGATTTGGTCACAGACGTTTCCGTTAATTACCGCACCAAGAAGAAAATAAAAAAATTTAAACCCCGTCCCCCCGATGCTCCGGATGGTACCTGGCGCATGGATCAGGTTGACATTGATCGCGTACAGGAGTTTAGGAAATGTATAGAGTGCTTTCTTTGCATGAATGTTTGCCATGTTCTGCGCGAGCATGACCTTCACGAAAAATTCGCAGGCCCACGCCATTTGGTGTATGCGGCAGCCCTGGAAATGCACCCTCTAGATATTGAAGACCGCAGACAGGATTTAAAAACCGAAGGCGGCATCGGCCTTTGCAACATCACAAAATGCTGCACCACGGTATGTCCTGAGAATATCATCATTACCGACAATGCCATTATTCCTTTAAAAGAGCGGGTGGCCGATAAATTTTACGATCCCGTGATGAAGCTTTTTCGTATCTTTAAACAAGAGAAATAGAAACCTATTGCCCTATGAAATCTCCATCTACAACTTCCGAAAGAGTAATGTTTAAATTGAAACCTCTTGCCAGAGAAGGCATTGAAGCTTCCCTTGAGAAGGCAGAACATTACCGCCTGCTGAATCAGCCACGGTTGGCGGAGAGCATTTGCCTCGATGTGCTGCTCATTGATGCAGCCAATCAAAAAGCGGCTATCATTTTATTATTGTCTCTGACAGATCAGTTTGGTCTCTCTTCCTCCAAAACATCCAAACAAGCGCTGGATATTGCCAAGACATTGAAGGATGAATATGCGAGATTATATTATACAGGAATTATTCACGAACGCCAGGGAGCTACTGCACTACGCTCCGATACACCCGGTGCTGACTTTGATGCCTACGAATGGTATCGCGAAGCGATGGAGTTTTATGAAAAGGCCGATGCAATTAACAAAGATGATAACAACGATCCTGTGCTGCGATGGAACACCTGCGCGCGCATCATCATGGAGCATCATCTGCACGAAAGACCTTTTGATGATTCGCCCATACTGGAATAGCGAGCTTATCTAATAGCTCAATTGGTCCAATACATTATTTACGTAATTACCACGTGATTCGAATGCCACCCCAAAGATGTGTGCCACCGGTTTTAAATTCTTTGGTGAGATAGGATTGAAAATACTCTAACTGGAGTGTGTTAATCTTAAAGACAATTCCAACGGTTCCCTGGAAAACCAAACGAGTAATTTCTTTTGAGGAGATTGTGTAAGGACTAGATCTATTAAACAGACCTCCCTGTAAGGTGGCATCATAGCCAACGATATTCAGCAAGGGTTCTGCATACAAATACACTTGATTCTTTCTTTTTGGTTTAGAAAAATTAGTGAACGGATCATCAAAAAGTCCGGCCATCATGATTACTCCAGTGAAGGCTTTTGTATTGAGTGTGCCTACACGGGCACCGACTTTCCCCAAGAGAGAAAAATAATCTGAGGAGGCGAAAAGTCCACGTTCATATTCTAACTCGTAATTGAGGATCAAATCGTTCTGAATCTGATTCTCCCATCCGAGCGGTTGCGTATCGTTGATCCATCGGTGAATAGTTTCCTGCATTTCTTTGCCATGCGCGATAGGGCCGATCGCACCTGCGCTCAGCGAAGAAGAAATCCTCTCTCTGCGCGCTGAATCATTTGCAATAGAGAAGGTTTTAAGAAACAAACAGGAGGCAAAGGGTCTGTCTCCGACCAGAATTTCAGGATATGAGATACTCGTAGGGGTAAACCCCTCGTGCTCCAAAGCGATTCCGAATTTAACTTCTTTAGCAGCAGGATGCACCAATAGTTTTGAAGAAAAAAAATTTCCTATGGCCGGATTTATGTATTCCAGATTGATGCCTTGTGTGTAATAAATATCGGTGGTAGAGAAGTAATCATTTTCGTAATGAATACGGAAATACCGGTTTGAACTTACATTGCGATAGATTGCTGTATTGCTAATACGTTGAGCAGAAGCTGAATAAGTAGTGAGCACCAACACCAATGAGACTATTCCCTTCATTGAAAGGATATACGGTTTTGCCGGAGGATTTGGATTTTAAAACGGTTTGAGGATGTAGAAAGCCACCCAATAGTGTTGTAGTAAAGACAAAAAGAGATACTCCTAAAATGCACACCAAAACGCGAATAGTTTATTCACTCTCAATAATTAGCTGGTTTTCTGTTGGAGATAAGTCTTTATTAGTTCTGCTTCAAAGCCTTATTAATGGCCTCTACAGTTTTTTCTGCCCTGAACTCAACGATTTGTCTTCCTAGTTGAATGGTTTTTTCTGCCGGTGCAAGATCAACTCCGTTAATAGAGAACTTTCTCGCTTTAATCCTCTCATTCATTCTTACCATGTTGGGATCAACGGTCATGATGGTTGCTGTAATATCAAAGCTATCGTGAAGACCTTCATCTTTCTCAACTATCCCTTTTTGTGCCAGCCATTTGCTATCGGGGAGTTGGGTATAGTATTCCGGTATAAAATGAATGGTTGTGCTTTTAGGATCCCAGCTCCTGGAAAGGGAATCCGCGGTTTGCTTCATCCCGGTCTGATTGCCCCCGCTATCGCCAATCAAAATAATATGTTTGAATCCATGCGCCTTTAAACTTGAAGCGATGTCTGTCAATAAAAATTGAAATGTTTTTTGACTTACACTAATGGTTCCAGGATACAACATATGACCCGTGGGTGGATTGATATCTCCTTCGGGTACAAAGGGTACGATGGGAGCAACAAGAGCATTGCCCAATTTTTTGGCAATGGCTTCCGTAGTGGCGCGTAAAACGAAATTATGTTTTCCTGTTGCCAGGTACGGGCCATTTTGTTCAACCCCACCCGTTGCAATAATGACTGTGGTTTTGCCCGCCTTCAGCGCATCACGTACTTCAAGCCAGGTCATCTCTTCGATAAAAAGGGTATTGTAAGTATCCAGCAACTGTGGAGTGTTAGGATCAGGAGTCGCGGCTGAAGGAATTTGAGCCAGGGCGCAATTCAGGCTTAGCATCATTGCAAATAAAGGTAGCTGTTTCATAGGAAGATATTTTTTGACCGTAGCAGGTCTTTAATGCTTACCTAATAGGGATGAACGGAAAGCTGAAGATAGCCTTATTTGTTCAATTGTGATTTCAACTTTGTGAGTTCTCCCAACAATTTAGTTTCCGTTACTATCGCTTCTTTGTTCAGCTTCCTTGCTATGTTCACGATGGAGAAATTCAATGTTTCTATCTCGGTTTCACGTTTGTTCCTTATGTCTTGTAAAGTGGATATCAATTGACCATCTGACGCTTTACTGATCATTACAAGACTTTCCAGTACTGCGTCCACACTCAGAGAAATGCCGGATGCTGTAGCGATGGCGATGCATTCTGTGATCACTCGTTTTGCAATGACAAGGGCCGCTTCGTTTCGATGGAATACTCCATTATCAATATCTAAAAGAGGACATACCGAATTAAAAACACTGTTGGCAATTGCCTTTTTCCAGATGATGGTTTGTATATCGTCCACTGCTTTAAAAGGGAAATTGGGATTGTTAAGTTGTTCAACGATGCTGTTTAAATCATTGCCCTTGCCTTTTATTGTTCCTATTGGGGAAATGGAGACAGGTTTAAATCGAAGTGTATTTTGGGAAATGGTTTGGCTGGTAGCAAAAAGGACGCAACGGTAAATTTCAGGAAAGTCACGGTCAATAAAAGACTGCTCAACACCTAAGCCATTTTGCAGAACAACAAGAGGCGAGTCACCTGTCTTTCCTTTAAGGGCTTGTGAAAGATTCTCGTTGCCAAATGATTTGTTAGTGAGCACAATGATACCATCCAGATTACTGAAATGACTTAGCGTACTTACCTCAACAGATGCCTCTCGAACCGTTTTATTGCTTAGCTCGACCTGAAATTTTTCGATGGAAGTTGGTTGGTTGTCTACGCTTCCACGCAGGAGGATAACATTTTTATTGGCAAGTTTCAAAAAGACAGCCAATGCTTTTCCGATGGCGCCTGTTCCGATGATGTAAATGGTTGGAGTGCTCATATTAATTATTTTATGCTACCCGTAACGATTCTCCAAATTTCATCAATCCAATCTTCGTGTTCGGGTTTCATCAGACAGGAACGAAGACAGGTAACGTATTCTTCATCCTTTTCGATGGAGCGCCAGTGACTGGGCAATAAACGTACAGGGTAATTGATCAAGGCAAGGTGTAGGTTTTCAGTAGCCGCTTTTTCAAAGATCTCTTTAGAAGCTTTAGTGATGGCGCTGATTGACTTCTTTTTCTCTGCCCAGATAACAATATCAATTTCCGGAGACTGTAAAGCAATGAATCGTTTATCGTCCACTATTTTATTATAAAGCTTGAGGGCTGCCTGATGGCTGCTGTTTATTCTTTTTGAAAATACGCCAGGTTTAATCAAGGGAAATAATCTTTGCGTAGCCCATAACCCGACCGCAGAAGCTCCGGCCCGGGAACACTCCAAGGAGATTTCACCGAGATGTAATTCTGTGCTGCTAAAATAGGTGTAAGGAGAATCATGCTTGTAGTACCTTCCTACCGTTGGGTCTTTGAACAAGATACAGCCACAACCATAAGGCTGTAAGCCATGTTTATGCGGATCTACTACAATGCTGTCTGCCTCCTGCATCAGCGCGTATTTTTTTAAAGTCGCTTCTGATAAATTATTGGCCAATCTGAAATAACCTCCATACGCAGCATCAAGATGAATTCTGAACGGATATTTTTTTTGTAGTTCGAGTATTTCGAGCAGGGGGTCAACAGAACCGATACCGGTTGTACCCATGGTAACCACTACGGTTCCGATGGTTCCTTTCTTCAGTTGTGTTTCTAATTTCTTTACATCCATTTCACCACTTTTCCCGCTGGCAATTTTTTGGTACTTGATGCCAAGGACATGTGAAATCCGCTCGTGCGTATAGTGAGCCAGTTCTGAAGCTGCAATTTTTTTCTTCGGGTGAATGTTCCCGGCAATCCAAAGCGCTTCAAGATTGGCAAAGGTACCGCTGCTGGTTAAGTGTCCCAGATGTTCTTTCCAGCCAAACATAAGAGCAATCTCTGCAACTGCTTCCTTTTCCATGACTGAACTTGCCCGGCCGCCATCCAGTGCATGGTTGTTGGGATTGATCCACATCGCCAGCATATAGGCAAGCCTTGCCATCTCATGCGGTGGCTTAAGCATTTGCCCTGCATATAAAGGATGATGATAGGGAAAGTTATCCTTCATTTTTTCTGCCACCTGTACTAATATGGATTCTACTTCTGCAGGCATCTTCTGTTCAAAGGGCGGCAAGTGGGCAAAGCCTTCCGATAATTTGTCAAGTGCTTTTTGAAGGACCGTGAGTGATTGTTTATTATACATACTATTCCTGAATAAGGTATACAAATGAATTGTGGCATCTCAAAAAACCGAATCGATCGTCATTCTGAGGGAGGACCGAAGAATCTACAATTACCCATTGAAATTAGTAGAATCTTCACTGGATTCAGAATGACGTTGGGGTTTTTCGAGATGTCCTTATTTTTCTCTGCCCACCGGATACAATAAGTAGCGGTCGTCATAATATTTTGTTTTACAGTAGAACCACGTGGCGATCGCATTGGGATCGTTAGCAAAAACTGTATCACTTGCTTTCTTTTGTTCGAATTCTTTCTTCAGCTCTGAAGATTCTTCCAACATCTTTTTCATCATCGGTTCCATCACATAGCCTTCGATATATTCTGTTCGTTGAAAGAGTCCGGGAAAAAATCCCCAACTGAAATAGGAATCTGGAGATTTGGGCTCTAGCAATAAGATGGCAAGATCTCCCAGTGGCTGATCAGTGGAAATATAGGCAGAGCCTATTGGGTATAATTCTTTGCGAGTTTCAACTGTAGTTGATGCGACAACTTGCATGTGTCCTTCGAATAATTCTACTTTGCCTTCATCGTTCTGGAATTTTGAATCCTTTATTCGATACATTTCCACAGTAAGTTCACGAGGTTCTTCCAGGATTTCCATTTTTATGCCATGTCTTTTTAAGCGTTCAACGATTTCTTCACAGAAAGCCGGCACCCAATACCCTTTTGGACGCGTCACCCATTCAATACCTTCGGTGGCTCTATAGTTAGCAATCTTCATGTTAACAGGTTTCCCTGTCCACTCCACATAATCCGAATTAGTGATAGGCGATTTGTGGATTTTGGATTCTATTCCCAAAAGAGTCAAACTATCAGGAGTCAATGAGAGCGTAGTGGATTCCTGTGAACTTAAATGCGTTTCAAAGGTGATCACATTTTTCATTTGCGGGATTTTCGATTTCAACGGAATTTTCGAATCTCTTTTTGCATTATCTGCTTTCGTACTTTCTTTAAGAGATTGCCCTTCGATGGCTAACAATTTCAAGGTACTTTCAAGTAATATATACGTTCCTAAGACACGTTGCTTGTAAGGTTTTAAGGAATGATTTTCAACCAATACACTGGCCATGTGGCGCAGGTTGCCATAGGCATCAGAAAACCGGGGCTCACCAAGAATGAGCGCATTACCTTTTGAAAAGTCCTGATTGTTTAACGCATTTAATAATTGTCCTGGAATATGGCCATTGGCCGTTAAGTCCTTGTCGGCATAGGGTTTGTATTTTGTTTCCAGCCAGGTGGAGATAGCCGGTGAATAGCCCTGCCGTCCATGACCGCCAAAGGTAATATCGTACTGATAATCTGCACCGTCTGTCACATGAAGATCCATATACATCAGCGGGCCATATTCATTAAAGACAGAGGTGACTGCTCTTACTTCCTTAGTGTCCTGCTTGGCATAGTCTCTGTTTAAGTTTAGATTCTCTGCGTTGGTTCTCCAGCCCATGTTTTCTGGCCCGCGTTGGTTGGGGCGGTTGTAGGGAGAACTTCGTTCATGACCATCGACATTCAGAATAGGAATGAACAACAGGTTGACATTATTCAATAAATGTTTTTTATTACCGAACGCAATATCGCGCAAGAGCATCATGCCCGCATCCTTGCCATCGATTTCCCCTGCATGAATGCCGGCTTGTACCAACAAGAGCGGCTTAGCAGAATTCTTTAAGGCAGCAGGAGTTATTGTTTTTTCAGAAGAGGCTATGATCATCATAATATATCTTCCCTCAAGACTTTTACCAATGGAAGTCATCGTAAGTAGGGGAGATGCATTGGAAAGTTTTTTAAACCAGTCCATGGTCTCATTATAATCGGGCGTAGTGACAAAACCTGATTTTTCTGTTGGCGTGATCCAGGGGTTAGTGGATTTAGCAATTAGTAATTCACTTTTACCCTTCCAGTCCGCCACAGGCGGAAGAAGAAATTGTGCCTGAATAGATACAACGGTTAGTATAAGCAGAGAGGAAATTGTAAAGCAAATTTTTTGTTGGATTGACATGAGTGTTTTATTAAGTAGTTGTTGATGACCAAGTTCTGCCCTGTGTTTAAATTACAGTGGAATGGATGGTTACTTGATTGATAAATTATCTAATTTTTCGTCAGGTATTTTAAGATAGGTTCTTGATTTTCTTTTTTCCATGGTGGCAAGCTGTGCCTCCCCAAATTTTGTTGGATCCGTTTTAAAAACAACCCGCCATATCTTACCTTTTTTTGATTCAGATATATACAAGGAACCATCCGGCCCTTCTGATAAACCCATCGGCCTGTATTTGGCATCCGCCATACTTACAATTGTATCTACTCCGGCAAAGCCATCTGCAAATACTTCCCATTTATTCACAGGTTGCCCATTTTCAAAAGGAATGAATGCCACAATATATCCGGCCTGAGGATAAGGCGAACGATTGGTTGATCCATGAAATGCAATAAAAGCACCCTTTTTATAGTGTGCAGGAAATTGATTGCCCTTGTAAAATAACAAATCGTTAGGTGCCCAATGTGCCGGCATTCCCATAATTGGATCCACAAAGTCATTTACTTCCTTGATACCATCTCCACCATATTCAGGGCATAGTATTCTTTTATTTTTAAAAGGGTCGTAATAGGTATAGGGCCAGCCAAAGTCCTCGCCCTCCTGGATCTTCAAAAATTCTTCTGCCGGTAAAACAGCGTTTTGCCATGGACTATAATATTGTGCGGCATTGGTAAGGAAATAATCTCTACCATGTGTCATCGCATACAAACTGTTATCCTCCTCATTCCAGGAGATGGCGACAACACTTCTTAATCCTGTTGCAAATCGTTGACCATCAGCCTGGGATTGGTTCAATTTACCTTCATCGAATTTCCAAATACCGGCTTGATCAATTAATTGAGGACAAGGATAAGGTGTTGAATAACCGCTGTTGGGAATCCAAACTTCACAGATATTTGTAGGAGCGCTAAAAGTAACATACATCCCGCCCTGATTGTCGAAAGCTAATGACTTAGCATTATGCCATTGAATGGGATGATGGTCTAGTACAAGAATTTCCGGTTTGCCATCTGGAATTAATTTAGAAGGTGTTAATTTCTGTCTGTACACCACGCGCTCCGAACTAAAATATAGATAACCTTTGTGTATGCGCATTTCAGTGGCAAAACTTCCATCATTTGGATAATCACCGAAGCGTTGAAAAATATCAGCTCGGCCATCATTATTAGTATCGCGTAATGCAACATTGCCTGAATCCCCCTCCACAATACGTAACTTCACATAGATATCACCATTGTCATTGACGGCCAAATGCCGGGTAAGCCCGACACTATCGGCTACCACCAATGCACCAAATCCATCGGGTAAAAACAGGCCACCATTATCCGCATCCGTTTTTGGAATAACAAAAGTTTTCTTTTTCTGACAGCTTGCTACAGCAGTCAATAAAATGAGCCATAAAATATATTGAATACGCATGGTAAATAGTTGATTACAAATCCATCACACTGTCCAGGCCTCTCTTCAAGCCCGTGAATGTATTCACTTTCCGGATTCCCAGCAAAGCACCTTGTACATAAGGTTTGGCACTGCCTCCAGCTTCGTGCTTGATCGATAGCTTCTGGTCTTCCATTCCAAAGATGGCTTCAAGGGCAATAATGAAACCGGGAAGTCGTACCGAGTGAACCTGCATTCCATGAATATCGGCACCCCGTGTTTCTTTGATGCCTTTGGTGTTGGCAATCTCAATGGCTTTTATGGATTTACCTATTTTTCCTAACCGGTTGGCCAGTTCCATGGCGCTGCCACTCGGTGCATCAATCTTACCCGCTTTCGCATAATCGATAATTTCCCAGTGGGGCATATACTTTGCCGCAATCTCCGCGAATTTATTAAGCAAGACAACGCTTATCGCAAAATTACCAACAGCTAACACGGCCTGTTTCTTTTCTTCGGCCATTGCTTTTATCTGTTCGTAGTCACTATCTGAGATGCCTGATGTACCCACAATAACATTCACGCCATTGTTGACGGCACAAATAATGTTGTGCCTGGCAATTTCAGGTGAGGTATATTCTACCAGCACATCGCAGGGAATGACCAAGGCTTCTTCAATCGTAGCAACGATGGGTATCTTTTTAGGGGTGGCCAGGTGCAAGACTTCGTTCAGGTCCTGGTGAGCATTTTTACGGGAAACGGCAGAAACCAATTCCAAATCATCCGTCATCACAATACCTCTGCAGAGTTCAGAAGCTGCCCAACCGGTAGCCCCCGCAACACATACTCGTAGTTTATCTTTCATTTCGTTTTTAATTCTCTTTACGATCAAACACCTTCTTTCCACCAACATAGGTTTGCAGTACTTTCAGGTCTTTTATTTGTACCGGGTCAACCTTGGTAATGTCCTCATTGATGATAACAAAGTCGGCCAACTTGCCAGGCTCTAATGTTCCTTTGATATCCTCTTCAAAGGAAGCATACGCACCATTTCTTGTATAGGCGATTAAGGCTTGTTCAGGAGTAATTTTTTGTTCTGGTACCCATCCATTGGGATTCTTATCATCTAACGTTCTTCTGGTCACCGCTGCATAAATTCCATGCAAGGCAGAACCGGAGGCTACAGGCCAATCACTTCCGAAGCAAACTTTTGCGCCAGCATCGAAAAGAGATTTAAATGCGTAAGTAGTTTTAATGCGTTCGGGACCTATCACTTTTTCAGCCCATCGGCCATCATCAATGGCATGATAGGGTTGCATGCTGGGAATGACATTTAGTTCTGCAAATCTTTTGATGTCTGAAGGAGCAATATGCTGCGCATGCTCAATTCTAAATCTACGATCCCTGACACCATTTTCTGATTGTACTTTTTCATAGGTATTGAGGAGTATGTTGATCGCACGGTCTCCGATAGCATGGACTGCAATTTGAAGTTCTGTTTTGTCTGCCGCTGAAACCCATTGGTACAAATCTGTTTCAGGAAGCATAAAAAGACCCTTGTCTGTTGGCTTATCCGTAAAAGGTTCCATAAAGGCGGCTGTATGTGACCCGAGTGCTCCATCGAATACACCCTTCAAACAATTTATTTTGAGCCAGTGATCTCCAATTCCTTCCTTTTTTATTTGTTCGGAACGTTGGAGCCATTTTCCCAGTGAACCCATACTGAATATTCGAGTGAGCATACGATTAGCAGCATGTGCCCGCTTAAATCCTTCCAGATGTCCCTCCGCATCGGTGGGGTACCAAACATGGTGTACTGATGTGACCCCATTGGAAGCAAAATATTTCATAGCATCATCAATTGCCCTGTCCATCTGTTCATTTGTCGGGGTTGGGATTTTACTCGTAATTAATGTCATGGCATTATCTTTAAATATCCCGGTGAGCTGGTTGGAATCATCGCGAAGGATGACCCCTCCTTCTACATTGGCAACGCGAATATCAATTCCTGCCAATTTCATGGCGAGCGAATTGGCGAGCGCCATATGACCATCTAATCTTGAAACAAATACCGGATGATTCGGAGTTACTTTGTCAATCCAGTCTTTAGAGGGCAAAGTTCCCCATTCGCTTCCGTCCCATTCACCACCTGCTATCCAGGTTCCTGAGGGGATGGTTTTGGCAAATTCAGCGATCCTTTGAGTAAACTCTTCTGGCGATTTAGAATCCCGCAACTTAACCGAGGAGAGATTAAAGCCACCATTTAATAAGTGAACATGTGTATCAATAAATCCTGGAGTAACGAAGCTACCGTTTACATCTACGACTTCAGTTGCTTTACCGTTGAACTTTTGGATTTCTTCATTTGTCCCGATCGCCATAATAGAATCACCCCGTATCGCCATGGACTGGGCAGTAATTTGTTTGTCATTTCCTGTCCAAATGTTGGCATTGGTTATGATGAGGTCTGCCTTTTGTGTTTCCTCTTGACAGGATAATACTAACAATAGCAATCCAAAAAATAAAAATGCATAAAGGGCTGTTTTTGTGAATTTCATCTTGAATTGATTTAGTACAATGATAAATATTTAAGACTTACATGTTGACTACCGATGGGTTTGTACGTTCTAGAGGAATCTACTAATTACAAGATATAAATGTAGATTCTTCGGTCTCATTTTTCGCCTTGCCATGATTTTAATATAGACCTCTGCAACGCATCCGGATTTTCGATGTGACTTAAGGTAAACTTTCTCTTTTGCTTCTTATCGTCATCTGGATTTGGTAATTCCTCCATTTTCAACCCTGCAAAATTTAAATACCTGGCGTAATCAAGTTCGCGGGTGGTGTATACATATTCAAATAGCTGCGCTAACGAGGATCCTGCTACTTCTTCGCAGGTTTGTTCAAACTCAGCATCGGTAAACCCGCGGTCCATTGCTTTGTAGTATTTCCAATATAATAATTGCATCACATCGTCTAACGACTTTTCATTTTGTGTGGCATGGCGAATAGCAAAATCCAAAAACAATCCTACAATCGGGCCTTTGTCGTAATAGGAAATAGACTTGCCAGGTTCCTCGCCTTGTGTTCCAAACGGGCCGCCTTTCCATGTGTTATAGCTGGCCTGTGTTAAGGATTGGTAGAACCGGCCCGGGCTATTCTCATAGGCGTTAATATTCTCTTCCAGGTTACCCAGTAATGTGCGTTCATCAACGAGTCCTGCTCTTTTTACAATTAAATACTCGTAGTAGACCGATAACCCTTCGCTTACCCAAAGCAGATTTGTTTTACTTCCCTTTTCATAATCGAATGGTCCGAGTTCAAAGGGCCTTATGCGCTTTACATTGTAATGATGAAAATACTCGTGCGCCAGGAAGTTCATCATCCTGTTCATGGCCACAGCATTATTGAGACCAGTTCCATCAAAACTGAATGTGGTGTTGTTCAAGTGTTCGATACCTCCTCTTCCCGGCCCAATAGCGATGTAGGTATATTGTTTAAAAGGGATATCGCCAATCACGGCCACGGCTGCTTCGGTAATCTTTTTTAACTTTTCAATAAAATCTACCGTATCAAACGTGCCGAGCTGATAGCCCATAAACCGATGGTCTATTCCATTGACGTTAAAGGAAGGCAGCGTCTCAAGATTACCGATCAGCACAGGGCAATCGTAAAGAATATCAAAATTCAAGGCTGTAAACTGATTGGGTTTTTCGGTTGGCTCTAATCCGGTGGCAATCGTATTCCAGGGTGTAGTTACAATCTCCACATTGACAGGAAGGTGAAGAAACCCATCGATGTAGAAGAAAGTATTTTCAGGAATTAGGTAGGCATGTCCACTATCGACATAACTATTGGCCACAAATTGCCGCGTGGTCATCACATCATAGCGTAAGACCAGAGATTTGTTTCTGATTCCTGAAATGCGCAAGGTGTTATCATTCAACCTTTGAAATGGAAAATCTTTCCCCTTTTCATCTCTTACCAAAATATTTTGAACTGATTTTGCATAGTCCATGATCTGATAATAGCCTGGCATCCATTTAGGCATTTTGAAAACCAGCGTATCCCGACTCCAGCCTCGTGTGCGAAGCTCAACATGATACTGGTGTGTGGCGGTTTGTGGCACGGAGACTATGTAATCGATCAGGGGCTTCTCCTGCGCCCCCGCTGGCAATTGACAAACCATGCACATAAGCAATCCTGCGATAACAAGGGAAGCAATTTTCATATAAATGTGCGTTGGGTAAGTTGTAACTGGACCTTAATTCGCGCAAGCGTCTCGCTTGGGTGCTTCTTGTTTTTTTAATTGTCTCGCTACAAATAGTTAAAGTACAAGCGAGATGCTTGCGCTAGTTGGGACATGCATCCGTATGATTAGCGGCTGGCGGCTTCGTCAAATTTCTCCAGACTTCTCTAACGTCTTCCTCTCCAATTCGGTAGTTAATTTGAAATCAGTCTTTTTAATTTTTTCCAATAATGGCTTTACTGATTTCAGATGTCCGACTAGTTTTGCTTCTATTACTATTCCTAAAGTCCCAGTGATTTTTATTCCCAACTGCTCAGCATATTTTCTCCCCTTATAGTCGTCAATGATAAGTAAACAATTGCTTTGTTCGATGGCAAATGCAATTGCACTCGCTTCTCCTCTGTCAAGAGAAGTCTCAAGAATCTTTTGATAGGTTTTGTTTACAGGATTTTCAATCCTAACCCAATTCGGCAATTCTTTTTTGAATTCATCGGTAATTTCCTGAGTGATGATAATTGTACCGAATAGTCTATTTAGAAGGTTCAGTTCTCCAATTTTGTCGAGAAGAATTAAACAGCTGGTGTCAGATACTATAACCTTTTGCATTCTCAACGTCCCGGTCAAGATCAGAAGATGGGTAATTAAAAACAGATACTCCGTAGGTACCCAGAATTTCCATGAATGCTCCTTTTGAAAGTCCAACAAGTTCAGCAGATTGACCTAAGGATAGCTTTCCTTTCTCATAAAGTCTGGAGGCTATCATCATAAGAGCCTCTTTGTCATCAAAATCAACAGTGTCGGGTATATTTAAGACTAATGTTTTCATATCGAAATTTACAAATTTATTCTCAATTTTCTTGTCGGTGAGCCGCTTGTCGCTAACGTGAGTGTATAAAACGAAGCGAGGTTTTAGGAGCTAAGCCAAGTAGTTGTACGTTGAAATATCCATTGATTCATCGAGCGCCTTGCTTGCCAGATTTTCTATCAGCATTACAACCATGGTGTTTATACTTCCTTGCGCGAGTTGGTTTTTAAACTTCAACAATTATTTTACCCTTTGCGTGATTACCCTCCATGTATTCGTGAGCCTCAACGATTTGATCCAGATTAAATACTCTGTCAATGTTCAATTTTATGATTCCCTTTTCAATTATCTGAATAAATTCCTGAAGTGATTCTTTTTTCAAATTAGCGGCCTCTCCCATGTACACCGTCAATTTTCCAAGAGATGGTATATCACCCATGGGGCTAAATTTTTCCATGGTCCACTCATTCCCTAAAATTCCTGTCATGCAGACAGTGCCCCTGGAAGCAATACACTGTAAAGAATCCTTTAATGTTCGGGTTCCGATTAGTTCAAGTACTTTGTCAACCCCGTTAGGATAGAGGTTTCGTACTTTATCACGAACGGTTCCGTCATCAATGATACTATGGTCTGCTCCGTTGGATTTCAAGTGAGATACTTTGTCTTCGTTTCGTGTGGTGGAGATAACCGTAGCGCCTATGTATTTGGCAAGCTGACAAGCCAGCATACCGATGGAAGATGTTCCTCCCCGAATCAACAAGACATCTCCTTTTTTGACCTCCAGGGCTTCATTCAACGAGCCTGATACGGTTTGAAACATTTCGGGAATAGCAGCTACTATTTTCCAGGGAAGTGAGCTGGTAAAAGGAAACACGATTTCTTTTGGAACTAGTGTGTATTCAGCATAGCTGCCATCAAAATCTCTGCCCATGCCACCCATGATGGCCGCCACTTGCTGACCGGGCCGGTACGTTTGAGAAGGATCTTCTTTCACTATCCCAACACATTCAATACCTTGAATTCTTGGAAAAACAACATTCGGAGAGTGACCCTGCCTGGTAAAGAGCTCTGATCGGTTTAGTCCAAAAGCTTTTACCTGAATAAGTACCCAACCGTCTTTGACAATAGGAATAGCAGATTCTTGCAGTTTAATAACGTGAGGTTCGCCAGGTTGTATTGTTACGGCTGCTTTCATTAAATGAATTTATTCTTAGATGACATACTTGAGAGAACAGAGTGTAGCGAGGTGATCGGACGAAATTAATAAACTAAAATTACAATGCCGTCAAGATTCATGTCCTTTTAAAGTGACTTGATCGTATTTTTTCTAATTTCTCGCTGATATTAAATTCAGCTGTTTTATTTCTAACACTTCGATTATCGGGTCGCTGTAAATACTTTAAGCACCTTAAATTGGATAAATTGTATAGTAAGCCCAAACAAGTAATGAATAAACAAGCACGGATAAGAATGCAGCGATCAATCTGGCTCGAAAATATCTTTTCTCAATAGCCAGTCCGTCATTTTCAAAAAATGCGCTAACTGGCACAACGTTATATAAATTATAAATGTGTCGCAGTCCAACAAACGGTGAAAGCATTATTAATAATGCAACTCCAACAAACAACCAGAAGTTTATAGCAAGGCATATGATACCAACAAAACCCGAAATAAATCCTAAACCGAAATGATATCCCACAACAGCCAAGTGAGTCCTAAAATCAATCTTATATTTTTTGCAAAACAAATAACAAAGCGATGCCCATAAGGGAGTAACAAAAACAACAAGTATCAAGTAGTTTTTGGAAAATAAGTCACCAGCGATTTTAACAACCACCTTCGAACCAAGCAATAATTCTGGAGGCATGATGTCAGACTCATTGTGGTTGATTAACCATAAAAATCTTATATAATTGGCCCATATCTTATACCAATCGACAACTAGGTTATTGAATATCAACCACAGACCTATAATGTAAAATAGTATTTTGAATGGGCTTATGTAGATATTTTCTTTGCTTAAATAGCTCTGTAAAACAATCTGTGGCCGCTTTCTTAAGTCAACGAACGTCTTATACATTGCTTTTTCATATCCAATAATCTCCAACAAGAAGTCAATAATTACTTCTTTGGAACTTGTATTCTCCTGCTTAGGTGTCAATTCATCCATTGTCCCAGTATCTTTTTGAATTTTTGTCGACCGAAATTTGTCGGCTTACACGTTTCTGTCCAAGAGCCGGCCCAATTGCCCCCAACTAGCGAATATATGTACCTAGGTGCATATATATCGCATATATCATCGAAAAAGGTGCATATAGCCGCCCATATTGGGTGGTATTGTGCACCTCTTCTCGGAAAAGAGACTTAATCTGAGGGAATAGTTTTATGCTTATCTCTTGAAATTCGGCAGTGCCAATTTATACTTCACCGCCACAAAGCGGATAATCAGAATAACTCCACTGGAGATCAACAGATTAACATTTCGATCGACATCAAACCGATAAAGCACCAGGTACAAAATTGCGCCAGCAAGACAGGCCGTGGCGTAGATTTCTTTGCGAAAAAGCACTGGAGTTTCGTTGGTCAGCACATCACGAATCACTCCGCCCATGATGGCGCTGAACATTCCCATGATAGCTGCAATCTCGGGACGAACCCCAACACTAAGGGCTTTCTCCACACCGAGAATGGTGAAGAATGAAATGCCCAGTGTATCAAACACTAATAGCGTGCGCGTCAATCGGGCGAGGGATTTGAAGAATAGGTAAGCGATGATCACTCCCGCTAAGATGGCATAGACGAAGTTAATGTCTTCAATCCATACCAACGGATAGCTGCCCAACATGATGTCGCGCAATGTGCCTCCACCGATGGCCGTCACAAAGCCGGTGAAGGAAGCGCCAAACAGATCGTTGTTCTGATCACGAATTGCCAGCGCACCCGAGATGGCGAAGAAGAAGGTGCCTAGCAATTCAAAGGTATATTGTAATGTCAAGTATTTATTTTGACCACAAGGTAACAGAGAATTCTATCTCAAAAAAAATCTTTCACGCAATCCCGTAATATTTGGGGATCGCTTCGCGCCTCCCACTTCCTCCGCAGATACTCGCGATAATGGAAGATTATTAATTTTGCGTAACATCACTTACTAATAACATTGATTCTACTCTGTCCTCAAACACTTCACCGGATTAATGTTGGCTGCTTTTATAGCCTGTGAAGCCACGGTCATCCAGGCAATGATCAAGGCGATAAGACCGGCTAGTATAAAATACCAGGCTTCCAATCGAATATGGAAAGCAAACCGTTCAAGCCACTGATCGAGCAGCCAATAGCTGGTGGGCAGTCCGAGGGCAATGGAAAGTAAAACCATTTTGGTAAAATCTCCCGACAGCAGGATAACGATATTGGTGGAAGAGGAACCCAATGCTTTTCGGATTCCAATTTCTTTCAATCTCCGCTCTGCGGTGAAGGCCGCCAATCCGAAAAGGCCCAGGCAGGAGATAAGAATGGCGAAGGCTGCAAAATATCCCGACAAGGATGCTACACGCTGCTCGGCTGCATATTGCTTTGCATATTCCACATCCTGAAAAGTATATTCAAGCGTAAAGCCCGGATTATAGTTGTTATAAAAACTGGTCAATGCCTTCAGCGTTTCTTTCTCTTTACCAGCCTCGAGTCGTATCATAGCATTCCAGGTATTTTTTGAACTCAACATAAAGAAGGCAGGATTCACCACATCGTGTAGCGATTGAAAATGAAAATCTTTGACCACACCAATGATCTCCAGATTATGTTTTTCCCAAAGTTTGATGACTTTGCCAATCGGATCTTTCATGTTCATCACCCGAATAGCGGCTTCGTTGAAGATGATTTTAGCGGTATCGGTACTATGTTCTCTTGAAAAGGAGCGGCCCTCCAGAAGTTCCAGTCCCAGGGTTTCAATCATATCATAATTCACTCTGATGTTTTCGAAGAGAATTTCGTCCTCCGGATTTTTTCCTTCCCACTCCAGGCCACTTGTATTGTTGTTTCGGCCGATCATGCTGTGCCCAATGCTGGAAGCGTTGATAACTCCGGGAATTCCTTTCACTTCGTTTAGGAATGTCTCTAGCGTAGTTCTTACTTTCCCTTCAATAGGCAAACGGATAAGGTGATCTTTCTTGTAGCCCAGATTTTTCGTTTGAACAAAATCAATTTGCTTATAGATAACCAATACGGAAACAATTAGGATGACCGAAAGGAAGAACTGAAAAACGACTAACCCTTTGCGCGCCCAAAGTTCTCCCCACGAACCCTTCACGATTCCTTTTAAGACCGCTGCAGGTTTAAATCCCGAAAGGAAAATGGCAGGGTAACTTCCGGCTAATAGTCCGGTGAAAAGAGTAATGCCCATAAGCCACGTCAACAGTTCAGGGTCGATGAGTGTAAAAACGATTTGTTTGTCGGTAAGCAGGTTAAAGGAGGGGAGCAAAAGCCATACAACGCTTATGGCAAGCAGCAAGGATAGGAAAGAAGTTATGATAGATTCGCTGATGTATTGAATGATCAACGAATGGCGTTGTGCCCCGATTGATTTTTTGATTCCTACTTCTTTGGCTTTGCGGGTAGCCCGGGCGGTAGAAAGATTCATGAAATTAATGCAGGCAATAACAAGAATAAAAACAGCGATGATCGAGAATAATTTTACGTATTCAATCCGTCCACCGGTTTGTATTCCGTTTTCAAATCGCCCATAAAGATACCGGCTGGAGTAGGGTTGCAGAAATAAAGAGACATTTGAATCATCGTTTCTGGCTTTGACAAAGTCTTTGATCTTCTTAGTGACCGCTTCGGCATCGCTGCCTTCGCGGAGAATGGCAAACGTGGCGGGGCCGTTATTGCCCCACTCTAATACCCACTTATTATCATCTTTAAAGTCCTCAAAGGATAGAACAAAATCAAATTGGTAGGAAGACGATCTCACTTTTTCAAAAATCCCCGTCACCTGATAGGACTTATTGTGTTGTACTTCCACCGTCTTACCGATTACGTTTTTCTCTTCGCCAAATAATTGTTTGGCCAATTCATTTGAAATGACAATGGAAGTCTTGTCTTTCAGCACGAGCTCTGGGTTGCCCTCGAGTAAGGGATAGGAAAAAATGCTGAAATAATCCGAGCCTGCATGATAGCCTTCTGCCTTTATATTGTGCTCTTTAATGGAAAGCGTGTAGGGATCTATCCAGGAGGTAGTGGCAGCGTATTCAATTTCCGGAATCTCTTCTTTCAATGTTTCAGCCAATATCCCAGGGGTAGAGGTAGTGGTCATGATTTCATCTGCATACTGCTGGAATTCCATCACCTGAAACAGACGACTGTCCTTCTGATGGAATTTGTCTACCGTAAGCTCATCCCTTACCCATAAATAAATGAGGAGCGTACATGCCAGGCCTGTGGTTAGCCCAAAAAGGTTGATCAAAAAAAATCCTTTGGCGCGTACAAAATTCCGATAAATGAGGGTAAGGTTATGCTTCAACATAGGTAAGGGATTTAATAGCGTAAAGACTATGCAGCCAATAAAACGTTGCATGGTGGTATGTCTTATACCACCCTTAAGGTAAAAGGTTACAATAAATAGAGTTGAGTATCCTTTTGAAGTAGAAAATACTTCTGGAAAATGTTAAATTTGAGCAACCAACTCTGGAAGTTATGAATATTGCTGTAAAGAAGATGGAACTGATTGAATGGCTTGTCAGGCTTCAGGATGAAAAGCTTATTCAGCGAATTGAGAATTTAAAAAACGACTCTAGAAAGGATGTTTTCGAAAAGAGAACTCCTAAAACCATTGAAGAATTGCAATCAAAATTGAAGCAATCAGAAAACGATATTATCTCAGGCCGAGTTCACACACAAGAAGAAGTTGAGAATTACTTTAAAGCTAAATTTGGTCAGTGAAGAAATCGCAGGTAATCTGGTCAGCAGAAGCATTGGTTGACTTGGAAATAATTTATGATTTTTTCGCAGAAAAGTCAGCACCCTCAGCACAACGAATAATTGAAAGTATATTAACAAGGTCTAAACAATTAGAGTCCTTTCCTGAATCAGGATCTAAACAAGCAGATATTAAGAATGAACGAAAGGAGTACCGCTATCTTGTAGAAGGAAATTTAAAGATAATCTACAGTTATCGACCCGAGATTCGGACTGTTTACATTGAAGTAATTTTTGACACAAGACACAATCCGGATAAGCTTAGTGTATAGACTTTAGGGCATCTCTAAAAACCCAAGAAGAATGTCAGACTGAACCCGATAGCTATCGGGGCGAAGTCTTTTCAGACTTCAATTGAGTGATTTACGTTTCGATAAACTCAACGTGACAAGTTTTTAGAGATGCCTTTTAGTAAGAGTTATTTCTTCTCAACTCCTGCCTCCAGCAACAGAGTTAATAGCACAAATTTAATTCCATCAGCGCCTTTTTCATTCAGCCACCATTCATCCAGCGAATGCTCATTATTACTTTTACCACCGGCACCGAGGGTGACAGCGGGTATACCTTTTGCCGTAGCGCTATTGGCATTGGTTGAACCGATCAGCAACTTCGGAGTTGGGACAAAATATTTAGCAGCTGCCAGGGAGCGTTGAATCAGTGCCTCCTTTTCAGACGTACTCCCCGATGGTCTGTAGCCTATCTGTTCAAAAGTCAGTGTTAAGGGAGGGCCTTTAGTTAAGCCGGCATTATATTCAGTAAGTCCAAGTGTAAGGGAGGTCTTAAAAATAGAATCGATTTTGCTTAGTTGAACCGGACTCTCCGATCGCATATCTACTTCTGCCCATGACTCAAATGGAATGGAGTTGACAGAAGTGCCACCACCGGTACGACCTACATTGAAACTTGTTTTAATGCCGGTAGAAGTAAACCGCGAGGCCGCATCCGCAAAATAGTTCATGCCTTTGGCCATGGCATGGTGTGGATTCGCCAGACCGAAAGCTCCCCACGAGTGACCACCCGGTCCATGGAAAATTACTTTGTACCGTACTGAACCCAATGCGCCATTAAAAACTTCTCCGATTTCTGTTCCATCAATGGAAATCCATGAATCGATTTTATTTTTCCCCAATACATACTTTACCCCTCGCAAATCGCCCAATCCTTCTTCGCCAAGGCTCGCCACAAAAAGAACATCATCACTGGTCTGCACGTTTGCTTTCTCCAATGCCCTTAAGACAGTTAGCATGACCACCAGCCCGCGGGTATCATCAGAGATGCCCGGTGCGAAAAGCGTATCTCCTTTTATTTTTACTTTCACATCCGTTCCTTCCGGGAAGACCGTATCCAGGTGAGCATCGACTACCACCGTACGACCACCTTTTTTTCCTTTGCGCAAGGCGAGTACATTTCCAAGTGAATCTATCCAAACTTTGCCCGGCCCTGCTGCTTCCAGTAATTGTTTGTAACGTAAGGCGCGAACCGATTCTTTAAATGGAGGAGCAGGAACTTCAGTAAGTTCAATATGATCTTTCCGGGTAATCGATTCAAGATTATCGATGATGGCAAAGGCTTCCTTGATGGATTTTGTATTGGCCAATGCAGTAACTTGTTGTACATAAGGATCACCTTTTGAATCTTGTTTTTTGGGTTGTGCAAGGGAAGTACTTACTTGAAATGAGAAATAAAGTACGGTTAGAAGGGAAGAGAGAACGGTGGTATATTTTTTCATGACCTGTAGCGTTGCGTTGGGTTAAATTACTGAGAAATTCTTACGATAACGAATAGGGTGACTTTTTTTGATCCCCTCTGCGCTTGAGTAGATTAGTATTGGTGTGGAAATAGTGCTGTCAACATTTTACAAATTCACCTTCACCGAAAGATTAAAGACTCTTCCATCCAAAGGGCCCCAAATAGGCTTGAAGGTGGGGGACGTAATGGAACCTGTCACAATTGTCTCAAATTTCGCTTGACGTGAATCCGTTAAATTCTCTACATTAAGGATAATACTCCCAAATGAAAATTTGCGCTCGACCATTGCAGCCAGAAACCAAAAATTATTTACCCGTTGTGAGTTATATATAGTCTGTCCGCTAAAATAATACTGGCTTCCATACGCAAATTGATTGGCCGAGTAGCTTCCTTCAATACCCGTTCTCCACTTGCCTTCAATCGCGTAAGCAAGGGTTGTGGAAAATTTATCTTTTGGATTGAACGGCATAGAAACATTAGCAGAGGGATATTTTTGCAACGCCTCGGTGTGGTTATAGCCCAGGTATAATTCAAATCGCTTGTATACCAATTGAAGATACGAGTCTGTTCCGATCGTATTCACTTTATAGTCTTGCGTTTGTAAATAGGCTGTGGTATTCACTGTATCTGTTATTACCCTCAATGAATTTTTGATGTCTCCGTAATAGAATGCCTGGTTAAGAGAAACTTCTACTTCATTCCACCAAACTGTATTATAATTAATGTCAGCATTTATGCCAGTTGAGTATTCTGATTTAACGGATGCCCCGTTGTTGAACAAATAAGGCGTTGGATCAGAAAGGGCGAGGATATTGGGCGCTTTGTAGCCTGCTCCGGAAGCCAGACGAAGAGATAATTTTTCAGACGCTTTGTAGAAAAGCGCAATGCGTGGCAATATAAACGATCCATTGATATTATGATGATCATAACGTAATCCAGCTTCTATTGTAAACTGGTCCGTTACTTTCCAGTCATTTTGAGCGAACAACCCCACCGTAACGTAATCGTAATTATTTAGGGGAACAATATCTGCGGATATTTTGCGGAATGATTCGGTGATCAAGTTTACACCCGTCACCAGGGTGTGGTTGCCTAGAAAAGCACGATCACTCACTTCAGAATAAGAAGAATATTGGGCAGCCTTTAAATGAAAATCAATTCCCCGATAAGGGTAACTCATCTCTCTTTGATAAGAACTTAAGGCTGTCTTAAAAGTTAGGGTGTTGGTTTTAGAAAAATCATGAGTGTACTGAAGATCCAATACATTTCTAAACGTATTTTCTTTTCTTAAATAAGGATGTAAACTATTGGGTTCGTTTTTCACAGCTTCCATATCTCCCGTTTTGCGGTTATCAATAGTCGAAGTCACTCCAACATTAAGCTTGGTCTTCTGACTAAGTGTAAAAAAGAAACGTGGATGAAGAATATAATCCTGATGTTCGGGAATTTCACTGAAACCATCTTTGTTCACATCTACGGCTGACTTTACATTGGCACCCGCAAACAAAGTGTACCCAACTTTTGGACCTATCTTTCCGGAAAAAAAAGTATTGATGTTTCTTTCCGTAAGACTGGACACATTGAACAAAAGTGTTTTTTGAGGTTTCGCGCCAGGTTCTTTGGAAATAAAATTGATCATACCCGCGATAGCCCCGCCACCGTATAAAGTTGAAACTGATCCTTTGATAATTTCAACTTGCTTCAGATCAAGAGGTGGAATAGACAATACACCAAGACTCCCTGAAAATCCTCCAAACAAAGGCAACCCGTCTTTAGCCAAAAGTGTGTACTGTGGATCAAGCCCTTGCATGCGGATGGCATCGTTGCCATTAATAGGATTGGTTCGTTGAATTGTAATTACGGCAAGATCTCCCAAAATACTGGCAATGTTACCCGGCACCAAGGCACTTTCTTCATCCATTTCTTCCAATCCCAAGACCTCCACCTTTAGGGGCAAATCTTCAATTCGGGAATTGGTGCGGGTAGTCGAAACAATGATCTCATCCATTTTCTCCTCTGAAGTAAGCAACCCAATTGTTAGCAGATCTTTGTCATACGGAATCTTCACTACGAAAAGTGAATCATGGTAACCAATGAAACTTGCTTTGAATTCCAGCAGACCAGCGTTGAGATTTTTCAATTCCGTTATTCCATCCTCCCCAGCCGAACCTCCTGAGGTTGGAGTATGGATAACAACATTGGCACCCGGAAGAGGTTCACGGGTGACAGCATCGATTACCTTAATTTTTATTGAATGTTGGGCATGGCAAATCACTGAAGCTGTAACACACAAAACGAACAACCCAATAAATTTCATTTATATAAATTTTTCATTAGCATAAAAAATGCAATCCTATTCATGAAGTATCATACTTCGGCAAGCTGCTTTCCATCCTCAATTACCAATAGCTTCATAGGCGGCAAATTATCATAATATTTAGAAATAATTTTAGAGAATCGAAGGAGAATCCCACGTCTGCGTACGGTGGGTTTGGCTTTTGCCTTTGCTTTGGTGGCCCATATCTTTTAGTCAAGCGTGGATAATCTTTCGGAACCTTACCGTTTAGAACCTTAGTTCCCCACTGGTTTCATATCTGACTTTTCTATTCCCAGGTTTTCACTACCTTTTTCCCATAAACAGCATCTGCATGAAAAATACTTTTTTCCTTCTTTTATTAGTCTTTATCGCGATTGGCCAGGTTAAGGCACAAACTCAGCCTTCCTCAACAACGTACGACTCCAAATACTACGATAAACTAAAGTGGAGAAACATTGGTCCGCTGCGCGGAGGCCGCTCATTAGGTAGCACGGGTAGTCCGGGAAGACCTAATGAATATTACTTTGGCGCCACCGGAGGAGGACTATGGAAAACTACTGATGGGGGAACCGAATGGTTTCCCGTTACAGACGGACAGATTTCAAGTTCTTCAATTGGTGCAGTAGCCGTTGCCGAAACCAATCCTGACATTATATATATAGGAGGTGGAGAAACCCAACTTCGGGGAAGCATCACGCAGGGCGATGGGGTGTACAAATCAATAGACGCTGGTAAAACCTGGCGGTCGCTTGGATTGAAAGAAACACAGGCGATTTCCCGCATACGCATTCACCCTACCAATCCCGATGTGGTCTATGTAGCCGCCCTTGGCCATCCCTATGGAGACAATGAAGAACGGGGAGTTTTTAAATCCGTTGATGGTGGCAACACATGGAAGAAAGTATTGTACGTAAGTCCTAAAGCAGGAGCGGTTGATTTAATCATCGATCGCACCAATCCAAAAGTTTTATATGCTTCTACCTGGCAAGTTTATAGAAGAACGTGGAAGATGTGGGGCGGTGGCCCTGATTGTAAATTATGGAAATCCGAGAATGGAGGAGAGACCTGGAATGAATTAACAAAGAACCCCGGAATGCCCGAAGGCCCTCTCGGAAAAATTGGGATCACTGTTTCTCCGGCCGATAACAAGAGATTATGGGCGATCATTGAAGCCAATGACGGTGGCGTCTATCGGTCTGATGATGCAGGTGCAACCTGGAAAAAAACAAATGACGAACGCAAACTTCGCCAGCGTGCATTTTACTATTCGCGAATCTATGCAGATCCTCTGGATCGGGAAACAGTATATTGTCTGAATGTAGATTTCTATAAGTCAACGGATGGAGGTGTGAAATTTGATCAGGAGATCACCGTGCCGCATGGCGATAATCATGATTTGTGGATCGATCCAAATAATCCGCAGCGGATGATTACCTCCAACGATGGTGGCGGTTGTGTTTCTGTGAATGGAGGTAAAAGCTGGACGGCAGAAGATTTTATTACTACTCAATTTTATCATGTTACCACCACCAATCATGTTCCATACCATGTTGCAGGAGCACAGCAAGACAACTCTACTTTAGCAGTGGCCAGCGATGGATGGGGACACATGAATGAACTAGGACCGTGGGGCTATGATGTGGGTGGAGGAGAGAGTGGTTACATTACTTCACATCCATTAAATCCTGATATTTATTATGCAGGAAGTCAGGGAGCGTTGTTAACACGATATGATCGTACAACCGGACAGATAAGAGATATTCAAGTATATCCCCGGTTTTTTTCCGGTGAACCGGCAAGCGAATTACCCGAACGCTGGCAATGGACCTATCCGATTGTCTTCTCTCCGTTAGATCCAAAGATTTTATATACCTGCTCGCAACACGTTTGGAAAACAACAGATGATGGACAAAGCTGGGATAAGATTAGTCCCGATCTCACCTATGCTGACCCTGAAACACTGGGAGTTTCCGGTGGTATCATCACGCGTGATATGAACGGACCAGAAATCTATGCGACTGTTTTTGCACTCGCCCCCTCTTTCCATGATGTGAATACCATCTGGGCGGGATCGGATGATGGAAAAATTCAGATTACAAGAGATGGTGGAAAGAAATGGACAGAAATCACACCGAAAGAATTGCCGAAAAATTCCGTGGTAGCGATTGTCGATGAATCAAGGCATACTGCCGGAACTGCTTATGTAGCGGCATTCCGTTACCAGGTAGATGATCGCCAGCCGTATGTTTTCAGAACAAAAGATTATGGCAAGACGTGGACAAAAATTGTAACCGGAATTAAGGATGGACATTTTTCAAGATCGGTCCGGGAGGATCCTGTTCGTCCGGGACTTTTGTTTTTAGGAACGGAACATGGTGCGTATGTCTCTTTTAATGCAGGCGATAATTGGCAGCCGCTGCAGTTGAACTTACCCGATACACCTATACGTGATTTAGTGATCAAGGATAATGATGTTGTATTGGGAACACATGGTCGTGGTTTTTGGATTCTCGATGACATTCAGCCACTGCGGCAGCTCACTCCCGAATTGATGAAACAGAACGCTATTTTATTTCAACCCGGTGATGCAATTCGAGGTGTGTATGACGCTACGTTTCAGTATTACCTGAAAGACAAGTTGGATACTGTGAAATTTGAAATCATAGATGCTCAAGGCGTAGTGGTAAAAACATTTGTCGGAGATAAAACAGAATATAAGGCCGATCCGACTATTCCATGGTGGGAGCGTGAGCCTTCAAAACCAACCACAGCCGCAGGCCTCAATACTTTTTTATGGAACTTACGATATCCCGGTGCAACTGTTTTTGATGGAATGATATTATGGGGAGCCGATGCGAAAAGTGGCCCCAAAGCGCCTATCGGAAAATATCAGGTAAAGCTAACGGCAGGAGGCTACACAAAGACATTTCCGTTTGAAGTTAAGTTGAATCCTAATTTGAAAGGCATTACCGAAGCTGATTTGAAGGAGACATTTGATATCGCTGTAAAGATTCGCGATAAAGAAAGTGCAGCGAATGAAGCAGTGATTCGCATCAGGGAATTAAAGAAGCAGATTGAAGAACGCGCCAAAGAAGTAAACGATCCTGCCTTTACGGCATCGGCCAAGGAGTTGATGACTAAGATCACCGCCATTGAAGAAGATTTATATCAAACCAAGAATCGCAGCGGGCAGGATCCATTAAACTTCCCCATTAAACTGGGCAACCGGATATCGGCTGTTCGCAGAAGTCTGGAGACTGGTGATGCCAAACCCACCGCTGGTGTTTACAAGGTATTTGATGAACTTTCTAAAGAATTGGAAGGTCACCTGACTAAACTGGAAGCAACTCTCAAATCAGGCATTGATGCGATCAACCCGGTGCTCGTGAACAAGCAGATGAAGGCGATTGTTGATAAGAAAAAGTAGGGGTGGGTACGCGTTGTACTTTATCTAATGATCGATTATGAATAAAGTTAAAGAATTAATTGAAGAGGTTGCGGAGGCGCGTCAGGCGTATATAATGCAGACTGCACGAGTATCCGAAAAACAGGCGCTTTGGAAACCTTCTTCAGAGGTCTGGAATGCGATCGAGATAACTGAGCATTTGTATTGGGCCGAGCACGGTGGAATACTGGGGATGTGGAAGACATTGCATGCCATCCGATCAGGCCAGTATGAAAAGACTTTTGATTCTAAATTCAAGAATCTCCCTATCGAAGCGATTATCCAGCAAACCTGGCAGGAGAAAGAAAAAGTACCGGCAGTTGCTGCACCCCGTATGGGTGGCACCTTGCTATTTTGGAAGAATGCTTTGGCAAGCCTGCAATCCATTCTCGATGCTTTCGGAGAAGATATTCAGGAAGATGAGCTACGGATTCAGGCACACCCTCACCCAATTTCCGGGCCCATGGATTTTCATCAACGATTAGAATTTATTGCGTTTCATATAAAGCGACATCACGGACAGGTAGAAAATCTTTTACGTCCTAAGTCATTGACGTCACCCTGACCTTTGTGTGGCCCATTTAAACACCTAACTTTAATTTTGAGTATATTCGTGGGCTCATTGTAACTATTTTATGGAAAACTACCCTAGCATTTTCAACGATGTAATCGGTCCGGTGATGCGTGGACCTTCCAGTTCGCATTGTGCCGCTTCTCTTCGGATTGGAAGACTTTGTCGCGATTTGATGGACGCTGCCATTGAAGAGGCACTCATTGAATATGATCCGAATGGATCTTTGGCAACAACGCACAAAGGACAAGGTTCAGACATGGGACTCTTTGGTGGCTTTTTAGGTTGGGAAGCTCATGACGAGCGCCTTCCCAATTATCAACAGGCGATTGAGGAGGCCGGCATTAAGATAAAAATTAATATTGTGAGCTATGGTGCCGAACATCCGAATACGTATAAGATTACATTAATCAATAAGCATGAAACGAGATTACTGACTGCCCTTTCCACAGGAGGCGGCATGATTGAAGTAATTGAAATTGATGGCGCCAAGGTTAGGATGGCGGGTGATTTTTATGAGACATTGGTTTATGTAAAGTCACCTGAGCGTGTTTTTGAGTTCATTGCAAAGACAATTCCTCACGATGATGTTGTTCTTCATAAGGGACATCAGACATTTATTGAAATAAAGTCACAAAAGTTTCCCGCCTCGGGATTACTGGAGGAGTTAAAGGCGATGGAGGATGTTTTGTTTATCAAAAAACTTTCTCCGGTGTTACCCGTACTGGCCCGCAAAAACCTTAAAGTACCTTTTATCACAGCCGAGGAAATGTTGGAATATAACCAGGGAAAAAACCTTTCCTTATGGGAGCTTGCTTCCAACTACGAGAGTGAACGGGGAGCGATCTCTGAAGGAGAAGTTTTTGAAAAGATGAGAACGATCGTAAGAATCATGCATTCTTCTATCGAACTGGGATTGAAAGGAACAAAGTATGCGGATCGAATTCTTGGACCCCAGTCGGTGAATTTTAAGCGACAAATGGATGACAAGAAGTTAGTGGAGGGAGATGTTCTTAATACAGTCATCATGTATGTGTCTGCGATGATGGAAGTGAAGAGTTCAATGGGAGTAATTGTGGCAGCCCCGACAGCGGGCTCATGTGGTGCATTGCCCGGAGCAGTGAT